>DASTPP010000161.1:0-120883 GCA_035762175.1 Polyangiaceae bacterium | reverse complement strand
GGCCGCGCGCGATGGGCTCGAAGGCGAGCGGCCCGAAGGCCGCGCGCACCGGCCCCGCGCCCACCGCCAGGCTCAGGTGGCCGCGGAAGCGCGCCGTGCCGCCCGGCATCGGCTCGAGCCCTTCGCGCTCGGCGAGCGCGGGGAAGACGAAGTCGGTCGTGTCGTGGGCGACGACCACGTCCTCGCCGGCGGGCAGGCGGGCGGCGGCGGCTTCGAAGACCTCGTCGAAGGGCAGGCGCTCGAGCACGCGCGGGTTGTGCCACAGGCGCGTAGCGGCGCGATAGCCGGCGGGGCCGAGCGCACGGGGGAAGGAGGCGTCGGGGCGGGCGGCGAGCGCCCGCACGACGGCGCCGAGGCGCCGGCGGATCGGGCGGCTGTAGGGCGCGTCGGCGAACAGGGCGTCGGGGTCGAAGGGGGCGAAGGCGGCGGCATCCACCCCGCAGCCTAGCCGACCGCCGGGCAAGGAAAAAAAGTGACCAATCCCTAGGGCCCTCGGTGGGGCCGGGCTCCCTCGCCGCGAGCTGCCTTCGGCGCTCGCCCGGAAGCCGGAGCCCGCGGGAGCCCGGCCCCACCGAGGGCCGGGCTTTGCGCGCCGAATCGGTGCCGAGCTCAAGCCGCACGAAAGGGTCACGCCGTGCCCCGTACTTCAGTGCGGGGCACCCCGGCGCCTCGCCAGCAGCCCAGACCGTCAACCGCGCGCCTCGAGCAGGCCTTGCTCGGCGAGGGCGCGGCGCACCGCGCGGGCGATGGCGACGGCGCCGGGCGTGTCGCCGTGCACGCAGAGGGTTCGGAAGCGGCCCGAGCGGGCGAGGGCGAGGGCCTGCTCGGCGCAGGCGGCCGGGTCGGTGAGCAGGGCGCCCGGGGCCGAGCGGGGCCGGAGCGAGCCGTCGGGCTCGTAGGCGCGGTCGGCGAAGCCCTCGGCGAGGTAGGCGAGGGGGGCGTCGGGCGGGGCGGCGGGCTCGGCGGCGGGCGGGCCGACGTAGGCGAGGGGCGCGCCGGGGGGCAGGCCGAGGCCCTCGCGGCAGGCGCGCACGACGAGCGCGGCGAGCGCGGGGCTCGTGGCGGCGTCGTGGTAGAGCGCGCCGTGGGGCTTGACGGCGGCGGCGGCGAGGCCGAGGCGGCGGGCGGCGGCGGCGAGGGCGGCGCACTGCGCGCGCAGCGAGCGGGCGAGGTCGTCGGGCGGCAGGGCGAGGCTGCGGCGGCCGAAGTGCTCGCGGTCGGGGTACGAGGGGTGGGCGGCGACGCGGGCGCCGGCGGCGAGCGCGAGGCGGCAGGCGCGCTCGATGCTGTCGGGGTCGCCGGCGTGCCCGCCGCAGGCGACGTTGGCCTGGTCGGCGAGGGCGTAGAGCTCGTCGGGCTCGCCGGGCGCCTCGCCGAGGTCGACGTTGAGGGTGACGCGCACGGCGCGCGCTCAGCCCCCGCCTTCGGCCTCGGCGGCCTCGGCGGCCGCGGCGGCCTCGGCGGCCGCGGCGGCCTGGGGCACGAAGAGGCGGAAGGTGGTGCCGCGCGCGCCCGTCTCGACCTCGACGCGGCCGCCGTGCTCTTCGGTGACGATCTTCTTGACGATGGCGAGGCCGAGGCCGGTGCCGCCCTTCTTGCCGCTGGTGACGAACGACTCGAAGAGCCGGCCGCGGATGGCGTCGGGGATGCCGGGGCCGGTGTCGCTGACGGCGAAGACGAGCTCGTCGCCCTCGCGGTAGGCGCGCAGGGCGAGCTCGCCGCCGCGCTCGCCCATCGCGTCGAGGGCGTTGCGCGCGAGGTTGTCGAGCGCGCGGCACATCTTGCCCTCGTCGAAGCGGGCGGTGCCCGGGTCGTCGGAGCGCACCGAGAGCGCGACGGGCCGGCCCTCGAGGAGGGGCCGGACCGACTGCTCGAGGTTGCGCATGAAGGGCTGCAGGTACACGCGCCGCACGAGCACCGACTTCTCGCCCCGGGCGAACTCGAGCACCTCGCGCTGCATCTGCCGGATCTGCTCGAACTGCCGCTGCACGAGCACGGCGTAGCCGCGCCGCTCGTCTTCGTCGGCGGTCGTGGCCATCAGCTGCAGGTAGCCGCTGATGACGGCGAGCGGGGTCTTCAAATCGTGGATGACGCCCGAGAGCAGCTGGCCGATCGCGGTCAGGCGCTTGGCGCGCTCTTGGCTGGTGCGCGAGCGGTGCAGCTGCACCGCGGTCGAGACGTTGGCGGCGACCAGGCGCAGGAGGCTCAAATCTTCGTCGGAGAAGGGCCGCCCGCCGCCCTTGTTGTAGAGGGCGATGGCGCCGAGGCGGCGGCCGTCTTGGCCCTCGAGCGGGGCGCCGAGGGCGGAGGTCGTGTGCTGGCCCACGGCGCGGTCGGTGCGGGCGGCGCCCTCGCGGTCGAAGGGGATGTCGGACTCGCGCGCGGCGCGCCCCGTGAGCATGACCGAGCCGAGGAAGCCCTCGCCCGGGCTCATCATCAGCCGCTTGAGCGGCGCGGAGGGGGCCTGGGCCTCGTGGAAGTAGGCGGCCGAGGCCTCGGTCTCTTCGTCGGGCAGGAGGACGGCGCCCGAGCCGGCGTCGCAGGCGTGGGTCGCCTGCGCGAGCGCGGCGTGCAGCACGTCTTCGAGCGTGGCGGCGCGCGCCATCGAGCTCTCGAGGTCGAAGAGCAGCTCGAGGTCGCGCACGCGCCGCTCGAGCTGCTCTTTGGTCTCGACGAGCTGCATGTTCTTCTGCAGGGCCGAGAGGTAGAGGCGCGAGTTGTCGATGGTGACGGCGGCCTGCGTCGCGAGCGCCGTCAAGAGCTCTTCGTCTTCGGCCGAGAACTCGCCGTCGCCCTGCTTGTTGAGCGCCTGGATGACCCCCACGATGCGCCCGAGGTGGTTCTTGAGCGGGGCGGCGAGCACCGCGCGCGTGCGGTAGCCCGTCAGCTCGTCGGAGTCGCGCAGGAAGCGCGCGTCTTCGTACGCGTCGCGGATGCGCAGCGGCCGGCCCGCCTTGGCGACGAGGCCCGCGATGCCCCGGCCCACCTTGACCCGCAGCGTTCGCACGCCCTCGCCCGTCGTCACGCGGCTGACCAGCTCGCGGCGCCCCTCGTCGAGCAGAAAGAGCGTGGCGCGGTCGGCCTCGAGCACCTCGCGCACCTTGGCCAGAATCAGCTCGAGGATCTGATCGAGGTCGACCACCGACCCCACGGCCGTGCCCACCTCGCGCAGCGCGCGCGAGGCCCGCCGCTCTTGCGCGAGCTCGGCTTCGAGCTGCGCGATGCGGGCCACCGGGTCGGTGGCGGGGGGCGCGTGGGGCTTCGACGTCACCGCCTTCGATACAATCATGGCCCGCCGTCGGCGGCCACCGGGAAGCGCCCGCGGCGGCGCCCCGGGGCGGCCTTGGTGGCGGCGCGGGCCGGTGCTAGAAGCCGGCGCCGGGCCATGAGCTTGCGCGGCGTGTCGGGTTACGGCAACACGTACGGGCGGCGGCGCGCGGGCGCCGCGAAGGGGGCGCTCGTGGCGCTCGTGGCGCTCGTGGCGCTCGCCGCGGGCGCCGCGGCCGCGCCGGCGTCGCCCGCGGGGCGCGCGCCGCTGCCGCGCCTGGCCCCGACGACGCTGCCGCCGCCCGACCCCGAGCTGTCGCGCGAGCTCGACGCGGCGCTCGCCAAGGCGGCGAGCGCGCGCGACGACGAGCGGCAGGCGGGGCTGACGGCGCTGCGCGAGGCGGGCCCCTCGATGCTGCCGGCGCTCGCGCGCAAGCTCGTCGAGCTGCGCAAGTCGCTCGACCGCGAGGCCGCCGCCTCCCTCATCACCGAGGCGCGGCGGCGGGGCCGCGCGGCCCGGGCGCCGCAGGCGGGCGAGGGCGCGGCGGGCAAGGCGGGCGAAGGTGCGGCGGGCAAGGCGGGCGAGGGCGGGGCCGCGGCCAAGGCGGGCAGGGCGGGCGAGGGCGGGGCGGGCGGCAAGGCGTCGGGCGACGCCGAGGGGGGCGAGGGGGCGGGGCGCGAGGCGGGCGGCGACTGGCTCGCCTTCGTCACGGCGTCGCCGCGCCCGGGCGAGGCGGCGTACCGAGACCTGGTGGCGGTGCTGGCCGTCGAGCGCGCGCTCGTCGAGATCGGCACGACGCCCGCGGTGCGAGAGCTGATCAACGCCTTCGTCTACTTCGGCGATCTCTTTCGCGTCGACGTGCAGCACATGCTCGGGCGCCTCGGCGACAAGGCCCTGCCGGCGCTGCTCGAGGCGAAGAAGCACGACGCCGAGCGGGTGCGGCGGTGGGCCGCGGGCCGGCTCGACGCGCTGGGCAAGGCGATCCCGGGCGAGGCGGTGCAGGTGACCGACCCGCAGGTGCTCGCCGACGTGCTGCGGGCGTACGGCCGCAGCAAGGACGTCGACGCGCTGCGCGTCGTCGTCAGCTTCGCCGGCAGCGACCGGGCGCAGGTGCGCGAGGCGGCGCGCGAGGCGCTCTCGAACTACGGCGAGGCGGCCGTCTGGCAGCTGCGCGAGGCGTACGAGAACCTGCTCGGCCAGCGCCCGCCGCCGGGCTCGCCCTGGGACAAGCTCGCCTCCGAGCTCTTCGAGGCGCACGACCGCGCCCGCCTCGCCGAGGTGTACGCGCTCTTCGACGAGGGGCTCGAGCTCGGGCGCGCGGGCAAGCTCGACGAGATGGCCGACCGCTTCGACCGCGTGCTCGCGCGCGCGCCCACCTTCGAGCGGCGCGCCGAGATGGTGCCGGGCTACCTGTCGCTCGCGCGCTCGGTCGACGGGGGCGACCCGCAGCGGGCGCTGGTGCTCGCGCGAAAGGCCCTGCGCCTCGACCCCGAGGGCGCGCACGCCAAGGCGCTCGCGAGCTACGTGCTCACGCTCGAGGGCGAGGCGCAGACCGCCCGCGGCCTCCACGACGAGGTGCCCTTCCGGCGCGCGGCCGAGCTCGACCCCTCGAACGGCCGCGCCAAGGCCGACCTCGCCCGCCTCGAGCGCGGCCCGGGCCTCGCGCCCCCCGGCGCCTACCGCTACGCCGCCGCCGCCGCCGTCGCCCTCGTCGCGCTCGCCGCGGCCTTCTTTCTGCGCCCCTGGCGGAGGGCCGCGGTCGACGCGCGCAAGCCCGAAGAGGTGCCGCCGCGCACGGAAGCGCCCCCGACTGAAGTCGGGGGCAGCGGGCTCCCTTGAAAACGGCGCGCAAAGCCCTGCCGGAGGCAGGGCTCCCGCGCCGCGAGCCGCTCGCTCGCCCGCGAGCCCGCAGCCCGCGGGAGCCCGGCCCCCGCCAAGGGGGCGGGCTTGGCGCGCCGAATCGGCGCCGGTGCCGCGCGGCCCGAGCGGGCGTCCGCTGCCCCCGAGTTCACTCGGGGGCGGCTCGCCACCTTTCGCAACACCCTCGTCAGGAGGGGGCGGCCGGCGGGGCGGCCCTAACAGCCGCAGCGCGTAGATGACGACGAGCGTCAGCACGACGCCGGCGAAGAGGCAGGCGGCGGCGATCGTGACGAGCAGCGCGGGGCTCGGGTGGCGCAGGGGCGAGCGCGCCGGCGCGTCGGGGCGCTCGTCGCGCCGGGGGTCGCGCCGCCGCTCGGGCGCGGCGGTGGGCGCGTGCGTCGCGAGGGCGCCGGCGGGCGGGCGGCCGCCGGGGGCGTGCGGCACGGACGCGGCGGCGGGGGCGGTGTCTTTCGAGCCGGTGAAGCGCGCGAGCGCGGCGGCGAACTCGGCCGCCGACTGGTGGCGGTGCGCGGGGTTCTTCGCCATCGCCTTGGTCAAGACGCCCCCGAGCCCGGGCGGGAAGGCGAGCCCCGGCGCCCGCGCCTCGAGCGGGATGGGCTGCTGCGTGACGTGCAGCTGGATGTACTCCATCGGCATCTTGGCGTCGAAGGGCAGCTTGCCCGTCAGCACCTCGTACAAGATGACCGCGAGCGAGTAGATGTCGCTGCGCCCGTCGAGCGTCAGGCCCTGGGCCTGCTCGGGCGACATGAACTCGGGCGTGCCGAAGACCATGCCCTCTTGGGTGAGCACGACCGAGCCCGGGCGCATCTCGCGCTCGGTCACCTTGGCGAGGCCGAAGTCGAGCACCTTGGGGAAGTCTTCGAGCCCGCCCTGGTTGCACAGGAAGATGTTCTCGGGCTTCAGGTCGCGGTGCACGATGCCCCGGCGGTGGGCCTCTTCGAGGGCGCCGCACACCTGAATCAGCACGGGCAGCGCGCGCGCGGCCGGCATCGGGCCCTGCGCGCGCACGGCCTGGTTGAGGTTCCGGCCCTCCAAGAACTCCATCACGATGTAGAGCGAGCCGTCCGACAGGACGCCGTCGTCGAAGACCTTGACCGTGTTCGGGTGGGTCAGGTGCGCGAGCGCCTTGGCCTCGCGGCTGAAGCGCGAGACGAGGTCGCGCCGGCCGACGAGCTTCGAGTGCAAGATCTTGATGGCGACCGCGCGCCCGATCTTCGGCTGCAGGGCCTTGTAGACCGCGCCCATGCCGCCCGAGCCGATCTTCTGCAGGATGCGGTACTTTCCGCCTTCGATCTCGCGGCCGAGGTACGGGTCGGGGGCGCGCATGGCGAGCACCATGCGATACCACACTATGCTCCGCGCCGCGGAGCCCTTCGCGCCCGGCCCCGGGGGGCGGGCCCCCGGGCGCCCTTGGGTGCGTCCGACGGGCCCCCGCGGCCTCGCCCTGGCCGGCGCTGCCGACGCGCCCCCGCGGCCCCGCCCTGGCCGGCGCTGCCGACGCGCCCCCGCGGGCCCGCCCTGGCCTGCGTTGCCGACGAGCCCCCACGGCCCTGCCCCGGTCGGTGCTAGGGTGCGCCCATGGCCCACGCCCTCACCTCGGCGCTGCTCGCGGGCGCGGGCTTTCGGCACGGGTTTTTCACGCGCCGGGGCGGCGTCAGCGAGGGCCCCTACGCGTCGCTGAACGTCGCGGCGTCCTCGGGCGACGAGCCCGGGCGGGTGGGCGAGAACCTGCGCCGCTGCGCCGAGGCCGTGGGGGTCGGGCCGGGGCGGCTCTTTTTCTTGTCCCAGGTGCACGGCGTGCGCGCCCGCGCCGTCGGCCCCGGCGACGAGCCCGGGCCGGTCGCCCGCGAAGAAGGCGACATCGTGCTCAGCGCCGAGCCCGGCTTCGCCTGCGCGGTGCGCAGTGCCGACTGTGTGCCCGTGCTGCTCGCCGACCGACACACGGGGGCCGTGTGCGCGGTGCACAGCGGCTGGCGCGGCGTCGAGCTCGACGCGGCGGGCGCCGGCGCGCGGGCCCTCGGCGAGCTCGCCGGCCCGGGCGCCGACCTCATCGCCGCGGTCGGCCCGCACATCTCGGCCGACGCCTTCGAGGTGGGCGACGAGGTGGCCGGGCGGCTCGAGGCCATTTCGCCCGCGCCCGGCGTCGTCCGGCGCCGCCCGGGCGAGCGGCCCCGGGTCGATTTGCGCGCCATCGTCACGGCGCAGTTGCTGCGCGCCGGCGTCCGCGCCATCGACCACGTCGGCGGCTGCACCGTGGCCGAGCCCGACCTCTTCTTCTCGTACCGCCGCGACGGCGCCGCCTCCGGGCGCCTGCTCTCGGCCCTCGTGGCGCGCCCCCCCGGGCGGCCGCCCTGACGCCTCGACGCCCGAAGCCCCCCCCGCCCCCGCGCCCCCCCCCTCCGCGCCCCCCCCTCCCCTCGCGGCGCGCCGCCCCGGCGGCCCGCGCCCCCCCCATCGACCATGACAGAAGACCGACCCCTCCTGTGCCTGGCCATGACCACGCTCAACGACCAGACCGCCCTGCGCGCGACGCTCGCGTCGGTGCGGCCTTATGTCGACCGCTACGCCGTCGTCGACATGGGCTCGACCGACGGCAGCCAAGACGCCACGCGCCAGGCGCTCGAGGGCCTCGAGGGCGAGCTCGTCGAGGCCAAGCCCGCCGACTTCGGCGCCGCGAAGAACCAGGCCCTCGAGCTCGCCTCCGCGCGCGCCGCCTTCGTGCTCGCGGTCGAGCCCGGCGAGGCGCTCTCGGGCGGCGAGGCCCTGCGCCGCTTCGCCGAGGCGCAGAAGGGCGCCCAGGGCGCGCACCACGGCGCCTACCTGATCGGCGTCCGGCAGGGCAGCCTGCGGAGCGACCAGCCGCGCCTCGTGCGCGCGGGCGCCGGCTTCCGGTACCTCGGCGCCGCGCACGAGCAGCTCTTGCGCGACAAGGCCCCGCCCCCCTCGCAGCGCGTGCCCGAGGCCGCCCTGAGCGTCGACCCCGCGGCCCGAAGCCCCCAGGCGCAGCGCGAGCGCTGGGAGGCCGAGGTGCGGCACCTGCACGACGACCTCAAGCGCCGCCCGAAAGACGGCCACGCCGCCTTCGCCCTCGGGCTGACCTACGAGAACCTGGGCGACCAGCGCCGCGCCTACACGACCTACGAGCGGCGCACGAAGATGGGCGGCCGCCAGGACGAGATCTACGAGTCGTTCCTGCGCATGGCGCGCCTGACCAAGGCGGCCAACCGGCCCTGGGTCGAGGCGCAGCAGCTCGCCCTGAACGCCTACTCGCACAGCCCCCACCGCGCCGAGCCGCTCTTCTTTCTGGCCTGGCACTACTACGAGCGAAAGAACTGGCCGCTCACCTTTCTTTTCGCCTCGCGCGGGGCGGCGCTGCCCCTGCCCGAGCGGCCCTCGCTCTTCGTCGACGTCGACGTCTACGAGGCGAAGCTCGACGATCTGGTCGGCACCTCGGCCTACTACATCGGCGAGTTCGCCGCCGGCGAGGCCTCGCTGCGCCGCGCCCTCGGGCGCCGCCCGGGCGACGCGCGCCTCTTGAAGAACCTCGCCTTTTACGAGTCCCGCGGCAAGAAGAGCTCGGCCCCCCCGGGCCGCCGGCAGCAGGGCAACGCCCCGCGCGGCGGGGCGCGGGGCGAGGGCGCGGCCGCGGCCGGCGGCGCGGCGGGCGAGGCCGGCGCCAGCGAGGCGCCGTCCGCGCTCGATCAAGGCGCGGGCGAGGCGTCGTTCGGCCAGGGCGCGGGCGACGGGCCCTCGTTCGGCCAGGGCGCGGGCGAGGCGTCCTTCGGCCCGGGCGCGGGCGAAGCGCGTCCGGGCGAACCGAGCGCTGGGCCCACGGGGGCCGAGCTCGCGGGCCCCGGCGCGCAGGCGTCGCAGAACGGCCCGGCGCCGCAGGTGGGCGCGCCGCCGGGCGACGCCGCGTCGCCGGTCGTCTCGTCGCCGGCCTCGCCGCCCGCGCCGACCGAGGCGCCCTCGCCCGACGAGGCCGGGGCGGGGGCGGCCGAGCCCGCAGAGGGGCCGGCCGGCGCCGAGGGCGAGGCCCGGCCCGAGGCCGGGCCCACGAGCTGAGGGGCGAAGGGCGGCGGGGTCGCCGGCGGCGAGCGCGCGACGCGAGGAGGTACACGATGAAGGTGGTCGGTAGCGAGCGAAGGCGGCCCGCCGGCGGGCCCTGCGGGGCCCTCGCCGCGCGCGCGGCCGCGGCCGTCGCGGCGCTCGCGCTCGCGCTCGCCGGGGCGGGCTGTCGCGGCGGGCGCGACGAGCAGCGGAGGCACGCCGGCACCTTTCTCTCGGCCGAGCCCTTCGTCGCCGTCTTCGGCGCCGCGCCCGCGGGGGTGACGGGCGGCCCCGGCGAGAAGAACTTCTACCTCGCCATCAACAAGGCCGAGCTGCAAAAGCCGTGGTTTCTCACGGCCTACCTCAAGCAGCTCTTTCCGGGGGCGGCGTCGGCGGGGGCGGCGAGCACGCTCGGCACGCGCGTCGTCTCGTTCGAGGCGCAGAACGGCAAGCTCTTCGTCTTCGACGTCGACCGGCGCAAGAAGACGAGCGACGTGTTCGACCCGCAGGTGGTGATCGAGGCCTACCCGATCGTGCCGGAGGGCGCGTGGTCGGGGGCCGAGGGGGCGGGCGACTACCTCGTGTTCGACCCGGCCGCGGGCCTGAACCGCTTCGACGCCTTCGGCGACGCGTCGGGCGCGGGCGGGCGCGACTTCGACACCGACCTCTCGTTCTTGCAGAACTTTCGCCGCCTCGACGACGGCGTCGCCTTCGAGCAGGTCTTCGCCGGCCACGCGAGCGCGGCCTCGCCCCGCCCGCCCGGGGGCATCGAGACCAACCAGTTCGCCTTCTCGGGCACGCTGGGCGTGTCGCTGCGGCGCTACGCCGAGACCGAGGGCTTCGCGCCGAAGCGCCGGCCCTCGCGCCCCTATTATTTCGAGAGCGAGCCGCGCCTCGTGCCCAACGCGGGCTCGTTCGAGGCCTCGGCGGTGCGCTGGGCGATCGGCCCGGGCCGGCCGCCCGTTCGGTGGGTCATCCAGAGCACGGCGGCCGAGTTCGCGGCCGCGCCCCCGGCGAACGAGTACGACTTCGTCGGGGCCATCAAGGCCGGCGTCGAGTCGTGGAACGCCGCCTTCGGCTTCGAGGCGCTGCGGGCCGAGCTCGGCGCGCCGGGCGAGTCGTTCGCCGACGACGACAAGAACGTCATCATCTTCGACCCCGACCCGTCCAACCCCTTCGCCTTCGCCAACTGGCGCACCAACCCGAACACGGGCGAGATTCGCGGGGCGAGCATCTACTTCAACGCCATCTGGGCGCTGACGGCGCACTTTACGATCGACGGCGACCCGGGCGCCCCGCCCGCGCTGCCCGACTTCCCCGCGCTCGCGCCCGCGCCCGCGCCCGTCGGCTGGGGCCCGCTGCGCGCGAGCCCGCTCTGCGTGCTGACGCCCGCGGCGCTCGCGTCCGACGGCCCCTTCGACCTCGAGCTCGCGCCCGGGGCGGGGCCGCTGAGCAAGAAGGCGAAGGTCGAGCGCTACCTCGCCCACGTCATCGCGCACGAGGTCGGGCACACGCTCGGGCTGCGGCACAACTTCAAGGGCTCGCTCGCGCCGCCGACGTCGTCGGTGATGGACTACCTGACCGACGCGGCCTCGATCGCGCTGCCCGGCCCCGGCGCCTACGACGTCGACGCGGTGCGCTTTCTCTACGACCTGGCGCCGGGCGAGCCCGCGCAGGCCTTCTGCACCGACGACGGCGTCGGCGTCGAGGCCGCCTGCATGCGCTTCGACGCCGGCGCCCGCCCGCTCTCGGACTACCTCGTGCCGGCGTACGCGTCGTTCCTCGCGGCGTACCTCGCGGGCGCCGCGCCCGCCCTGCCGAACACCTCGCTCAACCGCGTGCTCGCGCACGCGCGCGCCGGCGCGAGCTCGGAGGCGAAGCTCGAGGCCTGGGAGGGCGCCTTCGGCCCGCTGCGGGCCCCGGCGGGCGAGGGCCGGCCGGCCGACCGGCTCGAGGCGGCCACGGCGCACGTCGTGTGGCGGCTCTTGCTCGCGCCCCCCGAAGAGCGCGGCGACATCACGGGCGACCCGCCGGCCGACCCGCTCTTGACGCCGCGCCTCGCCGCCGACCTGAAGGCGGCGCTCTTGAACGCCAACGGCGCCCTCGGCTTCGGCACGCGCCGGCTCGCCGTCGACGCGCTCGAGGCGATGCAGGCCGACGCCGCCTACGTCGCGCTCGTCGAGGCGCGCGCCGAGCTCGAGGCCCGCCTGCCCGCGCTCGCGGGCGACGAGGCGATTCTCACGGGCGAGCTCGTCGCCCGCGTCGACCGCGCGACGAGCCCCTACTTCGACTGACGCCGGGCGGCGCCCCGCTCAGGGCTCGAACTCGGCGCGCTTGAGCTCGTCGGCCACCGTCCACAGGAACGAGTTGCCGAGCACGCCGTCGATGACGCGGTGGTCGTAGGTCAGCGCCAGGTACATCACGGGGTGGATGGCGATGCGGTCTTCGCCGCCCTCTTCGACGACCACGACGCGCTTCTTGAGCTCGCCCATGCGCAAGATGGCGACGTTCGGCTGCGAGATGATGGCGCCGCCGAAGAGGTTGCCCTTGGCGCCGGGGTTGGTGACGCTGAAGGTCGAGCCGGAGAAGTCGTCGGCCGTCAGCTTGCCCTCGCGCGCGCGCCCCGCGAGCTCGCCGATGGCGCGCGCCATGCCGCGCAGCGACAGCTCGTCGGCGTGCTTGATGTTGGGCACCACGAGGCCGTCGGGCGCGTCGACCGCGATGCCGAGGTTCACGTCCTTGATGACGGCGGTGGCCCCGTCGAGCACGCGGGCGTTCACCCCGGGGAACTGCCTGAGCGCCCGCGTGACCGCGACGCAGGCGAAGGCCAGCATGGTCAGGCCCAGGCCCTCTTTCTTGTAGCGGTCCTTGTGCTGGTCGCGCAGCTGCGAGACGCGGTGCATGTCGACCTCGGCCACCGTGACGACCTGGGGCGAGGCGAACTTCGAGTAGACCATGTGGTCGGCCGTGATGCGCCGCTTGCGCGAGAAGGGCACGACCTGGTCGCCCGGCTTCTGCACGTAGACCGGCACCTTGAACGAGCCGAACCCCACGTTGGGGATGGGCGGCAGGAACGCGACGCCCGCGCCCGCCGCCTGGGCCGGCTGGGCGTGCGCTGGCGGGGCGTGCGCCGGCGGGGGCAGCGGGGCCGGAGGCGGCGCGTGCGAGCCGTACGAGGCCTGCGCGTGCGGCTGGGCCGCCGGCGTCTGCGGGGGCCGCTGCCCGGCGGGCGGCGACGCCGACGAGGCGCGCCGCACGTCGTCGGCGGTGATGCGCCCGCCGTCGCCGGTCGCCTGGATCTGCTTCGGGTCGACGTCCATCTCGCGGGCCAGCTGGCGCACCGAGGGCGTCGCGCGCACGAAGCCCGCGCCCGCCTCGCGCCCGTTGCTCGGCTCGGGCGCCGCCGCCGCCGGCGAGGGGCCCGCCGGCCCCGCCGCCGCGGCCTCGCCCTCCGCGAGCTGCGCGATGATGGCCCCGATGCGGATCGTGTCGCCCTCGGCCGCGAGCAACTTGGTGACGCGGCCGGCGCCGGGCGAGTTGATCTCGGTGTCCGCCTTGTCGGTGGCGACGGACGCGACGGGCTGGCCCGAGGCGACCGTGTCGCCTTCTTTGACGAGCCATTTGGTCAGCGTCGCCTCGATTACGCTTTCGCCCATCGGGGGCACGACCACGTCGAGCGGCATGAGAATTCTCCGGGGAGGTTGGACCACGCGCGCCGGGCCCGCCCGCAGCGGGCTCGCCTCGCAGTCCAGAGGGTGCAAGGTCGCCGTGCGTATACGCCCCTAGCGTCCGCCCCGCAACGGCGCGGTGGCCGCGGGCGGCCCGGAACCCAAGCCCGGGCGCGCCCCGGCGGCGAAGGGGGGGGCAAAATGGGCGTGAATTCGCCGCGCGCAGGCGCCCCCCCGCCGGGCCCGAACGCTGCAGTGAGGGGCCCCGACGCCGCCTTCGCCCGCGCCGGCCGCCGCGTCCGCGCCATCGCGGCATGGCCCCCTCTCGGCGACGGTCGCCACGTGACCGGCCGGCGGCGGGTCGAGCCGCCCCGGGGCGGCGCCGAGGCGCATCGGCCGGGGCGGCCCGCGGGCGCGAGGCCGGCGCGGCGCGAGCGACGAGCGCGACGTGGTCGGCGGGGGCGGCGTGTGGGCGCGAGGCCGGCGCCCTGCGGCGAGCGCGTGCCGCCGGGACGCGCCTGCGCGGTCGAGCCTGTTTTCAATACACGCCGGCGCGTCGAGATTGCGCCGCGCCGGCCCCGCCGTCACTTGCGTCGCAACGCCCCGCGACGCCGTGGCATAGTAGGTGTGGACCCATGTCGAAGGGGGGGCTCGTGCCAAGAATGATTGCTCGTTTTCGCCGTCCCGGCCGGGCGTCGGGCGGCCTCGGGCGCGCTCGGCCCTCGCCGTTCGCCCTGCTCGGCCCCCTCGCGCTCTTCGCCTCGGCCGGCTGCGACGCGCTTTTGGGCATCGACGAGGTCGACCTCTGGCAGGGCGCCGAGACCCCCGGAGGGGCGGCGGGCGAGGGCGGGGCGGGGGCCTCGGGGCCCGGCGCCGGCGGCACGGCCGGCAGCCAGACGGGCAGCGGCGGGGGGGCGGGCGCTTCCGGCGGCAGCGCGGGCGCGCCGCCCCTTCAGGGCGCCGGCGGCGCGGGGGGCCTCGGGGGGCAGGGCGGCGATGAGGGCGGCGCGGGGGGCACGGGCGGCGTCGGGGGGCAGGGCGGCGCGGGGGGCTGCCCCCCCGACGACTTCGAGCCGAACGACGCGCCGACGGGGGCGTCGGGGCTCGGCAAGATCGAGGCGTGTGGGCCCGCCAAGCAGGTGAGCGCGACCCTCAGCGGCGCCGATGACGAAGACTGGTTCACGGCGCAGGGCACGGTGGGGCTCTGCCTGAACGCCGAGCCCAAGGCGAGCCTGGCGGCGGCGGGCCCGAGCCAGATTTGTTATTACCTGAAGCCCAGTTCGGCGTTCGACTTCGGCTGCTCGACCGGCTCGGTCGCCAACGACGTGCCCGGCTTCAAGGGCTGCTGCACCGAGAGCTCGGTCGTCTTCATCTACGAGCAGAGCGGCCTGTCCGACCCGCCCGCGACCCTCTTGCTGCGCGTCGCGCCGCGGGCGTCGTCCAACGTCTGCTTCCCCTACACGATCACGTACGACTTTTGACCGAGTTGTGAGCCGGGGGGGGGGGCCGCGGGGGCGGGCGCGGCTCGAGTTCATACGCCCGAGTGACGCGGGCCGGCGCGCAGGCGCGCCCGGTGCGTTTCCGTGTCGGCGGCAAGCCCCGCCCCGAGCGCGCCCCCTTCCCTTCGTTTCTGGCCGAGCGCACGTTGTGTGCGTTAGGGGCTTTGATTATAGGGGGGCCCATGGCTAACTTCGAGGGGCGTCTCGGGCGCAAGGCGCCGAGGGGGCGGGTTGTGTACTCAGGGCGCCGCGCCGCGCGGGGGCCGTCGCGCGTCGCCGCGGTGACGTTCGCCCTCTTGGCGGTCGGCTGCGGGTCGCTGCTCGGCATCGACGACGTCGCGCGCGAAGGCGGGGCGATCGAAGGCGCGGGCGGCACGGGCGGCACGGTTCTGCCGGGCAGCGGGGGCTCGGGCGGTACGGGCGGGGTCGGCCCCGGCGCGGGCAGCGGGGGCTCGGGCGGCGGCACGGGTGGTGGCGGCACCTTCGGCGCGGGCGGCGGGGGCGGCGGCACGCAAGGCGCGGGGGGCGGCGGCGGCACGGGCGGTAGCGGCACGGGCGGTAGCGGCACGGGCGGCGACGGCACCTTCGGCGCGGGTGGCGGGGGCACGGGGGGGGCGGGCGGCGGCAACGACACCTGCCCGCCCGAGCCCTTCGACGAGAACGACACGATCGGCGGGGCGACGAAGCTCTTGCCGCTCGGCCCCTGCTTCAGCAGCGAGACCTCGTCGGTGCTGCGGCGGGGCGAGGCCGACTGGTTCCGGATCTCGTTCGACGACAACGATCCCGGCTGCGACGTCACCCCGTCGGCGTCGTTCAACGCGGGCGGCGGCGCCTCCGCCGAGGTCTGCCTGTTCGTCCGGCCCGACTCCCCCGACCAGGACTTGGCCCTCTCCTGCCCCGCTGGCTTCGAGCCCTCGGGCGACGCGGGCCCCGAGTTCACGGGCTGCTGCGCCACGAACCAGACCGAGGTCGCCTACGACCTCGGCTTCTTCGTCAACGCGAGCGCCACGGTGCTCGTGCGCGTCTCGGCCCTCGCGGCCGAGCCGTTCTGCGTGCCCTACAAGCTCGGCTACGAGATGTGAGCGGGGCGGCCGCGCCCCGGGCAGGGGGCGCGGCTCAGGGCTTCTTCGTCGCCTCGGTCATCGCCAAGAAGTCGGTCTCGGAGATGATCTTGATGGAGGCGCCGTCGGCGACGAGCTTGTCGGCGGCCTTCTCTTTGGTGCTCTTCTTGCCGTCCGACTTGTCGTCGCCGACGACGAGGTAGGTCGTCGTGCGGGTGACCGCGTCGGGGGTGAGGCCCCCGAGGGCGCGGGCGCGCTCTTGGGCCGCCTTGCGCTCGAGGGTGGCCATCTTGCCGGTGAAGACGAACGACTGGCCGGACAGGGGGCCGGCGGGCGGGGGGGCCGCGGCGGCGGCGGCGCCCTCCTCGAGGGTGACGTGCCGGCAGAGCTCGTCGACGAGCGGGCGCGAGCGGGCGAGCCCCTCGGTGACGGTCTCGGCGATGACGGGCCCGATGGTGTGGATGGCGGCGAGCTCGGCGGCGGTGACGCGCAGGACCCGCGCGAGCGTCTTGAACTCGGTGGCCAAGATCTTGGCGACGTGCTTGCCGAGCTCGTCGATGCCGAGCGCGCGCAGGAAGACCTCGAGCGAGAGCGTGCGCTTGGCGGCGACCTGGGCGACGAGCTTGGCGGCGAGCTTGTCGCCGACGCGGTCGATCGCGAGCAGGTCGCTCGCCCGCAGGCGGTAGAGGTCGGCGGCGGAGCGGACGAGGCCGCGCTCGTAGAGCTCGCCGAGCATCCGGTCGCCGAAGCCCTCGATGCCGGCGACCGAGACGTAGTGGGCGACCTGGCCCATGACGGCGGCGCGGCACGACGAGGGCCGGTCGCAGTAGAGGAAGTCGCCCGACCCGTGCACGCCGCCGCCGCACGAGGGGCAGGCCGCGGGCAGCTCGATGGCCGTCGGGCCCGGCTTGACGACGTGCTCGACGTTGGGAATGACGCCGCCGCGCCGGGTGACGAGCACCTCGGCGCCGCTGGTCAGGCCGAGCTTCTTGATGAAGCCCGGGTGGTGCAGCGAGGCGCGCGAGACGAGGGCGCCCGAGAGCATGACCGGATCGATGAGGGCGACGGGGGTGATGGCGCCGGTGCGGGCGACGCTCCACTCGACGCCGCGCACGACGGTGGTGCCCGTGTCGCCCTGGAACTTGTACGCGATGGCGTAGCGGGGGTGGTGGGCCGTGAGGCCGAGGCGCCGCTGCTCGCCGACGTCGTCGGCCTTGAAGACGACGCCGTCGATCTCGAAGTCGAGCTCGGCGCGGCGGGCGGCGAGGTCGCGGTAGGCGGCGACGGCGTCGTCGCGGCCGACGGCGCGCCGCTCGACGGCGGGGAAGCCGTAGCGCGAGAGCGCGTCGAAGCGCTCGCGCTCGGTCGCGTGGTCGGTGCCGAGCAGCTCGTAGGCGGCGAAGCTCAGGCCGTAGGCGGCGCTCTTCTTCGGGTCCTTCTGCTTCATGGCGCCGGCGGCGAGGTTTCTCGGGTTGGCGAACTTGTCTTTGTAGCCGGCGAAGACCGAGAGGCGCATGAACACCTCGCCGCGCACCTCGACCTCGCGGCCGGGCGGCTCGCGCAGGCGCTTGGGCACGTCGGCGATGCCGCGCACGTTGGCCGTCACGTCGTCGCCGACCTGCCCGTCGCCGCGCGTGGCGGCGAGGGCGAGGGCGCCCTTTTCGTCGAAGACGAGCGAGCAGGCGATGCCGTCGAACTTGGGCGAGACGACGACGTCGCCCTTGAACGAGGCGACCCACTCGCGCAGCTCGTCGTCGCCGTAGCACTTGTCGAGCGAGAGCATCGGGCGCCGGTGGCGCACGGGCGTGCCGTAGCGGCCGACCTCGCCGTCGCCGCCGCCGGAGGGCCCCATCTCGCGCAGCGCGGGCGAGTCGGGGGCGAGCTCCTTGAGCCGGCGGGTCAGCCGGTCGTAGTCGGTGTCCGAGATCTCGGGCTCGTGCTTGTCCCAGTAGAGGTGGTCGTGGTGGCGCACGAGCGCCTCGAGGGCCGGCACGTCGAGGTTCACCCAGTGGGGGTCGAGGGGCACGGTCTTGGCCATCGTGGCGGACGGTACCCCGGTTCGCGCGCGGGGGCGACAAAGCCTGCGCGCCTCGGCGCGACCGCGCCGCCCGTGACGAGCGGCGCGTCGTGACCACGGCCTTCTCGCCCCCGCGCG
Organism: Polyangiaceae bacterium; assembly: GCA_035762175.1. Lineage (GTDB taxonomy): Bacteria > Myxococcota_A > Polyangia > Polyangiales > Polyangiaceae > DASTPP01. Next base: position 103,301 of record DASTPP010000161.1, on the reverse strand, counting down.
GGATCCGCTCGCCCCGGCGCGGGGCCGGCGGTGCAGACCCCGGCGGGGGAGGGGGCGAAAACGGGCCGGCCGCGCCCCCGGTTGAACCGGCCGGCCCCCTCGCCCGTCGAACGTCGGACGCGCGGGGGCCTTCGGCGGCCGCCTTCGCCGCCGGGGGCGCCCGGCCCCGGGGCGCGTAGGTACGCAGTAGCGCCCCGGCCGGCACCTGTGCCACGCTCGCGGCCGCGGCCGCCCCCCCGACCCCGAGTCGACCATGCAATGCCCTTCCTGCCAGACCGAGAACCTCGACGGTGCCCACTTCTGCGCCCGCTGCGGCGCCCTGATGCCGACGGGCGCGCCCGAGCCGGCGGTCGACCCGCTCATCGGCCAGACCGTGGGGGGCCGCTACACCATCCGGCGGGTGCTGGGCGAGGGCGGCATGGGGCGCGTCTACGAGGCCTTCCGGCACCTCGCCGGCGTCGAGCAGCGCGTGGCCGTCAAGACCCTGCACGGCCACCTCTCGAAGGACCCGCAGATCGTCGCGCGCTTCCACCGCGAGTGCGGCACCGTCGCGCAGCTCAAGCACCCGAACACCATCAAGGTCGAAGACTTCGGGCAGACGCCGACCGGCGAGCTTTACATCGCGATGGAGTTCGTCGACGGCCGCAGCATCGCGCGCGAGCTCGAGACGGGCGGCCCGATGGCGCCCGGGCGGGTCGAGCGCATTCTCGAGCAGGTCTGCGGCTCGCTCGCCGAGGCGCACCAGCAGGGCGTCATTCACCGCGACCTGAAGCCCGAGAACGTCGTCTTGATGGACGTCGGCGGCGACAAGGACTTCGTCAAGGTGCTCGACTTCGGCATCGCCGCCCGCAAAGATAGCGTCGACGCGGCGCGCGAGCAGAAGCTGACCCAGCAGGGCATGGTGCTCGGGACGCCTCCGTACATGAGCCCCGAGCAGTTCACGGGCAAGGCGCTCGACGCCCGCTCGGACGTCTACTCGCTCGCGGTCATGGCCTACGAGATGCTCACCGGGCGCCTGCCCTTCGAGGCCGACACCCCGTGGGAGTGGGCGACCAAGCACATGACCGAGCAGCCGCGGCCCTTCGAGCAGTGGCCCTCGGGCGCGGCGGTGCCGCCGAAGATGCGCCAGGCGATCATGCGCGGGCTGGCGAAGAAGCCCGACCAGCGGCCGGGGGGCGTGCGCGAGTTCCTCGACGAGCTGTCGTCGGGGGGCCGGGGCAGCCTGCACTCGCACGAGCTGGCCGCGGGCGGCATGCCGCCGACCGCCGCCATGAGCTCGTACGACACGGGCGGCGGCCCGGGCATGCGCACCGAGATCGGCGCGCCCTTCGTGCCCCCCGGCGGCGGCCCGGCCACCGGCCCGGGCGCCGCCGGCTACGGCCCGCCCCCGGGCGGCGGCTACGGCCCGCCCCCGGGCGGCCCCGGCGCTTACGCGGCGCCCCCGCCCCCGCCCCCGCCGCCCGGCCAGCACGAGGCGCGTGGGCCCAACAAGGGCCTCATCTTCGGCCTCGCCGGCGTCGCCGGCATCGCCCTGCTCAGCGCCGTGGGCTTCGCCATTTCGCACACGATGGGCAGCGGCGGCGGCGGCGGCGAGCACCTCGACGTGCCGACCAGCTCGGCCCACGGCCCCGCCACCATCGCCACGCTCTCGCCCACGGTGCCGCTCGTGCCGAGCGGCACGCTGCCCACGGCGACCACCGGCATCGGGGGCGTCCGGCCGACGGCGACGCCCGGCAAGACCGCGACGGCCCCCCCGGCCAACCCGCCGCCGACCAACCCGCCGACGAACACCGCCCCGCCCCCGCCCCCCCCGCCGGCGGTGACGGGCGACGCGGCGTGTGTGGCGGCGCGCGAGCAGGCCAACCGGCGCGAGATCTCGGCCGCCGCCGCGTCCTTCCGCAACTGCAGCGGGCCGAACCAGACCTCCGCCCGCAGCGCCATCCGGGGCCAGACGCCGGCCGCGGTGCGCGACGCGGCCTTCCGCAACGAGTGCGGCAAGGCGCGGCGCATGGCGGCCGACGGCGCGAGCGCCGGCGCGCGGCCGATCAACGTCGACCAAGAGTACCCGCAGTGCAAGGGCAAGTGAGGCGCGCGCGGGCCTGAAGCCCGGCGCGCGCCCCCGGCCCCTCGCCGCGCCCCGAAGGTCGCGCCGGCGCTCGTCGCTCGGCCGTCGCGCCCGCGCCCCGAGCGTCGCGCCCGCGCCCCGAGCGTCGCGCCCGCGGCCTGAGCGTCGCACCCGCGGCCCGAACGTCGCGCCCGCGCCGGCCGCCCGGGCGTGGCGGTGGGGCCTCGGGGCTCAGTCGCCGAAGAGCTCGTCGAGCCGGTCGCACGTGAAGGCCGGGCCGCAGGCCGCGAGCTCGGCGCGCGCGTACGAGCCCGTGGCCACCGCGACGCACTCGGCGCCGATGGCGTGCGCCGCGGCGACGTCGAGCGGCGTGTCGCCGACGACCACCACGCGGCAGGCCTCGGGGGCCCGGCCGAGGCGCGCCGCCCCGCGCGCGGCGCCGACGCGCAAGAGCTCGGCGCGCTCTTCGTGGTCGCAGCCGAAGCCGCCGAAGGTGAAGCGCCCGGCGAGGCCGACCCGCGCGAGCTTGGCGCGCGCCCCCCGCTCGACGTTGCCCGTGCCGAGGCCGAGCGCGACGCCCTCGAACGAGCCGGCGCGTTCGAGCGCCGCGAGCGCGCCGGCCGGCGTCGCGCAGGGGGCGGCCGCGAGGTCTTCGATCAAGAACGCGAGGTAGTGCTCGATGACGCGCCCGATCGTGTCTTCGTCGGGTTCGGCGCCGAGCTCGGCGAGCGCGCGGCGCGCGATGGCGCGGTCGGTCATGCCGCTGAACGAGAAAGACGCGTGGGCCTCGGCCGCCCCGACGGCGAGGGCGAGCGCCCGCTCCATCGCGTCGCGGCCCCCGCCGCCCGTGATCAAGGTGCCGTCGATGTCGAAGAGGTAGACCGTGGGCCGCTCGGGCCGGTCGAAGGGGCGCGCAGGCATGGACGCTTCGATCTAGCCCGGTTCTCGCGCGCGTCGAGCGCGGACCGCCGCGGGGGGCCCGGGGGCGGGGCGGCTGTGGCGGGCGGCCGGCGGGCCGCGGGGGCGGGGGCGGGGCGCCTTTGGCGGGCGGCCGACGGGCCCGCGGGGGCGGGGGCGGGGCGCCTTTGGCGGGCGCCCGGCGGCCGGCGAGAGCGGGGGGTAGGGCTTCAGGGCAGGGGCGAGGCGCGCACGTTGTCGAAGCAGACGCCGCCCTCCCAGTTGTTGAAGCCCCAGTGGTCGTGGCCGGGGCCTGCGAGCGGGCTCGGGTCGTCGAACGAGGCGACGAGCACGCCGTCGACGTGCCAGGTCAGCGTGCGGCCGTCGGCGCGCTCGACGCGCACGCGGTAGGCGCGGCCCGGGCGGACGCGGCCCCGGGGGGGGCCGGCGGCGGCGGGGTCGACGGCGAGCTCGAGCCGGGCGGGGTCGTGCTCGTCGAGGCGGGCGAGGACGTGGCGGCGGTTGTGCCATCCGCCGAAAACGAGAAGGTACGAGGTCGCGTCGCGGTACGAGGGGCCGCTCGCGCCCGAGGCGCCGTCGCCAAAGAGCTCGGCCTTGATGTCGCCGCGCGAGGTCTCGGCGAGGGCGTCGAACTCGACGCGGGCGTTCGGGGGCAGGCGCCGGGCGAGCCAGACGCCGCGGTTGTGGTTGCCCTCGCCGCAGAGCCGGCCCTCGCGCACGAGCCACCCGGGGCCCGCGGGCCGCCAGGCGGGGCCGAGCCCTTCGCGCGCGAAGTCGTCGGCGAAGGGCGCGTCGAGCGGCGGGTCGGCGGCCGGGTCGGGCGGGGCCGAGGGGGCCGAGGGGGCGGGGCGCGCCTCGTCGAGGCCGGTCGGCGGGCCGTTGGGCAAGCAGGCGGCGAGCGCGAGCGCGAGGGGGGCGAGCGCGGCCGGCGGCGCGGGGGAGCGCGCGCGGGGCGCCGCGGGCCGCCGCGCCCGCGCGCCCGGCGGCGGGTCGGGAGCGCAGGCGCCGGGCGGGGGGGGAGGCGGCGACGCGGGGCGCGCGCGGCGGGGCGCGCGGGCGCGGAGCGGGGGCCCGCGCCGGGGCGAGCTGTGGTACGAGGGGTGAAGCGTCATGCACCCGATCCTGTTTCGCATCCCCCTGCCGGGCTGGAACATACCCTGGCTCGGGCAGGCGACGAGCCTACCGATTTACAGCTACGGGGTGATGCTCGGCCTCTCGCTGGTGGTCGGCTGGTACTTGACCCTGAGCCTGGCCGAGCGCGACGGGCTGCCGCCCGACGAGATGGCGAACTGCTACGTCATCACGGCGATCTCGGCGCTGGTCGCCTCGCGCGTGCTCTACATCCTGACGAACCCGGCCGACTTCGACTCGGTCGCGAGCTGGTTCGCCGTGCGCAAGGGCGGGCTCGTGGCGTACGGCGGGTTTCTGGGCGGCTTTCTGGGCAGCTGGGCGTACCTGCGCAGCAAGCGCATCCCCCTGATGCCGTGGGGCGACGTGGCGGTGCCGAGCCTGGCGACGGGCCTGCTGCTCACGCGCATCGGCTGCTACCTGTTCGGTTGCGACTTCGGCAAGCGCTTGTCCGAGAACGCGCCCGGCGTCCTGCGCAAGCTCGGCACCTTCCCGCACTGGCCGGCGGGCACGCTCGACGGGCCCGGCGGCGGCTCGCCGGCGTGGTCGCAGCACGTCGAGCGGCACCTCATCACGCCCGACGCGGCGGCGTCGCTGCCGGTGCACCCGACGCAGCTCTACGAGTCGGCGGTCGGCCTCTTGCTCTTCGGGCTGCTCATCTGGCAGCGGCGGCGGCAGTCGTTCCGGGGGCAGGTGTTCTTGCTCTTCACCTTCGCCTACGGGTGCTTGCGCTACCTGCTCGAGATGGTGCGCGACGACTCCGAGCGGGGCAGCTTCGGGCCGCTCTTGGGCGAGCACGTGCTGGTGCCCGGGGGGCTCTTTCTGCTGGCCGCGGCCTTCGCGTTCGGCATGGCGCGCGCGGTGCCCGAGCGCTTCCGCCTGATCGCGCGCGTCGCGGCCTTCGTGCCCGCGGTCGCGCTCTACCTGGCCCTCCGGCCGCCGAACTTTGCCGACCAGGCGCTCGTCAAGCTCTCGACCTCGCAGTGGGTGGCGGTGCTGACGGGGGCGGCGGCGGCCGTCGCGTACGGCATCTTTTACGACGCGGCCAAGGCCCACCCCAAGCGCGCGATGGCGCTGGGGCTCGAGGCCTTCTACGCGAAGTACGGCAGGGCCGGGGCGGCGTCCGCGGCCGAGGCGAGCGAGGCCGAGGCGGCGAGCGCGCCGAAGAAGAGCGGCAAGAAGAAGAAGCGCAAGGCGGCGGCCGCGGCGGCGGCGCCCGAGGGCGCGCCGGCGGCGGCCGGGGGCGGGCCGGGGGCGGCCGAGGCGCCGGCCGGGGGCTCGGCGCCCGAGGCCGAAAGCGGCCCGGGCCCCGACAAAGGGCTCGAGCCGGCCTGAGCCGCTCGCCCCCCGGGGGCGTCGGGCGCTTTTGCTCGACCCCCGTGCGTTGAGTATAGCTACGATCCTTTGCGCCCTCGCCCCTCTTCAAGGCTCGGTTCGGCGGCCGCCCGATCGCGGCATTTCACGGCCCGTGCCTTGACGGCGCTGGCGCTCCTGGCGCCGCTCGGGGCGTTTTCGCTAGGTTGTGCGACAACGGGCGCGGCCGGCGCGGCCTCGGCCAAGCAGCCGGCCATCGCCGACGAGAAGTTCGCCTCGGCCGTCGTCTCGCTCTTGCGCGAGCGCGAGCCGGGCTCGGCGGCGCGGCGCGAGCTCTTGGCGGGGGTGGTGCAGCGGCAGCTCGTGCACGCCGGCGAGCGGCTCTCGGCGCGGCAGCGCGAGCGGGGCGTCGCGAGCGCGTTCGGGGCGCTCTACCTGGTGCGCAACGGCGAGCTGCGGCCCGAGATGCTGCGGGGCCCGGGCGAGCGGGCGCTCGAGCTGTCGGCCGAGGCGGTGGCGGCGACGGGCGACGAGGGCAAGGCGCTCGCGCTCTACAACCTGCGCCGCGCGGCGCTCGGGCCCGGCGACCGCTCGCTCGGCGACTTGCAGGGCCACGCGGCGGCGCTGCGGCAGTGGTCCGACGCGTTCGTGAGCAAGCCCGGGGTCGGGCCGCACGAGGTGGCGGGCTACCGGGCGCGCGTGGCGGTGGGGCGGGCGCTGCTCGAGCCGACCGAGCCGGCGCTGCGCGAGGCGCGGGCGGCGGTCAACGTCTGGGGCGAGGGGGGCATGATGTTCCAGACGCCGGGGCAGCTCGCGATGCGGGGCGAGCGCTCGGTGCGGCCGACGCGGCGCGAGGACGCGCTCGAGGGCTACCGGGCCTACGCTTCGGCGGGGCTGACGCTGGCGTCGATCTACTTGCGGCACGGCGACGCGCGGGGGGCCTTCGAGGCGATCGCGAGCTCGCGCGTCGAGGCCATCACGCCGCCGGCGCTGGTCGAGCGGCTGCGCGCGGCGGCCGAGGGCGACAACGCGGCGGCCTGGCGCGCGCTGGTCGAGGTGTACTCGTCGGCGCTGCAGAACAGCGACGACGTCGGGGTCGACCGCGACCTCTTGCGGGCGGCGGCCTTCGGCACGGCGACCGAGGCCTACCGGCGCGACCGCCGCTCGCCCGAGGTGGCGCTCTCGCTCGCCTCGTCGCTCGTCGCGATGGGCATGCCCGAGGCGGCGCCCGGCGTGCTCGTCGACGCGCTGCGGTCGAACCCCGACCCCGAGCTCGCCTCGACGGTGTTCGAGACGCTCGGGCGGGTGATGTGGCGCGAGGTCGAGAGCGACGATCCGCAGAGCGCGCACCGCATCTTCCGGGCGTCCGAGCCGCTGCTCGCGCTCGGCGACGCGGGGCCGCTGCGCGGGCGCGTGCGGCCCTCGTCGAACACGCTGCGCCTGCTCGCCGCGCGGGTCGAGGCCCGGGCGGGGCAGCTGCCGGCGGCGCGCGCGCTGCTCACGTCGCTCGTGCGGCAAGAGCCCTCGGGCTCGGCGCTCTTGCTCGCCGCCGAGGTCGAGCGGCAGCTGCGCGAGCCGCGCGGCGCGCTCGGCTACCTCGACGCGGCGCTGGCGAGCCCCGAGCTCCGGTCCGACCCGGTGCGCGAGGCCGAGGCGCGGCTGCTCGCGGCCGACCTGCACCGCGAGCTCGGCGACCCGGCGCGGGCCCGGCAAGACCTGTCGGCGGCGCTCGCGGCCGTCCTGCGTGGCCGCCACCCCTCGGGCCCGCGCCCCCAGCTCGCGCGGGCCGAGCGGGTGCTCGCCCGGGTGCTCGACCGCTTCGGCGACGAGGCGGGCGCGGCGCGGGCCTCGGCGCGCGCGCTCGAGGCCGGGCAGAGCGACCCCGACGAGGTGTCGGCCGCCTTGCTCGAGGCGCTCGCGCGCGCCTACGTCTCGCGCGACCTCGAGGCCGCGCGGCGGCTCGCGCGCAAGTCGCTCTCGGCCGGCCTCGGCGAAGAGGCCATGGTCTACGTGGGCATCTGGCTGCAGGCGCTCGAGCGCGAGACGCGCGCGAAGACCGACGGCACGGCGGCCGAGGCGCTCGCGCAGGTCAAGCCCGGGCCGAGCTGGCCGGGGCGCCTGCTCGCCTGGGCGCAGGGCAAGCTGACCGACGCCGACCTCGCGAAGGCGGCGCGCACGCCCGGCCAGCGCCTCGAGGCCCAGTTCTACGGGGCGCTCTCGCGGCGGGCGGCGGGCGACGCGGCGGGCTCCGAGAGCGCGCTGCGGGCGGTGGCCCAGGCGCCCTCGCTCGACCTGATGGAGGCGCAGATCGCTCGCGACCTCGTCGCCGGCCCCGGCCGCCGCGTCCAGGGCCCGCCCCCCGTCAAGCCGCCGTGAGCGCCCCGCGCGGGCGCCTCGCCCCCTCGCCCACGGGCGAGCTGCACCTCGGCGGCGCCGCCACCTTCCTGGTCGCCTGGCTCGAGGCGCGCGCGGCCGGCGGCTCGCTCGTGCTGCGGGTCGAAGATCTCGACGGCGCGCGCGTCCGGCCCGGCTCGGCCGAGGCGCTGCTCGCCGACCTCGGCTGGCTCGGCCTCGATTGGGACGAGGGGCCCGACCGGGGCGGCCCCTCGGGCCCCTATGTGCAATCCGAGCGCGCGGCGCACTACGAGGCCGCCCTCGCGCGCCTCGCCGGGCGCGGGCTCGTTTACGCGTGCGACTGCTCGCGCGCCGAGATCGCGCGCGCCGCGAGCGCGCCGCACGGGCCCGACGACGAGGGGCCGCGCTACCCCGGCACCTGCCGCCCCCTCGGCCTGCGCCCGCGCGCCTTCCGGCGGCCGCCCGCCCTGCGCTTCGCGCTGCCCGAGGGGGCGCGCGCGGCCTACCGCGATCTGGCGCGGGGCGGGCGCGACGAGGCGGTCGCCGAGACGACGGGCGACTTCGTGCTCCGGCGCGGCGACGGGGCGTTCGCCTACCAGCTCGCGGTGGTGGTCGACGACCTGGCCATGGGCGTCACCCAGGTCGTGCGCGGCGCCGACCTCGCCGCCTCGACCGCGCGCCAGGTGCTGCTCTGGGGGCTGCTGGGCGACCGGGCGCCGCCGCTCTATTTGCATACGCCGCTGGTGCTCGGCCCCGACGGCGAGCGGCTCGCCAAGCGGCACCGGGGCGTGCCCGTCCGCGACCAGCGCGAGGCGGGGCGCTCGGCGCCCGAGGTCTGGGGCCAGCTCGCCCACGCCCTCGGCCTCGTCGGCGACCCGCGGCCGCGCTCGCCGCGCGAGCTGCTCGCCCTCTACGACCGCGGCCGCCTCGCGCCGGGCCCCGTTCGGGCCCCCGCGCCGCTGCTCGCGGGGGCGGGCTAAGCACGGGCCGGCGCGGGCGGGCCGACATTTTGCCTGGACTTGGCGGGCGGTGGGTCTACAAAAAAGGCGAGCTTGCGCGATGGCCCGGCCGACGCCCCCCCCCGCGTCCTTCCCCGCTTCTGATCAGGCGGCCTCGCTCGGGCGTATTTTGTCGAGCGGGGCCGACGACCGGCTGGTGTCCGACCTGATCGACGCGCTGCCCCTCGGCGTCGTCGTGCTCGACGAGGCGGGGCGCGTGGTGCGCTACAACGCGTACGAGCAGGCGATCGCGGGCCGGCCGGCGGCCTCGGTGCTCGGGCGCGACTTCTTCCGCGACGTGGCGCCCTGCACCGCCGCGTGCGACCTCGTGCCGGCCTTCGATCGCTACGCGCGCGGCGGCGAGGGGCTCGCGGCCGACCTGTCGTTCCAGTTCCCCTTCCCGCACGTGCCGAAGCCGCGCGACGTGCGGCTGCGGCTGCGGGGCTTCCCCTCGGGCGAGCGGCGCTTCGCGTTCCTGCTCATCGAAGACGTCACCGAGGAGGTCGAAGCCCAGCGCCTGCGCGAGCTGCTCGCGACGCTCGTGGCGCACGACATGAAGAACCCGCTCGCGGCGCTGCGCCTGAACGTCGACATGGTGCTGCGCGAGTTCGACCGGCCGGGGCGGGCGCGCGACCGGCTCACGCAGGCGCGCCTGGCGGCCGACCGGCTCGACCGCATGATCCGGCTGTTCCTCGACGTCTACCGGCTCGAGCACGCCGAGCTCGCCGTACAGGCGAGCCCGGTCGACCCGCGGGCGGTCGTCGACGAGGTCGTGCGCATGCAGGCGCCGCTGGTCGCCAGCTACGGCCTCGCGATCGAGGCGCGCGGCGCCCCGCCCCGCGTCGCCACCGACGCCGGGCTGCTCTCGCGGGTGATCGAGAACCTGGTCGACAACGCCCTGCGCCACGCGCGCTCGTCGGTCGTCGTCGAGCTCGCGCGCGAGGGCGCGCGCCTGCGCATCGACGTCGTCGACGACGGCCCGGGCGTGCCCGACGAGGCGAAGGCGAAGGTCTTCGACAAGTTCGCCAGCATGTCGGTCGACTTGCGCGGCTACAACCAGGGGCTCGGCCTGACCTTCTGCACGCTCGCGGTCGACAAGCTCGGCGGCACGATCGAGGTGCTCGACGCGCCTGCGGGCGGCGCGATCTTTCGCGTGCTCTTGCCGGCCGCGACCTAGGGCGGCGCGCGGGGCGGGGGCGCCCGCCTCGGGGCGCCCCGGCGATCGCGGGGGCGCCCGGCCTTCGGCGGCGGCCCGGCGCTCTAGCCTTCGGCGGCGGGCGACGAGGGCTCGCCGGGGCCGTCGCCGTGGGCGTTGGGGCCGGGCGCGTCGAGGTTGAGCGTGGGCTGCCAGGCCTTGGCCTTGGGCGGCCGGCGCACGACGCGCGGGGGGCCGGCGTCGGCCGAGCGGCGCACGACGGGCGAGCCCTGGGGGGCGAGCAGGTAGCGCGAGGCGGGGCCGTGGCCCTCGCGGGTGGCGAGGTTGAGCTTGATGAGGTGGTCGAGCGCGGGGCGCAGCTCGGCGCGGGGGCGCCCGGAGGCGGCCTCGAGCTCGGCGAGCGTCATGGGGGCGGCGCTGTCGGCGAGGCGGGCGCGCAGCGCGTTGGCGAGCTCGATGTCGACCGCGGGCTCGGCGTCGGCGGACGCGGGGCCCGCGGGGGCGCGGTCGCGGAAGCTGTCGCCGGCGAGGGCGTAGCGGGTGCCGCGCGCCTGGCCGCGGCGCACGACGCGGCCCGAGCCGACCAGGGCGTTCAAGATGGTGCGCAGCTCGCGCGTGCCGACCATGACGCGCGCCTGGATCTCTTCGCTGCGCAGGCCGCCGGGCGACTGGCCGAGCGCGTGCTCGACGGAGGCGGCGTAGGTGCTGCCGAGCGGCCCCGCCAGCGCGGGCTTCGGCGCGGGCGCCTCGCGCCGCTTGACCGACGAGGGCCGGGCCGGCGGCGGCGCCGGGCGCCGATCGCGCTCTCGCTTGCGCTCGCGGCCCCGGTCGCGCTCGGCGGCGGCCGCGCCCCGCTCGGCCTGGCGCAGCAGGCGGCCGACCGCGGGGAAGAGCTCGGCGAGCTCTTCGACGCTCGCCTCGCGCAAGGTGCCAATCACGCCCTGGGAGAGCTGGCGTGCGATGCGTTCGAGATCGCGCTGGAGCATTTGGTTTGGGTAACGCCTTCGTTGTTTGTAATCGGGCCGGGGCGGCCCCGCGGGGCGAGCCCGGGCCCCTCTGGTAGGCCCAAATCGGCCGAGGCGTCGGGGCGGGCCGTGCGTACCAGAAAACGTAGCACCAGCCCCTTGCGTTAAGCGTCGGCCCAGGCGCTTACGCAGTATCGCAACGGCCCCCACGCGTCCAGCGCTTTCCTCTTCCGGCCCCGGCGCGGGCGCCCCCGGGGCGCGCGGCCCGGCCTCTTCGGGCCGCGTTCGCGCGCGCCGCGCGCCCGGCGAGCGGGGCTTCGGCCTTCGACCCAAGGCCGGTTTGGGGTATGCCAAGGGCGTTCCGGGCCCGCCGGCGCTTCCGATCGGTTTGCCGCCGCGCCCGCCCCGGCCCGGGGGCCGCCCGGGGCGCGCGGGGGTAAGGGCGACGCAGTCCGCCGTTTCTACCCGCGAGGCTAGGCCGCCCGGGGCGCGCGGGGGTAAGGGCGCGAGCCCGGGGCACGGCGGGCCGGCGGCGAAGGGGTCGATGCCGTCGGCGCAGACGTCTTCGGGGCCCCGGGCGTAGTGCGCTTCGGCGAAGCGCAGGAACGCGGCCCGGTCGAAGCAGCCCGCCCGCAGCGTGTGCCCCCAGGCCGCGGCCGCGAAGGGCACGTCGAGCGTCGGCATCGGGGTGACGACGAAGCGGTTTCGCACCGGCGCCGCGCAGCGCGGGTCGGGCCCGTACGCGGCCGCGAGCGCCTCGGCCTCGGCGACCGCGGCCGCGCAGCGCCCCGGGCACGCGGCGTCGGCCGGCGGGCAGGCGCCCGGGCAGTTGTGCGCGATGACCACGGCCCCGTGCTCGAGGTTGTGCACGAGGAACTCGGCCGGCACGGCCTCGCGGTAGGAGCCGAAGGCGGCCCATTGCGGGTAGTGGTCGCCCGACGAGGGCGGGTTGGTCGCGTACGCGACGCGCGCCGAGCAGGTCGGCACGTGCCGCGCGCCCTCGATCGGGTGGCTCGCCTCGACCGGCGCCGCGCAGCCCGGCTCGGGCGCCCGGCACGCGCAGGCCTCGTAGCCCGCGCCGTCGGCCCGGCAGGCCCGCTCGCCCGGCGCCCCGTCGGCGCAGGCGCACGAGGCGATCTGCCCGGCCGCGCACGCGCCCCCGCCGCCGCCGTCGTCGTCGCCGCAGCCCGGGGGCAGGGCGAGCAGCGCGAGCGCGAGCGGGAGCAGGCGCCGGAAGGGGCCCGGCCTTTGCGCGCGCCGGCTCATTCGCCCCAACCGCAGCGCGCGCCCTGGTTCTTCTCGCGCAGCCACCCCCGCAGGGGCTCGAAGTACTCGAGCAGCGCGCCCGCGTCGCCCTGCCGCTCGCCGCTCAGCGCCGCGAGCGCCTCGGGCCAGGGCCGGCTCGCGCCGAGGCGCAGCATGCCGATGAGCTTCTGGCCCGCCTCCTTGTTGCCGTAAATCGAACAGGTGTGCAGCGGCCCCTGGTGCCCCGCCGCGCGGCAGAGCGCCCGGTGGAACTGGAACTGGTAAATGCGCGCCAGGAAGTAGCGCAGGTACGGGGTGTTGCCCGGCACGTGGTACTTGGCGCCCGGGTCGAAGTGCTCTTCGGAGCGGGCGCCCGGCGGCGTGACGCCCTGGTACTTGCGGCGCAGCGCCCACCACGACGCGTTGTAGTTCTGCGGCGTGATCGAGCCCGAGAAGACCCCCCAGCGCCACTGGTCGATGACCTTGCCGAAGGGCAAGAAGGCCACCTTGTCGAGCGCCAGCTTGAGCTGCTGGTTGATGACGGCCTTCTCGTTCGCCGGCGGCAGCGCCTCGAGCAGCCCCGCGTTCTTGAGGTAGCTCGGGGTCACCGAGAGCGCGAGCGTGTCGCCAATGCCCTCGTGAAAGCCGTCGTTGGCGCCCGATTGGAAGAGCACGGGCAGCTGGTAGTAGTAGTGATAGTAGTAGTTGTGCCCGAGCTCGTGGTGCAGCGTGATGAGGTTCTCCTCGTCGGGCTCGATGCACATCTTGATGCGCAGGTCGTCGTTGTACGTGACGTCCCAGGCGCTCGCGTGGCAGACGACCTCGCGGTCGCGCGGCTTGGTGAAGAGCGAGCGCTTCCAGAAGGTCTCGGGCAACGGGTCCATGCCGAGCGAGGTGAAGAAGCGCTCGGCGAGCTTGACCATCTTGACCGCGTCGTACTTCTGCCGCTTGAGGCTCGCCGTCACGTCGAGCGAGCCCTGGCCCGGGTAGGGCTCGACGAGCGGGTAGATCTCGCCCCACTCTTGCGCCCACATGTTGCCGAACAGGTGCGCGGGTATCGGCGCGCCGTCCGGCACCTTGCCCTTGCCGTACGCCTTCTGGAGCTGCCCGCGCACGTAGCAGTGCAGCTCGTCGTAGAGCGGCTTGACCTGCGTCCAGAGCCGCTCGACGTCGCCCGCGAAGGCGTCGGGCGGCATGTCGTAGCCGGCCCGCCAGTACTCGCCGAGGTCGCGGAAGCCGAGCGCCTTCGCCCCCCGGTTGCCGAGCTCGACGTAGCGCGTGAACTTCGGCTTGAGCGGCGCCGCCGCGTCGTGCCAGCCCGTCCAGGCCTCGGCGAGCTCGTCGTACTTGCGGCTCTTCTTGAGCGTCGCCGACAGCTCGCCCAGGTCCTTGCACTTGCCGCCGCCCTTCGGGCAGTACTTCGCCTTGCCGTAGTCGCCCGACATCGACGCGATGAGCTGCGCGAGCTCGGCCCGCTCGGCCGGCGCGGCCGGCGCGGGCACCGTCGCGGCGAGCCGCAAGAGCAGGTGCATCCGCGCGAGCTCGGGCGGCAACTGCACCCCCTCGAAGCGCTTCGCCCGCTCGATCGCGCCCTGCAGGTAGGCCATCACGGCCTCCTCGCCCTGGGCCGACATCCGCTCGGTGTCGTCGGTGATGTACGTCATGCTGATGAAGCCGAGCGTCTCGCGGTTCGAATAGAGGCGCTTCAGGTCGGCGTTCACCGCCTCGAAGAAGGCGCGCGCCTCCTCGACCGTCGCCGGCGCCTCGGCCCGCGCGGGCGCCACGGCCGGCGGCGCCTCGGCCCGCCCCGCCGGCTTCGGCGCGGCGCCCGGCCCCTCGGGCCCGCACGCCGCGAGCAGCACTAGACCCAACCCGGCGGCGAAGGGCCCGAGGCCCCGCGCCCGCGCCCCTTGGCGATTGCGCTTCATGGTGGCTCTCCGCTTAGGGGGGAGGCGGCGCCCGCCGCAAGCGAAATGGGCGCCAGGGGGCCCGGGCCCGGCGCGGGCGGCGCGCTCGGCCCGTTGACCGCGCCGCTCGCCACCCGCCGAGCGGCCGCCGGCGACTTCGCGGCGCGGCACGAGACGGAGTGAGTCTCGTTCCGTTCGCCCGACTCCCTGCCCGGTGTTCGGGCGGACAGAGCCTAGGCCGAGCCGCGCTTGGTGCCGGTGAACGCCATCGGCACGGTGCCGACGGCCTGCTTGTAGCCGACGGCCCAGATCGCTTCGGCCTCGAGCGCCAGCAGCGAGGCGTCGAAGGACGAGGGCAGCCAGGCGCCGGCGCGGATCTCGCCTTCGACCTGCTGGGGCCCCCAGCCCGCGTAGCCGAGGAACATGCGAAACTGCCGCGGCCCCTCGCCGCGCGCGACCGCCTCGAGCGCCTCGCGCGCGCCGGTGACGGCGACCCCGCCGCCGAGATCGTGCTCGCCCGCGTACGACGTGGCGCGCTCGTCGCGCCAGTAGACCAGCCACGCCGAGCCGGGCACCACCGGGCCGCCGACGCGCACCATGGTCGAGAACGCCTCGGTCTCGGGCAGCGTCACGCCGCTCGGCACGATGTTGGCGTCGTGCAAAAGTTGCCGGACGGGCACCAGCGGCCGGCCGTTGATCACCCAGCCGAGCGCCCCCTCGTCGTCGTGGTGGGCCAGCAAGACCACGGTGCGCTCGAAGTTGGGGTCACCGAGCTGGGGCGAAGCGAGGAGGAAGCCCGGGGCGAGCCCGCCGGTCAATGCCATGGCGCCCACCCTACCCCCAAGCCCGCCGGGCTCCAATGCGATCGGCGGGGCGGCCGGCGGAATCAGGGCGTGCCGACCGGGTCGGGCGCGTCGAGGGCGTCGAGGGGCGGCGCCGCGGCGTCGGCGCCGGCGGGCAGGAGCCCGGCCAGGTCGCCGAGCACCACGTCGTTCTCGTCGGCGAAGAAGGGCTCGCGGCCGTAGATCGTGTAGACGCGCACCCGCCGCCCGAGGGCCGCGTCGTCGCGGTCTTCGTGCCGCATCAGCGTCACGTCGCGCAGGACCTCGACGCCGCGAAAATCGAGCACGCGCTCGCGCAGCTTCTGCCCGACGGCGAGCTTGGCGCGCCAGAGCCAGACCGTGAGCAGCCCCCGCCCCGGCCCGATGAGCGCCCGCGGCTTCTCGCCCCCCTTGCCCCGCAGAACCTCATAATCGACGCCGCCGCCCGGGCCCCGGTGCTTGACGCCGAGCTCGGGGGTGCGAAAGTCGAAGCGCTTGAGGTCGACGTCGAACGAGCGCGCGCCCTCCCGGGGCGTCGCGAAGCGACGCCAGAGCCGCAGGGGCAAGAGGTTCTCGTCGTAGATCGCCTCGACGTCGGCGATCTGCGTGCCCGTCACCTGCCGCACCGTGACCGCGCGCAGGCAGCCGCGCCGCTCGACGCGCGCGCGCTCGAGCAGCACGGCCCGCGTGTCGTCGGGGCCGCTGCGAAAGCGCGACTCGGCCAGCACCTCGGGCGCCGCCCGGTCGGACCCGTCGGCGCAGGCCGGGTAGGCGAGCTCGTCGACCCGATCGACCGAAAAGTGCTGGCGGCGCCCGCAGCCCGCCGGCGCGAGCAAGGCGAGGGCGGCGGCGAGGAGGCAGGCGCTGGGGGCGTAACGTCTCGGCATGGGCTCGCGGGGCGCCGGCCTACCACGGCCGGGCGCGGTGCGCAGCCGCCTCGCCCCCGGCCGGCGGGCCGCGCCGGGCGCCGACGCGGAAATCGCCGCCGCGAAGGCCGGGCTCGACCCGAGGCCGAACCGGGGTAGGCTGCCGGCACCCCATGGGCGCACGACGACACGCTTCGGGCTCCGCCCGCCCCGCCCGTCTCGCCCCCGCGCTCGCCCTCGCCGCGGCGCTCGGCGGGCCCCCCGGCTGCTTCTCGGCCAAGCCGCCGCCGCCCGGCTCCGACGCCTGCCTGGCCGACCCGCGCGCCGGCGCCGGCGTCACCGACTGGACCATGCGCGCCGACGCGGTCGTCGTCGGCCGCGTCGACATCGAGCCGGGCCCCAAGGGGCCGGTGACCATCGTGCGCGTCGCCGAACAGTGGACGGGCCACCCGGTCGAGAACCCCCTGACCGTTCAGACCCTGGCGCACGAGCAAGAGCTCATGCCGGGCGGCAGCTGGCTCTTCTTCTTGCGCCGCCAGGGCCACGGCGTCTATTCGCGGCTGGCCGAGACGGCGTCGCGCCCCGACCTCGCCCTGCGCCAGGGCAAGGTGTTCGGCGCGAGCCTCGATCAGGTCAAGGGTCAGGTGGTCGAGGCCGTGCACGTGGGCGAGGCCGTCGAGCGAGAGCTCGTGCGCCTCGAGATGGGCGCCCCGCCCTCGCGGCCCTTCCGGGTCGATTATCGCGTCCTCGAGGGCAACGCTTCGAGCCGCTGGGTCTACGCCGAGGGGGTCGTCGTGCGCTGCGGCCGCGCCGGGCCCGAGGGGCGGCGGTCGCTCGACCCCGACGAGCAGCGGGCGCTCGCCGGGGCGCTGCGCCGCTCGCGCTTCTGGGCCACGCTGCCGAGCTTTCAGGGCGAGAGCTCGCCCGACGAGCGCTTTCACTCGCTCGCGCTCGAGATCGCCGGCGCCGTCTTCACCTTCGACGAGCCCGCCTCGCGGCTCGCCCGGGCGCCGGTGCTGCGCGTGGCCGGCGAGCGCCTCGCCGGCGGCGGCGCGCCCCCGTCCCCCGCCCCGACCCCCTGAAGGGCCCGCCCCAGCCGCCTCGCAAGGCCTCCGCCCCGCGGGGCTTGCCTCAGCCGCCCCGCAACGGCCCTCGCCCCGCGGGGCTTGCCTCAGCCGCCCCGCAAAAGCCCCCGCACCGCGTCGAGCACCGCGTCGTCGGCCGGCGGGAACGCGAGCTCGCCCAGCCCCTCGGCCCCGACCCACGCGAGGTCGGCCACGTCGATCGGGCGCGGCTCGGGCGAGCCCGCCTCGCGCTCGACCGAAAAGAAAAGCAAGAGCACCTCGCGCTCCGGGTAGGCGTGGTGCGTGACGTCGATCGGGCGGCCCACGCGCACGCGCACGCCGAGCTCTTCGTGCAGCTCGCGCACGAGCGCCGCCTGCGGGCTCTCGCCCGGCGCCACCTTGCCCCCCGGGAACTCCCAGAGGCCCGCGAGGTGCGAGCCCGCCTTGCGCTTGGTGACGAGAACGCGCCCCCGCTCGACGAGGACGCCGGCGCTGACGAGCACGAGCGACATGGCCCCGCTCTTAGCCTGTCGCCGGTCGCCCGCCCAGCCCCTGCGCGCCCGTCGCGCGGCGCGGGGCGCCCCCGCGGCCGTCGACGCGCGGGCGCGCTCGTGCCAAAGCCGGGCGCCATGCAACCCCCGCGCTTCGTCTGGCTCGACCTCGAGATGACCGGGCTCGACCCCGCCTCGTGCGTCATCGTCGAGATCGGCATCGTCGTCACCGGCGCCGACCTCGTGCCCATCGACGAGTGGGCGACGGCGGTCTGGCAGCCCGAAGAGGCGCTCGCCAAGATGGCCCCCTTCGTGCGCGACATGCACACGAAGAACGGGCTCCTCGACCGCGTCCGCGCCTCGACCCTCACCGCCGACGACGCCGAGAAGAAGGCGCTCGCGCTCGTCTCGCGCCACTTCGCCTTCGGCGCGGCCATCTTGGCGGGCAACTCGATTCACCACGACCGCCTCTTCTTGCGCCGCTACCTGCCCGCCTTCGAGCGCTACCTGCACTACCGGCAGCTCGACGTCTCGAGCCTGAAGGTGCTCTGCCAGGCCTGGTACGGCGAAGACAAGCAGTTCGTCAAGCAAGAGAAGAGCCACACCGCCCTCGACGACCTGCGCGCGAGCCTCGCCGAGCTCGCCCACTACCGCGCCGAGCTCTTTCGCTGACGCGGCCCAGCGCCCGCGGCCCGGCCGGGGGCCCTTGCCCGGCGGGCCCAAAGGACGGGGCCCCCACTGTCTGAGCCCCCCGAACAGGGGGGCGAGTTTGGGGTGTCCGACGGGCCCGCCGGGCAAGGGCCCCCGGCCGGGCCGCGGGCGCTCTCCGCCTCCCGCCGCCAGACGGGGCCGCGGGCGCTCTCCGCCCCCCGCCGCCGCACGGGCAGCCGCGGGCGCCCCCCGCCTACCGCCGCCGCACGGGCAGCCGCGGCCGCGTCGGCGCGCCGCCCGCGCCCGACTCGATCGCCGCGAGCAGCGACGACGCCCCCTGCGCCATCACGGTGGGCGGCGGCGTCGCCTTGACGGTGATCTCGCGCTCGATCACGAGCTCGGGGGGTATGTCGGCGAGAAAGCGGCTCGGCGTGCGCAGCGCCGGCTTGCCGCGCGAGGCCCGCGTCTTCGAGCGCAGCATGACGAGCCGCTCGCGGGCGCGGGTGATGGCGACGTAAAAGAGGCGGCGCTCCTCTTCGATGTCCTGGCTGACGACGTCGGTCGCGCGCTCGACGAGCGTGCGGCTGTGCGGCATGAGCCCCTCTTCGAGGCCCGGCAAGAAGACGAGCTTGTACTCGAGGCCCTTCGCCCCGTGCATCGTCGAGAGGGTGACCTGGTCGAGCTGCGCGCCCTCTTCGGCGTCGATCGAGAGCTGCAAGAGGCGCAGGTACTCGGCGAGCTTCTCGATGCCCGTGCCCGCCTTCTCGTCGCGCTTGCGCAGGCTGCGCACGATGGTCTCGACGTTGCCCCAGCGCCGCTGAAAGACCTCGCCCGAGGTCGAGGCGGACATCAAATCTTGCCGGATGCCCGCCCGCTCGACCAGGTCGAGCGCGACCTGGTGCGAGGGCCGCCCCTGGCCGAGCTCGCGGCGCGTCTGCTCGACCAGCGCGCAGAAGGCCCGGCAGCCCTCGACCGCCGCGGCGGGCAGGTTGTCGATGGCCTGCGCCCGCTCGACCGCCTGGTAGAGCGTGAGGTCGCGCGCCGTCGCGAAGAGGCCGAGCCGCTCGAGCGCCGTCTCGCCGATGCCGCGCGAGGGGTAGTTGATGACGCGCCGCACGCTGAGCTCGTCGTCGGGCCGCGTCGCCACGCGCAGGTAGGCGAGAATGTCTTTCACCTCCTTGCGCTCGTAGAACTTCTGCCCGCCCAGCACCCGGTGCGGCACGCCCCGCTCGCGCAGGGCGATCTCGATCGCCTCGGCCTGGCCGTTCGAGCGGTAGAGCACGGCCACGTCGCGCGCCCGGAGCTGCGGGTCGGCCCCGAGCGCGCGCTGGATCTCGTCGGCGACCACGGCCGCCTCGGTGTCGTTGTCGGGGCAGACCACCAGCTCGACCTTCGAGCCGCCCGAGAGCGTCGGCTTGAGCACCTTGCCGTGGCGGCGCGCCTGGCTCTTGGCCAGCACGGCGTTGGCGACGTGCAAGATGGGCGGCCGCGAGCGGTAATTCTCTTCGAGCTTGACGACGCGCGCGCCGGGAAAGTGCCGCTCGAAGTCGAGAATGTTGTTCACGTCGGCGCCGCGCCAGGCGTAGATCGACTGGTCGTCGTCGCCGACGACCATCACGTTGTGGTGGCCCTCGGCCAAGACCCGCACCAGCTCGAGCTGCGAGGCGTTGGTGTCTTGGTACTCGTCGACGAGCAGGTAGCGCACCTTGTTCTGCCACTTCTGGCGAATGTCCTCGCGGCGGCGAAAGAGGTGCACCGCCTCGGTCACCAGGTCGTCGAAGTCGAAGGCCTGGAAGGCGCGCAGGGCGGCGAGGTAGCGCGGGTAGACGGCGTGCGCGATCTCGTCGTACTCGTCGTGCTCGCGCGGGCGCCACGTCTCGGGCGTCTCGAAGGCGTTCTTCGCCATGCTGATGCGCGCCTGAATCGCCGCGACGTCGAAGCGCCGGCCGGCGTCGACCGTGCGCAAGATCTCGCGGATGGCGCCGAGGCTGTCGGCCTGGTCGAAGATGGTGAAGGCGCCGCCGCGGAAGCCGAAGGCGTGCGCCTCGGCCCCGAGCACGTCGAGGCCGAAGCTGTGAAAGGTCGTGACGCGCAGCTCCTTCGCCGCCTTCGGGCCGGTCAGGTGTGCGACGCGCTCGCGCATCTCTTCGGCCGCCTTGTTGGTGAAGGTCATCGCCACGATGGACCAGGCGGGCGTGCCGCGCTCGATGAGCCGCGCGATGCGGCGCGTGACCACGCGCGTCTTGCCGGAGCCGGCGCCGGCGAGCACCAGGATGGGGCCCCGGTCGTGCTCGACCGCGGCCAGCTGCGAGGGGTTGAGGTCGGCCGACATGGGCGGGCCCGGCCGCATAGCAGGGCGCGCCGCGCGGCGTTAAATTTCTGGCGGGCCCGCGCCCGCCGGGGCCAAAATTCACGGAGGGGGCTCGGCGAAGCGGCCGGGGAAGGGGTTGGCGTTGCGGCGGCGGCGGGCCTCGTTCTCGTCCCAGGGCCAGGGCTCGGTGCCCGCCTCGTGGAAGAGCGCGACGCCGACGACGCCGACGTTGCGGTCGTCGCCCTTGCGCGCCGCGTACGAGCCCGACACCGACCCGAAGCGGAAGGCCGCGACGGCCGACTCGCTGCGCCGGAAGCCGTCGATCTCGACCGTGGCGTGCGGCGCGAGAATGTAGCCGCGCTTCGAGACCGTCGCCTCGCGCCCGTCGAGCACGTCGAGCCCGTCGACCGAGACGACGGCCTCGAAGCGCGCGGGGGTGTGGTTGACGAGCTGGATGGTGTAGCGGCTGCCGGCGTCGCCGACCGCGACCAGGCGCCCGCCGCTCGACACCGCCGGCAGGGTCGAGCCGTCTTCGCCGCGCAGGCTCACCGTGACGCCGCCCTGGGCGAGCTCGAGCGAGGCGAACGAGCGGCGGCCGCGCCCCTCGCTCGCGGCCATGGTGCGCGCGCCCTGCCGATCGTTGTACCAGAGCGTCGCCGTGGCGAAGGGGCTCGAGCCGCTCGCGCGGTCGAAGGTCGTCGTGCGCACGTGCGACGAGCGCGTCTCGCCCCAGTGCGTCGCCAGGCCCGGCCGCTCTTCGGAGCGCGCCTCGCGCGAGGGCTCGGCGGGGGAGGGGGAGGGGGCGGTCGCGCCGCCCGCGTCGGCGGGCGCCGCGGCGGGGGGAGGGGGCGCCCCGGGCTCGGACTGGGCTTCGGCCGAGGTGCCCCAGCCGTTCGGCTCGGCCGCGGGCGTGGCCGGGCCCCGGCCGGACGAGTCATGCGCCCCCGAACTGCAGCCGGCAGCGAGGGCGGCCAGCAGCGACCAGAGGCCGAAGAGCGAGGCGTTGCGGAGCGAACGGGGGCGGGGGGCGTGCATGTCGGGCTTTCCTAGTCTGGCGTCGAGACGCCGCGGCGTCGTGGTCCTACCTACGCGGGCCCGGGTCGGCCCCTTACAGGGCGCCCCCGAAAAAGCGACGGGGCCGCCGCCCGCCGCGGCGCGCAAGGCCCGCCGCCCGTTGCGGCACGCGCGGCCCGCCCCAGCGCGCGAGGCCCGCCGCCCGCCCCGACGCGCGAGGCCCGCCGCTCGCCCCAGCGCGCAAGGCCCGCCGCCCGCCCCAGCGCGTGAGGCCCGCCCCAGCGCGCGAGACCCGCCGCCCGCCTCAGCGCGTGAGGCCCGCCCCAGCGCGCGAGACCCGCCGCCCGCCCCGAACCACCTTCGCGTCGGGCCCGCCCCTCCGCGCCGCCCGGGCGGCGCATCACGGACGGGGGCGGCGAAGGGGCGAAGGGCATCTATTGCCGCGCCGTGGCCCTCGTGGGAAACACCCATCATGCGACTGCAACTCGTCTCGTCCGAGGCGGCGGCGACGACGCCCCTGCCCGAGGGGGTGGCGCCGAAAAAGCCCCCCGTCGACCCCGAAACGCTCATCTACCGGCAGCTACGTCGAGACGAGTTCTGGCGTAAAATCCCCGCGTACGCCGAGGTCAGCGAGGCGACCTTCCTCGACCACGCCTGGCAGTCGAAGAACACCATCACGCGCATCGACAAGCTGCTTAACGCGCTGCGCGATCTGGTCTCGCCCGAGTTCATCGCCGACGCCGAAGAGGGCTTCAAGCGCGCGCCGATGAGCGTGCGGGTCTCGCCCTACCTGCTCAGCCTCATCGACTGGCAGAACCCCTACGAAGACGCGCTGCGTCGGCAGTTCGTGCCCGTCGGCTCGAAGCTGCAGCCCGACCACCCCTGCCTCAACCTCGACTCGCTCAACGAGCAGGGCGACGCGCCCGTCGCGGGCCTGACGCACCGCTACCCCGACAAGGCGCTCTTTCTGCCGCTGAACACCTGCCCGGTCTACTGCCGCTTCTGCACCCGCAGCTACGCGGTCGGCGTCGACACCGAGGAGGTCGAGAAGGTAAACCTCAAGGTCAACGAAGAGCGCTGGCGCCTGGCCTTCGCCTACATCGCCTCGCGCCCCGAGCTCGAAGACATCGTCGTCTCGGGCGGCGACGCGTACAACCTGCGGGCGAGCCAGCTCTCCGAGATCGGCAACGCCCTCTTGGCGATGCCGAACATCCGGCGCATTCGGTTCGCGACCAAGGGCCCGGCGGTGATGCCGCAGAAGCTGCTCACCGACACGGCCTGGCGCGACGCGCTCTGCGGCGTCGTCGAGAAGGGGCGGGCGCTGCACAAAGAGGTGGTGCTGCACACGCACTTCAACCACCCGAACGAGATCACGGGCATCACCGAAGACGCCATGAACGCGCTCTTCGAGCGCGGCGTGACGGTGCGAAACCAGTCGGTGTTGCAGCGCGGCGTCAACGACACGGTCGAGACGATGCAGCTGCTCATCAAGCGCCTCGGCCACGTCAACGTGCACCCCTACTACGTGTACGTGCACGACCTCGTGCGCGGCGTCGAAGACCTGCGCACCACGCTCGACACGGCCATCTACATCGAGAAGCACGTGCGCGGCCTGACCGCGGGCTTCAACACGCCGACCTTCGTCGTCGACGCGCCCGGCGGCGGCGGCAAGCGCGACGCGCACAGCTACGAGCACTACGACCGCGACACCGGCGTCAGCGTCTACACCTCGCCGAACGTCCGCAAGGGCGAGTACTACCTCTACTTCGACCCGCTGCACGCCCTCAGCGAGAGCACGCGCCGCCGCTGGGAAGACGAGAACGAGCGGCAGACGATGATTCACAACGCCCTCTTGCGCGCCCGCCGCCAAGAGCGCTGAGCGCGCCGCGCCGGGCTGGCGCCGCGGCGCGAGGGCCGACGCGCCGAAAGCGCCCGGCGGCCCCGGACTCGAAGAGGGGGTTGCAAAACGAGGCCGGCGGGCCGCCCAGGCGAAAGCCTGGGGCAGCGAACGCCCTCGGAAACGGCCGTCCAAGCCCCGCCGGAGGCGCGGCTCCCGCGTCGCGATCCGCTGACGCGAGCTCGCCCGGAAGCTCGGCGCCCGCGCGAGCCCGGCCCCCACCAAGGGGGCGGGCTTTGCTCGCCGAATCGGCCCGAGGCCGCGCGGCACGAGCGGGCGTCCGCTGCCCCCGAGTTGACTCGGGGGCAGCCAGCGGGCGCGTTTCGCAACCCCCTCTTCGAGTCCGGGGGCCGCGCCGGCCGACCGAACTCACCCGCCGCGTTGATCAGGGCGGCGGGCCCGCGCCGGCCTCGACCGGGTCGGGCGTCGAGCGGTAGCGGCGGTAGTTGGCGAGCACGCGCACCACGTACTCTTGCGTCTCGGCGTACGGCGGGATACCCCCGTGCCGCATCACCGCGCCCTCGCCCGCGTTGTAGCCGGCGACCGTGAGCGCGAGATCGCCGTTGAAGAGGTTGGCGAGCGAGCGCAGGTAGCGCACGCCGCCGAAGATGTTCTCGCGCGGGTCGACCGCGTCGCGCACCTCCATCCGGCGGGCGGTCTCGGGCATCAGCTGCATCAGCCCGACGGCGCCGACGGGCGAGACGGCGCGCGGATCGTAGTCGCTCTCGACGGAGATGACCGCGCGCACCAGCGCCTCGGGGATCTGGTAGAGCGCCGCCGCCTGGCGAATGTACTCGTCGTAGCGGCGGAAGCGCTCGGGCGAGCGGTCGCCGGGGGCGGCGGGCGCCGGGCGGCGCGGGGCGGGCCCGCCGTCGTCGGCCGCCGCCGCGGGCTTCGAGCGGGGGGCGGCGTTCGAGGGGCGGGTGCGGTAGTGCACGACGCCGTTCTTGTCGACGTAGCTGTAGATGTCGGCCGAGGCCCAGGCCGGCAGGGTGAGGGCGCCGACGAGAGTGAGGGCGAAGGCGACGGAGCGGTTTCGCACGGGCAGCGTCAAGACGGTAGCAGCGGGGGCGTGCGCCCGCCAGACGCCGCCCAGGCGCAAGAGGTTGTTGCGAAACGTAGCGGTGTTTCGCCTACGGCGGAAGCCGGGGGCTGCAGACGCCCGGTCGTGCCGCGCGACCTCGGGCCGATTCGGAGAACCCCCGATGGTACGACCAAGGCCGTTTCGAAGGTGAATCAATCTACGGTTGTAGCAATCAAGGGGGCTCGACCCCCACGATTCTACGACGCGATGACAAGACTACCTGCTTGAGCCGACCGCCACGAACCAGCGAGGTAACGGTTCGCCCCATGAACGGCCTAGATACCAACATGCTCAGGTTAATATAGCGCCCCATGGTGGCACGATTTTAACATCGCTTGGTAAGATTGACGGGGTCAAGCCGTCGTAAAACATCAGGTTGCGTGACGATCGGGGCGGCTGGCTCAGCCCTCGCCGACGGGGCGCTTCGGCCTCGGCGCCCGCGCCCCGGGCCGGGCGACGATGAGCAGCTCGGTGACGGCGCCGCGGCCATCGCCCTTGCAGTTGATGGCGCGCGCCACCTTGACGGGGGCGAGCTTGAAGCCCGGGCCGGCGTAGAGCTCGCGCACGGCGGGCGCGCCCGAGTTCGACACGACCGCCGTCACGCCCCGGGCCGAGAGCTCGCGCGCGGCGTCGCGCAGGCGCCGCTGGTCGTCCAGCGTGAAGCCCTTGGACGTGTACGAGGTGAACGACGAGGTGGCCGAGAGCGGCACGTAGGGCGGGTCGAAGTAGGCGACGTCGCCCCGGCGGGCCGAGGCGACGACCTCGGCGAAGTCGGACACGACGAGGTCGGCGCCGGCGAGCGCGCTCGAGCACGCGCGCAGCGTGCCCTCGTCGCAGAGGCGCGGGTTCTGGTAGTCGCCGAAGGGCACGTTGAAGCGCCCCGCGCGGTTGACGCGGTACAGGCCGTTGTAGCCGAGGCGGTTCAGGGCGATGAACCAGGCGGCGACCTCGGCGTCCGAGCGCCGGTCGACGTCGAGCGCCCGCAGCCGGTCGAAGGTCTCGCGCGTCGGCGCGTACGAGCGCAAAAGGCCCACGACCTCGTCGACCGACTCTTTCACCCCGCGGTAGGCGCGCACCAGCCGCTCGTTGGCGTCGCCGAGCACCGCGCGCCGCGGGCGCAGGTGGAAGAAGAGCGCGCCGCCGCCGAGGAAGGGCTCGTAGTAGGTGCCGAACGCGGCCGGCAGGCGCCGCACGAGCTCGGGCAAAAGCTTGCGCTTGCCGCCCGCCCACTTGAGAAAGGGCCGGGCCGGGGCGCCGGCGTCGGGCTCGGGCCGGGGCGGCCTCGCGCTCTGCGGCCGCGCGTTCTCGGGCTCGGGCCGGGGCGCCCTCGCGCCCCGGGGCCGGTCGCCTTCGGCCCCGGGCGGCGCCCCGCCGGCCCGCGCCGTGCGCGGCGCGCTCACCAGGGCACCCACGCGCGCGGCAGGCCGCCGCGGGAGGCGAGCACGGCGACGTCCATGCCGAGGGCGACGGCGAGGTGGACGCCGAGCCCGGCGTAGATGCTGCGCGTCTTCATGGCGAGGGTGCCGAGCACGACGCCGGCGAGCACGGCGCCGTTCGCCTCGAGGTAAGGCTTGCCGTAGTGGATCATGCAGTACGGTACGACCATGGAGAAGATCGCGGCCGAGCCCGCCTGCCGGCGCAGGACCGCGAGCCAGAAGCCCCGGAAGAAGATCTCGAGGCCGACGAACTGCGCGAAGTAGAGGAGCTCCCAGGCGATGAAGTCGAGCCAGCTGCGCGAGGCCTGCCGGTAGAACGGGTAGTAGGCGCCGAAGTCGGGCTGGCGGGCGACGAGCAGCACGCAAGGGGCGACGAGGGCGAGGCAAGCGAGGTAGACCCAGGCGTGCTGCCGGAGGCCGCGCGGGCGCAGGCCCATGTCGAGCAGGCTGTCGCGGGGGAAGGCGATCTTCCAGACGGTGAATGGCAGGATGACGTAGACGAAGACGCGGCTCGCGGACCAGAAAACGTAGTTGTAGAGCTCGGCGAAGAGGGCGGGGCGCAGCCAGGGGTAGCGCACCGAGTAGCCGACGACGCGCGGGTGCAGGTGCGCGAAGTAGGTGGCCGCCCCGCCGTAGTACTCTTGCAGCGTCAGGCCGAAGGCGGCGACGAAGGCGGCGACCGCGGGGCGCGCGTCGAAGGCGCCCTCGGCCATGGTGGCCGCGCGCTCGCGCCGGGCGTCGAGGTCGATGCGGGCCCAGGTCTTGCGGAAGACCAAATAAAGGATCGGCCCGAAGAGCAGGAAGGCCGGCCCCGGCAGGGCGGCCTTGACGAGCGGGTGGGCGAGCAGCGCGTGCAGCGCCGCCGGGCCCCGCGGCGGCTCGGCGGCGGCTTGGAGCGCGTCGACCACGGCGACCCCCGCGCGGCGCGCGCCTTAGCCCCCGGCCCCGGCCCCGGCCCCGGCCGCGAGGGCGGCGCCCGCGTCGAGCCTCGCGAGCGCGCGCTCGCGGCCGAGCGCGGCCATCACGTCGAAGAGCGGCGGCGAGGCGACGCGGCCCGTGAGGGCGGCGCGCGCGGGCTGCGCGACGTCTTTGATGTTCTTGCCCTCGGCGGCGAGCCAGGCGTTCGTCGCCTCCTCGAGCGGCTTCGCCGCGAAGGGCTCGACGCCCGCCGCCACCCCGCGGAAGGCGCGCAAGAGCGGCGCCGCCTCGGGCTTGAGCAGGGCGCGGGCCTTGTCGTCGAACTCGGGCTCCTCGCGCAGGTAGTAGTCGAGCATCTGCGCCGCCTCGGCGAAGGTGCGCGCCCGCTCGCGCACCGTGGCCAGGCCCGCGCGCAGGAGGCGGCGGTGCTCTTCGCGCCCCTCGAGGCCGTCGAACCTCGTCGGCGACAGGCCCCGGGCCTCGAGGTGCGGCCGGAGGTGGGTGAGGTACCCGCGCCGCTCGCCGCCCGGGTAGTGGGGCTGGCCCTGCTGGTCGTCGGTCGGCGTGAGCGCCTCGCTCTTGAGGTGGTCGTGGTTGACGGCGAGGCACTTCTTCGCGTCGAACTTGCCGTCGGACTTGTTGAGGCCGACGAGGTCGAAGAACTCGACGAGCTCGCGGCGCGAGAAGACCTCTTGGTCGCCGTGGCTCCAGCCGAAGCGCGCGAGGTAGTTCAAGAGCGCGTCGGGCGAGTAGCCGAGCTCGCGGTAGCCCGCGAGCGTGCCGAGATCGTCGACGAAGTCGGTCACCGTGATGGGGATGTTGTACTTGCGCCCCTCGCGCTTCGAGAGCTTCTTGCCGTCGGGCGCGAGCATCATCGGCAGGTGGGCGAACTTCGGCAGCGGCGCGCCGAGGGCGCGGTAAAGCAGGACCTGGGGCGTGGTGTTGCCGATGTGGTCGCGGCCGCGGGCGACGAGCGTGATCTTCATCATCACGTCGTCGATGACGGCGCCGAAATTGTAGAGCGGGATGCCGTCGGACCGCAGCAAGATGAAGTCTTGAATCGACGGCGAGTCGTTCGGCGTCGTGATGTCGCCGAACACCTCGTCGTGGAAGGTCGTCTCGCCCGTGAGCGGCGTCTTGAAGCGAATGACGTAGGGCTTGCCCTCGGGCCAGTCGGCCGGGGTCTTGTCGCGCCAGAGGTGCGGGTAGACGAACTGCTGCTTCTTCGCCTCGGCGAGCCGGCGCAGCTTGTCGAGCTCTTCTTTCGTGGCGTAGCAGCGGTACGCCTTGCCCTCTTCGACCAGGCGGTCGGCGTACTGCCGGTAGAGCGCGAGCCGCTCGGTCTGGGTGTAGGGGCCGTAGGGGCCGCCCTTGTCGGGCCCCTCGTCCCAGTCGAGGCCCAGCCAGCGCAGCGCCTCGAAGATGCCGCGCGTGCTCTCTTCGGTGCTGCGCTCTTGGTCGGTGTCTTCGATGCGCAGCACGAAGGTGCCGCCGGAGCGCCGCGCGTAGAGCCAGTTGAAGAGCGCCGTACGCACGCCGCCGATGTGCAGGGAGCCGGTGGGCGAGGGCGCGAAGCGCACGCGCACCTCGGAAGGGGGGGCCATGGCGGCCTTCTACCACGACCCGTCGCCCGGCGTCTGGGTCAGGCGGGGGCCGGCGCGGGGGCGCGAGGGCCGGCGCCGGGGCGGGGCGAGGGCGGGGGCGAGGTGCCCCGGGCCCGGGTCAGGCGAGGGCCGACTCGAGCCGCATGACGAGCGCGGCCGCCTCGGGCCGGCAGGGCCCGGGCAGGCGCCCCTCGCGGTCGCAGAGCGCGAGCAGGCGCAAGGCCTCGGCCCGCCCCAGCGCCGCCTCCGCGGAGACGGGCGCGAGGGCCTCGGTCAGGGCCGCGACCGAGCGCAGGGTCGAGGCGTCGTCGCGCGCGCCCTGCAGGAACTCGACGCGCCCCTCGGGCCGGGCGCAGGTCTCGCGCACGAAGCGATCGAGCCAGCGCGCGGTCGCGGCCATCTTCGCGAAGTCGAGGGTCTCGGGCGTGTCGGAGGGAGAGTGGTAGTGGCGCGAGCGGCCGGCGGTCAAGAACAGGAAGGGCACGCGGCGGCGCCAGAAGGGCTCGTAATCGGACAGCGGCGGGATGGCCTCGGCGTCGACCCGGCGCAGGACGACGCCCGGCTCGGCCGCGGCCAGCCCGTCGACCCGGGCGGCGGTGCCCGCGCTGCGCTCGGCGCCGAGCGCGAAGAGCGACGAGCGCACCTCGCCCGGCAGGCCGGCGGGGCCGAGGGCGTGGCCCACCAGGTCCATGCAGACCATCAGGTCGACCCGCTCGAGCGGCACCGGCGGGCGGGACGCGAAGTGGCGCGAGCCCATCGCTTCGGTGAGAAAGTAGGGGGGCTCTTCGCCGTCGAACGCGACGAAGGCGACGCCGCGGCCCGCCGGCCGCCGCCGCGCCGCCCCCTTCGCCACCTCGGCCAAGATGGCCACCGCCGCGGCGTTGTCGTCGGCGCCCCAGAAGACCTCGCCCTTCCAGCGGCCCAGGTGGTCGAAGTGCGCGCCGACGATCACCCACCGGTCGACGTCGCCCGGCAGCGTGGCGATGACGTTGGCGCCGCGGCAGCCGGGCACCGGCTGCTCGAAGGGGTCGAGCCCGGCCCCGCGCAGCGCCCGCACCACCGCCGCGCGCGCCCGCGCGCCCTCGGGCGAGCCCGGGGCCCGGCCCGCGCACGCTTCGGAACACAGCTCGTCGACCAGTTCGCGCATGGCCCCGGTAGGGTAGCACGCGCCGGCGCGCCTCACCCGCGAGGCGGACGCGCCGGCGCGGGGCGCGAGCGCGCCTCAGGCGCCGGGCCAGACGAGGCGGTAGGGCACGTGCTCGAGCGGCCGGTCGGGGCGGCGCAGATCGCGGGCGAGCGCGGCGTCGGCGTCGAAGTAGGCGCGCAGGGCGTCGGCGACGGCGACGTTGACGCGGCCCGAGTCGGGCGACACGCAGAGGCCGAAGCCGCCCGCCAGATCGACGGCGCGCTCGGGCTCGAGCCCGAGCTCGTCGCGAAAGTAGAGCGCGAGCCGGGCGATGAGCGGGCCCGCCGCGAGCCGCACGACGTCGTCGGCGGCCCGGCCGGTGTAGGCCTGGAGCACCTCGTCGGCGAGGGTCTCGAGCTCGTGGCGCAGCTCGCGCGGCGTGCGCCCGCCCCACCCCGAGGCGTCTGGCGCCGCGTCGATGCCGTTCATGGGCTCGTTATGGCCCGCCGGCGCCCCCGGCGCACGCGGCGGTCGCCCCGCCGCCGCCCAAACCGGTAAGATGCGGGCCCCCGAACCACGCGCCGCCATGCCGCCCGAGACCACGCCTCCCGACGCGATGTCCGCGCGCCACGTCTACGAACTGCTCGAGCCGAAGACCACGCTCGCGCTCCTGGCCGCGCTCGTGCTCTCGGTGCTGCTGGTGGGCCGCTTCGCCCCGGCGAAGCGCCGCCGCGTGGCCGGCAGCTTCTTTCTCTTCGCCACCTCGGTCGTGCTCGGGGCCGTCTCGGCGCTGCTCGCGGCGGCGGGGCTCTGGGTCTGGGCCGACCGGGTGCACGCCTTCGCCGAGCTCTTTCGCATCTTTACGATCATCAGCCTGGCGGCGAGGCTGGGCTTCGAGCTCGCGCTGCCCCGGCTCTCGGTCGACCTGCCCAAGATCGCCCAGGACGTCGTCGTCGGCCTCGTCTACGCGCTCGCCTGCCTCGGGCTCTTTCACCGGCTCGGGGTGAACTTCTCGGGCATCTTGGCGACGAGCGCGGTCGCCACCGCCGTCGTCGGCCTCTCGCTGCAGCCGACGCTCGGCAACCTGGTGGGCGGGGTCGCGCTGCAGATGGATGGGTCCATTCAGGTGGGGGCGTGGGTGCGGCTCGAGAACAAGCTCGAGGGGCGGGTGCGCGAGATCAGGTGGCGGCACACGCTGCTCGAGACCCGCAACGGCGACACGCTCATCGTGCCCAACGGGACGCTGCTCGGCCAGCAGATCTTGGTGCTCGGCCTGCGCGACGACGAGCCGCACCCGCACCGGATGTGGGTCTGGTTCGACGTCGACTTCGAGCACCCGCCCGAGCGGGTGACGCAGGTGGTCGCCGAGGCGCTCTGCGCCGGGCCGATCGCGGGGGTGGCGGCCGAGCCCCGGCCCGACTGCATCTGCGCGGGCTTCGGCCAGGAGGGGCACGACGGCCTGGCGCGCTACGCCGTGCGCTACTGGCTGGTCGACCTCGCGCGCGACGACCCGACGAGCTCGGCGATCTACGCGCGGGTGCACTCGGCGCTCGAGCGGGCGGGCATCCCGCTCGGGGTGCCGCGGCAGAACCAGTACCACACCAAGCAGAACGAGCACTGGGAGGAGCGCCGCGCGGCCGCCGAGACCTCGCGGCGGGTGGCGCTGCTCGACGACCTCGAGCTCTTCAAGTCGATGACCGCGGCCGAGCTCGCGCAGCTCGCGCCCCGCCTGCGCAAGGCCCCCTTCAGCGCCGGCGAGGTCATCAGCCGGCAGGGCGCCCAGGCGCACTGGCTCTACATCTTGACGGCGGGCACGGTCGAGGTGCGCGTCAGCAACGGCGAGGGCGTCGAGAAGGTCGTCCGGACGTTGCACGCCCCCTCGTTCTTCGGCGAGATGAGCCTGATGACGGGCGAGCCGCGGGCGGCGACGGTGGTCGCCAAGACGCCGGTCGAGTGCTTCCGGCTCGCGCCCGAAGACTTCGAGGGCCTCATCGTCGCCCGCCCCGACATGGCCCGCGACATCTCGGAGGTGCTGGCCAAGCGGCGGGTCGAGCTCGAGGCGGTGCGCGACGACCTCGACGAGGGCGGGCGCAAGAGCCTCGAGGTCGTCGAGCGCGGGCGCATCTTCCACGCCATCCGGGGCTTCTTCGGGCTCGACGAGCAGGCGTGAGCCGAGGCCGCCCGGCGCCCGCCGGCGCGTGGGGGCGCGCCCCGGCGCGGCGCGAGGGGGTGAGGTTCGTCGCGCTCGGCCCGGCGATGCCGCGCTGCGCCTACGCCGCCGGCGCCCGCGGCGCTCGAAAGGTGGTGGACGGGCCGGGGCGGAGGGGTCACCATCGCGCCGCGCGGGCCGCCGCCCGCCGAGGAGGAGGAACCTTGACGCTTTACGACCTCAGCGTGCCGCAGTTCACGAAGATGCTGGGCAACCTCGAGCGCTGGCTCGAGGCCGCCGGTGAGTTCGCGCAGAAGAAGAAGTTCGAGCCCTCGGTGCTGCTCCAGGCCCGGCTGGCGCCCGACCAGTTCCCCCTGGTGAGGCAGGTGCAGAGCGTGTGCGACGCGGCCAAGTTCGGCAGCGCGCGCCTGACCGGCAAAGACCCCCCCAAGCACCCGGACGTCGAGCAGAGCCTCGAAGAGCTCAGGCAGCGGGCCCGCGCGTGCGTGACCTTTCTCGAGTCGCTGCGGCCGGCCGACTTCGAGGGCGCCGAGGCGCGCAAGGTGGTCTTGCCCTTCATGCCGGACAAGTTCCTGTACGGCAAAGACTACCTGGTCGAGTTCGTTCTGCCGAACTTCTACTTTCACGCTACGACGGCGTACGCCATCTTGCGGCACAACGGGCTCGATCTCGGGAAGATGGACTTCCTCGGCTCACTGAAGCTGAACGAGGGCTGAGCGGCGCGGGGGCCGCGCCCCGGGCCGGCGCCCACGCGCGGCGGCGCCTCGCCCGGGCCGGGCGCGCCTGCGGCCGCGGCGCGCGGGCGGCGCGTCAGGCGCCGACCTCGAGCAGCGCCTTGCCGAACGAGGCGTTGCCCTCGAGGTGGGCGTGGGCGGCGGGCGCCTCGGCGAGCGAGAAGGTGCGGTCGACGATCGGGCGCAGCCGCCGCCGGGCGGCGAGCGGCGCGAGGCGGTCGCGCAGCACGGCGGCGAGCTCGAGCTTCTCTTCGAGCGGGCGCGAGCGCAGGACGGTGCCGCGCAGGGCGATGCGCCGGCTCAAGACGAGGCCGAGGTCGATCTCGGCGCGGGCGCCGGCGGTCAGGCCGACGAGCACGACGCGGGCGCGGGGGGCGCAGGCGCGCAGGGTCTCGGGCAGGTAGGCGCCGCCGACCAGGTCGAGCACGACGTCGACGCCGCGGCCCGCGGTCGCCTCGAGCACCTCGCGGGCGAAGCCCTCGCCCCGGGTGACGACGCCGACGGCGAGGCCGAGGTCGGCGCAGCGCTCGAGCTTCTCGAGCGTGCGCGAGGTGCCGACGACGAAGGCGCCCGCCTGCGCGGCGAGCTGCAGGGCGGCGGTGCCGACGCCGCTGCCGGCGGCGTGCACGAGCACCCGCTCGCCGGGCTCGAGCCGCGCCTGCGTGAAGAGCGCGTCGTAGGCCGTGAGGCCCGCCTCGGGCAGCGCCGCCGCGTCGCGGTCGTCGAGGCCCTCGGGCACCCGGGCCGCCTCGCGCTCGTGCACCACGAGCAGCTCGGCGTAGGCGCCCCCGCCGACGATGCCGAAGACGCGCTCGCCCGGGGCGAGCGAGCGCACGCCCTCGCCGACCGACTCGACGACGCCGGCGTACTCGAGGCCCGGCACGTCGGCGGGCGCGCCCGGCGGGGACGGGTAGGCGCCGCGGCGCTGCAAGAGGTCGGCGCGGTTGACGCCGGCGTAGCGGACGGCGACCCGCACGTGCCCGGCCGGCACGGGCGGGTCGGGCAGTTCGCGCACTTCGAGGACTTCGGGCCCGCCCGGGGCCCGGATGACGACGGCTCGCATGGGCCCGCTATAGCACCCCCGCGGCCAGGCCGATGCGCCGGGCCTCCTCGCGGGCGCGCGCGGCCACGCGCGGGGCGTCGAAGCCGAGCGGCTCGCCGTCGCGCACGAGCAGGCGCCCGTCGGCCATCACGTGGCGCACGTCGCGCGACTGGCAGGCGAAGACGACCGCCACGAGCGGGTCGAGGGCGGGGGCGGCGTGCACGTCGGCGAGCGAGACGACGGCGAGGTCGGCCCGCTTGCCCACCTCGAGGCTGCCGACCCGGTCGCCGAGCCCGAGCGCGCGGGCCCCCCCGAGCGTCGCGAGGTGCAGGACGGCGCGCGCGTCGAGCGAGCCGGGGCCCGAGCGCGCGCCGGCGACGAGGCCGGCCGAGCGCATCTCGTGGAAGGCGTCGAGGTTGTTGTTGCAGGGCGCGCCGTCGGCCCCGAGCCCGACCCGCACCCCGCGCGAGAGCAGCTCGCGCACCGGCCCGATGCCCGAGCCGAGCTTCAGGTTCGAGTTCGGGCAGTGCACGACGCGCGTGCCGGCGCGCGCGAGCCGGGCCATCTCGCCCGGCGTCAGCTGCACCCCGTGGGCGAAGACGACGTGCGGGCCCCGCAGGCCGAAGCGCGCCAGCACCTCGACGTCGGACGCGCCGTAGATCGCGCGCACCGCCGCGCGCTCGGACGCGTGCTCGGACGCGTGCGTGTGCACGTGCGCCCCCCGCGCCGGCGCCGCCTCGGCGACGGCCCGCAAGAGCCGCTCGCTGCACGACAGGATGAAGCGCGGGCAGTAGGCGTAGCCGATTCGCCCCCCGCGCCCGTGCCACGCGTCGGCGAGCCGCTCGCTCTCGCGCAGGCTCGCCGCCGTCGTCTCGCGCAGCCCCTTCGGCACCCCGCGCCCGGCGTCCATCATGGCCTTGCCGCCGATGACGCGCAGGCCGCTCCGCAGGCACGCCGCGAAGACGGCGTCGTGGCCGCGCGTCGTGCCCATGTCGAGGATGGTCGTCGTGCCCGCGCGCGCGAGCTCGCAGAGGCCGAGCTCGGCGCTCGCGGTCAGGCTCGCCTCGTCGTGCGCGGCCTCGAGCGGCCAGATGTAGCGCCGCAGCCACTCGAGCAGCGGCACCCCCTCGGCCATGCCCCGGAAGAGCGTCTGCACGAGGTGGATGTGCCCCTGCACGAAGCCCGGCAGCACCGCGCAGCCGCGCGCGTCGAGCGCCCGGTAGGGCGGCGCGAGCGCCGCCGCGGCGCCCGGGCCCAGCGCCACGATGGCGCCCCCGTCGACCGCGACGTCGCCCTCGAAGGTCGTGTGCTCGTCGTCGCAGGTCGCGACGAGCCCCCCGCGCACCAGCCACCGCGTCATGGCGAGCGGGGGTCGGGCGGACCGCCCGCGGGCGCGCGTCCGAGCACGAGCGCGCCGTCGAAGCGCCCGGGCAGGAGGGCCCCGAGCGTGCTCTCGGCGCGCGCCCCGGGCTCGCCGCCCGCGCCGACCGCGAGCATGCGCAGCGGCACGTCGTCGGCGCCGAACTCGGCGAGCGTCTGCCGGCACATGCCGCAGGGCGAGCCCGGCTCGGGCCCCCCGGTGACGACGACCGCGGCGACGAGCCGGCGGCAGCCCGCGGCCACCATGGCCGCGCAGGCGCCGCGCTCGGCGCAGATGGTCAGGCCGTAGCTCGCGTTCTCGACGTTGCAGCCCGCGTAGACGCGGCCGTCCTCGCCGAGCAGCGCCGCGCCCACGAGGTAGCGCGAGTAGGGGGCGTAGGCCCGGGCGCGCGCCGCGAGGGCCGCCCGCTCGAGCTCGCCCCAGGGCGGCGCGCTCACGGGCCCACCTCGCGTGCGGCGAGCGCGACCCACGCGCTCAGCAGGGAGACGAAGGCGTCGCGCGAGGCCTTCGCCGTCGCCTCGACCTCCGCGTGGTCGAGCGGCTCGGGGCCGAGGCCGGCGGCCACGTTGGTGATGCACGAGAGGGCCCCGACGCGCACGCCCTGGTGGCGCAGCGCGAGCACCTCAGGCACCGTGCTCATGCCGACCGCGTCGGCGCCGAGCCCGCGGATCATGCGGATCTCGGCCGGCGTCTCGTAGGCGGGCCCGAGCAGCGCGGCGTACACGCCCTCGTGCAGCCGCGCGCCCGCCCCCCGCGCCGCCTCGCGCGCGAGCTCGCAGAGCCGCGGGTCGTAGGCCCGGGTCATGTCGGGGAAGCGCGGGCCCAGCGACTCGTCGTTCGGCCCGACGAGGGGGCTGCGCCCGGTCAGGTTCAGGTGGTCGACGATCAGCATGAAGTCGCCGGGGGCGAAGGCCGGGTTGATGCCGCCGGCCGCGTTCGTCAACAGCACGGCCCGGCAGCCGAGCCGCGCGAGCAGCCGCACCCCGAAGGTCACCGCGTCGCCGTCGTGGCCCTCGTAAAGGTGCACCCGCCCCTGCAGGCACGCGACCTCGACCCCGCCCACGCGCCCGCGGCAGAGGTTGCCCGCGTGCCCGAGCACGGCCGGGCGGGGCATGTGCTCGATGGACGCGTAGGGGGTCTGGTCGAGGTCGTCGAGCGTGTCGCCGAAGGCGCCGAGGCCCGAGCCGAGCACGAGCCCGAGCAGCGGGGGGCGGGGCCGCGGCGGCAGCGACGCGGCGGCCGCGCGCAGGCGCTCGGAGAGGGGGCGAAGGGGGGGGTCGAGGGGGCCCATCGGCTCACCCTTCCATGGTTCCGACTTCCGTGCTACCTCCTGCGCCCCTCGCGGCCGGCCCCCGCCCGACCCCGCGGGGGCGCCGGCGGGGGGTCAAGGCCCCGGCGACCGGCCGGGGCGGTCGCTTCACGATTCGAGCCGAGCCATGAGCAAGTTCTCCGACTTCGTCACCGAAAAGAAGATCAACCCGCTTCGCGTCTTGGCCGCCTCGGCCAAGCTCGAAAAGCTCCGCCCCGAAGATCGCGCCATTCGCCTCGCCCGCCGCAACAAGGGCGAGAAGAAAGAGGGCGAGGCGCCCGCCGGCAAGCCGCGCAGCGGCCGGCCCGTCACGCAGCGCGCCATCGACGCCGCGATGCAGGGCAAAGACCTGACCGGGCCGCAGAAGACGCGCCTCTTGCGCGCGGTCAACCGCGTCCTCGAGCAGCGCAAGCAAGAGCCGATCGACCTGCGCGCCCTCTTCTGAGAGGTCGGCGCCGCCGAGCGGCCGGCGCTACCTCTTCTACGCCCCCGCGCCGGGCTTCGCCGGCGCTCGCCCCCAGGGCCCTCGCCGGGGCCCGGGTCGGCCGGGCAGCGCTCTGGTTTGACGCAAGCGGCCAACAAAGGGCCTCGGGGGCCGGGGGGGCGCCCGAAATTGGCCTCCCAAACCCGGCCTCGATTGCCCTTAAGGGCCCCCTTACGTTCGGGGGCGGCCTGCCCTCGAGCGCCGCGCGGTTGCCAAGGCCGGGGGGCCGGCCGAACCCCCGAACCCCTTCTTCGGGGGGGTTGGCGGCCGGGCTGGGCCTTTAACCCCCCCTTCGAGGGCCGCGACGTTCGGGGGGGCCTTTCGAACCCACCCTTCGCTCGTGTCGCCGCCCGAGCTCGGCGGGGGGCGCTCGGGGCATTCTACGGTAATTTGGCCCTGAAGGCGCCTCGCAGGCAGCGTTGGGGGCGATGCTGCTCGTCTGCGCGGTGGTCGCCCTGCTCAGCCTCGTCGTTAGTGATTTGCGGGAGGTCGGCGTTCGCAAGCGCCCAAGCCCCTGGTAAACTCGCCTTTCGGCGCGGGCGCGGCAGACGTGACATTTGCCGCGACTGGTCGCACGTAAGGGCCGTATCTTCATGAACGTGGCAGAAGGGCGACGCAACCTACCTTGGTCGTGCAGCTCTTGCTGTCGCCGCCCTACGTTCTCGTGGGCCCGCTCGCGAGCCTGGCGGGGTTCGCGGCGCGGCCGCGGGGGGGCGCCGTGAGCGCCGCCGCCGAGGGCGACGACCTCGTCGCGCGCTGCCAGCGCGGCGAGCGCGAGGCCTTCCGCGAGCTCTTTCAGCGGCACCGCGCCGACGTGGTGCGCCTCGTCTACCGCATGCTCGGCCCCCGCGCCGACGTCGAAGACGTGGTGCAAGACGTCTTTCTGCAGGTCTACCGCTCGCTGCGCGACTTTCGCGGCGACGCCAAGTTCTCGACCTGGCTCCACCGCGTCACGGTCAACGTCGTGCTGATGGCGCGCCGCGCCGCGAAGAGCCGGCCGACCCACGACGGCGCCCTCGACGACGACACCGCCCAGCCCGACGGCGTGCTGCCCGACGAAGACGCGAGCCGGCGCGAGCGGCTGCGCGCCTTCCAGCGCTGCATCGACCGGCTGCCCGAGAAGAAGCGCGTCGTGTTCATTCTGCACGAGCTCGAGGGGCTGCCCGCCGCCGAGATCGCGTCGGTCGTCGGCGCGCCCGTGCTCACCGTCCGCACGCGCCTCTTTTACGCGCGCCGCGAGCTCGCCCGCTTCATGGGCGACGAGCCGGCGCTCAGCTCGTACGCCGCGCGCTTCGAGCGCGGCGACGATCGCCCCCGCGCCACCACCGAAGAAATTCCCAGCCCTCGCGTCCGGGAGGAGCCCCTCTGAATCATGTCCGCCCCCCTCCCGCCTGACCCCCGCGCGACGCCGCCCGGCGCCGAACTCCTGGCCCATCTCGTGCGCGAGGCGCGCCAAGAGCTGCCGCCCCCCGTCGACGAGGCGCGCCTCGAGCGCGAGCTCTTTCGCCGCCTCGACGCCGAGCCGCTGCCGCCGCCCGCGCGGCCCGCGCACTGGCCGCTGCGCCTCGTCGTCGCCGGCGTCGCCGCCGCCGCCGCCTTCGCCGTCGCGAGCAAGCGCGACCCGGCCCCGGCCCCCGTCGCCGTCGCCCCCGCGCCGCCGCCGCCCGCCCCCCCGCCCGCCGCGCCCCGCGGCGACGAGGCCGGCGACGAGCCGCTCGCCTTCAGCCGCCCCGGCCTCGCCTCGTGGACGTTGGAGCCCCACGCGCGCGCCTCGCTCGTCGAAGACGGCGAGCGCGTCGTGCTCGCGCTCGAGCGCGGCGCCTTGCGGGTCGACGTCGTGCCCGCCCAGCGGCCGGGCGCCGAGCGCTTCGCCGTGCTCGTCGACGGCGCGCGCGTCTCGGTGCGCGGCACGCACTTCCGCGTCGCCCGCTCGGGCGAGCGCTTCGACGTCGACGTGACCCAGGGCGTCGTCGCCGTCACGCCCCCCAACGCCGCGCCCGCGGACGGGTGGCTCCTGCGCGCGCCCCGCGGCGGCACCTTCCGCGTCGACGGGGCCGAGGGCGCGCTGCGCGACGTGACCCCCTTCGACGCGCCGCCCGCCGCCGCCGCCACTGCCGCGGCCCCCGCGGGCACCGCCGTCGCCGGCCGGCACGCGCCGCCCGCGCCCGCCGCGCCCCCCAAGCTGCCCGACCTCGAGGTCGCCCGCGCCGACTGGTCGCGCCTCGTCTCGCAGTGCTTCCTGCAGGAGGCCCGCTCGAACCCGCAGGTCAACGTGATGGTCACCACCACGCTGCGCATCGAGTTCCGGCCCGACGGCCGCACGCAGTCGGTCGCCTTCGACCCGCCGCTCGCCCCCGCGGTCGAGTCGTGCGCCCGCCAGAAGCTCGGCGGCGAGCTCGGCCCCGCCGGCGCGCACGATCTCGCGCTCTCGCTCTCGGGCCGCTGACCCCGCGCGCCCGCGCCGCGCGCCGTCGGGCCGCCGGCAGCCTCCGTCGGGAGGCCGGCAGGGCCCAGCGCCGTGGGTGGGCTACCGGCCAGGCCCCCCGCCAACCGCGCTAAGCTCTGTCGGGCGAATGCTCCCGTCGCCCGACAGAGCCTAGCGGCGCTGGCCGAGCAGCAGGCAGCGCTCGATCGAGTCGAAGCGCCCGCCGGCGCCGCCGAGGCCGGCCGCGCCCGCTGTGCCCGCCGCGCCCGCGTCACCGCCCGCGCCGCCCGCGCCGCCCGCGCCCTGGCCCCCGACGAGCACGTCGGACGGGATGTACACCCACCAGACCAGAAAGTCGGTCTCGTCTTCTTCGCGGTCGGGCCGGACGTCGATCGCCTGAAAGTTGCGGCTCACCATCAGCGTGACGGAGTGGCAGCCGGCGAGCACGATGGTCGAACTCGTGGCCGCGGGCGTCCAGGTTAGGGCGACGCGGCGCGGGCCCTCGTCGAGGCTGCCGAGCGGGACTTGAAGCTGGTCGAGCAGGTTGCTCTGGCTGTTGGTGGGAAAGTCGAGGTAGAGCCGGGCGAAGAGCGGGTTGCCCAGGTCTTGCGAGCGGACGGTGGCGCTGAAGGTGATGGGGACGGTGGGGTCGTCGACCAGCGTGTAGCTCGACAGGGGCGGGTCGGCCGTCGCGGCGCTCAGAAAGGGGGGCGTCAGCTGGGCCGGGTCTTCGAAGTTGGACGACGAGGTGACGAGGCAGGACGAGGCGGCGGCGAGCGCGGCGAGCGCGACCGCGAGCCTGCCGCTCAGTCGGCGGGCGCCTTGCGCCGGGCGCGGAAGGTGCCGAAGACCACGTCCCACAGGGGGGAACTTACCCCGAAGTGCGCGCCGTGGTCGAGGTAGTGGTGCTCCATGTGGTACTTGCGAAACCACTTGCCGAGCCGGGTGGTGGGCCGAACGTGGTGCGTATAGTAATGCACCCAGTCGTAGGCGATGTAGCCGACGAAGGTGCCGGCGAGGATCGGGTAGAAGGCGGGCGGGCCGAAGGCGACGTAGTAGATCGCGCCGACCACGGCGGCCAGGGGCCAGCCCAGCATGGGCGGCGCGACCAGGCGCATCGGGTCGTTCGGGAAGTCATGGTGGTAGCCGTGGCGAATGAAGAAGCTGAATTTCTCGGCCGGCGCCTCGGCGTTTTCGCCATAGTGGAAGACCCAGCGGTGCAGCCAGTACTCGAGCAGCGACCAGAGCAGCCAGCCGCCCGCGAAGAGGGCGAGCGCGCGCCCGGCGCCGAGCGGGCCGGCGAGGCCCCGGTACAGCCCGTAGGCGGCGACCGGCCCCGCCCACAGAATGGGGGTCACCGGATGCGCCCGGCTGATGAACTCGAGCGCGCCGTTCTCGAACACGCGAATGCCCACGGGCCGCGACAGCTTGCGCCCCTGCGCGTCGTGGCGGGGCGCGATCGGCCCGCGGCCCTGGGCCGCCTCCAAGCAATCTTCAGTGTA
The DNA here is from genome assembly GCA_035762175.1 of Polyangiaceae bacterium. GTDB lineage: Bacteria > Myxococcota_A > Polyangia > Polyangiales > Polyangiaceae > DASTPP01. The sequence goes on along the minus strand of DASTPP010000161.1, from coordinate 62,920 downwards.
ACGTAGGAGCGGCATCTCGTTGGCCCGATACAACGGTCAAAAACCCATAAAAGCGCCCTTCGCGGCCTTTGCCTTAGACGACCGACCCGGACGGCGCAACGCCACGTTGTCACTTCGCCCGGCGGGCCGCCTAATTTCGGCGGGGTCGCCGCGGCACGCCGGTGGGTTAGCAAAAGCCGGGCCACGGGCCTTCGCCGCCGCTTCTACCCGAGCCCGGCGCCGAGGAGTATCCCGATGATGACGAAGGCGAGCCACACGACGCCGAGCGCGAGGGCGAGCCAGCCCGAGCGCAGCGGCCGTAGCGGGATGCGCTCGCCCGCGGGCTCGCCGGTGACGAGCGCCCGCGCCCGCTGCAGCCACACGAGCAGCCACGCTTCGAGCAGCGCCCCGCTCGCCACGAGCGCCGCCACGGCCCAGCGCGCGCGCCCGAGCCGCGCCGCCTCCGCCGCGCGCGCCGGCGCGAGCCCGTCGACCCAGAGCGCGTCGGGCACGAACGCCCCGTCGCGCGGCTCGCCGCCCGGCGGCAAGGGCAGCGCCAGGGCGGGGCCGCCGTCGACCGAGGCCGAGACGATGAGCCAGGCGGGCGCGCCGGGGGGCGGCGCCGGGGCCGACCATTCGCCCTCGGGCCAGCCTTCGGGCGAGCGCCGGGAGAGCGGCACGAGCGCCCCGTCGCGCCGGCCCTCGCGGTCGACGACGCGCGCGTACGCGTCGCCCCGCCCCGACGGCGAGCGCACGATCGCCCGCAGCCGCCCGCCCTCGCTCGCGAGCGCCTCGACCACGGGGGCGCCCGCGATGACGGGCAGCGACGCCTCGGCCTGCCAGCGCTCGCCCCCCTCGCCCGGGCCCGGCGCGAGCGAGACCGAGGCCTGCACGAAGGTCGCCCGCAGGTCGAAGGCCCAGCCGCCGCCGCCCCCGAGCGGCGCGGGCGCGCCCGCCTCGGCGCCGAAGCCGAGCGCCCGCGGCGGGGCCGAGAGGTCGGCCGCGCGCCCGCGCAGCCAGGCGCGCGAGCGCTGCCCGACGGCGAGGGCGCCGCCGTCGACGAGCAGCTCGAAGGGCGGGCCGGGCGAGGCCGCGACCGGCACCCGCGCCGGGCGGGCCGTGAACGCGCGTTGCCACGCCTGCGTCGAGACGTCGGCGACGCCCCGGGCGAGGGTGCGATCGCCCCTTCGCACCTCGATCGCGGGGCGCTCGGGCAGGGCGAGGCCCGCGGGCAGGGCGAGGTCGCCGTGGCCCGCCCCGTCGCACGCGGCGGGCAGCGTTTGGCCCCCGATCGCGACGGCCAGGCCCTCGAGCGCGACGGGGTCTTCGACGCCGACGGCGTAGCGCGCGCACGCGAGGCGCAGCGCGTGCGGGCCGGGCCCCCGGCTCGGGCCGCCGTAGACGCGCGCCGCCACGAGCCCGCGCGGGCTCGCCCCCACCAGCAGCGCCGCCGTCGCCGCGAGCAGCGTCAGCGAGGGCACGGCGAGCGCGAGGCGGGCGGCGCGCCGGCGGGCGGGGGGCGAGAGGGGAGGGGGCGGGGCGGGGGGCGGGTCGGGCATGGGCGAAGGGCCTGCTTTCGGGCGCGGCCCCGTGGTAGGCGGGTCGGGTGACGACGTCGTCCGACCTTCTTCGCGCGCCCCGGTCGGGGCGGGCTCGCTAGGCGCGGCCGTGGCCCGACCTTTCCGGGTGTTGCACATCGCGTCCGAGTGCGCCCCCTTCGTCAAGACCGGGGGCCTCGGCGACGTGGTGGGCTCGCTGCCCATCGCCCAGCACGAGCGGGGGCTCGACGTGCGCGTCGTGGTGCCGCTCTACCGGGGCATCGACTGGGACGCGCTCGAGCGCCTGCCGCACGCGCTCATCGTGCCCATGGGCGGCTTCGCGGCGTACGGGGCGGCGCGGCGGGGGCGGCTCGGGGGCGGGCCGCCGGTCTACTTCCTCGAGCACCTGCACTACTACGACCGGGCCGGGCTCTACGGCGACGCGAACGGCGACTTCGGCGACAACGTCGAGCGCTTCGCCTACCTGTGCCGCGGCGCCTTCGCGCTCGCGCGGGCCGAGGGGTTTCTGCCCGACATCGTGCACGCGCACGACTGGCAGGCGGCGCTCGCGCCGGCCTACGTCAAGACGACCGAGTGGGGCACGCCGCTGCACGGCGCCGGCTCGGTGCTCACGGTGCACAACCTCGGCTACCAGGGCGTCTTCTCGCTCGAGGCGTTCGGCGCGACGGGGCTCGGCGCCGAGCACCTGCGCGGCGACCAGTTCGAGCACTTCGGCACGCTCAACCTGCTGAAGGGCGGGCTCGTCTTCGCCGACCGCGTCGTCGCCGTCAGCCCCTCGTACGCCCGCGAGATCGCCCAGCCCGACAAGGGCGCGGGGCTCGACGGCGTCGTGCGGGCGCGCGCGGGCGCCGTCAGCGGCGTGCTCAACGGCATCGACGACCGCACCTGGGACCCTCGCACCGACCGGCACCTCGCCGCGAACTTCGACGCCGACGACCTCGCGGGCAAGGCCGCGTGCAAGGCGGCGCTGCAGCGCGAGGCGCGCCTGCCCGCCCGGCCCGACGTGCCCCTCTACGGCGTCGTCACGCGCCTGACGGGGCAGAAGGGCATGGACGTGCTGCTCGCCACCCTGCCCGCCGTCCTGCGCTGGGACGTGCAGTTCGTCGTGCTCGGCAGCGGCGACCCCGGGCTCGAGGGCGCCTTCGAGGGCTTCGCGCGGGCCCACCCCGACAAGGTCGCCGCCTTCCTGCGCTTCGACGACGGGCTCGCGCACCGCATCGAGGCCGGGGCCGACTTCTTCGTCATGCCCTCGCGCTACGAGCCCTGCGGCATGAACCAGATGTACAGCCTGCGCTACGGCACCCTGCCCATCGTGCACGCCACCGGCGGCCTCGCCGACACCGTGTGGAACTACGACGAGCGCACCGGCTTCGGCACCGGCTTCGTCGTGCACGATCTGACGCCGCGCAGCCTGCACGACGTGCTCGGCTGGTCGCTCTGGGCCTTCCACAACCGCCAGGCCGACCTCGACCGCATGCGCTGCGTCGGCATGGGCCAAGACTTCGGCTGGTCGCGCGCCGCCGCCGCCTACGAGGACGTCTACCGCGCCGCGTACGCCGCCCGCCGCGGCCACCCCTTCGAGCCCGACGAGCCGCCGCCGCGCTCGCCGCGCCGCCCGGCGCCCGACGCGCCGCCGCCTTCGACGCGCCGCCCGGCGCCCGACGCGCCGCCGCCTTCGACGAGCCGCCCGGCGCCCGACGCGCCGCCGCCTTCGACCCGACGCCCGCCCGCCGAGGCGCTGCCGCCTCCGACGCGCCGTTCGCCCTCCGAGGCGCCGCCGCCCCCGCCCCGCCCGCCGCCCGGGCGCACGCCGCCGACGGGGCGCGAGTCGTGACCTACCGGCGGCCCTTCGACCTCGAGGCGCTGCGGCGCGAGTACGCCGCCTTCCTGCGCCCGGGGCGCATCCTCTTGAGCGGCCACTCGCACCAGGCCTGGCCCGACGCGGCCCGGCGCGCGATGCAGGCGTGCTTCGACGACGCCGCCGAGCACGTCGACGACAAGTGGCAGCGCGCCGTCTTCGCGCGGCGCGGCCGGGTGGCCCGGCGGGTGCTCGGGCGCCTCGGCTTCGACGGGGCCGACCCGCTCGCCTTCGGCGGCAGCACCCACGAGCTCGCCTTCCGGCTGCTCTCGTGCTTTCCGGCGTCGCCCGAGACGCACGTCGTCGCGACGACCGGCGAGTTCCACTCGCTCTTCCGGCAGCTCGCGCGCCTCGGCGAGGCGGGGGTGCGCGTCACCTGGGTCGACGCGTCCGAGCGCGCCTCGCTCGCCGAGCGGCTCTGCGCGGCGATCGAGCCCGGGGTCGCCTGCGTCGCCGTCTCGGCCGTGCTCTTCGAAGACGCCGCCGTGGTCGCCGGCCTCGGCGAGGTCGTCGCCCGCGCGGCCGGGGCGGGCGCGCTGCCGCTCGTCGACGCCTACCACGCCTTCAACGTCGTGCCGCTCGACTACGGGCCCGCCAAAGAGAGCGCCTTCGTGCTCGGGGGCGGCTACAAGTACGCCCAGTTCGGCGAGGGCGTCTGCTTTCTGCGCGCCCCGCCCGGCTCGGCCTTGCGGCCGCTTTACACGGGCTGGTTCGCCGAATTCGACGCGCTCGAGCGGCCGCGGGCGTACGGGCCCGTCGGCTACGGGCCGGGGGGCGACCGCTTCGCGGGCTCGACCTTCGACCCCGCCGGGCTCTACCGCGCCGAGGCCGCGCTCGACCTCTTCGACCGCTTCGGCCTGGGCGTCGAGGCGCTGCGCGAGCTCTCGCTGCACCAGACCGGCCTCTTGCTCGAGGCGGCCCTCGGCCACCGGCTCGCGCGCGAGGGCCGGCTCTCGGTCGCGACCCCGCCCGAGCCCGCGCGCCGGGGCGGCTTCGTCGCCCTGCGCACGCCGCAGGCGCGCGCCGCCGCCGCGCGCCTGCGCGAGCGGGGCGTCTACGTCGACGCGCGCGGCGACCTCCTGCGCCTCGGGCCCGCGCCCTACCTGCGCGACGACGAGATCGAAGCGGGCGCCGCCCTCGCGCTCGAGGCCGTCGAGGCGCTCGAGCGAGGGGCCTGAGCCTTGCCCCGGAAGACGCCCGCCCCCCGCCCGGTTGAGGACGCGGGGGGCGCGCGACCGGCCGAGGCCTTCGCGCGCCCCCCGGGCCGAGCCATGACCACGAACGCACGCGCGACGACCCTGCTGGCAGCCCTCTGCGCCGCCGCCCTCGGCTGCGGGGGCAAGGGTTCGAAGGCCGACCCGAAGCTCGGCCTCAGCGAGGGGCGCGGCGCGGCCTCGGCGAAGCGGCCGGCGGGGCCGCGCGAGGCGTCGCTCCTGCCCGGCACGCTGCTCGCGCGCCTCGGGGCCGAGACGCAGGGGCCCTACCTGCTCGGCCACGCCCGCGGCGCCCTCGCCGTCGTCGCCTCGGTCGAGGGCAAGGGGCCGCGCCTCTGGCGGGCCCTCGCGCTGCGCCCCGACGGCACGCCCCAGGGGGGCTGGGTCCCGCTCGGGCCCGCCCCCGACGGCCTGACCATCACCTCGCTGCGGCCCTTCGGGCGCTCGGGCGCGATCTTGCTCTGGGGCCGCACGACCGCGTCGGGCTTCGCGCTCGAGGCGCTCGTCCTCGGCGACGACGCGAAGCCCCGGGGCCCCGCGCGCGCCCTTTACCAGGGGGCCGAGGCGCTCGGCTGGGCCGACGCCGCCGGCACCGAGGCGGGCGCGCACCTCTACTACGCCGTCGACCGCGGCACCCAGGCGCGCGTGTTCGTCGCCGCGCTCGGCGAGCGCGCGCAGGCGCCCGCCCCCGCCCTCGTCGCCGAGGGCGCGAGCACCTGGCAGATCGTGGGGGCCGGCCCCGGCTCGCTCTTCTTCGAGCACCGCGCGAAGAAAGACGGCCTCGGCCACGTGCTCGCGCGCGCGGTCGACGCGGCGGGGCGCCCGGCCCAGCGCTCCGAGACGCTCACGGCCTCGCCCGAGGCGCGCGCCGACCTCGACGCCGTCTGGTCGGGCGGCCGCGCCGTCGTCGCCTGGACGCACCAGGGCGGCCCCCAGACGAGGGTGCAGCTCGCCGCCGTCGACGCCGAGGGCCGCCCGCTCGCGCCGCCCTCGGCGCCTCTCGTCGGCGCGGGCGACCAGGCCTTCGTCGGGCTCGCCGCGCCGCCCGCGTCGCGCCCGGGCCACGGCCGCCTGCTCGTCGCGTGGGACGACGCGGCGGTGCGCCCGGCCGAGGGGCGCGTCGTGCAGCTCTCGAGCCTCGCGCCCGACCTCGCGCGCGTCGCCGGCACGGCCGCGCTGCGCTACGGCGTCATCGACGACGCCGTGCCCGGGCTCGCCGCCTCGCCCGAGGGCTTCGCCGCCCTCACCGTCGCGCCGAGCTGCGTCGCCGGCGGCGCCTGCGACCAGGCCCAGCTCGACGCCGCCTACGTGCGCTTCGACCCCGACCTGCGCGTCGTCGCGAGCGCGCCGCTCTTGCCCGAGCCGCTCGCCGGCGAGCCCGTCCCGATGGCCTGGGGCCTGACCTGCGAGGCGGGCCCCTGCCTCACGCTCGGCGCGAGCGAGGGCGCGACGGCCTCGGCCTTCGTCTCGCGCCTCGCCGAGCGCCAGGGGGCGTGGGCGCCGGCGGCCGAGCGGCGCAACGACGCCGAGGCCCCCTTCCTGGTCGGCGCCGAGACGCCCCTGCGCGGGCCGCGCCCCGTCGACGTCGTGGCCGCGCGCGTCGGCGGCCGCACCCTCGCGCTCTCCCTCGTGCGGCCCGGCGACCCCAAGGCGGCGAAGCCCCCGGCCGGCGCCGCGCCCGGCACGCTCGCGACGCTCCGCGTGTTCGCCCCCGAGCCCGAGGCCGGCCGGGCCGACGCCGCCAGGCCCGAGGCCGCGCCCGGCGCCGCCAAGCCCGCGGCGCCGCCCAAAGCCTCCGCCGAGGCCGCGCCCGGCGCCGCCAAGCCCGCGGCGCCCGCCGCGCCGCCCAAAGCCTCCGCCGCGCCGCCCAAGGCCCCCGCGGCCCCGCCGGCGCTCTCCGAAAAGGCCGTCGCCGCCTCGAGCCTCGCGCTCAGCCCCTCGAGCCGCGGCGACGTGGCGTGCGCGGCCTTCGTCGTGCGCGAGGGCGCCGACTCGCACCTGTCGCTCGCGCGGCTCGGCCCCGACGGACGGCGCCAGCGCCAGGCGTCGCTCGCCCAGGCCCCGGGCGACGTCGGCGACGTCGACCTCGGCGCGCTGCCCGAGGGCTGGCTCGTCGCGTGGGTCGACGGGCGCGACCGCAACGGCGAGGTGTACGCGGCGCGGGTCGACGCCGAGCTGAAGCGCGTGACGCCCGAGCGGCGGCTGACGAAGGGCGGGGGCGACGCCACCGAGGTCGCCGTGCTCGTGCGGGGCGCCGAGGCCTTCGTCGCCTTCGCCGAGCCGAGGAGCACGACGCCGGGCGCGCCGGCGAACCCCTACGTGCTGCGGGTGAAGGCGTCCGACCTGAGCCCGCTCGGCGAGCCCGCGCGCCTCGCCACGACCTCGCGCCACCTGCGCTCGCTCCGCCTCGTGCCCCAGGGCGACGAGGCGATCGCCGTCTGGGTCGAAGAGCCCGAGGCGGCCGGCGCGGCGGGCGCGGCCGGCGGAGGGGCCAAGGTGCAGTGGGTGCGCCTCGGCCCCGACGGCGCCCCGAAGGGCCTGCCCCAGCCGCTCGCCGGGCTCGACGAGGCCTCCGCCCTCTCGCTCTCGCTCGCCTGCGGCGGCCCGGGCGCCTGCCGCGGGCTGATGACCCGCCCCGAAGGCCGCGGCCGCGCCCTCGTCGGCTTCACCTGGGCCCCGGGCAGCGCCCGCGTCGACGCCCTGCGCGCCCTGCTCCCGCTCTACGGCGGCGGCACCGCGGGCGACGCGCCGCCCGCCCTCGCCGGCGACGAGGCCTGGGTCGTCGACGACGAGGGCGCCGAGGGCGGGGCGCTGCGGCGGGCCTTTCTGCGCTGGTGAGGGGGCGGCGCGCCCGCCGGGCGGGGGCGGCCGCGGCCCCCTCGTCGCGGTCGACGCGCCCCGCTCACTCGGCCGGGGCCGCCCCCTCGGCCGCGCCCGCCGGCGCCCCCGCCCGGGCGCCCGCGAGCGGCGCGAGCTCGTAGTCGCGCGGGTCGAAGCGCCGCGTGCGCAGGCGAAACTCCCAGGTGTAGCCGGGCCAGATGACCGTGTTCTTGCCCGCGCCCGTCTGGTACCAGCTCGCGCAGCCGCTCGCCCACACCGTCTTCGGCAGCCGGCGCGCGAGCTCGCGGTTGTAGCGCGCCTGCGCCTCGCGCCGCACGTCGGCAAAGCTGAGCCCCCGCCCCCGCATCGCGCCGATCGCGCTCAGCACGTACGCCGCCTGCGACTCGATCATCAGCACCATCGAGCTGTGCCCGAGCCCCGTGTTCGGCCCCACGATCATGAAAAAGTTGGGGAAGCCCGCCACCGTCGTGCCCAAGAAGGCCTCGGGCCCCTCGCGCCACGCCTCGCCCAGGTCGGCCCCGCCCCGGCCCCGCACCTCGAAGGGCGCCCCCGCCTCGGCCGCCTGAAAGCCCGTCGCCAGCACCACCGCGTCGACCGGCCGCTCGCGCCCGTCGGCCGCGACGACCGAGCGCGCCCGCACCTCGGCGACCGCCGCGTCGACGAGCTCGACGTTCGGCCGCAAGAGCGCCGGGTAGTAGTCGTCCGAGATCAAGATGCGCTTGCAGCCGATGCGGTAGTCGGGCGTCAGCTTCGCCCGCAGCGCCGGGTCGGGCACGCTGCGCGCGAGGTGCTTTCGGGCCATGCCCTCGACCAGCCGCAAGAGGCGCGAGTGCCCCACGAAGCCCGTCGCCACGAGCTCGTTGCGCCAGTAGTGCGCGAGCCGCGCGAGCCGCTGCGCGAGCGGCAGCGCCCCGAAGAGCGCCCGCGCCCGCGGCCCGATCGGCGCGTCGAGCTTCGGCAGCACCCAGGGCGGCGTGCGCTGAAAGACGTAGAGCTGCCCGACCTCGGGCGCGATCGCCGGCACGATCTGAATCGCGCTCGCCCCCGTGCCCACCACCGCCACCCGCTTGCCCGCGAGCGGGACGTCGTGGCGCCAGCGCGCCGTGTGAAAGACCGGCCCCTCGACGTCAGAAAGCCCCGGGATCGGCGGCAGCGACGGGCGACTCAGCCCCCCGCAGCCCGCCACCACCCAGCGCGCCTTCACCGCCCGCCCCCCTTCGAGCGTCACCGACCAGAGCCCGCTCGCCTCGTCGAACTCGGCCCGCTGCACCCCGCACCCGAGCCGCAGGTGCGGCCCGAGCCCGTACTTGTCGGCGCAGCGCTCGAGGTACGCGAGAATCTCGCCCTGCGGCGCGTACGCCCGTGACCAGCCCGGGTTCGGCTCGAACGAGAACGAGTACAGGCTCGAACGCACGTCGCACGCCGCCCCCGGGTACGCGTTGTCGCGCCAGGTGCCCCCCAGCCGCTCGCCCCGCTCGAACACCGTGAAGTCGTCGAACCCCGCCATCTTCAGCCGGATCGCCACGCAAAGCCCCGCGAAGCCCGCCCCCACGATCACCACCTGCTGGTTCTCGGCACCCATGGAGGCCCCAGTGTGGCCACTATTGAACAATAGTCAATAGCGACTCGGTTCCGGGCCACCGCGGCGGCCTCCTGGCGTCTCTCGAGCCGACCTCGAGCCCTTTGGGCGTCTGCCGCGAGGCCTTCGGGGGGTTGCCGCGGAGCCTTCGGAGGTCTGCCGCGAGGCCTTCGGGGGGTCTGCCGCGGAGGCTTCGGGGGCCTGCTGCGGGCCGCTCACGGGCTCGCCGCGGGCCGCCCGGCGCCGCCCTCGACGCGCGGACCCCAGGTGCTAGAGCCTTTTTGTGCAGCTCCGTCGGGCAGGCTCGGCCCGCCCGGCGGGCGGGGCCCCGCGTGCCGGGCCAAAAACGCGCTCGGGCGCCCCAAAGGCCGGACCAAACCGCCCCGCGAACGCTCTAAGGCCTGGCGAGGGCCCGCCCGGCCGCCCTCGAACCCCGCCCCATGCACCCTGACCCCGCTGTCGGGCCCGTCCCCGACCTCCTGTCGGTCGAGCCCTCGGTGCGCGTCGACCTGCCCGCGCTGCGGCAGCTGCTCGTCTTCGCCTTCGCGACGGGCGCCTCGCCCGACGCGTTCGACGAGGCGCTCGGCTCGGCCGCGCTGCCCGCCTCGTCCTGGGACGCGGGCTCGTACGCGCGCGACCTCTTCCTCGGCGATCTCGTCGCCCGGGCCCTGCCGCTCGCGGCCGGCGGCCGCCCCTACGCGCCCTGCGAGCCCTACCTCTTGCGCGCGATCGCCGCGCCCCCGCGCGACCCGGCCGTCACGTCGTTCCGCCAGGGCGTGCTCGGCGAGCTGGCCGAGCGCGAGGCCCTGCGCCGCGACTTCGAGCGGCTGTACGCCGAGCTGGTCGAGCTGCGCACGCTTTTGTGCGCCTCGCGCCTGACCTCGGGCCGGCTGCGCCGGGTCGAGATCTTGCGCCAGGTGCGGCGGGCCTTCGAGACGCTCGCGGGCTCGTTCGGCGGCGCGGCGTCGGGCCTCGCGCGGCTGCGCGAGTTCGGCGAAGACGCCTGCGCGAGCGAGGCCTTCCGCCGGCTCGAGGCGCTGCTCGACTACGACGAGAAGATGGCGACGGTCGACGTGCGCGTGGCCGTCGGCGCCGACGGCGAGCTGCGCACCTTCGAGATCGTGTCGCTGCGCGAGAGCACCGGCAGCCCCTTCTACTCGTCGCCGCTCGGCCGCCTGCTGGTGCGGCTGCGCCTCGCCCTGCGCGGCTACCGGATGAGCGGCGGCGAGCTCGCCGAGCGCTTCGTCGGCGAGGTGTTCGGCGGGCTCGAAGACCGGGTCGCGCTGCTCTTTCAGCTCCTCGGCGACATGCAGTTTTACCTCTGCGGCCTCGGCTTCCGCGACCTCGCCCGCGGGCGCGGCCTCGAGGTCTGCTTCCCCGAGTTCGGGCCGCCGGGCGGCGCCGGCGCGGGCCTCGAGCTCGCGCGCCTCTTCAACCCGCTCTTGCTCGCCGACGGGCGCACCCCCGTGCCCTGCGACCTCGCCACGACCCACGCCGACGCCACCGCGATCGTGACGGGCCCCAACTCGGGCGGCAAGACGCGGCTCTTGCAGGCGGTGGCGCTCGCGCAGCTCTTCGCCGGCGCCGGCCTCTACGTGCCCGCCGCGCGCGCGCGCCTGCCGCGCTTCGCGGGCCTCTTCGTCTCGCTGCTCGACGAGGCGCGCGCCGACCAGCCCGAGGGCCAGCTCGGCATGGAGCTATTGCGCATCCGGCGCATGTTCGAGCGGCTCGCGCCCGGCTCGCTGGTGCTGCTCGACGAGCTCTGCTCGGGCACCAACCCCTCCGAGGGCGAAGAGATCGCGCGCCTGGTCATCACCCTCTTGCCCGAGCTCGACTCGCAGGTGTTCATCACCACGCACCTCCTGCAGTTCGCCGAGCGCCTCGAGGCCGAGCGGCCCGCGCCGCGCCTCGAGTTCTTGCAGGTCGAGCTCGACGGGCACGAGCGGCCCACCTACGGCTTCGTCCCGGGCGTCGCGCGCACCTCGCTCGCGCACCGCACCGCCGCCCGCCTCGGCGTCACGCGCGACGAGCTGCTCGCCCTCATCGCCGAGAAGCGCCGCGCCCCGGCCCCCCCGCCGCCCGGGCTCGCCCGCCCCGCCCCCGCCGAGGCCGACGACGCCCCCCTCGCCCCGCGCCGCGCCGGCCCCACCCGCGCCCGCCAGATCCTCGATGCGAACCGCGGCCGCCGCCGCGGCGGGGGCTGAAGAATAGCGAAATAGCAAGGCCCGGGCCGGCTTCGTAGGGTGAGGCATGCCCTGCCGACGCCTCTGGCTGCTCGCCCTCTGCCCCTTGCTCGGTTGCAGCTCGGCTGCGCCCCCCACGCCCACGCAGGCCCTCGCCCAGGCCAAGGGCCGCTGTAGCGTCCCGACGCCCGGCCTGAACGAGCTCGAGCGGCTCGACCCGCTGAGCACCGCCTCGCCGGCCGGCGGCCTGATGAACCCCGACCTCAGCGAGTACCGGGGCTTCTTCGCCCTCGCCCGGCCGCCCGTCGCCGCCCGCGAGAGCGACGGCTACCCCCTCGAGCTGCGCCTGCGCGCCAAGCCCGTCGTCTCGCCCGCCGAGCCCCTCGGCATCGAGCTGCAGGCCGTCAACCGCTCCGGCGGCAAGCTCACCCTGATGCACCCCATCGACGGCAGCGACGCGCACTGGCGCTACCCCTTCTATGATCTCTACGTCCGGCCCGAGAACTCGTACCGCACCTACGCGCTGGCCTCCGTCGGCGCGCGCTGCGGCAACGTGAACGCCATCGGGGCCGAAGACTACCTCGAGCTGCGCCCCGGCGAGGCGAGCGAGCCGGCCATCTCCGAGTGGTCCGAGATCGACCGCGCCCGCCTGCTCAGCCCGGGCCGCTACGTGCTCTGGGTCGTCTACCGCCACTGCGGCTTCGGCGCGTCCGTCGACCCGCAAAGCGGCGTGCTCCTCGGCGAGAGCGTCGTCCGCGGCGACGTGCTCGAGGGCGAATACGCCTCGAACCCCGTCACCGTCGAGGTGCGCTGAGGCCTCAGCCCGACCGGTTCGCCGCCGCCTCGAGAATCTTCAAGGCCCGCGTGAGCAGCGCGCCCTCGCAGCGCGAGATGTTCACGCGCATCCAGGCGTCGCGCCGGTCGCCCTCGGCCGCCTCGTTGCGGAAGAAGCACCCCGGCGAGACGAGCAGGTTCTCGCGCCGCCCCGCGTGGTAGAGCGCCATCGGGTCGACCCGCCCCTCGAACTCGAAGCGCCAGAAGAGGCCCCCCGTGTAGGGCCCGGCGAAGCGGCCGAGCTTGGCGAAGGGCTCGCTCTGCACCCGCGCGATGCGCGCCCGCCGCCCGAGCTCTTCGCGCATCTCGGCCAGGTGCCGCTGGTGGCCCCGCCGGTCGACGAACTCGGCGACCAGGTTCTGCGTGTACGCGTCGCCCGACAGCGTCGACAAGAACTTGCGCCGCCGGATGCCCGCGAGGAGCGCGTCCGGCGCGAACACGAAGCCGATGCGCAGCGCCGGCCCCAGCGTCTTCGAGAACGAGCCCACGTAGAGCGTGCGCTGCGGCACGAGCGAGTAGATCGAGGGCGGCTCCTCCGCGTCCGTCCAGAGGCCCTTGTACACGTCGTCTTCGATCACCCAGAAGCGCCGCTCGTCGGCCAGCTTCGCCAGCTCGAAGCGCTCGGACAGCGAGAGCGTCGAGCCGAGCGGGTTGTGGTGGTTCGGGTTCACCATCACCGCCGCGAGCGGCCCCTTGCGCAGCTCGCGCCGCAGCCGCTCGAAGTCGAGCCCCGCGGGCCCCCGCGGCACCGGCACCGCCTCGAGGTTCAGCCCCTCGAGGATCGGCGCCAGCATGAAGTAGCCCGGCGACTCGATCGCCACGCGGCGGCTGCCCGCCTCGGCCGCCGCCGCCGCGAAGGTCAGGTTCAGCCCCTCGACCGCCCCGTGCGTGATGACGACCCGCGACGCCGGCCCGTCGGCGCCGCCGTAGCGCTCGGCGATCGCCTCGCGCAGCCGCGGCTCGCCCATCGGGTCGGCGTAGCGCAGCGCGGTGCGCGGGTCGCGCGGCGGCGCCGCCTTCAGGGTCGCCGACCACGCGGGCGTCGCCAGCAGGCTCTCGGCCGCCGTGCCGCTGCCGAGCGGCATGAAGTCGTCGCCGCTGCACACCAAGATGGACGCCATGCCGTGCGCCACGCGGTCGATCTCGAGGTCGGTCAGCCGCGTCGCGCGCGCCCGCTCGCGCCGCCGCGCCCCGCGCACGAAGAAGCCCTGCCGCTCGCGCGCCTCGAGCACCCCCTCGTCGCAGAGCTCGTCGAGCGCCGCGATGGCCGTATTCTTCGCCACCTCGAGCGTGCGCGACAGCTCGAGAATCGACGGCACCCGGCTGCCCCGCCCGAGCGCCCCGCTCACCACCAGGTCGATGACGTGCTTCTTCACCTCGAGCCGCTTGCGCGCCTGCGCCCCCCCCGACTCGCCGCCCCCCGCCGCTGTACCCCCCCGAGCGTCGCCCGCCGCTGTACCCACCCGATCGACCTGGGCCATAAGGGGCAATCGTAGCGAGCCCCTCCGCCTTCGTACACCTGTGCCCATGGCCCCGGCGCCCCTGTACCCCTCGGACCCCGGCCTGTCTTCGGCCCTGTCGCCTTTCGCCGCGCCCGCCGGCCGCTACCGTCCTTGGCCATGGTACCCCCACGACGCGCCTGGCTCGCCCCCTTCTGCCTCGCCACCCTCTACACCGTCTGGGGCTCGACCTACCTCGCCCAGCGCGTCGCCATCGAGGGCTTCGCCCCCCTGCGCATGGCCGGCCTGCGCTTCGTCGTCGCCGGCTCGCTGCTCTACGCCGTCGTGCGCCGGCGCGGCGCGCCCGCGCCCTCCCTCGCCCAGTGGCGCGGCGCCGCCGCTTCGGCCCTGCCCCTGCTCGTCACCGGCATGGGCGTCGCCGCCTGCGCCCTCAAGCGCATCCCCTCCGGGCTCGGCGCCCTGCTCTTCGCCTCCGTCCCCCTCTGGACGTCCGTCTTCGACCGGCTCTGGGGCGGCCGCCTGCGCCGCGCCGAGATCGCCGGCCTCGCCCTCGGCTTCGCCGGCGTCGCGCTCGTCTCGTCGCGCGGCAACCTCGGCCAGGACCCCCTCGGCGCCGCCCTCATGCTCGCCGGCGCCGCCAGCTACGCCCTCGGCTGCGTCGCGACCCGCCGCCTCGCCCTGCCCGAGGGCGCGCTCGGCACCGCCGCCCAGATGCTCGTCGCCGGCCCCGCCTTGCTCGCCGCGAGCTTCGCCCTCGGCGAGCCGCCCCAGGCGCCCACCCCGCGCTCGCTCTTCGCCATGGCCTACCTCGTCGCGTTCGGCACGCTGCTCGCGTACACCGCCTTCGGCTACCTCTTGCGCAACGCCCGCCCCGCGCTCGCCACCAGCTACGCCTTCGTCAACCCCGTCGTCGCGCTCGCCCTCGGCGCCGGGCTCGCCGGCGAGCGCCTCGCGTCCGCCGACCTCGTCGGCCTCGCCCTCGTGCTCGGCGCCGTCGCCCTCGTCGCCTTCGCCGCCCGCCGCCCCGACGCACCGCCCCGCGCGGGCGCGGCCCCCACCGCCGGCCGCGCCGCCCCCGCGAGGACGTAGCGCGTCGTCCGACGACGCCGCGAGGGCGGCGCGTACCGCGCGACGCCGCGAGGGCGGCGCGTGCCGCCCGCCGACGCCGCGAGGGCGTCGCGTGCCGCCCGCCGACGCCGCGAGAGCGTCGCGTGCCGCCCGCCGACGCCGCGAGGGCGTCGCGTACCACCCGCCGACGTGGCGAGGGCGGCCCGGGCTCCTCTCTGACCGGGCAACTAAGGGCTCTGGACGAGCCAAACCCCGTTCTGGCCGCGCAAACACGCCTCCCGCACGGGCCCGAAACGTTTCTGCACGGTCGCCGAAGCACTCCGGACGGGTCCGGAGTGGCCGGGTGCTTCGAGCAAGAGAGTCCGGACGGGTCCGGAGTGGCTGGGTGCTTCGAGCAAGGCAGTCCGGACGGGTCCGGAGTGGCCGGGCGCTTCGGACAAGTCAGTCCGGACGGGTCCGGAGTGCTTCGGCGGCGCTTCCGGGGTACTCCGGACGGGTCCGGAGTGCCTGGTCGAACGTAACGGCCCATCCCGGACGGGTCCGGAGTAGGTCGGCGATTGCGCCGAAGCACTCCGGACGGGTCCGGAGAGCCTCGTTTGGCTCCCAGGGCACCATCGGGCCCATTCTGCCCCCTTCCGACTGGTCCCGAGCGCGCTCCCGCCGCGTCCCCGCCGCGTCCCCGACCGAAGCGCGGTCGGCTGGCTACCCCCGACGGAAGTTGGGGGCAGCGAACGCGCTCGGAAACGGCTCGCAAAGCCCTGCCGGAGGCAGGGCTCCCGCGTCGCGAGGCGCTCGCGCGCGCTCGCCCGGAAGCCGGTGCCCGAGGGAGCCCGGCCCCCGCCAAGGGGGCGGGCTTTGCTCTCCGGACCGGCGTCGAAGCCGCGCGGCACGAGAGGGCGAACGTTGCCCCCGAGTTCACTCGGGGGCAAACGCCGCCGCCTTCTGCAACGCCCCCTTTCTTCAGCGGCGGCCGCCGCCCGCAGCGACCCCTCCGGAAGGAGGGGCTTGCCGGGCCGACCCCGCTCCTACTCTTCCGCCCCGCCGCGCCGCCGCCGCTTTGCGACGTTGTACGCGCTGTGAAACTTCGCGAGCACCCGCGGCTCCTTCCGGAAGGCGAACGCCCCCGCCGCCCGCACCTCCGCCATGGTCTCGACGAGCAGGCTGGCGATGCGATCGCGGACCTCTTTGACCTCCGACGACGGCCCGCCCGGCTCCGCGCGCCGCCGCGCCACCTCGCGCACGAGCGTCGCGGCGAGCTCGCGCGCCCGCCCGGCCAGCGCGCCGGGCTCGGCGCCGACCTTGGCGAGCTCGCGGGCGTGGCGTTCGAAGAAGACGGCGAGGGTCGTGAGGTCCATGGCGAGGTCGTCGAGCCCCCGGCCGTCTTGCACGCGGTCGAGCGTGCCCTGCGCGTTCGCGTCGCCCCGCAGCGCGAAGCGCCCGGCGGTCATCATCTCGGCGCGCAGCTCGACGGCCTGGGCCTCGAGCGCCAGCTCGGCCTCGGTGCGCCGCGGGCCGCGCGCGGCGTCGAGCTCGGCCTGGGCCATGGTGAGGGCGCGCGCGAGCACGGGCAGGTGGTCGAGGTGCTCGGGCTCGAGCCGCTTGGTGAGCAGCCGTTCGCGCAGCGACTCGGCGGTGGCCGAGAGGGCGAGGGCCTCGGCCGCCAGCCGGCTCACGGGCACCCGCGGCGCCTTGACCTGGTCGGGCGGCAGCCGGTCGAGCAGCGCCCGCAGCGAGCTGAGCGCGTCGTCTCCGGGCGTTTCGTCTTCGATCTTGCGCCTTCGTGCCGCCAACCCTCGACCTCGCGTGCGCGTCGGCCACTGCCCCCGACGGCGGGCGGGGTCAACGAGAAGGGCCCCGCGGGCGGGGGGCCCGGCTCGCGGAGCGGGCGAAAACCGCGGCCCGTCGTGCGGCTGAGGCAGGCGATCGCAATTCGAGGCGGCGTCGGGGCGAAGAGGTAAGGCGGGCCGGGCCCTTGACCGCTGCGGGCCGCCCGGCATCCATGAGCGGGCGGTCGGCGCGAGGGCACCGGCCGCGAACGGGCGGTCGGCGCGAGGGCACCGGCCGCGGGAGAGCGGCCGATGACGCGAACGATGCGAGAGGTGAGGGGGGCTTGGGGGCCCCGGGCGCGGGCGGCGTGCCGCCGGGGGGCGCCCTGGGCGGCGCTCTGGGCGGCGCTCGCGCTGCTTTGGGCGCCGCGGGCGGCCCTGGCCGAGGCGCCGGCGCCCCCGCGCTTCGACGCCGCGGGGCGGGCGGTCGGCGAGCCCTTGAGCGAGCGGGTGGTCGCCTACGAGATCGACGCGACGCTCGACGCGAAGGCCGGCACGCTCAAGGGCCGCGAGGCCTTGACCTGGACGAACAAGAGCCAGGCGCCGCAGTCGACGCTCTGGTTTCACCTCTACTGGAACGCCTTCAAGAACGAGCGCTCGACCTTCTACCGCGACTCGAAGCTGCTCGGCTTCCGCGACGAGTCGGCGAGCGCCGAGGACTACCCCGACCGCAAGGACGACGAGTGGGGCTACAGCGACGTGACGGCGATCGGGGTGCGCGGGGGCGTCGACCTCAAGCCCTCGCTGCGCTTCCGGCACCCCGACGACGACAACGAGCACGACCAGACGGTGTTCACGGTCGAGCTGCCCGCGCCGGTGGCCCCGGGCGCGAGCGTGACGCTCGAGATCGCGTGGGAGGCCAAGGTGCCGAAGATCGTCGCGCGCGCCGGGCGCAAGGGCGACTACTACTTCTTCGGGCAGTGGTTCCCCAAGATCGGGGTGCTCGAGGTGCCGCCCACGCGCGGCGCCGCCGAGCCCCGGTGGAACTGCCACCAGTACCACTCGAACACCGAGTATTACGCCGACTTCGGCACCTACGACGTCAAGATGACGGTGCCCAAAGAGTACGTGCTCGGGGCCTCGGGCGTGCGCATCGGGCGGGTCGAGAACCCCGACGGCACGGCGACCTACCACCATCATCAAGACGACGTGCACGACTTCGCCTGGACGGCGTGGCCGGGCTTCGTCGAGCGGAGCGAGGTGTTCCGGGCGCCGGGGCTGCCCGAGGTGCAGGTGACGGTGCTCGCGCCGGCGGGCCACGACCGCGGGGCGCGCCAGTCGTTCGAGGCGATCAAGGCCTCGCTCGAGCGCTACGGGCGCTGGTGGTACCCCTGGCCCTACCCGCACCTGACGATCGTGGCGCCGCCGCGGGGGGCGTCGGCCTCGGGCGGCATGGAGTACCCGACGCTCATCACGACGGGCGCGACGGCCGACCCGGTCGAGCCCAAAGACTACGCGCTCTGGAGCGTGACGGCGCACGAGTTCGGGCACAACTATTGGTACGGCCTTTTGGCGAGCAACGAGTTCGAAGAGTCGTGGCTCGACGAGGGCATCAACAGCTACGGCACGCAGAAGCTCTTGGACGCCGAGGGCGTCACGCTCAGGCCCTTCGAGTGGCTGGCGCCCTCGGGGCTGCGGCCGCTGCTGGCGGGGGCGGCGCCGATCGAGCTGACCGAGACCGAGCTGGCGCGGCTGCGCACCAAGCCCCAGTGGGACTCGCCCGTCATCACCCCCGGCTGGAAGTACCGCGGCTGGGCCGACTACGGCACGGCGAGCTACCTCCGGCCGCAGATGAACCTGCTCGTGCTCGAGAAGCTGCTCGGCGGGCCGACGATGGGCGAGGTGATGCGGGCGTACGTCGAGCGCTACCGCTTCAAGCACCCGCGCAGCGAAGACTTCTTCGCCGTCGCGAGCGAGGTCTCGGGGCAAGACCTGACCTGGTACTTCGACCAGGCGTTCCGCTCGACCGCGGGCCTCGACGTGAAGGTGGCCGACGTCGCCTGCGCGGGCGCGACGGCCGAGTACGACGTGGGCGCCTTCGACGACGGCAAGGGCGGCAAGGTCGTCAAGTCGCGCGCGAGCGAGCGGGAGCGCCAGAAGAAGGCGGAAGCGGCGGGCGAGAAGCCGACGCGCCGCTGCCGCGTCACCCTCGAGAAAGAGGGGGCGATGGCGGTGCCGGTGGCCGTGCGCGTGACCTTCGAAGACGGCACGCAGAAGGCCGAGACCTGGGACGCGAAGGGCGGCTTCAAGCACTACTTCTACGTGGGGCAGGGCCGCGGCGCCGACGTCGCGCGCGTCGAGATCGAGCCCGAGGGGCGCCTCGTGTTCGACGCGGGCCGGGCGAACGACTCGTACACGAAAGAGGCCGACGGGCGCGTGGCGGCGCGCGTCTTCGGCTGGCTCACCTACGCCGCGCAGCTCGTGCTGGGCTTCCTGCCCTCGCTCACCTGAAAGGCCGAGGCCCCCGATGAACGCCACCTTCCGCTCGGCCCTCGCGGCCCTCCGGCGCGCCCTCGGCGACGGCAAGCTCGTCGGCCTCTTGCTGCTGGCGAACCTGCTGCCCTCGGTCGCCTCGGCCCTCGCGCCCTCGGTCGGCGCCTACCGCGCCTTCGGCCACTCGCTGGTCGGGCGCGACGAGCCCTTCTTCGGCGGCGACGTGCTGGGCGAGCTCGCGCGCGCGGCCACGAAGAACGGCGGCGGCACCTGGCTCGCCGTCTTCGTGCTCGCGCTGCTCGTCTCGCTGCCCCTGCAGATCGCGCTCTCGGGCGGCGTCGCCGCGCGCGCGCTCGAGGGCCAGGCCCCCTTCTCGACCGCCGACTTCGTCGCCGACTGCGTGCGCCTCTTCGGCCGCAACGCCCGGCTCTTCGGCTGGTCGCTGCTCGGCCTCGTCCCGGTCGCCGTGCTCGCCGGGGTCAGCTCGGCGCTGGTCGGCAAGCTCGACGACCCGCTCGGCGAGCGCTCGCTCGCCATGTGGAAGGCGCTGCGCTTCGCCCTCGTCGCGGCCGCCTTCGCCACCTGGCGCCTGGCCTTCGACGCGGCGAAGGTGCGGGCGGTGTCCGACGAGCCGCGGCTGATGCGGCGCGCGGCCCTCCGGGGCCTGAAAGACGCCCTGACGACGCGGGGGCTCTGGCCGGGCTACCTGGCGCTCGGCCTCGCGGGCGTGCTCGGGCTCTTGCTCTTGGCCCGCGCGCACGCCGCCCTGCCCGTGGCCTCGACGGGGGGGGCGCTGCTCGCGCTCGCGTTCGCGCAGATCGTGCTCGCCTGCCGCCTGGTCTTCTCGGTGGCGGCGACGAACTACGTGGCGGGCGCCATCGCGCCCAAGGCGGGGCCGGAGGGGGGCTGAGAGGCCCCCGGAGCGGGGGGGGCTTGCCTCGGGCGGGCGCTTCCGTATACTGCGCCCCCCCTCTCGAAGGGCAACCCCCCCACACCGGCGCACAGGGCAATTTCGAACTTCGGGGCGGTCGGCAGGCGATGCCGGCGGCCGCGGGGCCCCGGGCGGGCGGCGAGGCGGACAGCAAGAGGTAGCCATGTACGCGGTCATCAAAACGGGCGGTAAGCAGTATCGGGTCAGCCAAGGGCAGCGCCTGCGGGTCGAGAAGCTGCCGGGCGACCCGGGCACGAAGGTGACGTTCAACGAGGTGCTGATGGTCGGCGGCGACAGCCCGAAGGTGGGCCGCCCGCTGGTCGACGGCGCCTCGGTCACGGCCACGATCGTCGCCCAGGACAAGGGCAAGAAGATCATCGTGTTCAAGTTTCGCCGGCGCAAGAACTACCGGCGCAAGTACGGCCACCGCCAGCTCTTCACCGAGCTCAACATCGACGCGATCGGTTTACGGTTCGTAGCAGGAGGCACGGAGCGTCATGGCGCACAAGAAAGGCGCGGGCTCGACCCGCAACGGCCGCGACTCGAACTCGCAACGCCGCGGCATCAAGGTGTACGCGGGCGAAGAGGTGAGGGCGGGCAACATTCTGGTCCGGCAGGTGGGCTCGAGCCTTCACCCGGGCAAGAACGTCGGCATGGGCCGCGATTACACGCTTTTTTCGCTCGTCGACGGCGTCGTCAAGTACGAGTGGAAGAGCAACAAGAAGCAGCAGGTTTCGGTCTACCCCGCGTCCTGAGCGGGCGGCGGGCGCTCCCGGTCGTTGTCGAGGCAGGCGCCCGCTTTGGTGAAGCTGCTCGCGCTCGATCTCGACGGCACCCTGCTCGACGACGGGGGCCGGGTGCACCCCGAAGACGCCGCGGCGATCGCGCGGGCGAAGGCTGCGGGGCTGGCGGTCACGGTGGTGACCGGGCGCCTTTACTCGGGCACGCGCGAGAGCGCCCGCGCCATCGGGGCGCTGGGGCCGGTCGCGTGCGTCGACGGCACGCACATCGTCGAGGCGGGCACCGACCGCGATCTCGTGCACCGCTCCGTCGCCGGGCACGCGGCCGAGGCGGTGCGCGAGGCGTCGGCGCGGGCGAAGGTGGCCTGCTTTCTCTTTGCCCACGACGAGATCGTGTTCGACGAGCACGGCGAGCGCTTCGTGCCTTATGTTCGGCTCTGGTCGGCGCGCATGGTGCGCCACCACCGGGCGACCGAGCACCCGCATTGGGGGCACCCTCGGGGGGTGTCGGCGGTGGTGTGCGTCGGCCCCGAAGAGGGCATTCGGCACGCGGCCGCGCAGGTCGAGGGCGCGGGCGGGGCCTTCGTGGCGGCCTTCCCCGTAAGGCGGGCCGAGGTCGAGCCCGTCTGGGGCATGGTGGTTCGGGCGGCCGGGCACGACAAGGGCACGGCCGTCGGGTGGCTAGCCCAGCATTACGGTTGTGGGCCCGAAGAGGTGGCGGCGGTCGGCGATTGGCTCAATGATGTCCCCATGTTCGCCGTGGCGGGCCGCTCGTTTGCCATGGGGCAAGCCCCCGACGTGGTCAAGGCCGCGGCGGGCGAGGTGCTGTCGGCCACGAGCGCGACCGGCGGCGGGGTCGCCGAGGCCCTCCGGCGGCTGGGGCTCGTCCGATGAGCGCCGAGCCCGAAGAGCGGCCGCTGTCGGGGCGCCTGCGGCCCCCCAAGCTCTTCGCCTTCGCCATGGTGCTGTGCATGGCCCTCGGGTTCGGGGGCACCATGAACGGCTGCAACAACCTGCAGTTTTACCGCAGCTCGGTGCGCGAAGAGCCGCCGATGCCCGACGTCGACGAGGCCGAGCGCGAGAAGTGGCGCGAGGGCGTGCGCGCGAGCTGGGACGTCTTCGACCGGGCGCGTCCGACGCAGGTGCCGCTCGCGGCGGCCGACCTCGTGCTCTCGGCGTTCTTGCTGATGGTGGCCTGGCGCGCGCTGCAGGGCCGGCCCGGCACCCGGGGGCTGGCGGTGCAGGCGGTGGCGGCCAACGGCGCCTTCGCCATCGTCGACTACGCGCTCTCGATGCCGCTGCGGGCCGCCTTCGTCAACGTGCTGGTCGAGCACCTGCCGCGCTCGAGCCTGCGCCTGCCGCCCTCGCTGCCCGAAGACCAGGTGAACGAGGCGCTGCAGCAGGCGCTCTACATCTTTCTGTTCCGCGCCCCGCTCGGGTTCAAGCTGGCGACGTACGTGCTGACGATCGTCGCGCTGACCTTGCCGAGCGCGCGGGCGTACCTCGACGACGTCGAGGCCGACGGCAACGCCGAGGCGTGAGGGGGCCCTTCCGCGACGCCCCCGACTGAAGTCGGGGGCAGCGGACGCCCGGTGCAACGGCCGTCCAAGCCCTGCCGGAGGCCGGGCTCGCGCGCCGCGCGCCGCTCGCGCGGGCTCGCCCGGTTGTCGGCGCCCGCGGGAGCCCGGCCCCCGGCGAGGGGGCGGGCTTGGAGGGCCGAATCGCGTCGAAGCCGAGCGGCACGAGGGGGCGTTCGCTGCCCCTGACTTCAGTCAGGGGCGGCGTCCTATCCGGACATTGTTTGTCCAGTGCCGTCTGGCGGCCCGGGGGGGCTGTGGTCATAGTGCCTCTCGCGCGCGCCCGCGGCGGCGGGGCCCTCACCCCTGGCCCCTCTCCCGGGGGAGAGGGGGAGGGTAGGGCGGCGGGGTTTGGGGCGGGGCGCGGGCTCAGCGCTCGAGGCCCTCGGGGCCACGCCGGCTTTTTGGTATCGACGACGCCATGCCGATCATTCAGGTGCTCTCCGACGACTTGGCCAACCAGATCGCCGCCGGCGAGGTGGTCGAGCGCCCGGCGAGCGTCGTCAAAGAGCTGCTCGAGAACTCGCTGGACGCGGGGGCGACGAGGCTGCGGGTCGACGTCGAGGGCGGGGGCCTGGGGCTCGTGCGCATCACCGACGACGGCTGCGGCATGGAGGAGGCCGACGCGCGGCTCGCGCTCGAGCGCCACGCGACCAGCAAGATCAGCAAGCTCGACGATCTGATGGCGCTCGGCACCTTCGGCTTCCGGGGCGAGGCGCTGCCGAGCATCTCGAGCGTCAGCCGCTTCTCGCTGCGCACGCGGCGCAAGGGCGACGAGGCCGGGGTCGAGGTGCGGGTCGAGGGGGGGGGGCCGCAGCAGAGCAGGCCCTGCGGCATGGCGCCGGGCACCACGGTCGAGGTGCGCGACCTCTTCTTCAACGTGCCGGCGCGGCGCAAGTTCCTCAAGTCGGCGGGCACCGAGTCGGCGCACGTGACCGACACGGTCGAGGCGATAGCGCTCTCGGCGCCGGGGCTCACGGTGACGCTCTGCCGCGAGGGGCGCGTCGTGCGCGAGTGGCTGCGGGCGGCCGACCGGCCGGCGCGGGTGCGGGCGGCGTTCCCCGACGAAGATTTGGCCGAGCTCAAGGGCGAGCGGGGCGAGCTCAAGGTGCTCGCGATGCTCGGCCGCCCCGAGCGGGCGCGCGCCTCGGGCGCGGCGCTCAGGCTCTTCGTCAACGGGCGCTTGGTGCGCGATCGGGTGCTCTCGCGCACGGTGCTGCAGTCGTACGGCAGCGTGCTGCCGGCGGGCCGGTACCCCGTGGGGGTGGTCTTTCTCGAGGTCGCGCCCGATCGCGTCGACGTCAACGTGCACCCGCAGAAGGCCGAGGTGCGCTTCGCCGACGCGCGCGCCGTGAGCGACGCGCTCTTTCAGATCATCTCGCTCGAGCTCGGCCGCTCGTTCGGCCTCGCGCCGGTCTCGCACCCGTACCGGCCCGCGGGGGGGCGCTCGGGCGGGGGCGAGGGGGGGCGCGATGCGGGGCGCGACGCGGGGGCGGGCTGGCCCTGGGACGCGCCGCCCTCGGGCCTTCGGCCGGCCCCGTACGAGCCCGGGCAGGGCCTGCGGCCCGCCGCGCCCGAGCCGGGTCGGGGCGCGCGACCGGCGCCCTCCGAGCCGGGGCGGGGCTCGCGGCCGGCGCTGTCTGAGCCCGGGGGG
Organism: Polyangiaceae bacterium; assembly: GCA_035762175.1. GTDB lineage: Bacteria > Myxococcota_A > Polyangia > Polyangiales > Polyangiaceae > DASTPP01. The sequence continues at coordinate 39,184 of DASTPP010000161.1, read as the reverse complement.
CGGGCGCCTTCGGGGGGCGGGCGGCATGCCGAGGTGCGGGTGCCGTACGGGCAAGAGCGCGACCTCGACCCCTGGGGGCTCTTCGACCCGAGCTCGACCGCGAAGTCGCCCTCGTCGCCGCGTGGCTCCGAGTCGGCCGCGCCGAGCCCGCAGCCCTCGACCTTGCCTTCGCCGGTGGCGGGGCCGGTCGCGCCCGTCGACCCGCGCGACCCCTGGGGGCTGAAGGCGGCGGCGCCCGGCTCGGGCGAGGCTTCGGGCCCGCCGGCGGGCGCGCCGGGCGACGCGCGCGACCCCTGGGGCTTGCGCGGGGCGGGGCCCGGCGGGGCGCCTTCGGCGCCGGCTTCGCAGGGGGGCGAACCTCCGGCGCGGGCTGCGCCGGCGGGCGAGCCTTCGGCGGCGGCGCCCTCGGGGCTGCCTTCGCCTTCGGCGGTGCAGACGCCGTTGCCCTCGATCGGCTCGGCGCCTTCGGCGCTGCGCTTCGTCGCGCAGGTGCGGGGCACGTACCTCCTCTGCGAGGGGCACGACGGCCTTTACGTGCTCGATCAGCACGCGGCGGCCGAGCGGGTGACGTTTCACCGGCTGAGGCAGCAGTTTGCGTCGAGGCAGGTGGCGCTGCAGCCCTTGCTCTTTCCGGCGGTGGTCGAGGTCTCGGCGTCCGAGGCGGCCTTCGTCGAAGAGAACGCCGAGCTCGTGCTCTCGGCGGGGCTCGACGCGCGGGCGGTGGGGCCGACCTCGGTGGCGGTGCACGCGGTGCCGCAGATCTTGCGGCGGGCCGACGCCGAGCGCCTCTTGCGCGATCTCTTGGCGCAGGCGGGGCGCGCGGGCTCGGGCGCGTACCAAGACGCCATCGACATGGCGCTGGCGACGATGGCGTGCCACGGCTCGGTGCGCGCGGGCGATCCGATGAGCCCGAGCGAGGTGCAGGCGCTGCTCGACGCGCTCGAGACGGTCGACTTCGCGGGCCACTGCCCGCACGGGCGCCCGATCGTCACGGCGATGCGCTGGGACGAGCTCGAGCGCAAGGTGGGGCGGCGATGAGGCGGCTCGACGTCGCGCCGCCCGAAGAGGGCGAGGTGCTCGCGGTGGTGGGGCCGACGGCCTCGGGCAAGACCGAGCTCGCGCTGCGGCTCGCCGAGGCCTTCGGGGGCGAGATCGTGGGGGCCGACAGCGTGCAGATCTACCGCCGCTTCGACGCCGGCAGCGGCAAGCCGACGGCCGAAGAGCGGGCGCGGGCGCCCTACCACCTGGTCGACGTCGCCGACGCGCGCGAGCCCTTCGACGCCGCGCGCTTCGCGACGCTGGCCGAGGGGCTGCTCGGCGAGGTGCGGGCGCGGGGCCGGGTGCCGATCGTGTGCGGGGGCACCTTTCTGTGGCTCAAGGCGCTGCTCTTCGGGCTGGCCGAGGGGGCGCCCTCGTCGCCCGAGCTAAGGGCGCGCCACCGCGCGATCGCCGAGCGCGAGGGGCGGGCGGCGCTGCACGCGCGCCTCGGCGAGGTCGACCCGGCCTCGGCCGCGCGGCTCGCGCCGAACGACTTCGTGCGCGTCAGCCGCGCGCTCGAGGTGTTCGAGCTGAGCGGGCGGCGGCTCTCGGACGTGCAGGCCGCGCACGGCTTTCGGGCGCCGCGCCACCGGGCCCGCTTGGTGGGGGTCTTGCGCTCGCGCGACGAGCTCGACGCCCGCATCAGCGCGCGCACGCGCGCCTTTCTTTCGGCCGGCTGGGTCGACGAGGTACGCGCCCTCGAGGCCGAGGGCTACGGCGAGACCCGCCCCATGCAGAGCGTGGGCTACCGGCAGGTGCTCGAGCACGTGCGCGGGGGGCTGCCCCTCGGCGAGCTTAGCACGGCCGTCGACCGCGCCACGCGCATCTTCGTGCGACGCCAGCGCACGTGGCTGCGCGACCAACCCGTTCACTGGCTGCCACCCTCGGCGTTCGACGCCGCTTGACGAGAGGCCATCATGCAAGTTTCTAGAGAAGTACGGGCCCCCAACGGGGCCTCCACCACCCCCTCCCGAGCGACCCCCCCTGCCATGCCCCGACCGAAACGACCCGCCTCCACGACGGCCGACGTCGTGCTGCCCTCGGCCGCCACCGAGGCCTTCGCCAAGATCGAGCCCAAGCTCGCCTCGCTGCCCGACGAGCGGCTCGTCTCGCTCGACGGCATCGACGTGCCCCGGGCGGTCTCGACCGTGCTGGCGGCGCTGCCCAAGCTGCGCACGCTGCGGCCGGCGCTCGTCGACGAGCTGCCGCGCTTTCCGGTCGAGGTGCTCGACGATCTCGAGCAGGTGGCGCTCGCCGCCTGGTACGCGCACCTCGTCGCGACGGCCGCGCCCGAAAGCAAGGGCGACGCCAAGGCCCTGCTCGACGAGGGCGCGACCTTGCGCGAAGATCTGCTGGTCGGGGCCGAGGCGCTCGCCTACCGCTCGCTGCTCGACAAAGACCGGGTGGCGGCCCTGCGCAAGCAGCCGAAGCCCGACCTCGCCAACGATCTGGTCACGCTGGTCGGGCTCTTCCGCGACGCCTGGGAGAAGGTGCGGGGCAAGACGGCCGTCGAAGAGCGCGAGCTCGAGCGCGCGGCCGAGCTCGCCCCCCGCCTGCTCGCCGCCCAGAGCGCGCCGGCCAACGGCGCGAAGGCCGACGCGCCCGACCGGCGCGTGCGCGCCTTCTCGATGCTCGTGCACTCGCTCGAGTCGCTGCGCCGCCCGATCGCCTACCTGCGCTGGAACGAGCACGACGCCGACAGCTTCGTGCCGAGCCTTCTCAAGAGCCCCCGCGGCCGCAAGCCCAAGGCGCGCGACAGCGTCACGCCCGCGCCGCCGAGCGCCTCTTCGTACGAAGAGAACGGCGTCGCCGACGACGAAGAAGAAGAGGTGCCCGACCTTTGAGGGGCGAGCGCGCTCGCCCGCGCCCCCGGGCCGAGGCCCGGGGGCGGCGGGGCCTCAGGGGAGCGTGAAGTTGAACGTGAAGAGGTAGTTGACCGCCACCGGGCGGCCCTGAAAGGTCACCGGGGTGTAGCGCTGGGCCGCGAGCGCCTGCAAGACCGCCTGGTCCATGTAGGGTAGGCCCTTGATGATGCGGCAGTTGCGCACCGAGCCGTCGGGCATGATGGCGCACTTGGCGAGCACCTTGCCTTGCACGCGCGCCTGCAGGGCCTCGCGCGTGTAGCCGGGGTCGGCGCCCGAGACGCGCACGGGCCGGCTCATGCCGGGCATCATGTCGAGGACGACCGAGCCGCCGCCCGTGCCGGGCCCGGTGCCCGTGCCGTCGCCGCCGCCCCCGGAGGAGGGGCCGGGCGGGCCGCTCGCGGGGCCCTCGCTCGGGCCGCCGCCGCCCTCGTTCGCGTCGAGCGAGACGGGCGGGGCGGCGGGGTTGACGGCGGCGCGCTCGGGGTTCGAGGGCGGGGGCTTGGACGCGGGCTGCGGCGCGTGCGTGCGCACGGCGCCCCCGCGGCTCGGCTTCGCGGGGCCGGGGGCCGCCGGCTCTTGAAAGGTGACCGCGAGGGGCTTCGGGGGCACGTAGTTGTACACCGTCAGCGGCTTGTCGATTCGAGGGGCCGCCGGCCGCGCGCCCGCCGTGAGCGCGACGGCGGCCACGAGCGCGGCGCCGTGAAGAAAGAACGAAGCCATCGCGCCCGCGCCCCGGTGGGTTTGCCCCGCGGCGCCCTCGGCCAACACCATTTCGAACATGTCTCGAACCTCCGGCAGACTAGGGTAAAAGGGGGCCTCGGCCCGGGCGCCCGCGGCGCCCGATTCGATTCGAACGAGGGCGGGCGGCCCGACGGCGCGGCCGCGGGGGCGCGGCCCCGGGCGGCCGTCGGGCCGCGGCGAGCGATGGCGGCGCGGCGCGCGCCATCGGGAAAGCGTGTCGTACGGCGCGCCGCCCGCGCCATGGGTCATTACCTCTGCCGCGCGCGCGGCCCCCGGCGCGGGGGCGGGGCCGGGGGCGAGCGAGGGCATGCTTCGTACGACGGAGCGGGGGCGAAGAAGTTCCCCCCGCGCCGTACGTTTTGGCGTCAGCGCTCGCGCCCGCCGGGGGCGGAACGCCGGGGGGCGGCGCCGGTGCGGGGCGTGGGCCCGCCCGGGCGGGGGCGGGCGCGCGGGCGATCTTAGTGTTCGGGGCGCGCGCCGGGGCGCCCGGCGCGCTCAGGGCGCAGGCCGGAACGACACCGGCTCGCCGCCGCGCAGGGTGATCTGCGCCGCGCCCGCCGAGGCGAAGGCGAGAAACTCTTCGGCCGTCTTGGGCTCGTGGCGGAGCTCGCGGCCGCCGTCGTCGAACGTGACCGCGTACCTCGCCTCGCGCCGGGAGCGCTCTTGCTCGCCGCGGGCGAGCGGTTGCGGGGGGGCGAGCTCGGCCTCGGGGGGCCAGGCGAGCCCGGCGCCCTCGCCGGCGCGGCGCAGGGTGCGGTCGTCGCCCCAGCCCCAGGCGCGCCATTGAAAGTAGGGCGCGCTGCGCTCGACGCGGCGGGTCTTGGGCACCTGGCGCGTGCGGGTGACGGTCTTGGTCGCCGGCACCTGGCGCGTCTTGGTCTGGTTGCAGTAGCGCGTCGAGCACTTGCGGTCGCCGCCCGTGCACTCGTCGCGGCAGGTGGCGAAGCCGTTCTGGTTGTTCGTGCACTTCTGTCGGCAGACGCGGGGCGTGGTCGTGCAGTCTTCGCCGCAGGCGACCCGGTCGCTGTAGGTCTCGGTCTTGAAGCCGTCGGGCACCGTTTCGGTGTACGTCTCGGCCTTGAAGCCGTCGGGCACCTCGTCGTAGTGGTGCACGCGCGAGCCGGCGGCGCGCACGTCGACCGCGCCCTCGGGCTTGGCCTCGGCGAAGCCCTCGCCGGGGCGCAGGGCGTAGCGCTCGACGACGACCGCGTGCTCCCAGCGGGCCGAGCGCAGGGGCAGCCGGGCCTCGCGCGCGGCCGCGGCGTCGCCCGCGAGGCCGAGGGCCGCCGGGCGGGGCCGCGACGAGCGCAGGGCGACGAGGGCGCCGCAGGCGACGAGCAGCACGAGGGGCAGGGCGAGGAGCGCGTAGACGAGCCGCGGGCGCGGGCGGGCGCGCCGCGGGGCCGGGGGGGACGCGGCGGGCGCCGCGGGCGAGAAGGCCTGGGCGGCGCCGCAGTGGCCGCAGCCGTCGTCGTGGCGCCGCTGGTCGCTGCCGCAGAAGCGGCAGCGCCAGTTCGGCCCCGAGGCCGCGAGGCGTAGGAGCGCGGCCTCGGTGACGGCCTGCGCCCGCGACGCGTCGTCGGGCATCAGGTACTCTTCGTCGGCCTTCGCCTTGCCGCAGCGGCCGCACGCGAGGTCGCGCCCGCGGTTCCGGTGCGCGCACGCGGCGCACACCCAGAGCATCTCGACCTGCCATTCGGACATGACCAAGCCAGCGTAGCCGAGCGGGCGCCGCGCGAGAAGCGGCCCGCGGCGGGCGAGGGGTCAGCCGCCCTCGCGAAAGACCTCGAGGCGCAGATCGTCGTAATACGCCGTGCCTTCGTAATAGTTCGTGTGAGGGTCGCCGAAGAAGAACCAGTCGGGCCAGCCGCCCGCCAGCGGCCACTGGGGCGCGGGGCTGTCGGCCTCGGGCGCGGGCGACTCGTCGACGCACGCGCCGCGGGGCGGCACCCCCGGGGGGTTATAGTGAAAGACGCAGTGCGCGTCGAAGGGGAACGCGGCCCGGTAGGTGCGGCGGCCGCCGTGGCGGAACTCGCCCGAGAGCTCGACGACGAAGCCCGCGTCGTCCCGCTCGACGCGGACCGAGTACCAGCGCCCGGGCAGGTAGCGGTCGACGGCGCGGATGGCGCCCGAGGGCTGCACCCGCCCCGCCGACCACGACAGGAAGGGCTTGCCGTTGCGCGGGTGGGTGCGGCCCGCGCCGTCGAGGGCGAAGAGCATGACGGGGCGGTCGCCGCCGGGCTCGAAGCGGGCGCCGTCGAAGATCTCCATCCAGGGGGGGTGGTGGTTGTCGGTGTCGACGACCACCTTGCGGTGGTGGTGGACCCACACGTTGTTGTGCGGGCGCGTCGGCGCGTCGGTGATCGCGAGCCAGTAGAAGCCGTTCTGCTCGGTCGCATCCTTGGTCGACCAGGGCTCGGCCGTCTCGCCCCCGTCGTAGCCGTTGGGCCCGCCGGCGAGGCCGTCGCCGAACTCGGCGTAGCCGACGCGCAGCGAGACCCGGTAGCGGCGCGGCAGGGGCGCGCTCGGTCGCACCACGGTGCCGTCCGAGTGCGCGGGCGAGCGCAGTCGGAGCGCGCGGTTCGCCCCGCCGGCCGGGTCGGGGACGACCGCGGCGAGCTCGCGCAGGGGCGTCGCGTCTGTGCGGCCGTACGACTCGAGCGTCAGCCAGCCGCGCGCGCCGAAGGGCAGCGAGGCGCGGTAGGCGGGGCGCGGAGGCGCGACGCCGCGGGCGCGGAAGTACGAGCCGGCGTCGGCGTGGGGGCCGTCATCGGGGTAGTCGTCGGGCCGCCAGGGGGCGGCCTCGGGCAAGAGCGAAGGGTCGTCGAAGGGCTCGTAAAAGAGCGTCTCCCAGCGCCCGGGGGGCGGCGCCGGGGCCCGCGGCGCGCGGGCTTCGCCGCAGCCGGGAGCGGCGAGGGCCGCGAAGGCGGCGGCCGCGAGGGGGGCGGCACGCAAGGGGCGGGGTGCGCGGCGCATGGGCCGACCCTAGCCCAGACTCGGCCCCGCGGGGCGCCGCCGTCGCGGGCGGGACCGCGGGCGGGTGCGGGGGCGTTCGCGACGCCGCCCGATACATAGGGATCTTCCGGATGAGTCCGCCCGGGGCGGCGGCCGCGGCGGCGCCCCCCGCCGCGCGGGAAGGCGCGCCTTCGCACGACGATCAGGCCCGCCCCTAACCGGAGAGAAATGAGAACGGCCGGGCTCGGGGCCGAGCGCGTTCGCCGCTAAAGATGAATGACTCATCAGGCGACGAGGCCGATTCGGTCGAAATCTTGAGGGGTTTTAGGTTTCTTGAAGCTGAATATTTTCAGCTGGAGACATGACAAGGAAAAGGGGGCTCTGCGTTTTTTTGGCCTTTGCGTGGCCAATTTTCTGTGGTCCGCTGTGCGTTTCATGGCCCAGGGTGCGTTTTTATGCCTCAGCCTGGGCTGACGTTGACCTCCCCTTCAGAACGGGCCTGCCCGATACGACGGAAGCACCATGAAACGAACGCTGCGCCCTATTACGTTTTTGCCCCCCTTGGTCATGGTCGCGTCGTTGGCGCAGGCGCACGGGCGGCCGACCTACGACGCGTATTATTCGGGCGACGGGGGGGGCGTGCGCGCGCGCGCCTCGCACCCGCGGCGGGCGGTCGAGACGCTGCGGCGGCCGAAGGCGGCGGGGCGTAAGCCGGCGGTCGTGTCGTCGGTCGATCCGAAGCGGGGGGTGCCCTCGTTCCTGTGGGCGCGCAAGGGCGCGCCCGAGGCGCGCGGGGGCGGCGCGACGCCGGCGGAGGCGGCGCACGCGTACCTCGAGCGCTTCGCGGCGCTCTACGAGATGACGCGGGCCGACGCGCAGACCGCGCGCGTGGTGGCGGTGCACGACACGGGGCGCGGGCCGCTCGTCGTGACGGTGCGGCAACAGGTGGGCGGGGTCGACGTGTTCCGGTCGGACGTGAAGCTCTTGCTCGGCCGCGACGACCGCTCGCTGCTCGCCATTTCGGGCAGCCCGCACGCGGCCGCGACGCGCGTCGAGCGGCTCGGCGGCCCCGGCGCCGGCTTCGAGCTCGGGCGCGAAGAGGCGCTCGCCCGTGCGTTCGGCGACCGCTTCGGGCTCTCGGTCGACGCGGCGGCCTTCCGCGACACGGGCCGCGAGCGCGGGGCCTACCGCGACTTCGCGGTCAGCCCGGCGTCGCTCGGGCTGGCGGGCGTGTCGATGCGCGCCGCGCCGCGCGTCAAGCAGGTCTACTTCCCGCTGCCCGACCGGCTGGTGCCCGCGTACTACCTCGAGCTCGAGGCGGCGCAGCCCGGCGACGACGCGTCGTACGCCTACGTGGTCGCGGCCGACGACGGGCGCGTGCTCTACCGGGCGAGCCTGACGGCGTACGACGCCTTCACGTTCAAGGTCTTCGCCGAGAACGACCCGGCCCACAACTACCCGCCGACCGACGGCCCGCTCGAGGACGTGACGCCCTACCCGGGCGCCTTCGACCCGGCGGCCGACCTGCGCAAGCCCTTCATCGCGCAGATCGACGTGACGACGGCGGGCTTCAACAACCGGTGCGACCCCTGGCTCGCGGCGGACGCCACGGTCACCTCGGGCAACAACGTCGACGCCTACGCCGACCACGACGAGGCGCCGGGCGCGACGGACGCCGACCCGCCGGTCAACGAGGGCAACGACCCGCCCGAGGAGGGGAGCGCGGTCGGCGACCCCGACCCCTCGAACGATCTGACGGCCGAGGCGACGGGGCCGAAGACCTTCGGCCACGTCTACGACCCGAACCTCGACCCGGGGGCCGCGACGCCGGACCCGACCCAGGTCAAGGCGGCGGTCACGCAGCTCTTCTACCTGAACAACTGGCTGCACGACTTCTGGTACGACTCGGGCTTCGACGAGGCCTCGGGCGTCGCGCAGAACGACAACTTCGGGCGCGCGCCCGACGGCGACGGCGACGCGATGGAGGCGCAGGCGCAAGACAAGGTCTTCGCCGGCTCCCGCGACAACGCCAACATGTTCACGCCGGCCGACGGCACCAAGCCCCGCATGCAGATGTTCGTCTGGGCGGGCCCGAGCCTCGAGATCGGCCTGACGACGGACGCCCCCGGCCTGCCCGCGGCGACCTTCGTCTCGCCCGCCTCGTTCGGCCCGCAGACCTACGACCTGATCGGCGAGCTCGCCCTCGGCGTCGACGCCGGCGGCGTCTCGCCCAACGACGGCTGTGAGGCCATCGGCAACGTCGCCGGCAAGATCGCCGTGCTCGACCGCGGCAACTGCAACTTCACCGTCAAGGGCCAGAACGCGACCGCCGCCGGCGCCATCGGCCTCATCCTGGTCAACAACACCCCCGTGCTGCCCCTGAACCCGGGCGGCACCCCGACCGCGCCCATCACCACGCCCACGGTCATGATCTCGCAGGCCGAGGGCGCCCTGCTCAAGGCCGCGATCGGCGCCGACACCGTCACCGCCATCCTCAAGCGCGTCGCCGGCATCGAGTACGACGGCACGGTCGACAACGTCATCGCCGCGCACGAGTGGGGCCACTACCTGCACCACCGCCTGGTGCTCTGCGGCAGCCAGGTCTGCGGCTCGATGAGCGAGGGCTGGGGCGACTTCGTCGGCCTGCACCTGACGCTGCGCGAGGGCGACGACCCGTCGCGCACCTACGCCTCGTCGTCGTTCGCCGGCTCGGCCTTCATCAGCGCGCCCTACTTCGGCATCCGGCGCTACCCGTACTCGACCGACCTCGCCAAGAACCCGCTCACCTTCAAGCACATCGGCAACGCCAACGCGCTGCCCGACGCCAACGCCGTGCCGCGCGGCCCGGGCGGCGCGTCGACCAACTCCGAGGTGCACAACGCCGGCGAGCTCTGGGCCGTCACCCTCTTCGAGGCCTACGCCGGCCTGCTCGCCGCCCACCCCTTCGACGTCGCCAAGCGGCGCATGGCCGACTACCTCGTCGGCGGCATGAAGCTCGCCCCCACCGAGCCGACCTTCATCCAGCAGCGCGACGCCATCCTCGCGTACGTGTACTCGGTCGACCCGGCCGACTACGCCCTCTTCGTCGAGGGCTTCCGCAAGCGCGGCCTGGGCATCGGCGCCGTCTCGCCCCCCATCCAGCCGGGGCAGAACAACCCCTTCAACGAGGTGAAAGAGAGCTTCGTCGCCAAGGGCGAGTTCGCCCTCTCGGGCGCCGGCCTCGAAGAGAGCCTGCGCTCGTGCGACGGCGACGGCGTGCTCGACGCCGAGGAGGTCGGCGAGCTCGTCTTCGCCGTCCAGAACGTCGGCATGGCCGGCGCCGCGCCCTCGAAGGTCGAGGTCTCGAGCGCAGACCCGAACGTCACCTTCCCGAACGGCCCCGCCGCCACCGCCGTCTCGGTCGACCCCTACGGCGCCACCACCCTGCGCGTCGCCGTCGGCCTCGCCGCCGGCACCCCCGCCTCGGGCGACATCACCTTCGCCATCAAGGTCGACAGCGAGCAGACCTTCACCCCCACGGTCAGCACCTCGCTCCTGCGCCGCACCAACTACGACTCGCAAGAAAAGGCCTCCGCCGCCGACGACGTCGAGAGCGAGCAGAGCCCCTGGGCGGCCGACGCCGACGCGGGCGAGGCCTGGACGCGCCAGATCGACCCGGCCGGCGGCCCGCTCAACCACCTCTGGCACGGCCCCGACGGCGGCTTCGTCTCCGACACCCGCCTGGCCTCGCCCGACATCCAGGTCGGCGCCGGCCCCTTCGCCCTCAGCTTCAACCACCGCTTCAGCTTCGAGACCGGCCCCGCGGCCCCCGGCGGCCCCGTCATCTTCTGGGACGGCGGCGTGCTCGAGGTCGCCGAGGTCGACGGCCAGGGCGGCCTCGGCGAGTGGCAAGACGTCTCGAAGTTCGCGAGCCCCGGCTACGGCGGCAAGATCGGCTTCCCCGACGCGGGCAACCCGCTCCTCGACCGCGAGGGCTTCGTCGGCAAGAGCGCGGGCTTCCCCGCCATGACGGCGGCCAAGGTCGACTTCGGCACCGCGCTCGCGGGCAAGACCGTGCGCTTCCGCTTCCGCATCGGCACCGACGAGGCCGCGGCCGACTACGGCTGGGACATCGACAACGTCGCGGTCGCGGGCGCCACCAACACGCCCTTCCCCGTCGTCGTGCCCGACGCCAGCGACTGCGCCGGCCTGCCCGTCGCCAACGCCGGCCCCGACCAGACCGTCACCTCGGGCGACACGGTCACCCTCAACGCGTCGGGCAGCAGCGATCCGAACAACGACCCCCTCTCGTACGCCTGGGACCAGCTCGGCGGCGACCCCGTCACGCTCGAGAGCGGCACGACCCCCCAGCCGACCTTCACCGCCCCGACCGTCAGCCAGGAGGCCACGCTCGTCTTCCGCGTCCGCGCGTCCGACGGCAGCGGCTTCACGAGCGACACGGTCAACGTCCGCGTCCTGCCCGACGCCACCGCCGGCGCAGGCGGCGGCGGCGGCACCGGCGGCTCGGCCGGCGGTGGCACCGGCGGCAGCGCGGGTGGCGGCACCGGCGGTTCGGCCGGTGGTGGCACGGGCGGCTCGGCCGGCAGCGGCACCGGCGGCTCGGGCGGTTCGGGCGGCTCGGGCGGCTCGGCCGGCTCGGGCACAGGCGGCTCGGCTGGCTCCGGCACGGGCGGCACGGGCGGCTCCGACACGGGTGGCTCGGCTGGCTCGGGCCCTGGCGGTTCGGGCGGCTCGGCCGGCTCCGACACGGGCGGCTCGGCCGGCTCCGACACGGGCGGCTCGGCTGGCTCGGGCACGGGCGGCTCGGGCACGGGCGGTTCAGCCGGCTCGGGCACGGGCGGCTCGGGCACGGGCGGCTCGGGCACGGGCGGCTCGGGCACCGGCGGCTCGGGCACGGCGGGTCGCGCGGGCAACGGCGGCATCCCCGGCGGCGGTGGCGAGGACGACGACGGGTGCGGCTGCTCGACCGTCGGCTCGCAGACGCCGCGCGCGGCCTGGCTCCCGGCGCTCGCCGCGGGCCTCGCGCTCGTGCGTCGTCGTCGCCGCTCGCGCTGACGGCCTCCGCAGAAGGGGGGCGGCTTCGGCGCTTGTGCGCCGCCGCCCTACCTGACGGGGTCGCAGAAAAGTAGCGGTACTTTTTCCGGAGGGGGGGCCACCCGGGAAAAAGTACCGGTACTTTCTTTTGTGCCTCCGGCGGCGCCCCAAGAAGTACGCCGGCTAAGTTTTGATAGGTTTACCCACCCCCGAAAAAGTACCGGTACTTTTTTGTGAGGCTCTGGGCGGTCCGAAAAAAGTACCGGTACTTTTTCGGAGGTGGGGGGCCCACCCAAAATTAGTTCGCGTACTTTTTCGGAGGTGGGGCCCCCACCCGAAATTAGTCCGCGTACTTTTTCGAGATGGGGGGGCGTACCCCCGAAAAAGTGCCGGTACGTTCTTTGGGGCCCTCGGCCGCACCCGAAGAAGTAGGGCCAGAGATTGCAAGGGGCGTGAGCCTCGGCAAAAGTACGACCCTCATGGGGCACCTCGTACATGTCGGCGTCATCTCAGACACGCACGGCCTTCTGCGGCCCGAGGCGCTCGAGGCCTTGCGGGGCGTCGATCACATCGTGCATGCGGGCGACGTCGGCGAGCCCGAGGTGCTCTCGGCGCTCGGGGCGATCGCGCCCCTGACGGCGGTGCGCGGCAACAACGACAAGGGCCCTTGGGCGAAGGGGCTGCCCGAGAGCGCTGCCGTCGAGGTGGGGGGCGCGTGGTTTTACGTCTTGCACGATCGCAACGAGCTCGATCTCGACCCGGCCGCGGCGGGCTTCGCCGCCGTCATCACCGGGCACACGCACCGGCCGGCGATCGAGGTGCGGAAGGGCGTGCTTTACCTCAACCCGGGCAGCGCCGGGCCGAGGCGATTTCGATTGCCGATTGCGCTGGCCAAGGTCGAAGTGAGCAATGCCGGGGTGCGCCCCGAGCTCATCACGCTCGCGCCGTGACCGCGCGTGCGCCCCGAGCTCATCACGCTCGCGCCGTGACCGCGCGTGCGCGCCGAGCTCATCACGCTCGCGCCCTGACCGCGCGTGCGCCCCGCGCCCGCCCTTATCGTTTGTCGGCGCGGTCGCGGCGCCCGGGGGTGGAGAAAATTCTTCGACCCCGGCCGGCCCCCGGGGGCCGGGCGCGCTGCGCTTCGCTCGGCGCGCGCCCTCGGGTATACCTCGAGTATGGAAACCCGAGGCACTACCACGACGTCGCCCGCGCGGGGGCTCTGGGCGAAGGCCGCGTACCTCGGCATGCTGGCCGCGGCGGTCGGCCTGTTCCTGCTGGTGCGCGCGTACGGCGAGGGCCTGACGGCGCCGCTGCCGGCGGCGGGGCCGGGGGCGGGCCCGGCGGCGGTCATCCACCTAAAGATGGACACGCTGCTGCACGTGCTGCTCTCGCTCGTGGCCGTCATCGTCACCGCCCGCGCGCTCGGGGCGCTCTTCCGCCGGATGCACCAGCCGCCCGTCATCGGCGAGGTCGTCGCGGGCCTCTTGCTCGGCCCCTCGCTGCTCGGCCGCGTCGCCCCCGAGGCCACCGCGTACCTCATGCCGCCGCAGGTCGCGCCCTACCTCGGCGTCATCTCGCAGATCGGCGCCATTCTGTACATGTTCCTGGTCGGGCTCGAGCTCGACCTGCCGTCGCTGCGCAACAAGGGGCACGCCACCGTGGCCATCTCGCACGCGAGCATCGTCGTGCCCTTCTCGCTCGGCGCCCTGCTCGCCCTGCCGCTCTACCCGCGCCTGTCGAGCGCCGACGTGCCCTTCACCGTCTTCGCGCTCTTTCTCGGCGTCGCCATGAGCGTGACGGCCTTCCCGGTGCTCGCGCGCATCTTGGCCGAGCGGCAGATGAGCCGCACCAAGCTCGGCGTCATCGCCCTGACCTGCGCGGCGGCCGACGACGTGACCGCCTGGTGCCTGCTCGCCTTCGTCGTCGCCGTCGCCCAGGCCCGCCTGGCGAGCGCCTGGCTGACGGCGGGGCTGACCCTCGGCTACCTCGCGCTGATGCTCGCCGTCGTGCGCCCGCTCGTCGCCCGCCGCCTGTCCCGCGTCGCCCCCGGCCAGGACGCGGTCGCCGCCGTGTTCGTCGCCCTCCTGCTCTCGGCGCTCGCGACCGAGTACATCGGCATTCACGCCATCTTCGGCGCCTTCCTGCTCGGGGCGGTCATCCCCCATGATAGCCCGCTCGCGCGGCACGTCGGCGAGCGGCTGGTCGACCTGGTGACGGTGCTGCTCTTGCCGGCCTTCTTCGCCTTCACCGGCATGCGCACGCGGGTCGGGCTGGTGAGCGGGGCCGAGCAGTGGGCGCTCTGCGGGGCCATCACGCTCGTGGCCTCGCTCGGCAAGTTCGGCGGCAGCTCGGTGGCGGCGCGGCTCGCGGGGCTCGACTGGCGGGACGCCGCGTCCATCGGCATCTTGATGAATACGCGCGGCCTGATGGAGCTCGTGGTCTTGAACATCGGCTTCGACCTCGGGGTCATCTCGCCGAGCCTCTTCGCGATGCTGGTGCTGATGGCGCTCGCGACCACGGCCGCCACGACGCCCGTCCTGCAGCTCTTGCAGCGGCGCCGCGACCCCGCGCTCGCCGGCGAGGGCGTCGGGTCGGTGTAGCGCGCGCCCTTCGCCCCGCCCGCGGGGCGCGGGGCTCCCGGGGCGTCGCGGCCGACGTCGCACGCCCCGCGGGCGCCGTGGGCTCACCCCCAGCCGCGGGGCGCAGGCCCTCCGGGCGTGCGAGGCGATCTGTCGTTCGTATCAGGTTCGAGATGGCCGAACCGGCGATCGGTTCCCGAAAAAAAGAGACGGTGTGGCGTTTTTTGTACGCTACCAAACCGACGTTCCCCTGTCGCGCGCGGCGCGAGGCACGGCGCTGGCGACGCCGATCGCGCCGTCGCTCGGCTGCGGGCGAAGAAGGCTGCCGCGGCGAGAATATTGAAGCCGCGCGCGCGGCGCGGCGAGACCCGCGTTGCGGCCCGAGAGCTCGAGAGAAGGCTTCTCCCGATCGCTCGCCCGTGCTGAACTAAAGAGTTGTACGAAGTGACGATCGAAGCCTTGACTAACGGACCAGCTCTCGACAAAAGGGCGTGGCCAATCGGCCCTGACGAGGTCTCCTTGCATGTCCACGATCATGTTTCGTCCCAAGCTCGCCTTGTGTATCGCCGCCCTGACCGCCGCCTGCGCGGCGCCCGACGAGGGGGCGCCCGAGGGGGGGGCGTTCGATGACGGGGCGTCCCCGCCGGTCGGCGAGCGCGCGCAGGCGGCCGTCGCGTCCAACGGCGTGGTGCTCAACGGCGTGGTGCTCAACGGCGTGGTGCTCAACGGCGTGGTGCTCAACGGCGTGGTGCTCAACGGCGTGGTGCTCAACGGCAGCGCCCTGACGGGCTCGGCCCCCGACGGCTCGAGCTACTCGGGCGCGGGCTTCATCGGCGCCGAGTTCAAGGCGCTGCTGGCGGGCGGGGGCACGACGCCTCTCTTCATCGACGACGCGCGCACCGCCGACGGCGTCTGGTTCTACCGGGCGAGCTTCCTCGACCCCGCGACGAACGCCCGCCAGCCGCTCTGCGGCGTCGACGCCGCGGGCGCCCCGGTCGAGGCCATCGGCCTGATGGGCCGCTGGGACTACCGCGAGGGCGTGCCCGGCGGCGGCTCGCACATCGACGACCCGGGCGCCTTCACCTTCGCCTGCCGCGGCGCCGCGCTCGCCAAGTGCGTCGAGCTCGGCTACAAGCCCTGGGCCTCGACCGGCGGCGTCTCGCTCAAGAACCACCACCAGGCCTGTACGCGCATGCTGCGCGCCGACTACTGCGGCGACGGCACCTCGCACACGGTCGACGGCACGCCCATCAACCTCTACGACAACGTCGGCGTCCAGGCCGACACGCAAGACTGGCCCTTCGAGGCCGAGTGGGTGCCCTCGGGCGCGCGCTTCGTTTCGAAGTCGAACAAGACCCGCTTCAAGCTCACCAAAGACGGCAAGGCCCCGGCGTGCTTCAAGAACAAGGTGGTCGACGGCACGGGCGACCTCAAGAATTTCGCGAGCGGCACGCTCTTGATGAGCGAGTTCGACAAGAAGATCGCGCACTAGCCGCCGGGCGGGCGGCGGGGCCGATGCGGGCGGGCTGACGGGGGGGCTGACGGGGGCGGGCTGGCGGAGGGCGTCCGAAAACCGCGAGACGCGAGGGGGGCGCCCGCGGCACCATGCCCCGCCATGGTCGACCTCGACGGCGACGCCTGTTACCGCGCCCTCTGCGCCCGCGACGCGCGCTTCGACGGGCGGCTCTTCGTCGGCGTGAAGAGCACGGGCATCTATTGCCGGCCGGTCTGCCCGGCCCGCACGCCCAAGCGCGAGAACGTCGTCTTCTACCCGACGGCGGCGGCGGCCCAGGCGGCGGGCTTCCGGCCTTGTTTGCGCTGCCGGCCCGAGACGGCGCCCGAGCTCGGCGCCTGGCGGGGCACGTCGAACACCGTCGGGCGCGCGCTCTCGCTCATCGAGGCGGGCGCGCTCGACGAGGGCGACGTCGAGGCGCTGGCCGAGCGGCTCGGGGTCGGCGAGCGGCAGCTGCGGCGGCTCTTCCGGCAGCACCTCGGCGCCTCGCCCGTGGCCGTCGCGCAGACGCGCCGCGTGCTCTTGGCCAAGCAACTCGTGCACGAGACCGAGCTGCCGATGGCCGAGGTGGCCATGGCCTCGGGCTTCGGCAGCGTGCGGCGCTTCAACGAGACCTTCCGGGCGCTCTTCGGCCGGCCGCCGGGCGCGCTGCGCCGGGGCCGGGAGGCGTCGGCCCCGGGGCCGGGGGGCGAGGTGGCCCTGCTCTTGCGCTACCGGCCGCCCTACGACTGGCCGGCGATGCTGGCGTTCCTGCGGGCGCGCGCCGTCGCGGGCGTCGAGGCGGTGAGCGACGGCGAGTACGCCCGCACCATCGAGGTCGGGGGCGCGGTCGGGACGGTCGCGGTGCGGCCGGCCGAGGGGCGCGACGCCTTGCGGGCGCTCGTGCGGCTGCCGCGGCTCTCGGCGCTGCCCTTCGTCATCGCGCGGCTGCGGCGGCTCTTCGATCTCGCGGCCGACCCGCTGGCGATCGGCGCGCAGCTCGCCGAAGACCCCGCGCTGGCGCCGCTGGTGGCGGCGCGGCCGGGGCTGCGCGTGCCCGGCGCCTGGGACGGGTTCGAGCTCGCGGTGCGCGCGGTGCTGGGCCAGCAGATCTCGGTGGCCGCGGCGGTGACGCTGGCCAGGCGCATCGCGGCCGCGTACGGCGAGCCGCTGCCGCGCGCCGGGGCGGGCCCGGGCGGGGCGACTTCGGGGCTCACGAGGCTGTTTCCGCGCCCGGCGAGGCTGGCCTCGGCCGACCTCGGGCCGCTCGGCCTGCCGTCGAAGCGCGCGGCCGCGATCGCGTCGCTCGCCGCGGCCGCCGCGGCCGACCCGCAGCTCTTCGGCGTCGGCCGCAGCCTCGAGGCGGCGGTCGCCGAGCTCCGCGCCTTGCCGGGCGTCGGCGAATGGACGGCGCAGTACATCGCGATGCGCGAGCTGCGCGAGCCCGACGCCTTTCCCGCCGCCGACGTCGGCCTGATGCGCGCCCTCGCCGACGCCGAGGGCGGCCGCCCGAGCCCGAGCGCCTTGCTCGCGCGCGCCGAGCGCTGGCGGCCCTGGCGAGCGTATGCGGCGCAGCATTTGTGGGCGTCCGACAGCCTGGGGCGAAGCCTCGGGGGCTCGAACGAAGGCCGGCCCGCCCGCCGGGAGGCGAAGACGGCGGCGTGAGGGCGCCCCACGGCGAGGCCGGCGGGCGACGATTCACCTAGTCGACGGAAGAGCTCGCGTGACCCCGCCGGGCGGACGCCCTAAAATGCGGCCGTGAAGCGAGCGCATCGACGTGCCGGCCGGGCCCCTTCGGCCCGGCGATCGACGCCCCAGCCCCCCGGGGGGCGCCGGTCGAGCGCCTTCGCGGCCGGGGTGCTCAGCGCCCTCTTGCCGATGGGCGGCTGTACGTTCCTCTTCGACGATACCGGCTTGAGCGAAGACGACGAGCCTTCGGGCGCGGCGGGCGCGAGGGCGGGCGGCGGCGGGCGAGCGGGCTCGGGCGGGCCGGGGGGCGGCACGGGCGGCAGGGGCGGCACGGGCACGGGCGGAGGCGGCACGGGCGGCACGGGCACGGGCGGCACGGGCACGGGCGGCACCGGCGAGAGCGGCGGGTCGGGGGCCGCGGGCGTCGGGGGCGCGCCGCCCCCGCTCGACGCGTACGCCGAGATGATTCTCGGCGACAGGCCCCTCGCGTACTACCGCTTCGACGAGCCCCCCAGCGACCTCGGCTTCGCCAAGAACTCGGTGCCGGGGTCTCCGGTCGCCCAGCTCATCGGCCCTTCGTTCCCGGGCGCGCCGGGCGCCCTTCGCACCGCCGGCGACGCGTCGCTCGGCATCGACACCGTGGGCTTTGCCACGCCCTCGGGCCCGCTCGGGGTGGCGCTGCACAAGGGGTTCACGGCCGAGTATTGGCTCATGCACCAGGGGCTCGACACGCCCTTCTCGTGCTCGCTGACCATCGACGATGATTTCGATCCTGGGCTGCTCGTCACGACCGAGGTGAGCTCCGAGGGCCCGCCCCTCGTCGTGGCCTCGATGGTCGATACCGCCGGGTTCACGACGATCGTAGAGCTCCCGTTCGATTGGCCCCTCGGCGAATTTGCCTACCTCGCCGTGTCCTACGACGGGGTCGCGCTCGAGCTCTGCATGGGCGACCGCCAGAGCGATCGCTTCGACTGCGCGCTCACGCAGGTCGGGGCGCCCCTCGCGCCGATCGCCGAGGGCACGACCTTCATCGGCTCGAACCCCGACATCGGCTGCGAGTTCTTCGGCGCCATCGACGAGCTGGCGATCTACGACCGGGCCCTCGGGCTGCCGCTGCTACGGAATCACTACCTCTTCGCGCTTGGCATGGGCCCCGACGGGCCCCCGCCGCCCCCGCCGCCTCCGCCGCCTCCCCCGGGGCGGCACGAGTAGATTCCGCTGGCGCTAAAATCGGCGCTGACCTCTTGGGGGCCCTTCAGATCGTTTCGGCGGCTCATGCGTAAGGGGCGTGCATGTCCCTCGCGTCGGGGGGCCGGGCCCGCTCGCCGGGCGGCGTTTTCGAGAGGTGAGGCATGAAAAGCTGGGTGGTCGGCCTGATCGCGGCGGGGCTGGTGGCGACGGGGGGCTCGGCCCTCGCGTGTCCGACGGGCAACGGAGAGTTTCAGCGCCCGACGCGGCCGGTGCAGAGCGCGTCGTTTCAGGCGAGCGAGCTCATCGAGCGGGCCGACGGGCTCGAGTCGGTGGCTGCGTCGCACGAGCAGTCGGCCAAGGCCTTCGATCGCGAGGCCTCGACGCTGACGAACCGGGCGCGGCTCTTGCGGCGGCAGGCGAGCTCGGTGGGGGCGGCCGACCGGTCGAGCCTGCTGGCGATCGCCGACGAGCTGACGCTGCGGGCCGAGGGCGACAAGGCCCGCGCGGCGAGCGAGCGGGCCCGGGCGTCCGAGCTGCGGGTCGAGGCGCGGGGGCTGCGCGATCGGGCGCTGCGGCTGGTGCGCTTCGGCGGCGGCGGCAACGTCGTCGACAATGGCTGGCGTAGCCGAGGCCGCCCGATCGGCGATCCGAGGCCCCTGCCGCCCTCCGGCCGCACCGCCATCTGAGGCCGCCGGCCGGCCCGCGGCCGCCCCAAACGCCCCGCGGCCGCCGGCTCGACCGCCCCGGCCGAGAATTCGTCGTCGCTCCTGCGATGGCCGCCCGGGCGCCAGGCCCAAGCGGCTCACCCAGAAGAACACGATGCAGCGCCGCGCCCGGCGCGGCCCCCGGGCGGGTCAGCGGAGGCACGCGGCGAGCGCGTCGCCGACGCTCGCCGTGCCGCCCGGCAGCGGCGCGTCGAGCGGGTCGTCGGCGCCCGAGAGGGCCGCGAGCAGCTCGACGAAGGGGCCGCGGGCGGGCAGCGGGCAGGCGAAGGTCGGCTGCCGGGCGGCGACCGCGCCGCTGCTCCGATCGACAGCGGTCTTGGCGGCGGCGAAGGCCCAGACGCAGGCGCCGAGCTCGCCCGTGGCCGGGTCGACCGAGCAGCGCAGATCGAGCGGCGCGATGGCGGGGTAGGGGCCCCGGCAGAAGGTGTCGGCGCAGATCTCGTCGAAGCGCTCGGCCAGGGCGCGGCGCACCTCGAGATAGCGGGTGAGCTCGCCCTCGCCGAGGCCTTCGATCGCGTCGACGTAGGGGCCGGCGGGCGCCTCGGGCAGGGGGGCCGAGGCCTCGAAGCAGTCATAGAGCGAGTCGACGAAGGCCCGATTCTGGCCGGGGATGGGCTCGTAGAGCGGGTCGGCGCTGTCGCCCATGACGGCGAGCAAGCTTCGCGTTCTCGCCCGGACGGGCACGACGCACGCGAAGCTCGCCGCGCGCGCCCGCACGGCGCCCGTCGCGCCGTCGACCAGGCCCTGGCTGCCGCCGAAGGCCCAGAGGCACTCGTTGACGATGGCACCGTCGTTGGTCGCGCTGCAGGTGAGCTGCACGGGCGCGAGGTCGGCGTGGTCGCCCCCGCAGAACGTGTCGCCGCAGATCGCGTCGAAGCGCTCGGCGAGGCGCCGACGGAACGAGAGGTACCCCTCGTAATCGTCGCGGTCGTGCAGGGCCTCGAGCACGTCGCGATAGCGCGTGGCGGTCAGGCCCTCGACGGCCTCGGCCGAGGCCGGCGCGGCGGAGGGGTCGTTATCGTTGCAGGCAGCGAGGGCGAGGGGGAGGGTGAGCAGGGCGAGGGTAGGGTGGTTGAACATGGTTGGTGGCTCCGTTCGGGCGGGGCGCCGATTGCGACCCTCGTGCCCGCGGCCCTCGCCGCGCCTCGTCCGCGAAAGCGCGGCTGCTTCTCGTGCTGCCGCGCCGGCCCGCGGTGGCTGAGGCCGGCGCCGGGGTAGCGGCGCGCCAGGGGGGGCGCGGGCAGCCGTTCGGGTACCCGCGCGAAAAAAAGATTCGGGATCGTTTCGAAACCACACAACTGACCCCCCCCGGTTGGCCGAGGGGCCCTTTGTCAGCGCTGAAAAAGGTCAGCGGACGCTCTGGGAGGTGCGGTTGTGGACAAGCAGGCGATGGTTCGAGGCGAAGGGTTCGAGGCGGGCGAGGGGTCGACGGGCGGCTGGGGGGGGCACGACGAGGCGTCGGGCGGCTGGGCCGGGGGTGACGGCGAGGCGGGGCGGGCGGGCGAGGCGCGGGGCGGCGCTGCTCGGCGGCGGCGAAGCCGGGGCGGGGCGAGGCGCGCGGGTGCGGAGGGCGGCGGCGTTCAGGGGGCGGCGGCAGGCCACTCGGAGCACTTTCTTTCGCGCCTCGATCGGGTCGATCGCGAGAAGGTCGATTTCGCCCTCGGGCTCTACCGCGACCCCGAGCTCGTGCGGCTGCTGCTCGCCCGGGTGGCGCTGCCCGAGGGGCACCGGCGGGCGGCCATCTCGCTCGACGACGCGCGCGAGGGGCCCTTTCTGGTCGTCACCCGCGACGGGCACTTCGTGACCTGCCTGGGCAAGGGCATGTCGCCCGGCGAGCTGCCGGTGGTGACGCGCGAGAAGCTCGAGGGGGCGCTGACGGTCGCGAGCGATCGGCGGGCTCGCGAGCGGGCGTTGCACGAGCGCGTGGCGGTGGTAGGCGGCATGGACCGGCTACTCTTGGGCATTCTCGACCGCGCCGACTACCTGTCGCGCGAAGAGTTCGTGGCCGTCAGCGCGATGCAGCCCCTGCTCGCGCCGGAGTTTTTCTTCCTCTACCTCAAGACGGCGGCCCAGCTCGGCGCGACGCACTCGAAGCTCGAGTACGTGCTGCGCGGTCGCTACTCGGAGCGGCGGCTGGTGCCTTGGCTGCGCAGCTACTGGAAGCACCTCTGGTCGCTCGGCCACCTGCTGACGCTGGCGACCATGGGCGACCGGCACTGGCTGGTCGACCGCATCGCCGCCGTGCGCGACAAGTTCGGGGCGCCCGAGGTGTCGCTCTCCTGGCCGCTCGTGCGCCACGGGCTGGCGCCGCTCGCGCTGCGGGGCGCCTGGGCCATGGCGCGGGTGGGCAAGCCCCTGGTCGGCTACTACAAGGCCGCGTTCGCCGCGCCCGACACGTCGCACTCGCTCTTCGACGCGGCGCTCGCGCTCGGGGCCATCGGGCTGCGCCACTCGCGGGCGCGGGCCGAGATTCAAAAGGTGATGGCGGCCACGGCGGCGCGCGTCGACCTCGGGGCCGGCCCGCGCGTCTGCTCGACGCTGAAAGAGTACTTCACGGCCGTCGGGGGCGGCTACGCCCACGTCATCAACTCGCTCTTCGACGCCGCGCCCGAGCAGCTCGACGCGTACGCCGTCGAGCTGGGGCGCGAGGCCCTGCGCGCCCGCTTCGCCCGCGGCGCCGCGGGCGGCGGTCGGGCGCGGCTCGAGCCGCCCTCGGGGGTGTCCGACGAGCTCGCGCGCACGGCGGCCCTCACCGCCGACGCCGACTACATCAACGATCCGGCGCAGGCGATCTTTTGCCTCGTCCGGCTCGGGGCCGTGGCGCGGGCGCGGGCCGAAGACTTTTACTACCCCGCCGAGGTCATCCCCTTCGTGCGGCCCCGCTGGCGGCCCGAGCTGACCCTCATGGTTTTCGAGCGGATGCGCGGCCCCTACGGCCCCTTGCCGCCGAGGCGCGTCGAGAAGAAGCCCGGGCGCAACGAGCCCTGCGTCTGCGAAAGCGGAAAGAAGTACAAGCGCTGCTGCGGCGCGTAGCCCTCGGCCCGGGGCGCGCCGCCTGGCCGGGGGGGGGGGCAGGGCGGCGGGGCAGGGGGCGGACGGGGGCGAGGGGGCGGGTCGCGGGGGCTGACGCGGGCGAGGGGGCGGGTCGCGGGGGCCGTCGCGCACGAGGCGGCGGGCCGCGGGGCCGTCGCGCGCGAGGCGGCGGCGTCGCTCGCGTCGGGCTTCGGCCGCCCGTCGAGCGGGGGCCCGCGCGCGCGAGGCGGCGGCGCTGCCGCTCAGCCGGCGACGAGCAGCTCGGCGAACGCTACCAGCGCGCCGAGCCTGCGCCCCGCGCGGCCGGCGGCGAGGGGGCGGGGGGCGAGCCCCAGCCGTTCGGAGAGCTGCTCGACCGTGCCGACGGCGCCGCGGGTGAGCTCGCGGGCGAGCTGCCTCAGGTCGACGTGGGCGGGGGGCAGCGCCCCGCCGGCGGCGGCGAAGAGCGAGGTCGCGTAGTAGCCCCAGGAGCAGACGACGTCGCTCTCGCGCAGGAAGCCGCGCGACGCGTCGAGCAGCCCCGAGAGCGTGCCGCCGGCCGCGATCGTCGCGGCGTCGAGCTCGAGGTGCGCGGGGGTGGCCGGGGCGAGCGGGTGGCGGGGCGCGGCGAGCAGATCGAGCACCTCGCCGGTGGCGACGCGGCAGAGCGACCATTGCACGAGCTCGTCGGCGAGGTGCGAGGCGCGCTCGGCGCTGCGGTAGGGCCAGGCGTTCGCCTCGCCGACGGCGCAGACGAGGTCGCCAGGCCGCCCGCGCAGGAGCTCGAGGGGCCCCTCGCGCTTCGGCGCCGCGGGGCGGGGGCGGGCGCGGCGGGGGCGCGAGTTGCCGCGCCGGGCCTGGTTCTCGATCTGCGCGTCGACCATGGCGCGGAAGGGCGCGAGCAGCGCCCGGAACTTCGCCCGGTCGCCCTCGAGCGCCCCGAGCACGTGGGCGAGCGCCTCGACCGTCGAGACGTAGTCTTCGTGCGGCTCGGGGCGGATGCGATAGTCGCTCGGCGAGGGCGGCGAGAAGGCGTAGCGCGGCAGGGCGGCGAGCCCGGGGTTCACCCGCACGATCTTCTTCGCTTGCCACCAGGTGCCGTCGACGACGACCAGCGTGACCGGCCCGGGCGGGGGGTGCTGCATGACGTCGATGGCGCCGGGCCCCGGGTAGAGCAGCACCGGGGGCCCCCCGACGCCGGACGTGATGCGGCGCATCGCCTCGGTGCCGTCGAAGTGGATGCCGACGTAAAGCTCCGAGTTCGGCAGGGACAGGTGCGCCATGCGCGCGGTGCCGATGGCGACGTCGCTCTCGCGCGGGTGCTGCAAGAGAACGACGCGGGTTCGGGTCTCGACGGGGCGCAGGTGCCGGCAGTAGCAAACGCTCGCCGGGCGCAGGCAGCGTGCGCAGGTCGCGCGGGGCTCAAAATCGGGGGGAAGCCCGGACATCGGCGGCACTCGGGGGGGGCTCTCTCGCCCACCTGGCGGCCGGCGGCAATCTCGTCGCGCCCGGCCGGCGCGGGCCCCGCGCCCCGGCGGCCCTCAGCGCCGCGGCGGCTTCGGCTTTGGCGCGCCGTGGGCCGGCACGAGTCGGTCGCCCTCGCGGCGGCCGCGGACGGCGTAACGGACGCGCCCCTCGGCGTCGCGGCCCGGCAGCGGCTTGGCGAACGCGTGCGGCGCGGCCGCGACGACCACGCCCAGGGAGGTGGCGGCGTCGCTCAGCTTCACGCCGAGCGCCCGATCGAGCGCGGCGTTGAGCGAGCGCGCCCGCTGCCCGGGCTGCACGACCAGCGCGAGCTCGCCCGTCACCTCGCCGCCTTCGACCCGCAGCTCGACGTCGCCCATCGCCCGCGCTCTCTAGCACGGGGCGGGCCCGCCGCGCGAGGCGCGTCCGCGGCCGGGCGCCGCCGGGGTGCTATGGTGGCGCCCCATGAAACGATGGCTAGCCCCCGCGCTGCCGCTTCTCTTGCTCCCCTTCGCGGCGTGCGGCGGCGACGACGACGTGACCAACACCCCCTGCGCCGAGAGCTGCCAGGGCGCCGGGGGCGCGCCGGGCGTCGGCGGCTGCGAGCCGGGCGGCCAGGCGGCCGGGGCGGCCGGGGCGCCCGCGGCCGGGCAGCCCGGGGTGAGCCGCACGGTCTGGCTCTCGGGCCTGCAGAACCCCTGGGACATCGCCTTCCTGCCGGGCGACGAGGGCGCGCTCGTCACCGAGCGGCCGGGCCGGTTCACCCTGCGCCGCGCCGACGGCTCGGCCGCCCCCGTCGCCGGGCCCGACGACGTGCTCGCCCGGGGCGAGGGCGGCCTGATGGGCCTGACCGTCGACCCCGACTTCGCCAACAACCGGCTCGTCTACGCCTGCTTTTCGCACCGGGGCGAGAGCAACGACAACCGGGTCGTGCGCTTTCGACTGTCCGACGACGGCGCCCGGCTCGAGCAGCGCGCCGACATCATCACGGGCATGCCCTACAGCACCGGGCGCCACTCGGGCTGCCGCCTGCTCTTCGCGTCCGACGGCTTTTTGTACGTCGGCACGGGCGACGCGGCCCAGGGCGTCCACCCGCAGAGCCTGCAGTCGCTCGGGGGCAAGACCCTGCGCGTCACGCGCGACGGCGAGGCGGCGCCCGGCAACCCGCAAGTCGAGGGCAAGGACCCGCGCATCTTCACGTACGGGCACCGTAACATCCAGGGGCTCGCCGAGCAGGCCGGCACGGGCCGCCTCTATTCGGGCGAGCACGGGCCCGACGTCGACGACGAGATCAACCTGATCGTCGCGTCGACGAACTACGGCTGGGCGCCGCCGCCGCCCTACGACGAGAGCGTGCCGATGACCGATCGCGAGGCCTTCCCCGACGCGATGCCCGCCGCGTGGAGCTCCGGCCGGCCCACCACGGCCCTCTCGGGCATCGCCTTTCTGCGGGGCGAGGCCTGGCGCGACTGGGACGGCGTGCTCGTCGGCGCCGAGCTCAAGAACCGCCGGCTCCGCCTGCTGCGCCTCGACGCGACCGGCACCCAGGCCTCCGAGCTGCGCGTGCTCTGCGCCGAGCAGGCCGTGCGCCTGCGCACGCCCGTCCTCGGCCCCGACGGCGCCCTCTACGTCGCGACCGACGCGAAGCCCGGCGGCGACGAGATCTGGCGCCTCGCGCCGCGCTGAGCCTGGTGGCGGGCGGCACCGCCCGCGCGTCGGGCGCCCTGACCTCGCCCTCGGCTCGGACCGCAGGGCACGCGCCCGACGCGCGGGCCGCGTCGCCGGCCGCCTCGATGGAGGCCGCCCCGGCCGGCGCTAACTTCCAGCGGCCCTCGCGCCTGAGCTTCTCGATCTTGTTGGCGGCCATCTTGCGGGCGAGCGGCCCGAGGCGCATGAAAAAGAGCTTGCCGTTCAGGTGGTCGATCTCGTGCTCGAAGGCGCGGGCGAGCAGCCCCTCGCCGCTGCGCTCGAACCAGGCGCCCGACAAGTCTTGGGCGCGCACGGTGACTTTGTTCGCGCGCTTGAGCGGCTCGCGCAAGGTGGGCACGCTCAGGCAGCCCTCGGGCCCGCTCTGCTCGCCCTCGCGCGCGACGATCTCGGGGTTGACGAGCACGATGCGCTCGGAGCGGCCCTCGTCCCAGCCGACGTCGATCACCGTCAGGCGCTTGCCGATGCCGATCTGCGGCGCGGCGAGCCCGACGCCCTCGGCGTCGTACATCGTCTCGAACATGTCGTCGACGAGCGCGCGCAGCTCGTCGTCGAAGCTCGTGACGGGCTCGGTGCCCGCCTCGAGGGCGTGATGGCCGTAAAGCACGATGGGGTAGATCATGGCGGGTCGGGGGCGGCGCCCGACCTTATAGCGCGGCCGCGGCGGGTGCGCCCCGTCGGGCCCCATCGGCTCGCCGGCGCGGCGGGCGGCGCCCGCGCCTTTCGGCCCCTTATCTAAGCCAAGGGGCCCTTGTTCGGGCGGCCGCCCGGGCTCATCATCGCGGGCGGAGGCCGCCCCGCCATGCCCAGAACGCCCGCCCCGCCGCCCGCCGCCCCCTCGCCCCGGGGGGCGCGGCCGTGAGCGCCCCCGTCCGGTTTCGCGACTTCGAGCGCATCGTCTTCTTCACGGGCGCCGGCATGTCGGCCGAGAGCGGCATACCGACCTACCGCGGCAGCGGCGGCATCTGGCACCAATACAATTACGAAGACTACGCCTGCCAGCGGGCCTTCGACCGCGACCCCGACAAAGTGTGGGACTTTCACGACAAGCGGCGGGCGACGGTCGCCGCCTGCGAGCCGAACGCCGGCCACTTCGTCGTCAGCCGGGTGCAGCGCGAGAAGCCCGGCGCCGCCGTGATCACGCAGAACATCGACGGCATGCACCAGCGGGCGGGCGCGACCGGCGTCGTCGAGCTGCACGGCAGCCTCTGGCGCGTGCGCTGCGATCGCGAGGGCACCGTGCGGCCCGATGAGACCGTGCCGATGAGCCCGCGCACGTGCGCCTGCGGCGCGTACTTCCGGCCCGACATCGTCTGGTTCGAAGACCCGCTCGACCGCCGCGTCCTGCGCCGCGCCCAAGAGCTGCTCGAGGGCTGCGACCTGCTGGTGAGCGTCGGCACCTCGGCCGTCGTGTACCCGGCCGCCGAGCTGCCCCAGATCGCGATGCTGCGCGGCGCCGTCACGGTCGAGATCAACCCCGAAGATACCCCCGTCAGCCACCTCTACCAGCACCGCCTTCGCGCCAAGGCCAGCGAGGCGCTCGCCGAGCTCTACGGCGAAGCGCCGAGTGGCCCCGCGTAGGGGGCGGACAACCGTTCTGAGGGTGAACGTAAGGTCATTCCGGGCATTGTGCCCGTTGTTAACGGTGGTAAGCTCGGCCCTTTCGAATCTCAGGAGGCGCCCTTGCTCCAGTTTCATCCCCATCTGCGAATGCGAAGGCTCGGTCTGGCAGGGTGTCTCGTCGGGCTCGCGTTGCCCTGGCTGGCGGGGGCGGCCCTCGCGGGGTGTAGCCCCGAGGCGACGGGCTTTTCTGACGAAGAGACTATCGCGGGCGTCGAGACCCTGACCGAGGGTGCGCCGCTGACGCCGCATGACGCGAGCTGCCTCTTGCTCCAAGATCAGAACACCTGGGGCAGCTCGGCGACCGCGATGGCGGCGGTGGGCCCGGCGCTGGGCCTCTCGTCGGTGCTCGCCGATCTGAACCGCGTTGGGCCGGTGCTCGGCTCGATCAACCGCCCGCCCGCGCAGGGCTACAAGGGTGGCTTCCGCTGGAACGACGGCGACATGGGCACCGACGAGTGGGTGCCCCAGGCGCTGACGGCGGGGGTGTCGGGCGGCGCCAACGTGGTCATGGTGTCGTGGCATTATGCGCCTTCGAACCCCGACAAGGGCGTGCGCGTCTCGGTGGCGAACGTCTCGGACATGGCGGCGAGCGCGGTCAACTACCGGCACGTGCTGCTGGTGCGGCCGACCGGCGAGGGCACGTTCACCAACGTGCCCGAGCACGGCGGGGGCCTCGCCTGGTACGGCAACTACCTTTATATGGCCGACACGGGCGACGGGGTCCGCGTGTTCGACCTGACGCAGATCCGCGAGGTCGATACGAGTGTCGAGTGCGAGGCGGCGATCGGCAAGGTGGGCTCGCAGTTCTGCGCCTACGGCTACAAGTACGTGCTGCCGCAGGCGAGCGCGTACGTGATGCCCTCGTCGGTTACGGGCGACTGCCGCGCCAAGTTCTCGTTCTTGGGCAAAGACACGCGGGGCGGGGCGCCCTCGCTGCTCTCGGGCGAGTACTGCAACGACAACGACACCCCCTGCCCCCACGACGGCTCGACGCCGGGGCTCGGGGGCAGGCTCTACCGCTGGCCGGTCGACCCGACGACCTCGCGGCTGAGGTCCGAGGGCGGCGCGGTGCGGCCCGAGCGCGCCTTCATCATGAACGAGCCGAACGTGCAGGGCGTGGCCGCCGTCATGACCGAGGCGACGACGTCGTCGTACTGGCTGAGCTCGACGAAGGGCGGCGGGGCCCTTTACAAGGTCTCGACCAGCGCCTCGCGCAAGGCATTCTTCTCGAACCTGGCCCAGTGGGCCCGCATGCCCGAAGGCATGCACGCCACCGCCAGCGGCACCAACCTCTGGACGGTGACCGAAGGCGTCGCGGGCGTAACGTCCCCCGCGCTCGGCGGGCGCGTGGTCTTCTTCGCCGAGCAAGCGGCGCTCGATTGAGGGCGGCTCGTCCGCGACGCTCGACGGAGGGAGGCTCGTTCGCGGCGCTCGACGGAGCGCGGCCCGTCCACGGCGCTCGACGGAGGGCGGCTCGTCGGCGCCGCTCGGCTCGAGCGGGGCGGCAGGCGAGCGCCCAGACGCGCTCGAGGGCGGCGCTCGCGCGCTCGGCGCCGGGGGCACCCTCGGTCGAGAAGCCGCGGGGCTGGGGGGGCGCCGGGGGCACCCTCGGTCGAGAAGCCGCGGGGCTGGGGGGGCGGCGCTCGCGCGCTCGGGGCCGGGGCCGCGTGGCACGGCTCGTGCTTGGCGCTGGCAGGCCCAAAGGCCCGACGAAACGCCTTGAAACCGCGAGGTCATGCCCATGCGCGCCGCCCTTCTGTTCGCGTCGATCGCCGCGTTGCTCTCCGCCTGCGGGCAGGCGAGTAGCAAGTCGGGCCGCATCTCCGGCGTCAACGGCAACGAGCCGACGCGCGACAGCTCGTCGGTGCCGGCGGGTGCCCCGGTCGAGACGAAGCCGGCGAACGCCCCCGACCAGCGGCCTGCCTTCGCCGGACAGACCCGCGCGCCGGCCCCGGCGAAGGCGACGGCGGTCGAGGTGGCGACCGTGGCGAAGGGGCTCGAGGGCGCCTGGGCGCTCGAGTTTTTGCCCGGGGGCAAGATGCTCGTCACCGAGAAGGCCGGCCGGATGCGCCTCGTCGGCCCCGACGGCTCGCTCTCGCCCCCCGTCGCCGGCGTGCCCAAGGTCGACGCGCGCGATCAGGGCGGGCTGCTCGACGTGGCGCTGAGCCCGAGCTTCGCGGCCGACCGACTGATCTACTGGTCTTATTCGGAGCCGCGCGGCGACGAGGGCAACGGCACGACGGTGGCGCGGGCGAAGCTGGTCGAGGGGCCGGGGGGCGGGGCGAGGCTCGAGGGGGTTCAAATCATTTTTCGTCAGGCGCCCACCTGGGACTCGAGCAAGCACTTCGGCTCGCGCCTGGTCTTCGCGCCCGACGGCAAGCTCTTCGTCACCCTGGGCGAGCGCTCGCTGCCGAAGCCGCGCGAGCACGCGCAGAGGCTCGACGGGCTGCTCGGCAAGATCGTACGGATCAACCCGGACGGCTCGGTGCCGGCCGACAACCCCTTCGTCGAGCGTCCGGGCGTCCGGCCCGAGATCTGGTCGTACGGCCACCGTAACATTCAGTCGGCGGCGCTCGACGGGCAGGGGCGGCTCTGGGAGGTCGAGCACGGCCCGCGCGGCGGCGACGAGCTGAACCGCCCCGAGCCGGGCAAGAACTACGGCTGGCCGGTCATCACCTACGGCATCGACTACGACGGCGACCCCATCGGGCAAGGCATGACCCAGCGCGAGGGCCTCGAGCAGCCCGTCTACTACTGGGACCCGGTCATCGCGCCCTCGGGCATGGCCTACTACGACGCGGCGCTCTTCCCCGCGTGGCGCGGCAGCTTCTTGGTGGGCGGGCTCGTGTCGATGGGCCTGGTGGTCGTGAAGATGGAGGGCGACCGGGTCGCCAACGAAGAGCGCATCGACCTCGGGTTTCGCACGCGCGACGTGAAGGTCGGCGCCGACGGCGCGGTCTACGTGGTCACCGATCGGGGCGACGGGCGCATCCTGCGGCTGACGCCGAGGGGCTGAGGGCGCCGGCGGCGCGAGCGCTTTCGGGGCGGCGGGCCGGGCGGGGGGCGGGTACGATCGCGCCCGTGAGCCGGGCGACCGCCTCGTCGTGCGCCCACCGCGGCGGGCCGGGGGTCACGACGCCGGGCGCGATCGCGCACGTCGGCCGCTGCAGCGTGCGGACGCAGCCCGGCGATCGGCCCCCTCGAGCTCTGGCTCTCGAGCCTCGAGGTGCGCGAGGCGCTCGGAGCGGGGCGGGGGGCGGTGCCGCCCGGCGGGAAAGGGGGGTGGCGAGCGGGGCGGCGGCGAGCCCCTTCGCCATGTAAGGAGGGGCCGGGGGAGGGCCGTCCCGGGGTCGAGGGGGGAGCGGGCGCCCCGCGGCAGGGCGGGTGGCGAGCGCCCGGCGGTAAACGGGATAGCGGACGTCCCACGGTAAAGCGAGCGGCGAGCGCCCCGCGGTAAACGGGATGGCGGGCATCCCGCGGTAAACGGGATGGCGGGCCCGCCGGCGTCCTCGGGGTAATCACAAATGCGGTGGCGCCCGCGTCCCGAGGTAACTTGAAAGCGGCGGCGCGCCCGACGAGGCCCCGCGGTAAATTGAAAGCCGTGTCGCGGGCGCCGAGGTTCTACGGTAAGTGCAATGTGAGGTGAGGCGTCGGCGTCCCGGGGTGGGGAAAAAACCGGGGGGCGGGTCGCTTCGCGGCGGGGCGAGCGCGGGCGGCGGCGGCGTCCCCCGGTAATGCGCAAAGCCCGAGCGCGCCGTCCCGGGGTAGTCCGAAGGGTGACTGTCGGGCGGCCGCGCGCCACCGTCCAATATCAGACAGTCGCCGCGCGGCGCGCCCCTCCGCCGGGCGTCGACGTCCCGCGGTCGGCGTCCCGGAGTGCGCGCGCGGGCGGCCGAGGGCGGCGAAGGCGGGCTGAAATTCGGCGATCCGGGCCGCCCTCGGCGCCGGCGGCCGCGGCCACTGTGGGCCTGGCCGCAGTATACTATTGGCGTCAATCGAGATTACTGTCGTCGATCGTTTGTCGATACAAGTTGTGCGATCATCGGTGAGCAAGTCGGGGGTCGCTTGGACAACTTGCGCGGCGCCGGCCGTACAGGTTGTGCAGCGCAAGGGGGCGCCGAGACTGCGGGAGATCGCGAAAAATCCCGACAATAAGCGGCCCACGTGACACCGCCGCGTACCGTCGGCGCGCGGCACGCACCTTGCGTAAAGGGTTTGACGTCGGGGGCGACGCTCCCCGGCCGTCGCGGGGCGCTCGCCCCGCCCCGCGGGCTCCGGCCGGGCAGCTGCTCCCGGCGCGAAGCCCGCGGGCCGGGCCGCGTTCGGCCTTCCACCTCCTCCACTAGCCTGGGCGCCGCGGCGCCGGCTTCCCATTTCGAGGTCTGTCGCCATGAACATCAAGTCGCTTTGGTCCCTGCCCATCGCCGCGATCCTGCTCGCCGCTTGCTCGAACACGCCCCCCATCCAGCCGAAACCCGGCGACGACGACGACGGCGATGGCGGCAGCGGCGGCAATACCGTGCTCCCGACCAACCCGAACGAGCCGCCGGAGGTCATCGCGGGCGTGTCGAGCTTCTTGCGCGAGAAGTGCACCGACTGCCACGGCCGCGGCCGCACCGAGGGCGGCATCAACGACATTCTCGACGTCGACGCCCTGAAGGCCAAGGGCCTCATCGCCGCCAAGGCCGACTCGTCGCGGCTGTTCCAGGTGATCAGCTCGGAGCACCAGAAGAACGCCTTCAACCCCAACACCCGGAAGCCGGTCGTGCTGCCGAATGACCAGGATATCGCGCTCGTGCGCGAGTGGATCGACATCGGCGCGCCCTTGCTGCGCGGCGACCGCCAGGCGCTCGACATCGGCCGCTACTTGCAGCTCTTGCGCAACGACGTCAACCGGGTCTCGCAGGCCGAGCAGAACCAGATCGTGTACGTCGACTTCCACGGGGTGTACAATAACCTGAGCTTCGCCAACGCCGAGATGCAGGCGTTCGCCAACGCCACGCTCAAGCTGCTCAACCAGCTCGACGTCGAGTCGACGACGGCGGGCACGGGCGGGGCCACGGTGGTGCTCGACGAGAATAACCTGCCCATCGCCATTCGGTTCAACCCGCAGAACTTCAACCTCGACAAGCAGAAAGACATTCTCGACATCGCCGTGCGGCTCTCGAACCGCAACGACGCCGAGAACTTCTTCCCTTGTGACATCCCGGCGATCCCCGTCCTCGACTTCTTGCACATCATGTCGTCCGACGACGTCTTCAACCCGCTCGGCGACCTCGGCACGGGCGAGCTCGGCACCATCGAGTCGGGCTACTCGAACGTCGTGCTCAAGAAGCTGCTCGTCAAGGCCGGGCTCTTGAACGAGAACCAGAACGTCTTCGACGCGGTCGACGAGGCGACGTTCAACGCCCAGGGCTTTACCAACGTCGCCGGCAACGACATCAACGTCTTCGACGTGCTCTTCGCGATCGACCCGGTCAACTTCACCCGCGAGCAGCTCGACATCAGCTACAACGCCGGCAACTCCAAAGATCGGTTCGTCCGCGGCTGCGTCAACCAGTCGAACGTGTCGGCGGCCAACCGCTGCATCGACCGCATGTCGCAGAGCGTGCCCCCCAACGGCTCGACCTGGCTCTCGTACGACGTGCTGTCGGTGAACAACGGGGCCCAGAACAAAGACTTCTTCAAGGCCCTCTTCATCGGGCCGAACAACCCGCCCGGCGACCCGCTCGTGCGCGCCGAGGGCGGCAAGAACCCCTTCAACATCGACGGCGGCGAGGGCATCTTTCAGCTCAAGAACCGCATGCTCGGGTTCTTCGTCTACGACGCGCAGTTCCGCGTCTTGAGCAACCCGCCGACCTCGGCCGTGCTCAACCGCGAAAACGACGAGCGCGGCAATTTCATCTCGGCGAGCGCCTGCACCTATTGCCACTCGTCGTACACCACCCCTTTCACGGACGCGATGTCGGTCGTGCTCGATAAACTCGCCGGCGCCGCCCAGGGCGAAGAGTTCGGCCTCGCCACCCTGCTCTCGCAGTCGCAAGAAGAGTGGGACGCGACCTTCGCCGTCGATGCGCAAGATTACGTCTCGGCGCTCAAGAAGGTCTACGTGGCTTACGACGGCAACAACACCCCGATCGACAGCATCTGGTCGCTCGGCAAGCGGTACATGAGCGATCTCACCACCGAGGCCCTCGTCGCCGAGATCGGCTTCAACAGCGAGCAGGAGTTCCTCGACACGATCGATAACGACAACAACTTGAAGCGCGACATCGCCGTGATCTTCTCCGGCGCCATCTCGCGCGAGAACTTCACCGTCAACTACCAGAAGCTCGTCAACATCGCGCCCGTCGACAAAGACTTCCTGCGCGGCTGCGTCCTGCGCAACGCGTCCGACGTCGGCGACTTCGGCACCGACAACGAGTGAGGCCGGCGCCGGCGGGCCCCCGGGCGGCGCGGCCCGCCGGCCGCGGGTGAGGCGACCCACCCCGCAACCGAAGGAGCGAACGACGCGGAGAAGCAAGCGCTGACCAGACTGGGCTCGAAGGCAGTGGCGTCGAACCAAGGAGGCGGGCGACCGACGGGCAGAGAGTGACGTGACGGCGCGATGGGCCGGCCGGGCGACGGTGAAACGACCGGGCGGCAGACGGTGTGACAGACTCGAAAACGGTGCGCGGCGGGACGGGCGACGGTGAAACGGCCGGCCCGCCGGGCGGTGCGAACGAAGACGTAGACGTGAACACGCGCGGCGGGCCCGGCGGGCGACGGTGAAACGGCCGGCGGGCCCGGCGCGCGGACGACAGACCGCGACAGACGAGGATGGAAACGGGGGGCCGGGCGACGGTGAAACGGCCGGCCCCCCGGACGGTGCGAAACGATCGGACGGGCGACGGTGAAACGGCCGACCGGTCGAAGGTGCGAAACGAAACGATCGGACGGGCGACGGTGAAACGGCCGACCGGTCGGAGGTGCGAAACGACTCCGGCCGCGCTCTAGCGACAGAAGGGCGCGGCGCGGATGACGATCACGGCGTGTGATGGAAGTTCGTTCTTCCTTTGCTTATTCTCGAAGTCGGCAGTATGGCGACGCCGCCCGGGCCCCCGAAGCCCGGGCGGCGTTTCCGCTTGGGGGCGCCCGGCCCAGCTCGCGCCCATGCCGCCGACGGCCTGGCTCGCGCCGTTGACGAACGAGGCCTCGGGCGAGCCGAGCCACGCGACGGCCTCTCGGGCGCGCCACGCGCCCTGCTCGGCGACCGGTCGGCGCCGCCGGCGACGGCCCCGGCCCTGCACCGCGCCGAACTGCGGCAATCGGCGCGGGTGCGGGCGCTCGTCGAGCTCTTGCGCGCTCCCGGCTGGAAGGGGCCCGTGGTACTGTATTCTGTCCATGCTCATCCCTCCCGCCAATCCACAGGCTCGCGCCCTCTACGACGCGGTGACGACCAAACCGGGCGAGACGAGCGCCGAGCTCCGCCGGCGCGTCGTCGAGCGGGCCGCGTCCGGGCCGGGGGTCACGATCGGCCCGGCCATGGCCGAGCTCGAGGCCTTCGTCGACGCCGTCGCGCTCGACCCCCGCGCCGCCGATGCGGCGGGGCTGCTCGAGCGCGGCCACTCCGAAGACGTCGTCTTCGAGGTGGCCGTGGCGGCGGCGGTGGGCGCGGGCCTCGCGCGTGTCGAGGGCGCGCTCGAGGCGCTGCGCGGGCTGAAGCAATGAGGCTGCGCGGCGTCGCCAGGGGCCACGGGGTCGCGCACCGGCTCAAGCTGGGGGTCGTCCGGGTCGTCAGCGGGGGGCCCCCAAGCGACGTCGTGCGCCTCTTGCTCTACCGCTCCGAACTCTTCGGCGCCCCGCTGCGGCGCTACATTCATGCCGCGCTGCGGGGCCCCTCCGAATGGACGGCGGGCGAGCGCGAGCTCTTCGCCACCTTCGTCTCGCAGTGCAACCGCTGCGCCTTCTGCACCGCGGCGCACCGCGCGGTCGCCGAGCGCGCCCTCGGCGACCGCGTCGTGCGCGCCGCCCTCGACGACTGGCGCAGCGCCCCCGTCTCCGGGCCGGTGCGCACCGCGCTCGGCCTGCTCGAGCGGCTCTGCCGGGCGCCCGAGGCCGTCGGCGAGGCCGAGCTGCGGCAGGCGATCGCCGGGGGCGTGAGCCCCGAGGGCCTCGAAAACGTCCTGCACATCGCCGCCGTCTTCAACGTCATCAACCGCGTCGCCGACGCGCTCGGCTTCGACGTGCCGCCCCCGGCCGTCTTCGCGCACGAGGCCGAGACCCTGCTGCGCCTCGGCTACGACTACGGGCCGCTCTGACGCGCGGCGCTCGCGGGCCGACGACGGGCCGCTCTGACGCGCGGCGCCCGCGGGCCGGTTCAGGCCGCCCGGCCCCGCGCGGAGGCGAGCGCCGCCCGGCTGGGGGCGGCGGGCCGCGCCGGCGGCAGCGCGCCCACCAGCCCCCGTCCGAGGGCCGCGGGCCGGGCTCCTCGTCGACGTCGACCTCGAAGAACTCGCCGTCGGGCGGCGCGCCCTCGCGGACGAGCACGGCGATGGCGAGGTCGGTCATGCGGCGCGCCGGCGCTAGGGGCAGGTGAGCGAGTCGTAGAGCGGGCCCCCGTCGACGCACTCGGAGCCCTGGCCCTGGTCGTGCGGCACGCAGACCGTGGCGACGCCGCTGCACGCGTAGCCGTCGGGGTCGGTCGCGGTGAACGCGACGTGGTAGACGCGCCCGTCGCCCGGCACGTGCTTGTTGCCCGTGCGCTCGGCGCGGAGCAGCGCCGTGTCGGTGCCGACGCCGCCCGCGTCGCCGCAGGTGTTGCCGTCGCCCACCGTGTTGGTTGGCTCGTCCTGGCGGACCGAGTCGATGCGGATGGTCACGTCTTGCTCCTGCGGATCGATCACGCCCGCGACGGAGACGGGCACGAACTTGTGGTTCGGCGGCCAGAGCTCGGCGACGCTGGGCCCGGCGTTGCTGCAGTCGGGGCACTGCGGGTCGAAGTGGCAGCCCGAGAGCGGGTCGCAGAAGTCGCGCGTGCAGGCGTCGCCGTCGTCGCAGGTGACGGGCGCGTGGGTGCACCCCGTCCCGCCGCCGTCGCAGACGTCGTCGGTGCAAGCGTCGCCGTCGTCGCAGTCGGCGTCGGTGGAGCAGACCGGGACGAACACGCCGTTCAGGTTGACCACCGCGCTGTGGAGGCGGTTCGCCGAGCAGCAGTCGTCGACCTGGGTGATGACGACGCGGTTCACCTCGCCCGAGACGACCAGGCCGGCGAGGTTGGCGGTGCCGCTGCCGCCCAGGAACACGTAGCTGCCGGGGACGACCGTGCCGCCGGGGTTGGCCGAGTTGTAGATGGTCACCCGCGAGCCGTCGTCCATGCCGTTGAAGTCGATGGTGAACGTGGTGACGGCGGTGGTGGCCGGGATGTCGACGAAGGTCTGGAAGTACGTAAAGTCGCCGTAGACGAAGCAGGTCTGCCCGCCGGGCGCGCCGCAGACCCGCGAGGGGATGTCGAACCCGATGGTGTCGGGGTTGGGCGCGGGCCCCCAGCCCGCGTCGCCGGCGGGGGGCACGGTGGCCACGTCGTACTCGCAGATGTTGCCGTGCTGCGGCGCCGGGTCGCAGCCGAAGGCGATGAGCTGGCCGGGCTCGAACCCGTCGTGCATCTGCCAGGGCGTGCGCGAGAGCGCCGCCGCCACGACGGACGTGCGGTCGCCCTCGTCTTCTTGGGCCCAGAACGAACAGGCGCCGGCGCTAAGCCCGAGCCCGAGGCCGGCGAGGGCGAGGGCGGGGCGGGCGAGGGAGGCCAGTCGGCCCCCGGTGCGGTGGCGAATCATGCGTTCGTCTCCTTTGCTTCGAGGAAAGGGGGTGAGCTCTCGACGGCGGCCCGGGCGCGCAACGCGCGGGGCCTTCGCCTTCGACGTCATTTCGAGGGTCGCAACGCCGCGAGCGGCCCGGCCCGCGGCGCCACGCCGCACGCCGCGACGCGACCCGAGGCCGCGCGGGCGGGCCCCCTGTCGACGGCGCGAAAGGGGGACGAACGTGGCGGCGCCGCGCGGCCCGGGCTACCGCGCCGACGCGTGCTCACCGCCGAGCGGGCGGGGTGCGCGCCCCGCCCTTCGACCCCTTTCACCCCTTCGCCATCGAGGACCGCCCGACTCGTGTTCGAGTAGGATGAACACCATCTTCGGGGCTCAGCCTTTATTCGGTCAAGAGATAAATTTTATCTGATCGCAATTCTCTCTCGACGCGCTGCGCCCCCCTAACGCGCGGCGGCGGGCGCCGAAGGCGGGAGGCGACCCGCGCGCGACGGTGACCACCGCCGCCAGAATACCGCTCGCACGGCGCACGAAATCGCCCTTCGCCCCGCACGGGTTCGGGCGCCCCGACGCTTCATACCTCACAAAGTCGGGCTAGTTTCATAACTCTCTGTACGAACTTCGTTCGGTACAACGATGCGGCCGCCGGGCCGCACGATCGCCCGTCGACGCTGGGTTGCCCGTCCGTCGAAAACCTTCGGGCGAGGTCCGCACTTTTTTCGCCTTGCCCGGCCACCTCGGCACCTGCCGCCGCCGATCGCTATGATCGCCTCTCGGCCGCCCCTCGGCCGATGCTTCGAGCCTGCGCGATGGCCTTGCGCACAAGCGACTATGCCCAATGTCGGGCAGGGTAGGCGCGGGCCGCGGGGCCCTGGTGGCCATAGGCGGGGGGCGTCCGGCCGCACCATGGTCGCGCGGGCACCCCTCTCGAGTTCTGGCGCGCCGCGGGGGGCGGCGCGCGCCGCCGGCGGGGCGCGGGGGGTTAGGAGAGGCCGTGCTTCTTCAGCCGGTAGATCATCGTCTGGCGCGAGATGGACAGGTAGCGCGCGGCGCGCGAGACGTTGCCCTCGCAGCGCTGCAGCGCCTCGCGAATGACCTCGCGCTCGAGCAGGTCGAGGGGCACGCCCCGCTCGGGCAGGCTGACCCGCAGCCCGCCCTGGGTGCGCGAGATCTCGACGCTCGCCGACAGCCACGCGGCGGGCACGAAGTGCTCGGCGCGGATGATCTCGTCGTTCTCGAGCAGGATGATGCGCTCGAGCTGGTTGCGCAGCTCGCGCACGTTGCCCGGCCAGGGGTACTCGAGCACCCACGCCCGCGCCTCGGGCGACAGCTCGCGCCGCGGCATGCCGTAGTCGCGACAGAGCTCGTCGATGAACGAGCGGGCGAGCAGGAGGACGTCGTCGCCGCGCCCGCGCAGGGGCGGCATGGTGACCGAGACGACGTTCAGGCGGTGGTAGAGGTCGGTGCGGAAGGTGCCGTCGCGGGCGCCGGCGGCGAGGTCTTCGTGGGTGGCGGCGATGATCTGCACGTCGACCCGGACGGGGGCGCGCCCGCCGATGCGGCGCACCTTCTTCTCTTCGATGGCCGTCAACAGCTTGGCCTGCAGGTCGAGCGGGACGGCGGCGATCTCGTCGAGGAAGAGCGTGCCCCCGTCGGCGGCCTCGAAGAGCCCGGGCCGGCCGAATTTGGCGTCGGTGAACGAGCCGCGCTCGTGGCCGAAGAGCTCGCTCTCCATCAGCGAGGGGGGCAGGGCGGCGCAGTTCACCTCGACGAAGTTGCGGTTGCGCCGCGCGCTGTTGTAGTGAACGCACTTGGCGAGAAAGCCCTTGCCCGTGCCCGTCTCGCCGTTCAGCAAGATGGTGGGCGTCGCCCCGTTGCTGGTGCGCGAACAGACCTGCCGCAGCACCGTGACCACGCGCCCGATCGCCGCGGACGCGCCGACCACCGTCTGCCACCCGGGCCCGGGCGCCGCCTTCTCGTGCAGGTAGCGCAGGTGCCGGTCGCCGCGCCGCGAGCCGAGCGCCACGCCGAGCGTCGCGAGCAGCTGCGCCGGGTCGTCGAGCGGCGCGGCGAGGTGCTCGTAGGCCCCCGCGTCGAAGGCCTCGGTCGCCGAGGGCAGGCTCTCGTCGGCGCCGACGACGATGAGGGGAGCGCCCGCGGTCAGCTCGCGCAGGCGCGGGACGAGCCCCCGCCCGAGCGCGTCGGGCAGCGGCAAGACCGCCACGACGGCGGCGACGGCCGGGCCGACTGTGCGGATTGGCCGCGGCGCCGG
>DASTPP010000160.1:0-9017 GCA_035762175.1 Polyangiaceae bacterium | reverse complement strand
CCCCGGCCGAACCACGAAAGGAACCCCATGACCCCCATCCAGAACATCGCCGACTTCGAAGCCCGCCTCTACAAAGCGATCGGCACCGACAAGCGCACGGGCGGCGAGGGCCCCTGGTACTTCGTCGTCCAGTCCGACCGGTCGAAGATCGCCGCCTTCCCGCCGCCGAAGACCCAAGTCGACACGATGCGCGGCATCGTCGCGTCGATGGGGGGCGGGCGCGTCGAGGCCGCCGAGCTCGACCCGAAGGACCCGTCGAAGAAGCGCCGCGCGATCCTCGTCGACGCCGTCTATCAGGAGCCCGGCGCGTGCGAAGAGTGCCGGGGCGCGCCGCCCGCCGACGAGGACGACGGGCCGGCGGCCGCCGCCCTCGCCGAGGGCGCGGGCGGGGGCGAGCCGGCGCCCGCGGTCGCCGAGGAGCCGACGCCCAGGCCGCCCTCGACGGCCGGATGACGGCCCCCGCGGCGTGCCGCCCCGGGGGCCCGCACGCCTTCGCCCCGGCGGACGAGGGGCCGGGCCGCCACTGCTCGCGCTGCGGGCTCGAGGTGCCTTCGGCCCTCGCCGGCTGGTACGAGCGGGGCGTCGAGGACGGGCGCGCCGACGCGTGGTCAAGGCCGCCCCGGCCCCGCGCGCCCCGGTGGGCCGTCGCCGCGGCGCTCGCCCTCGGCGCGGCGCTCGTCGGCGCCGCGCCGACCGACGCCCTGCCCGCGCCGCCGCCGCACGAGGCCCTCGACGGCCTCGGCGACTGCCTCGCCGCGGCCGGGCAGCTCGAGGCCGACCTCGAGCGGGCCTGGGGCCGGACGGCGGGCCCCGACATCGCCGCGGCGAGCCGCGCGCCCGTCCGGACCGCCCTCGAGGCCGCCTCGTCCGCCCGCGGCGGCCTCGCCTACGCGCTCGCCGACGCCCGCCCCTGCGCGGCC
The DNA here is from genome assembly GCA_035762175.1 of Polyangiaceae bacterium. GTDB lineage: Bacteria > Myxococcota_A > Polyangia > Polyangiales > Polyangiaceae > DASTPP01. The sequence continues at coordinate 8,097 of DASTPP010000160.1, read as the reverse complement.
TCGAAGGTGCCCGGCTGCGCCGCCTACGCCGCCCCCCTCGTCTCGGCCCGGCGCGCCGAGCTCGCCCGCGCCACGAAGGCCCTCCGCCAGCAGGTCGACCTTGTCCGCCTCTCTCCCGAACCCCCTCGCTGACTGGAAGCCCTCGGGTCACCACGCCCAGGACGAGACCGACGTGCGCACCCTCGTCGGCGCCTGGCTCCGCTCGCACGAGGGCCTGCGCTCGAGCGGGCCGACCGAGGGCGCCTACGAGGCCCTCATCTTCCCCACCGACGAGCCCCGATGGCGCCGCCGCTACGCCGACGACGCGTGGTCGTGCGCGTGCCGCTACCGCGCCGCGCTCTACCACCTCGGGGTCAAGCACCCCCTCGTCACCTGCCCCTACCGCGAGCGCGTCGGCCGCGCCGTCTCCGACCTCGCCACCGTGGCGAGGTCGTACGGCGCGCTCGTCGAGGGCCGCGCCGCGCTCGAGCGGTTCGAGCCCCGCGAGGGCGACGCCCTCTGCTCGCTCGGCCGCTCGGGCCCGCACGTCTCGTGCGTGACGCTGGCGCAGTGGCTGCCCGGCGCCGGCCTCGAGCTCGAATGCGCCGACGGCGGGCAGGGCCACAAGGGCTCCATGGCCGTCGACCGGAACGTCTACCTGCACACGGGGCTCGCCCTTCGCAGCGTCGAGGCGCCACACTCGCACGCCTCGCCGGGCAAGGGCCTGCCGCTCGTCTGGGCGATCGACCTCTGGGCGCTTTTGCTCAATGACAGCGTTTCTGCGGCCTTACCTCCCTCGCCTCTACTCGCCTCAGACGCCCTGCCTTACTGGTGGGGCGTTTTCGACTTTGTGGTGTCGCCAGCGGCCTCCAAACGGCTCCACTCATCGAGAGTGGCCTCAAGTGCAGATTTCAGCTCTTCTGGAGCAGACTTGAATTCGCGATCAACTTTGTCTACAGCCAGGATGTGCAAAGGCTCTCTGTTGCCCAGACTGTTCTTGAGCAATAGCGCAGAAACAGTCACCTCATAGGAATCCCCAGACGCAATTGCGATCGGAAACCGAACCGCATCGCCCCAGGCGTCCCAGTCAAACCTAAAAGAGGTTCCATCGGACACGACAATAAACAGCCTTGCCAAACGACACACTGCGGAAGAATGGTTTTGAACCTTAATCGTAAAAGTGGGCCTAATCGAATATCCGGGACGTTTTTGAACCTCGCTACTCACCATGACCCGAACATCTGGCCACGGAGCTGTGTCAAGATTCTTGCCCTGGCTCATAGGAATTATGGGAGGAGTCTTAGCCTTCAGCGACATCATGAACCCTGTCAAGTCCTGCTTTACTCTGCTCGATAGCTCCCTTGCCGTTTTGAACGAGCCGAGGATTCCCTTCCCTTGAAAACTACGTTCGACACGCCGAAGCGCTGAGATCTGCTCCGGATCGAGCTTAGCTTTAGGTATATTTCTCTGGCAGAAGTAAACCATTATGTTGCTTTTTTTTGCCAGAAAACGCTCAATTTCCTCCACCGAGCCGGAAGGATATCTACCTGTTGGAGTCCCAAGCCTGTGCCAGAATATCGCAATGCCCATGTCTGAATCGTCAACCAACTGCTTATTGATGGCATCCTGCGGGGCCTCGGACAGATCAGGACGAGCGTCGTTCTCCCAACGCACGCAATGAATTCGCACGTCCAATGTATATCCCGATGTGCGATTCCACTCCTCGATAGCTTCTTCGACCGCGTCCCGCTCGGCATCGACGTCCGAGGGGGAAATGACCATGCACTTGTAGGTGAGTACGTTCTTCGGCATGGGAGTGTCCCGAACCCGCCGGGCCGAACTTGGGCGCACGGCGATGATGGTTGCAGCGCTACGCCAGTCGGGTGACTCGGGCCAAATTCTCACCTCCGCCCCTGCCCGCACTCCCTGCCCGCCGACACCACCACCTACGCCTGGGGCTTCCCCCGACAGGGTAAGCCCCGCGTCCGCCACTCACTCCGGCCCTCGGCGGGATCGTACGAGCACTCGAACCCCCACACCCTATCGCAGACCTTCGTGTCGGCCTCGCGGCCACGCGGTTTTCACCACGAGGTAGGGCGCGAGCGGGTCGGATGGGTAGGAGCAGGCCACCGCGAGGGCGAGGCCCACGGCGTCGGGGGCGAGGAGCAGTGCGGCGGAGGGGTCGAGGCGGAACGAAGGGCGCCTGCCTGCCCTTCGGCCGCCCCCGCCGGTGGTTGCCCGGGAACGTACCCAAGCGCCCCGCCTTCGACGGCGGGGCTTTCCCGTTTTGTGCCCCCGTACGAGGCGGCTTGAAAAGCGGCGCTAGCGTCGGCGCGAAGGCCGCTTCGTCGGATCGCTTGCTTTCTCAATGGTGGCGAGGGCAAGGTCGCGGCGTATGCCGTCTACCAGTTCCTGGAGCTTTCCGGGTTCCGACTTGTAGGTGCGGCTGATCTTGTCAGTAGCAACCGCATGAAGCGGCTCTCTGTCGCCGAGTGCTTCAACAAGATCTCTCCCGGAGATGCGCAACTCAAATGAGTTAGCAGACTCGATCAACGGTGGATACACCACAACCTGTCCGGAAATATCCCTGGTAAAGGCCAAGCTCATGCTATCGGACATTTCAATGGAAATGCCGGAAAAGTAGAAGTTTCCCGGAGAGTGGTTCTCTACCTTTATAAAGAGCGCGGGCTCACGTTCTCCGCCGCCGATCAATTCCATGTGATAAATCTGCACGCGGATGTTAGGAACTGGTGCCACTTCTGCGGTGCTGACCGGGGCGACCGGGGCCAAAGGATGCGTTCTTGCTTTTAGCGACATCATGAAGCCGGTAAGGTCATGCCTTATCTTGGCAGCCAAATCGTTAGGATTTTTGAAGGTCCCCAAGAGGCCTCTCTTTTGAAAGTCCGCCTCGACACGACGCACGGCAGCTATTTGTTCCGGGTCGATTTTTGCCTTGGGAACGTTCCTCTCACACATATAAGGCATTATGTTGCTTTTCTTCGCGAGCAACCGTTCTATTTCCTCGACGGAGCCCGACGGGTGGGTCTTCGTGGGTGTACCCAATCTGCTCCAGAATATCGCAATGCCCATGTCGGAGTCGTCGACCAGTTGCCTATTGATGGCATCCTGAGGGGCTTCGGAGAGCCCGGGCTGTGCGTCCTTTTCCCAGCGCACGCATTCGATCCTCACGTCCATGGTGCGCCCGGACGTCTTGTTCCACTCTTCGATGGCACTCTCAACCGCGTTGCGCTCTGGGGTTACGTCCGAAGGCGAGATAATTAGGCACTTGTAGGTCAGAACGTTCTTCGGCATGGAGGCCCCCGAGCTCGCTGGCCTGAACCGAGGCCCGCGTTGATGATGGTTACGTGCCTACGCCCGACGGGGCGGCCAGGTCAAATAACTCACCGCCCGCACGCCCTCCCGCCGCCACCGGCCCCCTCGCCGCGGGCTCGCCCCGGCAGGGCGAGCGCTACGCGCACCGGCCCTCGGCGGGGTCGTACGGGCACTCGAACGCCCACCCCCCGTCGCAGACCTTCGTGTCGGCCTCGCGGCCGCGGACGGTTCGGGGCCCGGCGTAGGGCACGAGCGGGTCGGACGGGCGGGAGCAGGCCGCGGCGAGGGCGAGGCACACGGCGGCGGATGCGGCGGGCGAGGCCGGGGGCCTAGCGGGCTCATGGCTCGGGGCACAGCGCAAGGCAGTTGGCGAAGCTCTCGCAATCGCTGTCAGCTTGGCAGCTAATCTCGATACTGTCGCATTCGCTGTTGAAGCCGTACGCCTTGATGTAGCAGGCGATGCACTGCGCCGATTGGGAGGTGAAGTTGGACACTTCGATGTTGCAGCTGTTGCCGCACTCGTCCGCGCAAGTCGACGAATCGCCCACGGTGCAGCCGCAGGCGTCTACCCCGTCGAAATAGAGTTCGAACGCCGCTTTCGTAACAGGGCTTCCGGAGTTGTTGTGGTTGTCGCGGCAATTGTCCTGACAGGCCTTCGCCGCGACAGGGTCGTTGCCACCCGTACCGCCTGAGCCCCCGGTCCCGCCTGAGCCCCCGGTCCCGCCCGTGCCCACACCGCCCGCCCCGGAGCCGCCTGCGCCCGCCGCGCTGCAAAGCGGCCCGGCGGCCGGGCAGAGCGCGCCGCACCCTGGGTCGCACGCGGCGCAGGTGGCGTAGGCCTGCCAGAGCGCCACGTCTTCGTCGGAGCCCGAGGTGAGGGTCGAGCAGCGGTCGAGGCAGGCGAAGGCCGAGAACGAGTCGGGCTCGTCGAGGCAACGCTGATCGCGGGCGCAAACCTCGAGCGCGGCGCAGCCCGGCGCCAAGAGACAGGCCTGCCGCTCGGCGCCGCACGAGGCCACGCCCTGCGTGCAGGCGCCGCAGGCGCCGCCCAGGCTCCCGCCGCCCACGCCCCCGCTGCCCGTACCCGCCATTCGCCTCGCGCCGGCCTCCCCCCCCGCGCCCGTGGCGCCCCCTTGGCTCTCGTCCGACAAATCAACGCCGAAGAGCACCTGACACCCGGCGGCCCCAACGAACGCCGCCCACGCAACCGACCACCCCGCCCGCCGCGCTACCCGCCCGCTCATGGCGGCCGAGGCTACCACGGGCGGGGTAGGTCGATCTTCGGGGCGCGAATTCAGGCAACCGGCCCGGACGCTGGCCGAAGGGCCCTCATGGCCCTTCGCCCCCGCTGGTTCCCCCGCGCCGCCCTCCGCCACCCGACCTCGCCACGCCTGCTCGGCGTGCTCGAGCTCGAGCCCGTCGCCGACGTCGCCCTCGAGCTGCACCTCGTGCGGCCAGCCCCGGGCGCCCCTTGCGTCGGGGCCTGGCTCGACGACAGGGGGCAGCGCTGGCGGCTCGTTGCGGTGAGGTGAGTTAGGAGAAGAAGGCGGTGCCGTTCAGCTCGTGTCCTCGTCCTTTCACACATTGGTCACGTCAGACGAGGCGTCGCCTTAGGCGCAATGGTTCGCCTCAGACGTCCTTGACGCATGTCATGTAAGTGAAGCCGATGTCGCCGCCACCGAAGTCGATGAGGATCCAGCCGTTGGCATTGCTGACACCGCAAGCCGTGTAACGATCACCCAACGCGTAGCTGTTCTGGACGCAGTTGTACTGGTAGCCCTTCTGGGCCGTGGTGAAGGGTGGCGAGTCCACGAAGGGTTCCCACCGGATTGGCAAGTTGTTGGCGATCGACGCGATCCGACCGGTCGCGCAATGGGTGGAGTAGGCGGCGGTTGCACTGGCGTCGGACACACTCGATGATTCTTCGGGTGAAGGCGCTTTCAGCGCTGCCGCCACTTCCGTTGTCTCCTTCTCTGCCGTGACCTGCGCGTCCAGGGCCTCATCGCTTTCGATGGGCTCGGCACCAGCACAGCCACCGAGCATGATTGCCGCAAGGGACGTCAACGAAATGCCAACCACTTTAATAGATTTCATCTCGAATCTCCTGAGTAAATCAGTTAGAGAGTGTTCCGCCAGAGCATGTTCAGTGGACTGGCCCGCCGGCCCCGCGCGAGGCGCTCGCCGCGCTCACGGTGGCAGCCATACACCGCCGCTCGGATACGGGCCCACTTCGTGCTCGTCGTTCTGCACCAAGCCGCCGGCGGCCGCTCCGGACCGCGAATCTGGAAACTGGGGGGGTGGCAATGCAAGCACTGCGCCAGCCGCGGCTTCGGGCCACCACAGAGCCGAGGCGGGCTTCGGAGGCCCGGCCGTCTTCTCGGGACACCCCGCTTCACATAGATAGAGTTCTAAACCTTTATACACGCCCCGCCCGTCGACCGACTTCGGGGGCCGGCGAACGCGTCTTCACCGCCGGCCCCCCGCCGCCTTCGCCGACGGCGTCGAAAAGACCACGCGCCCCTGCCCGTCGGTGCGCCCCGGCAGCGCGGGCGCCTTCGGCCGGGGGCCGCGGAAGACGCCCTTGTCCCGGTCGGCGTCGCGGGCCGCGTCCTCGAGCACCTTGCCGAGCTCGCCGGCCATCTCGGCGCGCGTCTGCGGCCGGGGCCTCGCCCGGGCGTAGGCGTCCTCGGCCCAGGCGACGAGCCCCTCGGCCTCGATGCGGATTTCGGCGAGCCAGGCGGCCGCCTCCCGGTCGCCCTTCCGGCCCGCCTCGTCGGCCCTCCGGAGCACGGCCGCGGTCGCGTCGCCCGAGGCCCGGGTGAGCAGCATCACGCGCCCGAGGCCCTGGTAGAGGGGCAGCACGGGCTCGGGCGAGTCGTCGGGCGCGAGGTACGCCTCGAGCACCCGGCGGGCCGTGAGCCCCGCCCGCTTCGGGTGCGAGCCGGCCTGCGTGAGGCGCCGGTCGATGCGGAGCCAGTCGACGGTGTCCGAGCCGAGCCGGTCGGCGAGGTCGGGGTACGAGGGCGAGCGCGTCGCCTTCGACGAGACCTTGCGCGAGCCCCTCGGCGAGCCGGCGGGGGGCTTGGTGTTCAGGGCGCGCTCGAGCTGGGGCCCGAGCGACGAGTGCAGGCCGAGCGTGGCGCCCGAGTGCGAGCTGAAGAACCGGCGCAGCTCGTCGCGCTCGTAGGGCAGCATGGCGCTCATCGTTCGGGTACCTCGGGGGCGGCGGGGGGCGGCCCGGCGATGTCGACGAGGCAGGCGGCGGCGAGCAGGAGCGCCCGCCGCGTCCGCTCGGGCGAGAGCAGCTGCAATGTGTCGCGCAGGTCGCCGGCGACGCGCCACGCGACGCGCGCCGGCGTCGCCCCGGGCTCGGCGAACAGGCGGGCGTACGTCTCGCGGGCGGCCGGCAGGAGGGCCCGCACCTCGTCGAGCACGTCAGCCACGCTCGCCCCCTTCCCCGCGCTTCGCCCGTTCGGCCTCGACGCGCTCGAGGAAGGCGTCGACGAGGCCGCGCTCCTTCAGCCGGTCGACGGCGGCGCCGAGCGCCTTCTCGTCCGGCAGGGCCTCGTCGGCGGCGCACCGGCCGCACGCCGTCGGGCCGCCCACGACGAGGCACCCGCACCCGCGGCACGAGCGCACCGTGCCGAACGGCGGCGCGAAGGCGCCGTCGCCGACCGCGTGCCACGAGCGGGGCTCGCCGGGCGGCGCGATCTCGCCCCCGGCGGGCGCCGGCGCCTCGCCCCCGAGCACCGGCAGCCGCTGCAGGGCGGCGAAGGCCCGGGCGCTCATCGTCGCGGTCGACCCGCCGGACAGGTCGCCCGCGACCTTCAGGGACACGAAGCCCCCGTCGGCCGAGGGGCGCAGCAAGACCGCCCCGTTGGCGAGCTCGAGGCGCCAGCCGTCGCCCCACCGCTCCCAGCCCGCGCGCTCGTTCTCAGACATCGATATGCCCTTTCTCCGTCGGCCCGAGGGCCCAGATGGTCACGCGCGCCCCGGGCAGCTCGCCCGGGCCGCACACGCGCTTGGTCGGCCAGGGCTGGCAGACGTAGCGGTCGTCGGCCCAGGCGACGCCGTTGAGGGCGTCCTCGAGGGCCTTGAGCACGTTCGACGCGTCCTGCGCGTCCGAGCGCAGGGCGAGGTCGGCGAAGACGACGTAGCGCGCCCCGGGGTAGCCCCCGAGCGGCCAGCGCTGGGCGGCGGCCGACAGGCGCGCCACCTCGCGCACGTGCGCCTCGTACGCGCCGGTCTTCTTCGCCGAGCGGGTGCGCATCGCCGACGCCGGCGCCTCGCGCGCGGGGTGGCCCTTCGGAAGGAGCGCCCGCATCTGGGGCGGCAGCCCCGTCGCCTCGACGAAGGTGCGCGCCCGCTCCTTCGAGACGGGCGGGCCGGGCAGCTCGAGCACGAGGCGGGGGCAGGCGCCGAGCAGCCGCTCGAGCAGCTGCTCGACGCCGTCGCGCACGACGCCGGCGAGCGGGGGCAGCGAGGGGCTCACCGGGCCCGCTCCTTCGCCGCCTGCGCGGCCGCCTCGTTGCGCTCTTCCTCGGTGGCCTCGCGCACGAGCACCACGCGGTAGCCCCCGCCCTCGGGCAGGTGCACGCGGTAGCGGACGAGCCCGTCCGGGTCGACGTAGCGCGTCGCCCGCAGCTCGACCGGCTCGTCCCAGCCGAGCACGGCGTAGCGCCCCGGCCCCTCGACGGCGGGCAGGAGGGCGAGGCCCGGCGCCGCCTGTGGCTCGGGCGCGGGCTTGCCCCGGCGCGCCCGCTTCGGCCTGGCGAGCCGCTCGAG
>DASTPP010000159.1:0-30343 GCA_035762175.1 Polyangiaceae bacterium | reverse complement strand
CACGGGCCCTCGCGACGGGCGGCGGCCTGGCGCGGCCCGCCAAGCCCGCCCCCAGCGGCGGGCTTGGCGGGCCGGTCGTGCGAACCGTGGAGGAGATTGCCATGTCGAAGATCGATGTCGCGCGTGCGTGGAAGGATGGCGAGTATCGGGCGAGCCTGAGCGAGGCCGAGCGCGCCTCGCTGCCGGAGAACCCGGCCGGGGCCATCGAGCTGACCGAGGCCGAGCTCGAGGGCGTCGCGGGCGGCAACGTGGCCGCGACGCTCGACGGCAGCACCTGCAAGTTTTACTCGTGGGGCTGCCCCTGCGAGCCGACCACCGATTGACGGCTCGGGCGCGCACCGGCGGGTGAAGCCGGCGGCGCCCGTGGGGGGCCCCCCCCCGGGCGCGGGGCCCGCCTGGAAAGGCCCTGGGGGGGTTCTTCCGGGCGGGCCCGCCCCGCAAGGGCGCCGCCGGGGCGTCGTCGAGGCTTTCGAAGAATGCGCCCGACCCCGCCCGGCCGGGGCGCCGGGGGTGGCCCCGCAAGGGCGGGGCGAGACTTCACGGCACCGTCGCGCGGGGCCGGAAAGGGATACCCATGTCGTTTGCTATTTGCAATGAGCCCGACGTCCCGGCGGCGTGGTGCCTCGCGCTCACCCTGCGCGAACGCGCCGCGCTCGCCCCCGCCGCCGACCCCGCCCCGCTCGACGGCGGGCGCGGCGCGCGCCGCGTCCAGCGCTGGCGTTCGCAGGCGCCGTTCGACCGGGACGACGGCTTCGCCCGACGGCTGGCGGCCGACGGCCTGACCGAGGCGCGCTTGCAAGCGCTGCTGGGCGAGTCGGCCGAGGACGTTCGCTCGCGGCTCGCGGCGCCCCCCGCGTGGCTCGAGGGGCTGACCGCGCCCTACGCGGGGGCGCGCCCCGGGGCCCCGCGCGAGCCGGAGGGCGAGGCCGGCGCGCCGACGGCGGCGGACTGGTTGGGCCTGGTCGAGCCGCTGGCGCGGCCCGCGCGCGAGCGCGTCCGGGAGGGCGCCCGGGCGCTCGCGCGGTCGTGCCCCGCGGCGCCCTTCGACCCCGAGACGATCGAGCCGATGCTCTTCGCGCGCCTCGCGGAGGCGCTAGGGCAAATGACGAGCCGCACCCTCGTGCTGGAGCTCAACGCCGCGCGGCTGGGGGGTCAGCTCGAGGGCGAGACGCCGCGGCAAAGGTGCCGCTACTTTCTCGCTCGCCTGCGCGACCCGGCCGCCGCGCGCGCGCTGCTGCAAGAGTACCCCGTGCTCGGCCGCTCGGCGCTCGCGGCGGCCGAGCGCTGGGCCGAGGCGAGCCTCGAGTTCTTGCGCCACCTCGTCGACGATCGCGACGCCATCGCCGAGGCGTTCGTCGCCGGGGCGGGGGGCGGGGCGGGCGGGGGGGCGCCGGGCCCGGGCGTGGTGGCCGCGCTGCAGGCCGCCGGCGACCCGCACCGCGGCGGCCGGCAGGTGCTGATCGTCGACTTCGGCTCGGGCCTGCGCCTCGTCTACAAGCCGCGCTCGCTCGCGGTCGACGCGCACTTCGGCGAGCTGGTCGCCTGGCTGAACGCGCAGGCGCCCGTGCCGCTGACGGGGGCGGGCCCGGGCGAGCCGCTCTTTCGCGCGCCCCGGCTCGTCGACCGCGGCGACCGGGGGTGGGTCGAGTTCATCGAGGCGCGCCCTTGCTCGTCGCCCGACGAGGTGCGGCGCTTTTACGAGCGGCAGGGCGCCTACCTCGCGCTGCTCTACGCGCTCTGCGCCACCGACTTCCACCTCGAGAACCTCATCGCCGAGGGCGAACACCCCGTCCTCATCGACCTCGAGTCGTTCTTCCACCCGCCCTGGGGCGACGGCGAAGCGGGCACGTCCTCGGGGCTGGCGGGGGAGAGCCTCGGGCGCTCGGTCTTGCGCGTCGGGCTCCTGCCCCAGCGCATCTGGGACGGCGTCTCGTCCGAGGGCGTCGAGATGAGCGGCCTCGGCGGCAGGCCCGGCCAGCTCTCGCCGGGCCCGGTGCCGGCCTGGGCCGACGCCGGCACCGACGAGCAGCGCCTCGTCTTGCGGCGCGTCCCGATGCCCGGCGCCCGCAACCGCCCCGCCCTGCGCGGCGAGCCGGTCGACGTGCTCGAGCACGCCGACGCGATCGTGGCGAGCTTCACCGCGATGTACCGGCACCTCGAGGCGCGGCGCGACGAGCTGCTCGCCGCGGACGGGCCGCTCGCGCGCTTCGCCAACGACCGGGTGCGGGTCATCTTGCGCCCGACGTACCTGTACGGCCTGCTCTTGCGCGACGGCTCTCACCCCGACCTGCTGCACGACGCGCTCGACCGCGACCGGTTCTTCGACCGGCTCTGGCTCGGCGTCCGGCAGCTGCCGCAGCTCGCCCGCGTGCTCCGCTCCGAGCGGGCGTCGCTCTGGGCGGACGACGTGCCTTACTTCACCACGCGCCCCGGCTCGCGCGACCTGCTCACGGACGCGGGCGAGGTCGTCGCCGACTTCTTCGACCAGGCGGGCATGGAGCTCGTCGGGCGCCAGCTCCGGCGGCTCGGCGACGAAGACTGGCAGCGGCAGGTTTGGTACATCCGGGCTTCGTTCACGGCGCTCGAAGGCGAGGGCGGCCGGGTGCAATGGGCCGGCTATCGGCCGCGGCCGCCGGCGGGGCCCGCGGGCGCCGAGCGCCTGCTCGACGCCGCGCGCGCCGTCGGCGACCGGCTCGACCGGCTCGCGCTGCGGGGCGCGGACGACGCGACCTGGATCGGCCTGACGCTGGTCGGCCCGCACCGCTGGAAGCTCGCCGCCGCGGGGACGGAGCTCTACAGCGGGCTGCCCGGCATCGCGCTCTTCCTCGCGCAGCTCGGCGCCGCCACGGGCGAGGCCCGGTACACCGACCTCGCCCGGCGCGCGCGCGCGACGCTGCTCCGCCAGGTCGACCGCTCCGCCGGCGCTTCCGCCTCGCTCGGCGCGTTCTCGGGTCTCGGCGGCGTGATCTACGCCCTCGCCCACCTCGGCGCGCTGTGGGGCGAGCCGGAAGCCTTCGCCCGGGCCGAGGGGGTCGCGGCGCTCGTGCCCTCCTGCCTGCCGAACGACGCGAACTTCGACGTCATCGGCGGCGCGGCCGGGTGCCTCGCCGGGCTCGCGAGCCTGTACCGCTGCCGCCCCTCGGCCGGCACGCTCGAGACCGCCGTCCGGTGCGGCGACGCGCTGCTCGGGCGCGCCGAGCGGCTGCCCGCCGGCATCGGCTGGACGCCGGCGCACTCGCAGCGGCCGCTCGCGGGCTTTTCGCATGGCGCGGCCGGCATCGCCGCGATGCTCTTCGAGCTCTCGGACCTGTCCGGCGGCGCGCGCTTTCACGACGCGGCGCGCGCCGCCCTCGCCTACGAGCGGAGCCTCTTCTCGCCCGAGGGGCGCAACTGGCCCGACGTCAGCGATCTCGGCCCGGGCGAGCCGCTGCCGAGCGAGTGCAAGACGCTCTGGTGCCACGGCGCGCCCGGCGTCGCCCTCGGCCGCCTGCGCTCGCTGCCCCAGTTCGACGACGCCGAGGTGCGGCGCGAGATCGACGACGCCGTCGCCGCCACGCTCGCGCGGGGCCTCGGGTCCAACCACTCGCTCTGCCACGGCGACCTCGGCAACATCGAGACGTTGCTGCAAGCGGGCCGCCTGCTCGGCGACGGCGCCCTCGTCGCGCGCGCCTACGAGGGCGCCGCGACCGTGCTCGACGGCATCGACGAGCACGGCCCGCTCTGCGGCGTGCCGCTCGCGGTCGAGGTCCCCGGGTTGATGACGGGCATCGCCGGCATCGGCTACGAGCTCTTGCGCCTCGCCGACCCGGACCGCGTCCCCTCGGTGCTCGCGCTTGAGCCGCCCCGCCCGGCGAGCCCCGTCACGGGCGCCGCCGGGGGCCGCGCGGCGGCGGGGCCGCGGGGGGCGGGGTGACCCCGCGCCGCGCCGGGGCCGCCGGCGCCCTCACCCTCGCGTCGCTCGCGTGCTCGCTCGCCGCGGTGGCGGCGGGGGGCACGGGCCGCGCCGAGGCCACCGCCCCCCCGCCGCCGCTGCCCGCCCCCGCGCGCCCGCCGCCGGCGCCCGCCGCGCCGCCCGACGAATTCCTGGGCGTCGTGCTCGCGCGCGCCTCGGCCGACGTCGCGCCCCGCCTCGGCGGCCGGCTGCGAGCCGTCTTCGTCCGGCCCGGCGACGCGGTCGGCGCCGGCGACGCCATCGCCGCGCTCGACGCGCCCGCGGTCGGCTTCGAGCTGCGCGAGGCCGAGGCCGCCCGCGACGCGGCCGACGCCGAGCGCGGCCGCGCGGCGATCGAGCTGTCCGAGGCGGGCGAGCTCCTCGCCCGGCGCCGCGCGCTCTCGGACGCGGCGCTCGCGAGCGGCGAGGAGCTCACGGACGCGACGTACCGCCGGGCCCTCGCCGCCGCCCGCGCCGACGCGGCGAGGGCGCAGCTCGCCGAGCGGCACGCGCGCGCCGAGCGGCTGCGCCGCGACCGCGACGACACCCTCCTGCGCGCGCCCTTCGCGGGCGTCGTCGCCGCGCGCTACGCCGACCCGGGCGCCAACGTCACGCCCTCGACCCCCGTCGTGCGCCTCATCAGCGCCGGCGACCTCTTCGTCCGCTTCGCCGTGCCCGAGGGCCGCGCCGCCGGGCTCGCCGTCGGGCGGCGCGTGCTCGTCCGGGCGGGCGAAGGGGCCGAGCCGATCGGGGGCGCCGTCGACCGCATCGCGCCCGAGATCGACGCGGCCTCCCGGATGCTCTTCGCCGAAGCCGACTTGCCCCCGGGCGAGCGCGGCGCCCCCGCCGGCGGGCTCGCGCGCGTGTCGCTCGTGCCCGCGCCCGGGGCCCCAACCGAGGTGCCCGACCATGGCAAACGCCAGCCGAATCTTCCGTGAACAAGCCGCCCGCGCGGCCGGGGCGCGCCCCGAGGGCGACCTGCTCCGCATCGCGCCGCGCTGGACGGGCCGGGCCTACGGCCTGCTCATCGCCGCGTTCGCCGCCGGCGCCGCGTTCTGCGCCCTAGGCACGCTCCACGAGTACGCCGCCGGCCCCGCCGTCGTCTGGGTGGCCGGCCGCGTCCAAGTGACCGCCCTGACCTCCGGGACGGTCGACGCCGTCGAAGTCCGGCCCGGCCAGCGCGTCGAGGCGGGCCAGCCCCTCGTGCGCCTCGCCTCCGTCGTCGAGGCGGCCGAGCTCGCGCGCGTCGATCGCGAGTTCGAGCTGCAGCTCGCCAAGGCCCTGCGCGACCCCTCCGACCAGGCGGCCCGTGCGGCGCTCACCGCCCTGCGCACGCAGCGCGATGTGGCCTCCGCGCGCCTCGAGCAGCTCACCGTGCGCGCCCCCGGCGCCGGCGTCGTCGGCGACGTGCGCATCTGGCCCGGCCAGCTGCTGCGCGCCGGCGACGTCGCCCTCGCCCTCGAAGGCGAGGGGCGCCGCTGCGGCGTGCTCGCCATGCTGCCCGCGCACTACCGCCCGCAGGTCCACCCGGGCATGTCGCTGCGCTTCGAGGTGACCGGCTACCGCTACGCTTACCAGGACATGACCGTCACCGCGGTCGGCGCCCAGATCATCGGCCCCGGCGAGGTGAAGCGCTTCCTCGGGCAAGAGATCGAGGACACGCTCAAGCTCGAGGGGCCGGTCGTGCTGGTCGAGGCCGCGCCCTCGTCGCCCACCTTCACGGTCGACGGGCGCTCGTTCGAATTCCACCACGGCATGAACGGCGTTGCCGAGGCCCGCGTGCGCACCGAGTCGATCTTGGTCTCGCTCTGGCCGGGCCTCCGCGCCGTCTTCGGGGGGGGCCATGGCTGACGCGGCGGCCCTGGGGCTCGCGGGGCGCTTCCCCGCGCTGCGGCGGCTCGGGCGCTCGGGGCGGCGGGTCGCGCCGGTGCAACAGCTCGCCGCCACCGACTGCGGCCCCGCCTGCCTCGCGATGGCGCTCGGCTACCACGGCCGGGCCGTCGGCCGCGAAGAGCTGCGCGAGGCGCTCTCGGCCGGCCGCGACGGCTCGACCGCGCGCGACCTGCTCGCCGCCGCGCGCCACTTCGGCCTGCGCGGCCGGGGCGTGAAGGTCGAGCTCGAGGGGCTGAAGTACCTGCCGCCCGCCACCATCCTGCATTGGGAGTTCAACCACTTCGTCGTCTTCGAGCGCCTCGCGCCCGGCGGCGTCGACGTCGTCGACCCCGCCGTCGGCCGCCGCCGCGTGCCCCTCGACGAGTTCGGCCGCGCCTTCACCGGCGTCGCCCTGCTGCTCGAGCCCTCGGCCGACTTCCGCCCGGGCGAGGGCGCCGCGAGGCGGCCGCGCGGGGCGCACCTGCTGCCCGCCTTGCGCGCCTCGGGCTCGTGGGGCCGCATCGCCGCCACCTCGCTCTTCTTGCAGGCGCTCGCCCTGGCCCTGCCCCTGCTGACCGGCGCCGTCGTCGACCGGGTCATCCCGCGCGCCGACCGACACATGCTGCTCGTGCTCTCGGCCGGCCTCGCCGGCGTCGTCGCCTTCGAGCTGCTCGCCACCGCCGTCCGCGCGCACCTGCTGCTCGAGATGCGCACGCTCGCCGACGCCCGCATGTCGCTCGGCTTCGTCGAGCACCTCATGGCCCTGCCCTACGCGTTCTTCCAGCGGCGCCCGGCGGGCGACCTGCTGATGCGGATCAACAGCAACGTGCTCATCCGCCAGGCGCTCACCTCGGGCGCGCTCTCGGGCGCGCTCGACGGGGCGATGATGCTCGGCTACCTAGCGCTGCTCTTCGCCGCGAGCGCGCGGACGGGCCTGCTCGTGCTGCTGCTCGCCGCGCTGCAGGTCGGCGTCTTCGCCGCGACGCGGGCGCGCCGGCGCGACGCGAGCGCGGCGTCCGTCGCGCGCCAGGCGCGGGCGCAGGCCTACCAGGTCGAGGTCTTCTCCGGCATCGAGACGCTCAAGGCCGCCGGCGCCGAGCCCCGCGCGCTCGAGCACTGGTCGAACCTGTTCGTCGACGTGCTGAACGCCTCCCTCGCCGAGGGCCGGCTCGACGCCGCGATCGAGGCCGTGACGAGCGCCCTGCGCACCGCCGCCCCGCTCGCCATCCTGGGCTTCGGCGCGCTCAACGTGCTCGACGGCGAGCTCAGCCTGGGCGCCATGCTCGCCGTCAACTCGTTCGCCGTCGGCGTCTTCGCCCCCCTGTCGGGCCTGGTGACGACCGCCACGCAGCTGCAGGCGCTCGGCACCCACGTCGACCGCATCGACGACGTCTGGCAGACGCCCCGCGAGCAGGCCCCGGACGCCGCCCGGCCCGCCCCCGCCCTCGCCGGCGGCATCGAGCTCGCGCGCGTGAGCTTCCGCTACGGCCCGCTCGAGCCCCTCATCGTCGACGACGTGTCGCTCGCGATCCGCCCCGGGCAGATGGTCGCCATCGTGGGCCGCTCGGGCTCGGGCAAGTCGACCCTGGCGAGCCTGCTGCTCGGCCTCTACGCCCCGAGCGCCGGGCGCATCGCCTACGACGGCGTCGGGCTCGCCGACCTCGAGCTGCGCAGCGTCCGCCGCCAGCTCGGCATCGTCACCCAGCGCGCCTACCTGTTCGGCACCTCGATCCGCGCCAACATCGCGCTGTCCGACCCCGGGGCCCCGCACGACGACGTCGTCCGCGCCGCCAAACTCGCGCAAGTCCACGACGAGATCGAGCGGATGCCCATGGGCTACGAGACCGTGCTGACCGACGGCGGCGGCTCGCTTTCGGGCGGGCAGCGCCAGCGCATCGCCCTCGCCCGCGCGCTCTTGCGCCGGCCCGCCGTCTTGCTGCTCGACGAGGCGACGAGCGCGCTCGACGCCATCACCGAGCGCAGGGTCCAAGAGGCCCTCGAAGGCCTCGAGGCCACCCGCATCGTCATCGCGCACCGGCTCAGCACGGTCATGCGCGCCGACTGCATCCTCGTGATGGACCGGGGCAAGCTCGTCGAGCGGGGCACGCACCAAGAGCTGGTCGCCGCCGGCGGGCTCTACGCCGAGCTCGTCGCGAGCCAGCTCGAGCGCCCCGGCCAGCCCCCCCCCTGAGCGCGCCCCGCCGCCCCACGGCGGCGGGCGGCGCCGGGCGCCCTTTCCGCTGCCACGGCGCGTCGCCGCCGGCGCTCGAAGGGTCGAAGGCCCGCGGCGGTCCGGGGCGAGAGGCGTGCGGCGATTCGAGAGCGGGCGGCGGGCTTTCGGCGCCCGCGAGGCGGCGCATTGACGCGGGCGTGGTCCGGTGAGAGGCTTTGGGCCTTACTTTTCTTCGACCGGGGGCCCCATTGACCGACCGCACCTTGTCCCGCCTTCGCCCTGCGCTCCTCCCCGCCCGGCGCCTCGGCGCGGCGGCGCTCGCCTTCGCCGCGCTCACGGCCGCTCCGCGGCCGGCCGCCGCGTTGGGCAACACCGTCGCCGTGGCGATGGCAAAGTGGATGACAAAAAGACCCCACGTCCGATATCACGTCGAGTGATATCCCCCGGGCGCTTTGCCATACGTTCAGCGGCCGCCAGTGCGAAGACAGCTTCTATACGCCCTTCGGCCTGGTCCTCCGAAGTTATACGGGGTGCGGGTACGACGCCCAAGGCGGCAACGCCCTGACCCAGAAGTTCCTCGACGCGATCGAAGCCCTCTACGAAGCCCAGACCGATACCGATTGCGACGGCTTCGCCGACCTCGACGAGGTGCTCGCCAACAAGAGCCCCAACCAGGCGAGCGACCACACCGCCGGGCGAGCCTCCGCTCGCGGGCTCTTGCGCCGGCGGCGGCACCGGCGGCACGGGCGGGGTCGGCGGGGGCGGCAGCAGCGGCGGGGGCGACGACGACGACGACGGCGGCGATGACGACGACGGCCCGACGGCGCAGCCGACGGCCGCCCCGGCGAGCTCGTGCGCGTTCTCGCCGCCCTCGCGCCCGCTCGACCCGACGGGCCTTTTCGTCACGGCGCTCGTGGCGCTTCCGCTGACGCGACGCGCCCTGCGGCCGCGCCGGCGCCGGGCGGGCGAGCCGCGCTAAGACCGGCCGCATCGAGCCTGGTCGGTATCAATCGGCGAAGAGCTCGTCGACGGCCTTGCACGTCGCCGCGCGGCGCACCCAGCGCTCGAGCTTGGCGAGGTCGGTGCAGCTCGCGATGCGCTCGCGCTCTTCGGGGGTGAACGAGACGCTGCGCGCGGCCAAGACGACGAGCACCGCCTTGGCCTGGCCGAGCGCCTCGCCCTCGAGCAGGCCCTGGGCGTAGTACTTCTTGACGATGTCGCTCGGCTTCTCGCGCGCGCTGCTTGCCATGGGCCCCTCGGGCGCCCCGCGCGCCGCCCGGGGGGGCCGCGGAGGGCGGGGCCAGCGTACAGGCCCCCCCGCCCGCGGTCGAGCCCGGGGCGACGCCCGGGCGGCAGCGCCGTCGCGCGCGCCGGCGGGGGCTTAGCGCAGGCGCGAGGGCGGCGGCAGGGTGGCGGCGCCGCCGAGGCGCTCGCGCACGTCCATCAAGGCGAAGCCGAGCAGGTTCAGGCCCCGCCAGGCCTCGGGGTCGCCGGCCTTGGGGTCGCTGGCGGCGAGGCCGATGCCCCAGATGCGGTCGACCGGGCTCGCCTCGACGAGCACGCGCTCGCGGGTGCCGAGCAAGAAGCTCTTCAGGTCGGCGTGCTGGCCGAACTTGGCCAGGTTGCCGCGCACGACGATGTCGTAGCGGCGGCCCTCCCAGATCTCGTTGATGAAGTGCCGCACCGTGCGGCCGATCGCCTTGACCTCGCCCGGGTTATCGCTCTCAAGGATGCGGGCGGCGGCGTCCTCGTCGCCGAAGAGGCGGGCCTTCTCGGCCATCATGTAGTGCTCGGCCGTGGGGTAGGTGACGCCCTCGACGCGGAAGGGCGAGTGCCACCACTGGCTCAGGCACGAGGGGCCGATCGAGCCGTCGGCCGGCGGATGGTGGCCCCAGAAGTAGACGAACTTGTGGCGCACCCCCTGGCGGGCTTCGGCTTGCAGCGTCGCGAGGTCCATCGGGCCGGAGTCTACGGGAGGCCGCGGGCCGCCGTCTCGCCCCTCAAGCCTTTACGTCGCACTTGCAGGCGGGGGCGCGCGGGGCCATGGAGCGGCGCACCATGTTGGTCCTGCCTGGCGCTCCGGCCTTTACCCCCGCCCGGCTCGACGCCCGCCTCGCGCGGGTGCGGGCCTCGAACCCGGGCGTCGCGGCGGCGTCCGCCTCATTCGTACACTTCGTCGACCTCGAGGGCGAGCTCGGCGGCGAGGGGCGGCGCGTGCTCGGGCGGCTGCTCAGCTACGGGCCGAGGCGCGAGGGGCGCGCGCTCGAGGGGCTCGGGCTCTGGGTGGTGCCGCGGCTCGGCACCATCTCGCCCTGGTCGTCGAAGGCGACCGACATCGCGCGCAGCTGCGGGCTCGCCGGGGTGCGGCGCATCGAGCGCGGGGTGGCGTGGGTGGTCGCGGGCGAGGTGCGCGACCGGGCGGCGCTCGAGGCGGCGTTGCACGACCGCATGACCGAGTCGGTGCTCGGGCGCGAGGCCGACGCCGCGGGGCTCTTCGCGCGGCAGCCGCCCCGGCCGGGGCGCCGGGTGTCGCGCGAGCCTTCGGCGCTCGAGCGGGCGAACCGCGAGCTGGGCCTCTCGCTCTCGGCCGACGAGATCGCCTACCTCGCCGAGAGCTTCGGGGCGCTCGGCCGCGACCCGTCGGACGCCGAGCTGATGATGTTCGCCCAGGCGAACAGCGAGCACTGCCGGCACAAGATCTTCAACGCGACCTTCGAGCTCGAGGGGCGCGAGCAGCCCGCGTCGCTCTTTCAGCTCATCAAGCAGAGCACCGCGGCGAGCCCCGGCGGGGTGCTCTCGGCGTACCGCGACAACGCGGCGGTCGTCGAGGGGCCCGAGGCCGAGCGCTTCTTCGCCGACCCCGCGACGGGGGTCTACGCGGGGCGGCGCGAGCCGGTGCACCTCTTGATGAAGGTCGAGACGCACAACCACCCGACGGCCATCTCGCCCTACCCGGGGGCGGCGACGGGCGCGGGGGGCGAGATCCGCGACGAGGGGGCCACGGGCCGGGGGGCGCGGCCGAAGGCGGGGCTCGCGGGCTTCTCGGTGTCGAACCTGCGAATCCCGGGGCTCGAGCGCCCCTGGGAGGGCGGGGGCCCGGGCCGGCCGGCGCGCATCGCCTCGCCGCTCGACATCATGATCGAGGGGCCGGTGGGCGCGGCGGCCTACAACAACGAGTTCGGGCGTCCCTGCGTCGCGGGCTACTTTCGCACCTTCGAGCTCGAGGTCGAGCAGCCGGGCGGGCGCGAGGTGCGCGGCTACCACAAGCCGATCATGGTGGCCGGGGGCCTGGGCAACGTGCGGGCGGGGCACGTCCAGAAGGGCCAGATTTCGCCGGGCGACCCGATCATCGTGCTCGGGGGGCCGGCGATGCTCATCGGCCTCGGCGGCGGGGCGGCCTCGTCGGTGGCGAGCGGCGCGTCCGACGAAGATCTCGATTTCGCGTCGGTGCAGCGCGACAACGCCGAGATGCAGCGCCGGTGCCAGGAGGTCATCGACCGCTGCTGGGCGCTCGGCGAAACGAGCCCGATCGTGTCGGTGCACGACGTCGGGGCCGGGGGCCTGTCGAACGCGCTGCCCGAGCTGGTGCACGAGAGCGGGCGGGGGGCGCGCTTCGAGCTGCGCG
Source organism: Polyangiaceae bacterium (assembly GCA_035762175.1). GTDB lineage: Bacteria > Myxococcota_A > Polyangia > Polyangiales > Polyangiaceae > DASTPP01. The sequence continues at coordinate 18,742 of DASTPP010000159.1, read as the reverse complement.
CGGTGCCGAGCGACGAGCCGGGGCTCTCGCCGCTCGAGCTCTGGTGCAACGAGGCGCAAGAGCGCTACGTGCTGGCGGTGGCGCGCGACCGGCTCGCCGCGTTCGCCGCGATCTGCGAGCGCGAGCGGGCGCCCTTCGCGGTGGTCGGCCACGCGACCGACGACGGCCGGCTGGTCGTCACCGACGCGCACTTCGGCGACCGGCCCGTCGACATGCCGCTCGAGGTGCTGCTCGGCAAGCCGCCGAAGATGCGCCGCAAGGCCTCGCCCGGCCGCTTCGAGGCCCGGCCGCTCGAGCTCGCGGGGGCGAGCGCGCGCGAGGCGGCGCTGCGGGTCTTGCGCCTGCCGGCGGTGGCCGACAAGTCATTCTTGATCACGATCGGCGACCGCACCGTCGGGGGGCTCGTCGCGCGCGACCAGATGGTCGGGCCCTGGCAGGTGCCGGTGGCCGACTGCGCCCTGACGGCGACGGGCTTCGGGGCCACGACGGGCGAGGCGATGGCGATGGGCGAGCGGGCGCCGGTCGCGCTGCTCGACGCGGCCGCCTCGGCGCGCCTGGCGGTGGGCGAGGCGCTGACCAACCTCGCCGCCGCGCCCGTCGCGCGCCTCGGCGACGTCAAGCTCTCCGCCAACTGGATGGCCGCCGCCGGCCACCCCGGCGAAGACCATCGCCTCTACGAGGCGGTGCGGGCGGTGGGGGCCGAGCTCTGCCCGGCGCTCGGCGTCGCCATCCCCGTGGGCAAAGACTCGATGTCGATGCGCACGGTCTGGGCCGACAAGGGTGAGACCAAGAGCGTGGTCGCGCCCCTCTCGCTCGTCGTCAGCGCCTTCGCCCCGGCGACCGATCTGCGCCGGGCGCTCACGCCCGAGCTCGCGCGCGACGCGGGGCCGACCGGGCTCTTGCTCGTCGACCTCGGGCGGGGCAAGAACCGGCTCGGCGGCTCGTGCCTCGCGCAGGCCTACGGGCAGCTCGGCCGCGAGCCCCCCGACCTCGACGACCCGGCGCTCTTCAAGGCCTTCTTCGAGGCGGTGCAGGCGCTCTCGGCCGCGGGCAAGCTGCTCGCGTACCACGATCGCTCTGACGGCGGGCTCTTCGTCACGCTGGTCGAGATGGCCTTCGCCGGCGGCGTCGGCCTCGACGTCGACGTCGCGGCGCTCGGCGAGCCGCTGCCGGCGCTCTTCGCCGAAGAGCTCGGCGCGGTGGTGCAGGTGCGCTCGGGCGACGTCGACGGGGTCGTGGCCGAGCTCGAGCGGCGCGGCCTCGGCGGCTGCGTGCACTGGCTCGGGCGGCCCGAGCCGGGCGACCGCATCGTGGTGCGCCGGGGCGGCGAGGTGCTCGTCGACGAGAAGCGAAGCTTTTTGCGCGGGGTCTGGTCCGAGACGACGCACGCCATCGCGCGCCTGCGCGACGACGCCGCGTGCGCCGACGAAGAGCAGGCGGCGCGGGTCGACCCGGCCGACCCGGGGCTCTCGGCGCGGCTGCCCTTCGACCCCGACGAAGACATCGCCGCGCCCTTCGTCGCGCGGGGCCGCCGCCCGCGCGTCGCCGTCCTGCGCGAGCAGGGCGTCAACGGGCAGGTCGAGATGGCCGCGGCCTTCGACCGCGCGGGCTTCGAGGCGGTCGACGTGCACATGAGCGATCTGCTCTCGGGCCGTGCCTCGCTCGAGGGCTTCCGGGGGCTGGCGGCCTGCGGGGGCTTCTCGTACGGCGACGTGCTCGGCGCCGGCGAGGGGTGGGCGAAGTCGATCTTGTTTCATGACCGGGCGCGCGCCATGTTCCGGCACTTCTTCGAGCGGCCCGACACCTTCGCGCTCGGCGTCTGCAACGGCTGCCAGATGTTGTCGGCCCTGCGCGAGCTCGTGCCGGGCGCCGAGCTCTGGCCGCGCTTCGTCCGCAACCGGAGCGAGCAGTTCGAGGCGCGCCTCTCGCTCGTCGAAATTGTCGAGTCGCCCTCCGTCTTGCTGCGGGGCATGGCCGGCGCGCGCCTGCCCGTCGCCGTCGCCCACGGCGAGGGCCGCGCCGAGCCGGGCCGCGACGCCGACCTCGACGCGCTCGCCGCCGAGGGTCTCGTCGCCGCGCGCTTCGTCGACCACGCGGGGCGCCCGACCGAGCGCTACCCGTACAACCCCAACGGCTCGCCGCGCGGCATCACCGCCCTGACCACGCCCGACGGGCGCGTGACGATCTTGATGCCCCACCCCGAGCGCGTCTTCCGCGCCCTGCAGCACTCGTGGCGGCCCGCCGCGTGGCAAAACGACGGCCCCTGGATGCGCCTCTTCCGCAACGCCCGCGTCTGGGTCGGCTGAGGGGGGGGTGAGCTCCGCCGCGGCCCCGCCTGCTCTCCCGACCACCCCGGGGCGCCTCCGGGCGGGCCGGCGCGTGCCAGCGTTGCCCCGAATCGCTTCGGCCCTCGCGCTACTGGGCCGCCCGGCGTGGGCGCAGGCACCCCCTACGGTGGCGCCGCCCGCCGCGAGCTCGGCGCCCGCGCTGGCCTCGCCCTTCTCGGGCTCGGCGCCCGCGCGGGTGTCGCCTTGGCCTGCCCCGAGCCCGGCGCCTGCGCTGGCCTCGCCCCGCTCGAGTGCGGCGCCCGCGCTGGCGTCGCCCCTCTCGGGCTCGGCGCCCGTGCTGACTTCGCCCTCGCCCGCCCCGAGCTTGGTGCTCGCGCAGCCCCCGCCCCCGCGGCCCGCCGTCGGCCCGGACGCCGAGGCCTACCTCGCCGACAAGCGGTTCTTTCTGGGCGTGCTCGGCGCCTGGGCGCTGCTGAGCGTCGGCGGCGGCGTGCCGCTCTGGGTGGGGGGCGATCGGTTCGAGCGGAACGTGGGCATCCAGCTCGTGGCCTGGGGGGCCATCGACGGGCTCCTCGCCGGGGTGGGGCTGTGGGGGCTGCCCCAAGAGCGCCGGGCCCTGGCGGACGGGGCGCCGCTCGGCGAGAAGCGGGGCAAGTTCCGGCAGGCGCTCCTGGTCAACGCCCTGGCGGACGCGGCCTACATCAGCGCGGGGGCGCTGCTCTACGGGCTCGGCAAGAACGACGCGGTGCGCGGCCTCGGGGCGGGGGTGGTGGCGCAGGGCACGTTTTTGCTCGCCTTCGACAACGTCGGAGTCTTGTATTTTTTACCCCCGGCCCGGGCCGCCTGGGTGGGCGGGCCGGGGCTGCGCTAAAAAGAGGCGACGATGAAGCCAGGGACGCGAAAGGTCGTGGGCGCCGCGGCGCTCGTGCTGGGCGTGGCGCTCGCGGGGGGCGGCGGCTGGTGGGCGATGCACGCGTCGCCGACGCCGCCCGCGTCGTCGAGCGCGGGCCCGGCCTTCTCGACGGCGCCGCCGATCGAGAGCCTGGCCAAGCAGTACCCCTCGCTCGAGTCGGCGCTGAACGATCCGCGCCTGGCGAGCGTGGTGCAAGAGTTCCTGGGGGCGTACCAGAAGGGGGGCGTCGAGGGCGCGCGCGCCTTCGCCCGCGAGCGGGGGCTGCTCACCGCGCGCGACGAGCTGGCCTTCACGGTGCTCTTCGACGGCGGCGACACCTCGCTCTTCGAGGCCGAGCTGAAGGCGCTCGGCGGGCGGGTCACCTCGCGCGGCGACAACCAGCTCGACGTCGCGCTGCCCTGGGCCTCGCTCGAGAAGAAGGCGGCCGAGGGGCAGAGCCCCGAGCAGGTGCTGGGGCGGCTCTCGCGCATCACCAACGTGCGGGGGGTCTTGCCGCTCGAGCGCGCCTCGCGCCCCGAGCAGGGCCGCACCGGCAACCGCGGCCCGCCGCCGGCGCCCGCGGCCCTGCCGACCTCGCGCGTCGAGGGCGTCGCGGTCACGCGCGCCAACCTCTGGCACGCCGCCGGCTTCCGCGGCCGGGGCGTGCGGGTCGGCGTGCTCGACCCCGAGGTCTCGCGCGCGCAGGCCTTCGCCGGCCGGGCCTACCCCGCCACGGTGCGGGTCTTCGCGGGCGACTGCGTCGCGAACGGCCGCCCCGTCGACGACGACGGCACGCACGGGCCCGCGGCCGCCGAGATCGTGCACGCGATGGCGCCCGAGGCCGAGATCTTCATCGCGTGCTCGCTCGGCGACCGCGACGCCAGCGTCGACTGGCTCGTGCGCCAGGGCGTGAAGATCATCTCGCACTCGGCCGGCGGCATGTACGGGCCGCGCAACGGCCAGGGCGCCTTTCAGAAGAAGATCGACCAGCTAGCCCGCCAGGGCGTGCTCTGGGTCAACGCCGCGGGCAACTCGGGCACGTCGTTTCACCGCGGGCAGCTCACGGGCGGGCCCGACGGCTACTGGCACACCTTCCCCTCGGGCCGCCAGGGCCTCGCCTTCCGCACCAACGCCGAGGGGGCCATCGACGTGACGATGCTCTGGTCCCAGTGGGAGGGCTCGGTCTCCGACTACGACCTGTTCCTCTTCGACGCGCAGGGCCGCGAGCTCGGCCGCTCGGCCAACCGCAACGACTGGCTGCGCCAGCCGCGCGAGAACATCGCGATGCGCCTGCGCCCCAACACCGACTACCTGCTCGGGGTGCGGGGCAAGGGCGGGACGCGCCCGACGGTGTTCGTGCTCGACGTGCACAACGCGTCGCGCGTCGAGCTCGCCGACGCGACCGGCAGCATCAACGCGCCGGGCGACGCCGCCGGCTCGCTCACCGTCGGCGCCGCCGTCTGGAGGGGCGACGAGCTCGCCCCCTACAGCTCGCGCGGCCCCACCGAAGACGGCCGCCTCAAGCCCGACCTCTCGGCGCCGACCGAGACGACGAGCCTGGTGTACGGCGAGCGCTTCGGCGGCACGAGCGCGGCGACGCCCCACGTCGCCGGGGCCGCGGCGCTCGTCTGGTCGCGCTACCCGACCCTCTCGCGCGACGACCTCGTGCGCTTCCTGCTCGCGCGCGCCGCCGACCGGGGCCCCGCCGGCCCCGACCACGGCTTCGGCGTGGGGCGCCTCGACCTCGGGCCGCCCGGCGAGACCGCCGCACCTCCGCCCCCGCCGCCCGTGGCCGTGGCGCCGCCCGCCGTGCCCGCGCCCCCGCCCCCGCCCCCGCGGCCGCCCGTGCCCCGCGACGACGACGACTGGGACGTCGGCTCCATCGCGGGCGCGCTCGCCGTCACGGGCCTTGGCGGCCTCTTGCTCGTGGTCGGCTTCTTCGCCCTCCTCCTCGACCGGCTGCGCGGCGCGGCGAACCGCTCGGGCCGGCTCGCCGTGCCCGCCGGCTACGGCCCCCCCGGCTACGGCCCCTCGCACGCGCCGCACGCGCCGTCCGGGCCCTACGGCCCCCGCTCGCCCGCGCCCCGCGCGCCGCCGCCCGCGCCCGCTTACGCGCCGCCGCCCGCACCCGCCCACGCGCCACGCCAGGGCCCCGCCGCCCACACGCCCCGCCCCGCCGCCCACGCGCCCGGCCCTGCCGCCCACGCGCCGCGCCCCGCCCCCCAGCACGCCGCCGCCCCCGCGCCCACCCCCGCCCGCGCCCAGACCCCGATGCCCTCGTCGCTGCGCGCGGTGCTCGTCGGCCTCGAGGGGCCGCTCGCCGGCCAGACGCTCACCCTCAACGAGCCGGGCGAGACCGTGCTCGGCCGCGCGCCCGGCTGCGACGTGATCTTGCCGATCGGCACGGTCTCGTCGAAGCACGCCCGGGTCTCGTTCGAAGGCGGCGCGTACCACATCAGCGACGAGCGCTCGGCCAACGGCACCTACGTCAACGGCCAGCGCGTCACGCGCCAGCCGCTCTGCTCGGGCGACGAGATCAAGGTCGGCGGCGCGCGCTTCCGGTTCGAGCGGCGGGGCTGAGAGCGGGGCGCGGGCGTCAGCCCGGGGGCGCGCCCGGCGCCTGCCCGCCCTGCGTCTCAGCGCCCCCCTCGCCCCCCGGCGCCGCGGAGAGCTCGGGGTCGATGCGCTCGCCGAGCGCGAGCAGGGCGCCGAGGTTCTTGAAGTGCAGCTTGCGCAGGCGCCGGAGGGCCCCGCCGAACTGGCCGAGCAGCCGGCCGAGCCAGGCGCCGGTGACCGGGTCGGCGCCGAGCGCCTCGACCACGGGCTCGGGCAGCACGAAGCGGTCGAGCCCCTTCGAGCCGTCGAGCAGGGCGAGCCGGGGCGGCTCGACCCTCGTCGGCGCCCGCCGCCCCGCCGGCCCGCGAACGGCCCCTCTGCGGCCCCGGTCCGCGCGCCCCGGGCCGGCCCGGCGCGGCGCTCAGAGCCCCCCGAGCACGTGCTTGGCGATGATGAGGCGCTGCACCTCGCTCGTGCCCTCGCCGATCTCGCAGAGCTTGGCGTCGCGCAGGTGCCGCTCGACGGGGAACTCGCGCGTGTAGCCGTAGCCGCCGAGCACCTGCAGCGCGCGGTTGCAGGCGCGCGAGGAGGCCTCGGACGCGTACAGCTTCGCCATGCTGGCCTCCTTCGAGTAGGGCCGGCCGTGGTCGGCGAGGAAGGCGGCGCGGCGGGTGAGCAGCTGCGCGGCGTCGAGCTCGACGCGGCTGTCGGCGAGCTGCCACTGGATCGCCTGGAAGTCGCCGATGGGGCGGCCGAACTGCTTGCGATCTTTGGCGTACTGGGTCGCGACCTCGAGGGCGCCCCAGCCGAGGCCGCAGGCGAGGGCGGCGATCGAGATGCGCCCCCGGTCGAGGATCTTCATCGTATCGGTGAAGCCCGCGTTCGGCTCGCCGAGCCGCTGCTCGTCGCCGATCTCGACGTTCTCGAGGGTCAGCTCGACCGTGTCGCTCGAGCGCATGCCGAGCTTCTCGATGTGCTTGGACGCCGAGAAGCCCGGGGTGCCGTGCTCGACGATGAAGGCGGTGATGCCGCGCGACTTCGAGGCTTGCTTGTCGGTCCGCGCGAGGATGACGCAGAAGCCGCCGACGCTGCCCTGGGTGATGAACATCTTCGAGCCGTTGAGCACCCAGCGGTCGCCGCCCGGGCCCGGGCGGCGCTCGGCGGTGGTCATCAGGCCGGCCGAGTCCGAGCCCGAGCCGGGCTCGGTCAGGCCCCAGGCGGCGAGCCACTCGCCCGTCGCGGCCTTGGGCAGGTACTTGCGCTTCTGCGCCTCGCTGCCGAAGGCCAAGATGTGCCCGGTGCCCAGGCCGTTGTGCGAGGCGATGGTGAGCGCGAGCGAGCCGTCGACGCGCGCGGCCTCTTCGACCGCGATCGAGTAGGCGAGCGTGCTCATGCCGGCGCCGCCATACTCTTCGGGGATGCGAATGCCGAGCAGGCCCATCTCGGCGAGCCGGGGCACCAGCTCTTTGGGGAAGCGCTCGGCTTCGTCCCACGCGCGGGCGTGCGGGCGCACCTCGCGCTCGAAGAAGTCGCGCAGCGAAGACTGCAGAAGCCGGTGTTGCTCGTCGAGGTCGAAAATCATGGGGCGCTCGCGGGGTTCGGGGCGGCCGCGGGGGGCCAGGGGGGGGCTTACTTTACGCCGCCGAGCAACGCTTGGAGGCGCTTTCGCTTCTCGTCGCGCGAGAGCGCCGCCCGCTCGTAGTCGGCGGCCGAGCCGCCCGGCTTGGCGGCGAAGGGCTCGTCGCCGACGCCGACGACCAGCGGGCCCTGGCGCGCGACGAGCCACTCGGCCTTGGGCGAGTCTTCGCCCTCCTGCAGCATGAGGCGGAGGGCGGCCTCGCCGAGGCCCTTCTCTTCGGCGGCGCCCTTCTTCTTCGAGAACGACTTCAGCACGTCTTTCGCCTGGTCGGCGTCGGCCTTGCTGATGACGAGCACGCGGTAGCGCCGCTCGCCCTCGCGGTAGTAGCCGAGGGCGCCGGGGCCGGTGCCCTCGACGCCGAGCACGTTCTGGGCGGCGTACGCGACGCCGAGCGGCAGGCGGCTCGGCTGCGGCAGCTTGGCGGCGGCGGGGGGCAGCTCGGGCCCGCCGGGCAGCTTGGCGAGGATGTCCTTGGCGAGCGGGGGCAGCACCCGCTCGCCGCTCGCGCGCGTGCGCTTCTCGTCTTCGTCGGTGTTGACGTACGAGAGCTCGAGCAGGTAGGGCCCCTTCTGCGCGTAGAGCGACCCGGTGCCGAGCGCGCCCTGCACGCCGACGTCGATGGCCTTGGGCATGTCGGCGCGGGCGGGGTCTTCGTCGCTGGTGACGCGGCGGGTGAACATGGCGTAGGCGTACTCGCTCGAGGCGAACTGCGAGAGCGTCGCGGTGACCGTGGCCGGCGAGCCCGCGCCGTCGACGTAGTCGACGCTCGCGGTGCGCTTGACCTGGTGCTGGCGGTACAGCTCGCAGCCGCCGTCGAAGAGGCCGCAGATGCCCTCGATGGGCTTGGGCGCCTTGTCGCCGAAGGCCTTGGTCTCGCCCTCGGGGTTGACGCAGTAGCCGCCCGAGACCCGCGGGAAGAACGCGGCGCTCACCGGGTCTTTGACCTCGCCGCCGCCCGCCTTGCACGCGCCCGGCTTCGCCGCCGCCTCGGCCGAGGGAGGCGGGGGGGCGCCGCGCGGGGCGGGGCGCTCGCCCCCGCCGCCGGTCTCTTTCTTGTCCCCGCCGCAGCCCCCCGCGAGGGCGGCGAGCGCCCCGAGCGCGACCACTTGTGCCATGAGCGAACGCATGAGGGCGGTACGTAGGGCAGACCCGCGCTCGAAGCAAACCGCCCGCGCGAAGGGCCGCCGGCCGGGCGCCCGCGGGCCCAAGACGCGCTGCGCCGTCGGGGCCCCCGGCGCCCCGCCCCTGACGCCCCGCCCTCGCGTGACCGCCGCCCCGCTCGTGCCGCCGCGTCCGCGGGCCGCTCGCCGGCCTCGGACGCCGATCTGCAGGCCGGCCGCCGGCCTTCGGCGCCGCGTCCGGCGGCCGGCCGGTCGCCCCCGCCGCCGCGACCGCGCGGGCCCGACGCCATGACGCGCCCGGGCCCGAGCTCGTCCGGGGAGGGGCGCGCCCGCCCGGGGGCGTGACGCAGCCCGGGGGGCGAGGTAAAGGGGCGGCCGTGACCGACGCCGACGCCCCCCTCCGCCGCACGCCCCTCTACGACGACCACCGCGAGCTCGGCGGCCGGCTGGTGCCCTTCGCCGGCTGGGAGATGCCCGTGCAGTACACGGGCCTCGTCGACGAGCACCACGCCGTGCGGCGCGCGGCGGGGCTCTTCGACGTCAGCCACATGGGCGAGTTCTTGGTGACGGGCGAGCACGCGGGGGCCGTCGTCAACTACGTCGTGACCAACGACGTCGGCCGCCTCGAAGACGGGGGCGCCATCTACACGCTGCTCTGCAACGAGCGCGGCACGGTCGTCGACGACCTCATCGTCTACCGGCACGCGCCCGACCGCTTCTTGATCGTGTGCAACGCCTCGAACCGCGACAAGGTCGGGGCGCACCTCGCGCGCTTCTGCGAGCACCACTGCGACCTGCGCGACGTGTCCGACGAGACCGGGCTCGTCGCGCTGCAGGGGCCGAAGGCGGCGTCGATCTTGGCGCAGGCGGGCCCCGGGGCGGCCGAGGCCGTCGCGGCGACCAAGAGCTTCCGCTTCCGCCGGTTCGAGGTCGCGGGCGTGCCCGTCACGGCCGCGCGCACGGGCTACACGGGCGAAGACGGCTTCGAGCTCTTCACCCCCTGGGCCGAGACGCCGAAGGTCTGGCGCGAGCTCTTGCGCCTCGGCAAAGAGGCCGGGCTCAAGCCCGTCGGGCTCGGGGCGCGCGACACGCTCCGGCTCGAGGCGCGCCTCTCGCTCTACGGCAACGAGATCGACGAGGCGACCGACCCGCTCGAGGCCGGGCTCGGCTGGGCGGTGAAGTTCGACAAGGGCGACTTCGTCGGGCGCGCGGCGCTCGAGCCGAAGAAGGCCGCGGGCACCGCGCGCAAGCTGGTCGGCTTCGAGGTGACGGGCCGCGGCATCGCCCGGCACGGCTACCCGCTCAAGAGCGAGGCGGGCGAGGTGGTCGGCGTCTGCACGAGCGGCAGCCCCTCGCCGACGACGGGCAAGAACATCGGGCTCGGCTACGTGCCGGCGGCCCTCGCCGCGGTCGGCACGCCCCTCGTCGTCGACTGCCGCGGCCGCGACGCGTCGGCCGTCGTGGTAAAGACCCCCTTTTACAAGGCCAACAAGGCGGGCTCGTGAGGCCCCCACCCCCACCCAGCGCGGAGACCTGACCCCATGGCGGCACAAAGCGACGTGCGCGACGGCTTGCGGTACACCAAAGACCACGAATGGCTGAGCGAGTCGGGCGGCGAGAAGCTGGTCGGCGTCACGGCCTACGCGGTCGAGCAGCTCGGCGACATCACGCTCGTCAACCTCGACGTCAAGCCGGGCGACACCGTCACCGCCGGCAAGGCCTTCGGCACGATCGAGAGCGTCAAGACGCTGAGCGACCTCTTCGCCCCCGTCTCGGGCCGGGTCGTGCGCGTCAACGCCGACCTCGTCGAGCGGCCCGAGCTCGTCAACGAAGACCCCTACGGCAAGGCCTGGCTCATCGCGATCGAGCCGGCCGACGCCGGCGAGGCCTCCGCCCTGATGGACGCCGCCTCGTACCGCGACTTCTTGTCCAAAGCCGCCCACTGACCCTACGCCCCCCGGCGGCGTCGCCCGCCGCCGCGCCCCCTCCCCCGACCGCGCCCCCAGCCGCCCATGATGCGTTACCTGCCGCACACCCCCGAAGAAATCGCCGACATGCTGCGCGCGGTCGGCGCCCCCGACGTCGACGCGCTCTTCGCCGCCGTGCCCCCCGAGGCGCGGTACAAGAAAGAGCTCGACGTCGGCCCCGCGCTCGACGAGCCCGGGCTGATGCGCCACCTCGGCGAGCTCGCCGCCCGCAACACGGGCGCGGGCAAGATCTCGTTCCTCGGCGCGGGCGCCTACGACCACCACATCCCCCCGGCGGTCGACCAGCTGCTCTTGCGGGGCGAGTTCTACACCGCCTACACGCCCTACCAGCCCGAGGTGGCGCAGGGCACGCTGCAGGCCATCTTCGAGTTTCAGACGACGGTCAGCGAGATCTTCGGCCTGCCGCTCGCCAACGCCTCGCTCTACGACGGCGCGAGCGCCACGGCCGAGGCCGTGCTGATGGCGCGGCGGCTGACCCGGCGCGAGAAGGTCGTGCTCTCCGAGGGCGTGCACCCGCAGTACCGCGACGTGGTCGCCACCTTCCTGCGCAGCGCCGGCCTCGCCGAGGGCGGCCTCGTCACCGTGCCCGTGGGCGCCGACGGCGCCGACGACGTCGAGGCGCTCGCGAAGGCGCTCTCGCCCGAGGTCGCCGCCGTGGTCGTCGGCTACCCCTCGTTCTTCGGCACCGTCGGCGACGTGCGCGCCGTCGTCGAGCGCGCGCGCGCGGCCGGCGCCCAGGTCGTCACCGCCACCGCCGACCCCTACGCCCTCGCCCTGCTCGAGAGCCCGGGCGCGCTCGGCGCCGACATCGCCGTCGGCGAGGGCCAGCCCATCGCCTGCCCGCCCCAGTTCGGCGGCCCCGGCGTCGGCCTCTTCGCCTGCCGCGAGAGCCGCGAGACGCTGCAGCAAATTCCCGGGCGACTTTGCGGCCGCACCGTCGACAAGAACGGCCAGACGGGCTACGTGCTGACGCTCGTCACGCGCGAGCAGTTCATCCGCCGCGAGCGCGCGACCAGCAACATCTGCACGAACCAGGGCCTGCTCGCGCTCTCGTTCACGATCCGCGCCGCCCTGCTCGGCAAGCGCGGCTTCGTCGAGACCGCGCGCCACTGCCTCGCCAAGGCCGAGTACCTCAAGGCCGAGCTCGCGAAGCTGCCCGGCTACGAGCTCGCCTACCCGCAGGCCAAGACCTTCAACGAGTTCGCCCTGCGCGTGCCCGGCGGCGACGCCGCGGCCGTGGTCGAGCGGGCCCGCCACCAGGGCGTCCTGGCCGGCTACCCGCTCGGCGAGGTCGACCCCGCGCGCAAGGGCCAGCTCCTCGTCGCCGTCACCGAGCGGCACACCCGCCACGATCTCGACCGGCTGGCCGAGGTGCTCGGCCAAATCGGCTGAGGCGCGAACGGCCGAAATGGGCGGCGGCGGGCGACGCCGGCCCCGCCCGGCCCCCCCTCAGACGCCCGCCCCCGCGCCCGCCGCCTCGGCCCGCGCCGCCCGCCCCCGCGCCGCGAGCGCCCAGCCCCCGACCGCGAAGGCCGCGGCCACCCAGGCCCAGGCCGTGAGCCAGCCCCGCCCGATCAGAACGCCGGCGAGCGCGGGCGCCGTCACGCTCGAGAGCGAGGTGAGCGACTGCGAGAGCCCGAGCACCACGCCCTGCTCGTGCGCCTCGGCCCGCTGGCTGATGAGCCCGGTCAGCGCGGGCCGCAGCACGCCGTGGCCGAACGAGTTGAGCGTCGTGACCGCCACGATCGCGGGCACGTGCTCGACCAGCCCGAGGCCAAAGTAGCCGAGGCCGAGCGCGGCGAAGCCCGCGCGCACGAGCGCCGGCTCGCCGAAGCGGCGCACCAGGCGCCCGATCAGGCCGCCCTGCAACAGGATGCCGAGGAAGCCCGCGTAGGCGAAGAGGTAGCCCACCTCGCGCGGGCCGAAGAGCCGCCCCTGCCAATCGAAGAAGCGCCGCTCGGCGAAGAGCGCGATGCCCGAGGTGAAGAGCGAGAAGGCCAGGGCGAAGAGCAGAAACTGCACGAGCCGCCCGCCGAGCCCGGGGCGGCGGAAGTAGCCCGCGTACTCGCCCCACGCGAAGGGCGCGAGGCGCCGGCCCCCCGGCCCCTCGGGGCCGGCCGGGCGCGCGGGCGGCAGGCCCCCCGGCACGAGCGCGGCCGTGAGCACGACCCCGAGGGCCGAGAGCCCGGCGGCGGCGTAGATGGGCGTGGCCAGGCCGAACTGCGAGAGGTAGCCGGTGGCGAAGGGGCCGATGAAGAAGCCGAGGCCGAAGGCGATGCCGATGACGGCGAAGGCGGTCGAGCGGCGCTCGGGCGGGGTGTGGTCGGCGATGAGCGCCTGGGCCGTGGTCAGGTTGCCCGCCGTCGCGCCGTCGATCGCGCGCGAGACGTAGACCAGCCAGAGCACCTCGGCGCGCGCCATCAGCAGGAAGCCGAGCATCGTGCCGATCTGGCTGACGAGCAGCACGGGCTTGCGCCCCACCCGGTCGGACCAGGTGCCGAGCAGCGGCCCCGACACGAGCTGGCAGAGCGCGAAGGTCGAGACGAGCAGCGTCGCCTGCAGGGGCGTCGCGCCCATGCGCTCGGCGTAGATTGCCATCAGCGGGATGACCAAGGTCATCCCGAAGACGTCGGTCAGGACGACGAGAAAGACGGGCAGGAGCAGCGACGCGGAAGCGCGTCGCGCGGGCGCGGGCTCGGGCATGGGGCGGCCTTCGGGGCGGGCGCCGCGGCGGCGGCGCGGCCCCGATGCCTAGCACGGGCGGGCCGGGGCGGCGCCGGGGGCCGCCCCGGGCGTCAGGGCGCCGCCTCGCGGCCCTGGCGCGACTGGACCTCGACGCGCAAGAGGGCGGCCTTCTGCGCCCCCGCGGGGCTCGTGAGGGCGAAGTTGGTCACGTAGAGGGCGTTGCCCTGCGCCACCAAGCTCGCGGGAAAGTCGAGCTCGCCCCCTTGCGCCAGCGTGGTGATGGCGCCGTCGCGGTCGACGCGGACGATTTTGTTCTGCGCGTTGACCGCGACGTAGAGCCCGCCGGTGCCGTCGGGCGTGATGCCGTCGGCGCCCTTGAGCTGGGCGCAGTCGTTGACGAACTCCGTCGGGGCCTCGGGCACGCCCTGGGCGTCGACCGCCACACGCACGATGGTGCCCTTGTTGCTGTTGGCGACGAAGAAGGTGTTGCCCGCCTTCACCAGGCCGTTGGCGCCGATGCTGAGGTCTTCGGCCTTGCCGCCGCAAGCGAGCGGGTCGCCCGCGAGCAGGTCGCTCTTCAGCCACTCGGTCGCCGCGCCCGCACTCTCGAGGCTGAACCGGTAGATCGCGCCGACCGACGAGTCCGTCACGTAGCCGACCTTGGCCTTGTCATCGATGGCGAAACCGTTGGGGAAGACCATGCTCGGGTTCGTCGCCCAGGGCGTGTTCTCGGCGAGCACGCCGCCCGCGCCCCCGGCGCCGCCCGCGCCGTCGCGGCCGGTCGCGACGCGGTAGACGCCGGGCGCGACCACGTCGGCCTTGAACGAGACGAGCGCGGCGTAGAGGTTGCTTTGGGCGTCGAGGGCGAGGCCCGTCATGAAGCCCTGGCCGTCGGGCGGCGGCGCCGGCACCCTCGCGTAGGCGGCGCGCCCCGAGCCGTCGGCGCGCAGCCGCACGATCTCGCCCTTCGGCGCGAAGCCCACGTAGGGCGTGCCGTCGCCGGCGACCGCGAGGCCCTCGGGCAGCTCGCCGACCGCCGGGTCGAAGGTGGCGAGCACCGTCACCGCGCCGATCGGCTGGCCCCCCGCCCCGCCCCTGCCCCCGGTGCCGGCCGCGCCCCCGCCCGCGCCGCCCGTGCCCGCGCCCCCCCCCGTGCCGCTGGCGCCCGCGCTGCCCCCCGTGAGCTGCGCGTCGTCGTCGTCATCGCCGCACCCGGCCGCCAAGGCCACGGCGAGCGTCACACCGAAGAGACCAAGCGTGATCATTCTCATGGGTCGTCTCGTCTTTCGTTTCGGGGGTCAAGGCGGGCGGCCGGGGCCGCCCGGGCGGCTGGGGGTGGGGCGGCCCGGGCGTCGACCGCAAGGCGCCCGAGCGAGGCATCTTGCGGCCGAGCGGCCCGGACTTCGAAGCGATTTCGAACGGGCCGGCCCCGCGCGGCCCCGGCTCAGGGCGCGAGGGGCAAGCGCAGCAGCGTCGGCGCGGCCGTCTCGATGAAGAACGCGGCGTTCGTCACGTAGAGGTTGCCCCCCTGCAAGGCGAGGCTGGCCGGGTTGGAGAGCGCGACCGTGGGGGCCGCCGCGACGGTCGTCACCGTCCTCGCCGTCACGTCGATGCGGACGATGGTGTTCCGGGCGTTGACCGCCGCATAGAGCCCGCCCCCCCCGTCGGACACGATGCCGTCGATGCCGGCGAGCTTCTCGCAGTCTTCGAGCACGAGCTCGGCCTTGCCGGCGGTGCCGTCTTGGTTGCGCGTCACCTTGACGAGGGTGCCCTTGTTGGTGTTGGCGACGTAGAAGTCATTGCCGACGATGACGAGGCCGTTGGCCCCGACGTCGAGGGGGACCGCGCCCTGGCAGGCGGACTTGTCGGGCTGCAGCAAGACGTCGCTGACCCAGGCCTCGGTCTTGCCGCCCGCGGGGGCGAAGCGGAAGATGGTGCCCGACGCCGAGTCGGTGACGTAGCCGTTGCCGCCGTCGAAGGTGATCCAGTTGGGGAAGGTCATCTTCGCGCCCGAGGCGACGAGCTTCGGCTGCGGGCCCGCGCCGCCCGCGCCGCCCGCGCCGCCCGCGCCGGCGCCCGCGGCAATGCGGTAGACGCCGGGCGCCGGCGCCGAGGCGAGCGCGCCGTAGAAGTTGCCCTGGTCGTCGAAGGCGATGCCGGTGAAGAAGCCCTCGTTCGGCACCGGCGCGGGGAACTGCGCGAACGACGTCGGCGTGCCGCCCTCGACCGGCACCGAGACGACCTCGGCCGAGCCCGCGAAGCCGACGTAGACCTTGCCGTCGCGGATGGCGATGCCCTCGGGCAGCTCGCCCTTGGTGCGGTCGAACGACCCGAGCACCGTCGGCCCGCCCCCGCCGCCGCCCGTGCCGGACGCGCCGCCCGTGCCGGACGCGCCGCCGCCGGTGCCGCCGGTGCCGCCGGTGCCGCCGCCCGTGCCGCCCGTGCCCGCCGCGCCGCCCGTGCCCGCCGAGCCGCCCCTGCCCTGCGTCCCCGGGTTGTCGTCGTCGTCGTCGCCGCAGCCGACGGCCAGCACGGTCACCAGCGCAGCACCGAAGAGACCAAGCGTGATCATTCTCATGGGTCGTCTCGTCTTTCTCTCGTACCAGTCTCTGCCCCGGGCCCCGCCCGGAGGGGGGGCCCGCGCTCGCGGGGGGGGGCGGCGGGCTTCGGGCCCGCGGCCGCCCCCGCCAGGCACGGAAGAGCTAAGGCTAGTAGCCGCGCGCCACAAGGCAACAAGCGCGCCCGACGGTCGTGCAAAATTGTACGATTCTACCGTGCTCTGGGACGACGTCCGGTATGTGCTCGCGGTCGCGCGGGGGGGCAGCCTCGTCGCCGCCTCGCGCGAGCTCGGGGTGAGCGCCCCCACGGTCGGGCGCCGCCTCGACGCGCTCGAGGCGGCGCTCGGCGCGCGCCTCTTTCTGCGCCGCAAGTCGGGCTTCGTCGCGACCGACGCGGGCGCCTCGTTCGTCGCGCGCGCCGAGGTCGTCGCGCGCTCGTTCCGCGAGCTCGAGCGCGGCGTCGCCGGCTTCGACGAGCGCCTCGAGGGGCCCGTGCGCGTCGCCACCTTCGAGACCGCCGCGCACGATCTGCTCGCCCCCGAGCTGCCGCACTTCTTCGAGCGCCACCCGGGTGTGCGCCTCGAGTTCGTCGTCAGCCACCGGGCCGCCGGCCTCGACCGCGGCGAGGCGCACCTCGCCCTGCGCGGCTACCAGCCCGACGACGCCGAGCTCGTCGTGCGCAAGGTGGGCTCGCTCGCCTTCGGCCTCTACCGCGCCCGCGCCCCGGGCCCCGCGCCCGCGCTCGACCCCTGGCCCGAGCTGCCCGTCGTCACCTGGGACGACGCCTCGGCGCACCTGCCGGCCGCCCGCTGGATGCGCGAGCACGTGCCGGCGCGCCTGCGGCGGCTCACCTTCACCAACATCCAGGGCCAGAGCGCCGCGGTGCGCGCGGGCGCCGGCGCGGGCCTGCTGCCCTGCCTCGTCGGCGACCGAGACCCCGGCCTCGAGCGGCTCTCGCCGCCCATCGCCGCGCTGCTGCGGCCGCTCTACCTGGTGCAGCTGCCCGAGCTGCGCGCGAGCGCGCGCGTGCGGGCCGTCGCCGAGTTCATCGCCGAGACGGTCGAGCGGCGGAAGGCCGCGCTGCTCGGCGAGCCCGCGGCGGCGACGCGGCGGGGCGTGGCGGCCGACGCGCCCGAGGCGGCGCCGCGGCGGGGTGCAGCGGCCGGCGCGCCCGAGGCCGAGCCGCCTCGGCCGCGGCGCCGGGCGGGGCGCTGAACCGACGGGCGCGGCGCGCCCGCGGGCGGCGGGCGGGCGCGCCGGCCGCTTTGTTGACAGGAGCGCCCGGCCTTTCTTAGCGTGGCCCTCCCGCGCCGGCCCGGCCCCTCCGGGGCGCGCGGGGCGAACCCCGGCGGAGGGCGAGACGACGTGGTAGCAACGACCGAGCAGCGCGCGCGGGGCGCCGAGGCGGCCGACGCCCCGAAGGGCGAGGCCGCGGCCGAGGCGCCGGGCGCCTTCGCCCACGTCACCGTCATGGGGCGCGAGGTGGTCGAGGCGATCGCCGCGACGCCCGGGCGCCTCGTGGTCGACGCGACGGCGGGCGGCGGCGGACACTCCGAGGCGCTGCTCGAGGCGGTGCCGGGCGCGCGCCTCGTCGCCCTCGACCGCGACCCCTCGGCCGTCGAGGCGGCGCGGGCGCGGCTCGCGCGCTTCGGCGCGCGCGCGCTCGTGGTGCAGGCGAACTTCGCCGACGTCGAGCGGGCCCTCGCCTCGCTCGGCCTCGGCCCCGCCGACGGGCTCGTCGCCGACTTCGGCGTGAGCTCGGCGCAGCTCGACACGCCCGGGCGGGGCATGAGCTTCCGGCACGAGGGCCCGCTCGACATGCGGATGGACCCGACCTCGGGCGAGACCGCCCGCGAGCTCATCGCGCGGCTGCCGGTCGACGAGCTCGCCGACGTCATCTTCCACTACGGCGACGAGCGCCGCTCGCGCCGCATCGCCCGCTGCGTCAAGCGCGCGAGCGACGAGGGCGAGCTCGCGACCACGCTCGACCTGCGCCGCGCCGTCGTGCGCGCCGTCGGCCCCGCGCGCGTCGGGGGCGTCGACCCGGCGACGCGCACCTTCCAGGCGCTGCGCATCGCCGTCAACGGCGAGCTCGACGCCGTCTCGGCGCTGCTCGCGGCCGCCCCCCGCGTGCTCGCCCCCGGCGGCGTCGCCGCCTTCCTGTCGTTTCATTCGCTCGAAGACCGCCTCGTCAAGCGCGCCCTCGCCGACCGCGCCACCTGGGAGCCCTTGTCCAAGAAACCGCTCACCGCCCGCGACGACGAGCTCGCCCAGAACCCCCGCTCGCGGAGCGCCAAGCTGCGCCTCGCGCGGCGGCGCGAGGGGGGCGCCGCGTGACGCACCACCGCCCCTTCCTCGCGCTGTGGACGCTCGCGGTCGTCGCCACCACGGCCGCCTTCGTCCTCTTTCTCGCCATGCGCAGCCGCTCGATGCACCTCGGCTACGAGCTCGGGCGCGCCCGCGCCGAGCAGTCGCGCCTGCGCGAGGCCCGCCGGGTGCTCGAGCTCGAGGTCGCGAGCTACCAGAGCCCGCAGAGGGTCGAGGCGGTCGCCCGCGCCCTGCTCGGCATGGCGCCGCCCTCGCCCGATCGGGTCATCGCCCTCGCCCCCGGCGGCGCCCCGCCGCCCGCCGAGGCCGAAGGGCGCGCGCCCTCGGCCCCCTCGGCCGACCCGGCCCTGCCCTACCGCCCCCGCGTGACGCCGCCGCGGACGGCCCAGCGGCCCGAGGCGGCCGGGGGTGCGCCGTGAGGAACCTGAACCCCGAGCGCGCCAAGTGGGTGCGCCGCCGCATGGGCCTGGTCTGCGGGCTGATGGGCCTCGGCTGCGGGCTGCTCATCTCGAGCGCCTACCGGCTGCAGGTCGAGCACGGGCGCGAGTGGCGCGACCTCGCCGAGGCGCAGCGGCAAAGGCGGCTGCACGTCGCGCCGAAGCGCGGCACCGTCTACGACCGCAACGGCGTCGCGCTCGCCGTCAGCGTCGAGGTGCCGAGCGTGAGCGCCGACGCGTTCGAGATGCT
>DASTPP010000158.1:0-7939 GCA_035762175.1 Polyangiaceae bacterium | reverse complement strand
CATCGCCAACGTGACGACCGCCGTCGCCAACGGCGACCTCTCGAAGAAGATCACGGTGCCCGTGAAGGGCGAGATTCTGGAGCTGAAGAACACCATCAACACGATGGTGGACCAGTTGAACGGCTTCGCCGCCGAAGTGACGCGCGTGGCGCGTGAAGTGGGTACCGAAGGCAAGCTCGGCGGCCAGGCGGAAGTGAAAGACGTGTCGGGTGTGTGGAAGGACCTCACCGACAACGTGAACGCCATGGCCTCGAACCTGACGGGCCAGGTGCGCAACATCGCCGAGGTGACGACGGCGGTCGCCAAGGGCGACCTGTCACGCAAGATAACGGTGCAGGTGAAGGGCGAGATCCTCGAGCTCAAGAACACCATCAACACCATGGTGGACCAGCTCAACTCCTTCGCTTCGGAAGTGACGCGCGTGGCCCGCGAGGTGGGCACCGAGGGCAAGCTCGGCGGCGAGGCCCAGGTGCGCGGCGTCGCCGGCACCTGGAAGGACCTCACCGACAACGTGAACTCGATGGCGGCCAACCTCACCAACCAGGTGCGCAGCGTCGCGAGCGTGGTGACCGCGGTGGCCAACGGCGACCTGCAGCGCAAGCTGACGGTCGAGGCGAAAGGCGAGGTCGGCGCGCTCGCCGAGGAGATCGAGACCCCGGGCCCGGGCCAGATCCGCGCGACGCGCGTGACCTCGCTGGCGAAGCTGCGCAGCTGGTCGACCATCGTATTGATGGTGTTCTTCAGCTCGAGCGTCTCGCCCCGCACGTCGACCGTGATCTTCTGGCTGAGGTCGCCGTTGGCCACGGCCGTCACGACGCGAATGATGCCGCGCACCTGGTCGGTCAGGTTCGAGGCCATCGAGTTGACGCTGTCGGTCAGGTCTTTCCACGTGCCGGCGACGCCGGGCACGCGGGCCTGGCCGCCCAGCTTGCCCTCGGTGCCGACCTCGCGCGCCACCGTCGTCACCTGGTCGGCGAAGACGCGCAGCGTGTCGGTCATGCTGTTGATGGTGTCGGCGAGGGCGGCCACCTCGCCCTTGGCCTCGAAGACGAACTTCTGGTTGAGGTCGCCGTTGGCGACGGCCGTCACGACGCGCACGATGCCGCGCACCTGCGTCGTCAGGTTCGAGGCCATCGAGTTGACGCTGTCGGTCAGGTCTTTCCACGTGCCGGCGACGCCGGGCACGTTGGCCTGGCCGCCCAGCTTGCCCTCGGTGCCCACTTCGCGCGCGACGCGCGTGACCTCGGCGGCGAACGAGCGCAGCTGGTCGACCATGGTGTTGACCGTGGTGCCGATGCGATAAAACTCGCCGCGCACGGGCTTGCCGTCGATCTCGAGGGCCATCTTCTGGCTGAGGTCGCCGGCGGCGACGGCGGTGATGACGCGGGCGACCTCGGTCGAGGGGCGCACCAGGTCGTCCATGATCGAATTGACGGCGACGAGCTTTCGCCCCCACCCGCCCGACATCGAGGGCACCGAGGCGCGCTCGTTCATCTTGCCCTCGCGCCCGATGACCGCGGCCAGGCGCTCGAACTCGGAGGTCATCAAGTCGACCCGCGAGACCGCGGCGTTGAAGGCGCGCTCGAGGCTGGCCATCTGCCCCTGCCCCTCGCCGGGCAGCCGGACGCCGAAGTCGCCCGCGGCGAAGGCGGCGAGGGCGCGCTCGAGCTCGTCGAGGCGGGCGGCTTGCCCCCGCCCCTGGAGGCCCCGCCCCCCGTCGCGCCCGTCGCCCCGGGCCGCCTCGCGGGCGGCGCGACTCGAGACGCGGGCGCCGGCACGGGCCCCGGGCTCGGGGGCGTCGCGCCCGACCGGCTCGCGCTCGCCCTTCTTCTGGCCATTGCCGTTGCCCGACCGGCCGCCGTTCGGCCGACGCGGACGTGTGCGCTCGGTGCTCTGTGTGCTCACGGGCCTATCCTGATTGGTCGCGGAGCGAAGAGCTCGGCGGAGGCCCGACTCTAGCTGACAAAACGCCCCGGGCGTATGGGGCAGAATGCCACAGGAGGCGGCCCCCGACGGAAGTCGGGGGCCGCGTTCGCCCGCGAAAACGGCTCGCAAAGCCCTGCCGGAGGCAGGGCTCCCGCGGAGCGAGCCGCTACCGCGAGCTCGCCCGGTCGGCCCCCCGCGTCGCGTTCGCGTTCGCGCTCGCCCGCAAGCCCGGAGCCCGCAAGCCCGCAAGCCCGGAGCCCGCGGGAGCCCGGCCCCCGGCGAGGGGGCGGGCTTTGATGGCCGAATCGGCGCCGACGCCGCGCGGCACGAGCGGGCGAACGCTGCCCCCGAGTTCACTCGGGGGCAGGAGCCGGGGGCCTTCGAAACGGCCTTACGAGACCTCGGCCGGCAGGCGCCAGTCGATGGGGGGCTTGCCCCGCGCCTCGAGCGCGGCATTGATGGCGGAATAGGGCTTGCTGCCGAAGAACCCGCTGCTGGCCGAGAGCGGCGAGGGGTGCGTGCCCTGAAGGACCACGTGGCGCTTGGGGTCGATGAGCTTGGCCTTCTTCTTGGCGTAGCCGCCCCAGAGCACGAACACGACGGGGTCGGGCTTCTCGTTGACCTTCTTGATGACGGCGTCGGTGAAGTGCTCCCACCCCTTGTCTTTGTGCGAATTGGGCGTGTGCGCGCGCACCGTGAGTACGGCGTTGAGCATCAGCATGCCCTGGCGGGCCCAGGCGACCAGGTAGCCGTGCTTGGGCGCCTTGAGGCCGAGGTCGGCCTCGAGCTCTTTGTACATGTTGACGAGCGAGGGCGGGGGCCGCACCCCCGGCTTGACCGAGAAGCAGAGGCCGTGGGCCTGGCCGTTGTCGTGATAAGGGTCTTGCCCGAGCAAGAGCACGCGCACCCGGTCGAGCGGCGTGAGCTGCAGGGCCGAGAAGACCTCGTCTTCGGGCGGGAAGACCTCGTGCGCCTGGCGCTCGCCGTCGACGAACTTCGACAAATCTTGGAAGTACGGCTTCGAGAATTCTTCGGCCAGCGCGGCCTGCCAGGACGGCGGAAGCTCGGGGATCTTCATGGCACCTCTCGCGAGAGCGGGGTCAGGGGGTGGGCCTTCGGCGCGGCCCTCATACGCCGACCTTCGGGCAGACGTCGTCGAAAACGCACTCGCCGCACTTCGGCCCGCGCGCGACGCAGGTGTAGCGCCCGTGCAAGACCATCGCGGGCCCGAAGAACGTCCACTGGTCTTGGGGCACCTTCTTCATCAGATCGCGCTCGATGTCCTCGGGCTTGGTCTGCTTCGTCAGGCCCAGGCGCGGGCTGACGCGCGCGACGTGGGTGTCGACGATGATGCCCGAGGCGATGTCGAACGCCGTGTTGAGCACGACGTTGGCCGACTTGCGGGCGATGCCGGGCAGCGTCGTCAGCTCTTCCATCGTGCGGGGCACCTCGCCGCCGAAGCGGTCGACGATGGCCTGGCAGGCGCCGCGAATCGACTTCGCCTTCTGCTTGTAGGTGCCCGACGCGCGAATGTCGTTCTCGAGCTCTTCGGCCGGCACGTCGAGGTACGCCTGGGCCGAGGGGTACTTCTTGAAGAGCGACGCGGTGATGCGGTTGACCCGCTCGTCGGTGCACTGCGCCGCCAGCGTCGTCGCCACGAGCAGCTCGAGCGGGGTCGTCCAGTTCAGCTCGTACTTCGCGTCGGGGTGCTTCTCGCGCAGGCGCTCGATGACGAGGCCGATCTCGGGTGCGGACATGGCGGTCTCCTTGGGCAGCCGCAAAAGCGCCCCAAAGTACCACGGCCCGGGGGGCCCCCTTCCCGATCGTTGGCCGGCGGGCCAGACGTTGTCCGTCCGGGCGAGCGAAAGGGTCGCGAGCGGGGCTTGCGGCCCAGGCGGGTGAGCATGACCGACGCCGGCCAGGCAGAAGAGGGGGTTGCGAAACGCTCGGCGGGTCGCCCCCGGCGAAAGCCGGGGGCCGCGAACGCCCGCGGAAACGGCTCGCCAAGCCCTGCCGGAGGCAGGGCTCCCGCGTCGCGAGCCGCTTCGCGCGCTCGCCCGGCAGCCCGGCGCCCGCGGGAGCCCGGCCCCCGCCAAGGGGGCGGGCTTTGCGCGCCGAACCGGCCCGCTTCCGCGCGGCACGAGCGGGCGTCCGCTGCCCCCGAGTTCCCTCGGGGGCCGCCAGCGGGCGCGTTTCGCAACGCTCTCTTTCGCCTGGGCGGCCCGCCGAGCGTTTCGCAACCCCCTCTTCAACCTGGGCGGCCCGCCATGCCGCGCCGCCTCGACTCGGGGCCCCAGAGCGCCTCATGAAATGTCACAATATGCCATGGCTCATGGCAGAACACCGAGAAGAATGACGTTATTTTGCCTAGTCTCGACGCAAAACCTCGTGAATCGATGCGAAGAACCGCATAAAAAGGTGTCTTCTCATGACACACAAGTCATCTTCGAAGGTTCGACGGCCGTAAATAATGTCATTATTCGGCAGAATTCTAGCACCTTGGCCTTCGCCGCCGTGACGTAATCTTCGTTTTCGACCCGCCAGGTGCTCTGGTCGTGACATTTTCGGTCGATCCGCCTTGGCCAGGGGCCCCGCCCCCGGGGCAGGCGAGCCCTGGGCCTGCGCCCGGCATCACGGGGCCGCTTCGCGCGTGGCTGGTATAAGCCCCCGGTGCCCGACGCCCCGAAGCCCCCGCCCTTCCCCTGGACGGTGCCCCCCTCGCACGCGGGGCGCATGCTCGACGGCGCCCTGCGCGAGCGAGACCCCTCGCTGAGCTGGGCCAACGCGCGGGCGCTGGTCGAGACGGGCAAGGTCTTTCGCAACGGGGCGCCTTGCCTCGTGCCGAGGCAGCACCTGCGCGCGGGCGACCGCATCGAGGTGCGCCCGAACGCCCCGCGGCCGCGAGAGCAGAGGCGCATCGGCTTCGACGACTTCGTCTACGTCGACCGGCAGGTGGCGGTCGTACGCAAGCCGGCCGGGGTGAGCACGGTGCCCTTCGACCCGGGCGAGCGGGGCACGCTCGACGAGATGGTGCGCCTCGCGCTCGACCGGCAGGCGCGCGCCCGCGGCGGCCCCGCCCAAGGCTGGATCGGCGTCGTGCACCGGCTCGACAAGGACACGACGGGCCTGCTCGTCTTCGCCCGCACGCTCGCGGCCAAGCGCCACCTCGGCAACCAGTTTCGCGCGCACAGCGTCGATCGCCGCTACGTCGCGCTGGCGCACGGCGCGGTGCGGAGCCAGACGATTCGCTCGCGGCTGGTGGCCGACCGGGGCGACGGGCTGCGGGGCTCGACGCGGCTGCCGAACGCGGGGCAAGAGGCGGTCACGCGGGTCGAGGCGCTCGAGCCGCTGGGGCCGGTCACGCTGGTCGCCTGCCGGCTCGAGACGGGGCGCACGCACCAGATTCGCATTCACCTCTCCGAGGCGGGGCACCCGCTGGTCGGCGAGGACGTGTACGTGCGGGACTTTCGGGGCGAGCGCGTGCCGGCGCCGCGGCCGATGCTGCACGCCGAAGAGCTCGGCTTCGTGCACCCGACGACGGGCGAGCCGCTGCTCTTTCGCGACGACTGGCCCGACGACTTCGCCGACCTGGCCGAGCGGCTGCGGGCGGCGGGCGGCCGGGGCAGAGAGAGTCACGACGCGCGCCGCGGGCGGTCGCCGCGCTGACGCCCGGCGAGGGCCCGGCGCGCGAGCCCCCCGTCGGGCGAGGCCTACTCGCAGGGCTTGGTGTTGCCCGTGCAGTTGGTCGACACGGCGCACGTGAGCGACGCCAAATCGGGGGCGAAGCGATACGTCGTCGTGAAGGGGTAGTCGGTGCAGTCCATCGGGTTCTTGCCGTCGGCGCCGATGGGCTTGTGCGCCGACTCGCCGCGGTATTCGACCGTGCCGTCGGCGAGCACGACCGGGGCCTCGACGGGCGCGTGCGAGTTGACCTTCCGGTCGCTCAAGACGGCGGGCACGTGCGTCGCGGCCACGAGCGCGCCGGTCGCGGCGTCGACGCGCCCGAGCACGCCCACCTTCTTGTTGCCGCCCGAGATGGCGGCGTGCCCCCCGTACGACCGGAACCACCCGGGCATCTCGAGGTCGGTGCCGCCGCCGACGATCGTATAGACGACGTAGGCGAAGGGCCCGCCGTCCCAGGCGATGCCGAGGGCGCGGCCGTCGGGGCCGTCGTCTTCGTGGTACACGCACCAGGTGACCTGGCCCCCCTCGACCCGCGCCGCGAAGGGGTCTTGGTTGTCGGAGCTCACCTGGTGAAAGCCGACGTAGATCGTCGCCCCCCCGGCGCTCACCCGCGGCAGCTCGCTCTGCGCGAGGGCCTCGGCGCTCGCCGAGCACGCGTGATCGCCGACCTTCTCGACCGCGAAGCCGACCTCGGCGAAGGCGCGCTGCCAGCTCGCGTCGCCCCCCCCGCCCCTGCCGCCGCCGCCGCCCGTGCCCCCGCCCGGCGCGCCGTTCGTGCCGCCGCCGCCCGGCGCGCCATTCGTGCCGCCCCCGCCCGGCGCGCCGTTCGTGCCCCCGGCCCCGCCCGTCGCCGCGCCCGACCCGCCCCCCGGCGCGCCCTCGCCGCCCTCATCGTCGTCGTCGCCGCAGCTCGCGATCGCGAGGGCGCCAACCGTCAGCGCCGCAGCCCACACGGCCCGCCGCCTCTTGATACCCTTGAGCATACGCCCGAGGGTATCTCGAGTTCGGTCGGTTGCCCTCAGGTGTTTTTAGCGAGCCGCCCGTTACCCCCGAGCCGACCGCGGTTGGCCGCGCGCCGAACGCCGGGTGCGCCCGGGGTCTCCCCCAAGCGCGTCCGGCGAGCGCTCGAAGCCTGGCGAAAGGGCTTGACGAGGTTCGGTCGACCAAGCCCCAGTTAGGTATATTGTTTTTGCTCGAGTTGATCGAGCGACCCGCGACCGCAGGGAGGCCGCGGCGCCGGGCGGGCGGCCCGACGCCGCGCGGGGGTCGACCGCGGCCCCGATCGTTGCGTCGCACGCAAACGTCGTGTGCGGGCCGTGCACGTGGCCCCCCTCGCCTTTCGCCTTTATGAAATTTGCGGACAAGGAAAGGGAGATTTCGACCATGTCGACCAACCGCTTGCGTCGCTTCATCTCGTCTGGGCTCGTCGCCTTCGGCGCGCTGCTTCCGGTCGCCGAGCGCCCGGCCGCCGCGGACGGCCCGGGCCAGGCCGCCGCCGGCCCGGGCCAGGCCGTGACGTACGCGCGCGGCGGCCGCAGCTTCGAGGGCTTTCTCGTCGCGCCGCCGCCGGCGCCGGGCGCCGCCAAGAAGCGCCCCGCCGTCATCATCGCCCACGACTTTCTCGGCCTGGGTGATTACCAGAAAGAGGTGGCGCGCAAGCTCGCCCGCGAGGGGTACGTCGTGCTCGCGGCCGACTACTACGGCAAGGGGGTCCGGCCGAAGGGCATGGACGAGGCGTCGGCGATGGCGAAGTCGTACCGCCAGAGCGTGCCCGAGCTGCGCGCGAACATCCGGGCCGCGTACGAGTTTCTGGCCGCCCAGCCGAACGTCGACGCGACGAAGATCGTGGCCCTCGGCTACAGCCTGGGCGGGCTCGCGGCGTTCGAGCTCGCGCGCGGCGGGGCCGAGCTGGCCGGGGTCGTGACGCTCTGGGGCATCTTGGAGAACAAGAACCCCGCCGACCTGCTGAAGCCGGGCACGCGCGTGCTGGTCGTGCAGGGCACGGCCGACCCCTTCGCGCCGGCGGCGGCCGTCTCCGCCTTCGAGGCCGACTTGCAAAGGTCGAAGGCCGACTACCAGCTCGTCAAGTACGCCGGGGTGGCGCACACGTTCACCGTGCCGGCCGCCGGCACGAACGTGGGCTCGGGCTACGCGTACGACGCGAAGGCCGACCGCAGGTCGTGGCAGCTGCTGCTGGGCTTTCTGCGCGAAGTGGCGCCGGGCGCGGGCTAGGCTCTGTCTGACGAATGCTCCCGTCGCCCGGCGCCCGATCCGCGGCGCCGTCGGCCGGGGTCGGGAGCTCGAAATCCGGGCGGATTCCTTCGCCCCC
>DASTPP010000157.1:0-14520 GCA_035762175.1 Polyangiaceae bacterium | reverse complement strand
TGACGGCGTCGCCGGCCGACACGGTCGCCTGGGCCGAGGTGGGGTTCGTCGCGCGCAGCGCCAGGTGGCCGCTCGAGCGCGCCGGCCCCTGCACCTCGAAGCCGGCCTCGGCCTCGCCGCCCAGGCGCAGGGCCCACTGCCCGGCGAAGTCGGCGAAGCTCGCGCCGAATTGGTCGTCGTGCAGGAAGGCGAACCCGTCGCGGCCGAAGCGGAAGCCGCCTGAGCGCACGGCGGCGCTGTCGCGCACCCAGGCCGAGCCGTTCCAGGCGGCGTTGAGCGTCACCCACACGGCCTCGTCGTCGCCGTAGACCCGGAGGCGCGTCGCGGCCGAGCCCGTGACGCCGGCGTCGAGCAAGAGCACGCGCCCGGCGCCGAGCACGGGCTGGCGGAGGGTGCGGTGCATTCCGGCCGAGGCCCCCTCGCTCGAGCGCACGTGCCCCGCGCCGAAGGCGCCGAGGATCTCGGCGAGCGCGCCCTCGACGTGCGTGGCGTTCAGCACGTTGCCCGCGTCGGCGACGGCGACCGCGGAGGCCGGGTGGGCGCCGACCGTGGCCTCGAGGTGGGCCGTCAGACGCCCGGCCTGGTGGGCGAGCAGGCCGTCGGCCGAGTCGAGCGCTTGCTGCACCGTGGACGCCGTCGTCGCGAGGGCCTTCCAGAGGCCTGCGACGACCGAGACCGAGCCAGCGGGCGCGAAGACGAAGGCCTGCCTCCGGGTGAGGTCGAGGTCGACGCCGAGGATCTGGGTCTGACCGGCCGTGCGCCGCACGTCGCAGACGAGCAGTTCCGCCTCCTCGAGCGGGGGCCTCGGGGCCGAGCCCGCGGGGGCTTCGGGGCCCTGGCGCACGACGAGCGCGAAGGACTCGTCGCGGCGGAAGAGCACCTGCTGCGAGTTGCCGTCGGTGCGCGGGTCCGAGAGCGAGCGGTCGAAGCGGAGGAAGACGCTGACCCAGCGTTCGTTGCCCGCGGCCGTGACCTCGGTGGGCAGGCCGTTGTGGTCGACCGAGCCGTCGACGGTCTGCCCGGTGCCGAAGAAGACGCGCTGGCCCGCCCGGTCGTAGGCGCGCGCGGGGGCGGTGAGATCGATCGACAGGTCCGGCAGGGGGCTGTGCTGGGCGGGGACGGCGCCCGCGACGAGGCCGAAGAGGCCGATGTCGGCGGCGAGGTTTCGGTCGGCGCGCTCGAGCAGCTCGAAGCCCAGGTCGAGCTCGGCCTCGGTCACCTTCTGGCGGAAGTAGTAGTCGACGCGGTCGGCCATGGGGCCCCCGGGTGGGTGCCTCGACGAGAACAAAGCCAGCGGTGGCCGATGGGGGACAGCGAAAATCCTCTCACCCCTGCCGGCACGTGAGAGGTGAGGCCCCGTTAGTGCAGGTCCGTCGTCTCGCCGAGCATGGACTGGCTGAGCACCCGGCGTTCGACCGCGGGCGGCGGGTTGGGTTCCCTAGCGTCTCATCGACGAGGGGCTCGGAGGCGCGCTCGAGGTTAAAGACGTCCGGGGAACCGGCTGACGTCGGCGAGCGCGAGGTCGGCCACCTCCTGCAGGCGATAAGGCGGGCGTACTGCGGGGCGCCGCATAACCGCTCGTTCACGGCATTTTTCCAGAAACGGCGGAACAAGCGTCCGGCGCCACCCTCACCTCATCGCACCCGCGCGCCGCAGCCAGCAAACACATCGGTCTTGGCCGTTGTCAATGGCATCGTTTGTGTTACCAAGCCAGGGATGAAACGCACTCTGGGGGGGGCGCTGCTGGGGGCAGCGGTGTGGCTGGGCGCGTGCACGCCGCCGCCGTTCGTGTCGCCGGCGCAGGGTGGCCCCAAATGGTCGAAGCTGACGTCGCGCCACTTCACGCTCTACACCGACGTGCCGACCGACGAAGCGCAAGGGGTGGCGCGCGAGCTCGAAGACATCTACGGTGCGCTCGAAGACATCGCCTTCCCCTATCCGCAGAAGCCGAAGTGGCGTTTCGAGGTCACGCTCTTCCAACGCGAAGACGCCTATCGAGAGATTAGCTCCTCTCGCAAGCGTGGCTGCTTTGTGCGCGAGGCGCACGACCCCGACGGCAGGCCCATGTTGGTGCTCCACCGCGGGCTCGACCCCGATCTCCGACGGGTCCTGCAGCACCGGTTCACCCGCTACTTCATCGCGTTTTACTTCCCTGTCGCGCCCCCCTGGCTGCGCGAAGGGTACGCCCATTTCTATGAGACGCTTACGCTCAAGGGGGGCAAGGTCGAGGTCGGCCGAGCGTCCCCTTCGTGGGTCTTCGGGCTCGATTCGGAGGTCGTCATCGGCACCAGCCGGGGCGCCATCAAGGCGTCGCGTGACGAACTGCCGGGCCCTTCAGCCCTCGTCAAAATCGACTGGCGGGGTTTCTACGGCCTCACCAACGATCCCCATGACGCCAAGCGCAACGTCTTGAACGCTGCCGCTTCGTGGAACCTCGTGCACACCATGCACTTTGGCCCACGGCCGCTCAAAGAAGCGTTCGACCAATACCTGCACGCCCTCCACGAGGGCGACGAGCCAGGCGCCGCGTGGGACGCCGCCCTGCGCGACAAGGGCGTATCGCCCGAACAGCTCGAAGCCGAGTACCGCAAGAGTTTCGGGCAGGCGCGTATATTCTATAACACTGGCTCGTACGCCCCGCGGCTAGGCACCACGAAGGCGCATGTGCAGCCGATGCCCGAGGTCGAGGTGCGTCTGCTCTGGGCACGCGTGCGGCCCTGGGAGGGAGGGCACCTGAAACGCGTCGGCGAAGAGCTCGACGCCGCCCTCAACGCCGATCCAACCTTCGCGTCGGCCTACCGCTTGCGGGGCGAGTGGTTCGAGCGGCAACGCCGCGGTGAGCAAGCGCTCGCCGACTACCGCAAGGCCCGCGCCCTCGCCCCCGACGACTTTCGCACCGCCTACTCGCTCGCGTCCTACCTGCACAGGCAAGCCCGAGAGCACCCGGGCGACGCTCAGCGCGAAGCCGAGATGAAGGAGCTGTTCGAGGGTTTGCGCGAGAGCGCCGGTTCGGTCGCCGCGTGGAACAACCTCGCCTGGTACGACGCGCTCCGCGGCGACCCCGAGCGCGGGCTGCCCTTCGCCCGCAAGGCCATCGCCGCCAACCCCTCGTGCTTCGAGTGCTACGACACCGTCGCCGTGTTGCTCTACCGCCTCGGGCGGCTCGACGAGGCCGTTGCGGCACAGCGCATCGCCGTCTATCTCGCTCCCGAGGGGCTCAAAAAGCCCGACATGCTCGCGCGCTTGCAAACCTTCGAGAAGGAGCTTGCCGCGCGCACTGCCTCGCGCCCCGCGGCCCCCCTGCCCTAACACCCTGCCGTCGTTCCCCCGACGCTCGGCACGTCTGCGGGCGCGCCCCCCGGCGCATACAGTCAGGTCGCCATCGGCTGAAAACTCCGCTCCCCCGCAGGGAAAGTGCGGGCGCGAGGTAGGTGGTGCGAAGGGGCGCACGCGACGCGACGACGGGGTGAGCGTGCCGAGCGGCGCGGTGCCCCTGAATCCGCGGTCGTACGGGCTTCGCGTCCGAGGCCTTTCGCAACGCATTCGTCGGGGGCGCAGGGCCAACCCCTCGCGACGTTCGCTGCGTTCGGTTCGGAGGGCTCTCGCCGCTCTTCCGTGCAGGTCCGTGGTTTCGCCGGGCGCCCACGGGCCGAGCTTCCAGGCCGTGACCGCGAACCGGGGTCGGGGTCGGAGAAGGTCAAGGTGCGCTCGTCGCACCAGGCGTGTCGTCCGCCGCCGAGCAAGGTGCGGCGCCCGCGCCGACGCGCATGTAAGCTCGGCCCGGCCGGAGGGCGAGCATGAGCCTAGGTTACTGCATTGCGTACCACTTGCGTTGTCAGCTGCCGCTGAGGTCGGGGCGTGTCCTTACGCTCGAAGCCCTCCACCAAAAGATGACTTACGCTGGTCTGCTTGAGGGCGTCCCGAGCGCGAAATGGAACGACGCGTTGATCGAGCGCGCCCTGCGAGAAGCGGCAGGGCATTGCCCGCCGGGGGCTGTGCCGCATCTGCTCTCGCCGCCCCGGCGAGACTACCTTCGAGCGCCGGGAGACATGCGCTCGGTCGTCGAGCACTCTGCCCGCCGCATTCCCGAATGGCTGCCGATGGTTCAATGCATTGGCTCCTTCCGCTGCAACGATACGGTGCGCGGTTCCGCTGCGTCGCTGTCCGCTTTGACGGTAGTCTGGTTCCAAGATGAGTACGCCCTGCCCATTCAAGAACCGGCGCTCGAACAGCTCGCGGGCCTAGATTGGGCATCGCTGGCCGTCGACGTCGAACTCTAACGGGCGCGGAGCTCGAGGGGGCGTTGGCGAACTCGGCTCGGGTGAGGCCGTTGCCGCGACCGACCGGGGCGTCGGGCCGCGCGTGCGCTGCGTCGAGCTTTGTCGGGGCGCCGCCGCCATGCGGGCGGGGCGTAAGGGAGTCCGTCTGGACGAAAAGGACGAAGACGGAATCGGTTCGTTCGAACCTTCCCTCTCGGGGCTTTGGGTTCCCCCGCTCGCGTGGCACCGTGCGGGGGCGAATCGTGTGCGCGTGAGGGGTCGGGCTTCAATGCAAGAGCGTCGTCTCGCCGAGGGCCGACTGGCCGAGCTCCCAGGGGTCGACGGTCGGCGGGACCGCTGGCCCCAAAATATCAACCAGGTGCGTGTGGGCCGGCTTCAAGTAGGTGACGAGCGCGCGCACGTGCTTGCGCTCAAGCGGCGTGAGCGTGGACGCGACCTCGACGTGGAAGGCGTAGCGGGCGAAACGACCCGACGGGCCGAGCTCCCAATCGGCGCCGAGCTCCGACTCGCCGAGCGTGAGGGCCGTGCCCGCGAAGGCGAGGATGCGCGTTACCTCGACGCCGAGAAAGAAGCGCACGGCGTTCTTGATGCCGGGCTCGGTGCCCTTCTCTCGGTACATCGCGACGAGCACCGCGGCGAGCCGGCGCTTTTGGAGCTCGCCGAGTTCGAAGTAGAAGGGGTTTCCGAGGTCGGAGAGCATCGCGTCGACGAAGGGCTCGGGCGCGCGCTCGAGGTCGAGCAGCTCGGCGAAGCGGTCGACGTCGGCGAGCGCGAGATCGGTGACCTCTTGCAGGCACGCGACGAAGCGGGCGAGGTCGCCGGTCGCGTCGGCCCGCCGGTTGTGCTTCGGCAGCATCGACCACAGGTCGAAGCGGCGGCGCGCGGGGCGCGGGGGGCGCGGCGCGACGAAGGTGGCTCGGTCGAACGGAGGCAGCACGACGTTGCCGTTCGGGTCGGCGACGCCTGCGAGCCGCACCTCATAGCGCGCCCCGGGCGAGAGCTCGGGCTCGAGGTCGAGGGAGAGCAAGCTGCCCTCGGCCTGTGCGTGGACGGCGGCGACGGGGACGGCCGGCGCGTCGAGCGCCTCGAAGGCGGCGGCGAAGCCCGGGCCCAGGTCAACCGGTTCGTCGAACGCGACGACGACGCGCCGGGGCCCCCGGGCCGTCGCCGCGAGCACGCGCGGGGCCGTCCGGTCTTCGGCCAGAAAGGTGTACCGAGCGTCGAGCTCGGCGCGCCCGTCGAGCGTTTTCGCCCGAACGCGCACCTCGACCCGCTCGAGGCTCACGAAGGGCGCGCGCGGGTCGATCGACAAGAA
Organism: Polyangiaceae bacterium; assembly: GCA_035762175.1. GTDB lineage: Bacteria > Myxococcota_A > Polyangia > Polyangiales > Polyangiaceae > DASTPP01. The sequence goes on along the minus strand of DASTPP010000157.1, from coordinate 8,925 downwards.
GGCCCGCGCGCGGCCCGTCGAAGGGGGGGACAAGAAGGCCCGCGCGCGGCCCGTCGAAGGGGGGGACCACCCCCCGGCCCGCGAAGGCGAGCGCGCCGCCGACCCACACCCGGGTCGCCGTGACGTCAACGCCGCTCCCGCCTGTGTCGGCGAACTCGAGGGCGATCAGGGTGCCCAGCGGCACGCCGACCTCGTCGGGGCCGGGGTCGCGGTTGCAGAGCACGAGCCGCCCGGGCGCCGCCACGGCGACGACGTCGTCGACGACGAGCGCGGGCAGTTCGAGCTCGGGCACGTGCCCCCCTCTCCCCTACGTCGCCACGAGCTCGAGGCGGATGGCGACCGCGTGCGTGCCTCGGAGCGCGCCGACGCTCGCCGCGAGGTCGGTGAGCAGGCGCGTCCGCCCCGGTTCGGCGCGGGCGCTCGCGCGCCGCACGCCCCCCACCCAGAGCGAGGCCTGCCAGGCGAGCCCGGGCGGCACGCCCGCGGGAACGCGTAGGCGCAGGCGCACGCACACGAGCTCCGCGCCCGTCAGGTCGACGTCCTGGCGCACCTCGGCGTAGTCGCCCGCCTCGAGGTCCGAACGCCAGCCGGGCTCGGCCTGTCCGAGCACGAAGGCGTGGCCGCCTTCGCCGTCCGGCGTGCGCCCTTGGCCGGCGCCAAGCCGTGCGGTGAACGCGCCCTCGTCCGGCGAGGGCCGCGGGCCGGTCCCTCCCGGCTCGCGCGCTTCGCGCGCCCGGCCCGTCATACCTGCCTCGCTAGCTCGAGCTGGTCGAAAAAGCCCCGCCGCGTCACGTCGCGTACGGCGAAGCCGAAGCCACCGCGGCCCGAGGTGAGCGGCTGCGAGCCGGAATTGATGCCGAGTTGATCGTCGATGAACGAAGGCATCCCCGGGATGGGCTGCCAGTCGGGCGGGGTGCCGAGCGGGTGCAGCGCGAGGTCGTTTCGAAAGGCGGCGAGCACGACGTCGCCGTTGCCGTTGGCGAGGGCGTCGAGCCGCAGGTGCAGCCACGTGCCCTGGGCGAAGCTCTCGCCCGACTGGAGCAGTGTGCCGGGGCCGTCGGGGGGGACGCCGCCCGCCACGGCCCCCTTGCGCAGCACGACGCGGTGCGGGTCGTCGTCCGAGAGGCCGAGCAGGTAGGCCTGGTCGTTGACCGACGTGCCCTGGCCGCACACGAACAGAAAGGGCGAGAAGCCCGTCGCCCCCCCGCCCGGGCCGCGCTGCAGGCAACCCCGAATCGAAGCGCCCTTCTGCATCGGAGCGAAGCCCGGCAGGTTGACGAAGAGCGCGACCGCGCCGGTGGCAACCGCGAGCGAGTTGAAGCCGAAGAGGAAGGTGCCGCCGCCCGGGGGCCGGGCGATGCCGGCCGTCACGCCCCGGTCGACCGAGGCCGCCGGCAGGCTGTCGTTCAAGTAACTCCAGTCGGCTTCGGCCATCGTCAGGGCCCGCCGAGCGAGGTCCTCGGCGTCCAGGCGCCGGCAAAGGTCTCCTGGGCGCTCGCCCCGCCGTCGAACGAGGCGGGGGCCGAGGGCACGGCCTCCTACGCCCAGAGGAAGGTCTCGTTGCCGCGCCAGCCCGCCTCGAAGCGCTCGTGGGGCGCGCCGCCGAAGAGCGCCGGGGCGGAGGCGACGTCGGCCCACGCGAAGGCGGGCGGCGGCACCCACGCGGCCTCGAACCCGTCGGCCTCGGCGCCGCCCCGGAAGGGGGCCGAAACGAGCTGGGCGGGCTCGAGCTCGGTCAGGAAGGGGGCGTTCTTCCACCCCCCCTCGAAGTCTTCGCGCCCCTCGGGGGCGAGCGGGTCGAAGTGCGCAAGGGCGAGGTCGCCGGGGCCGAACACGTCGTTCCACGCCGCCCACGTTTCGAAGTCTTCCACGCACGGCACCGGCGGCGGCCGGAAGGCGGCGAAGCGCCGGGCCCGCGCCTGGGTCACGAGCGTCCAACCGGACGCCTCCCAGGGGGCCGCACCCGGCGTCTCGAAGCCGGGGTTTGCGACCGGCATCAGAGCAGCGCCCCCGTGTCGCCGTCCGTCAGGGCTACGTCGCCGAGCACCGGGAACTCGCGCGGGGCGAGCTTGACGTCCGCCGGCAGCCCGTTGAGCCGCAGGTCGCCCACGCCGCCGCCCACCTTGCGCACGCCCGGGGTGTCGCGCACGACGTCGAACACGTCCGACCAAGCGAGCTCGCCGGCCGGGTGGCCCTCGGCGTCCTTGACGTTGAAGCCGAAGTCGACGCGCGGGTTGGGGGTGCCGTCGGGCTCGCTGACGCGAAAGAAGTCGGCGAGTCGTTTGCGCACGCGGTCACGAACCACGCCGGGCGTCTCGCCGGGCCGCAGGGAGAGGCGGGCCGCGACGTCCACGACCTTGTAGACGGGGTCCTGCACGCTCACCTGGAAGGTCAGCGTGCACGGATAGACCACCGTGACTTGCTTCAGGACGAGGTTCTTGAGCGCCGGCGTCGGCGGCCCCCCGCCTTGCGGCACGACGTAGAGCACGCCGCTGTTCTCGGCGACGGTCGGGTCCTCGTTCGAGGTCAGCATCAGGGCGCGCGCGACGGCGGGCAGGCGCCGGGCGTTGATTTCGAAGTCCTCGCGCGCGACCGAGCGCGTCAGCGCCCGCAGGCTCTCGGGCGCCAGCAGCTTCGCCGAGGCGAGCGACTGCCGGTTGACGCCGCCCGAGGCGCGCTCGGGGTTGGTCACGGTGACTTGCACGGGGCGGCCGGCCGCGTCCGCGAAGGCGCCTTCGAGCACGACGAGCCTGCCCGCCTCGACGTTTCCCGCCGCGCCCCCGCCCGTCTTGTACGTCACCTCGAGCGTACCCGTCGGCGGCGCGCCACTCACGCCGCTGCCGAAGCGCAAGGTCGCGCGGTCGGCCTGGTCGACGAGCGCGAGGAAGGCCCGGTCGTTGGGCCCCGCGGAGAGCAGGCTCTCGAGTTCCGTGAAGGCCCCGTTGCCGGCGACCACCTGGGCCGAGCCGTCGAGGAAGGGCGTAAACTCGAGCGGGACGTCGGTGCCGCCGAGGGCGCGCGCGTCGAAGAGCTGCTCGTGCGTTGACGAGTGCTCGGCGGTGCCCTCGGCCGCGGGCGGGTCGGCGCCTGCGGGAATGGTGACGGGGGCGAGGAGCTGAAAGCGCACCGGTTCGGTCACCTCCTGGGTGCGCACCACGGTGCCCGCCGGGAAGACGACGTCGGCGAGCGGCGGCCGCGCGAGCGTGAAGCGCACGACGGCGGTCGCCGCCCGCGCGCCCGCGAGCCGGTAGCCGAGCATGCGGGCGAGCGCGATCACGCTCGTGCGCTGCGTGGCCGTGACGAGGCGCGACTCTCTGGCGTGGTTGTCGAGGTAGTAGGAGAGGACGTCGCCGACGAAGGCGTACATCTCGACCAGCACGTTGCCGAAGCCGGCGACCCCGTCGTCCGTCCATTCGGGGAAGGCGCTCCGGATGAGCGCGTAAAGGCGCGCCCGAAGCGCGTCGAAGTCGCGGTCGGTGTAGTCGAGGCTCTCGGGCACGAGGGGCACGGGCGATGGGGCCTTTCGCAGAGAGCAAAGCCACTCGGCCCGCGGCGGGGACACCGGTTGGGCGTGGAGTGCGGTCATTTCCCGGGCAAGTCGAGCCGCACGTCGCCCTCGCTCCCGTGCGCGAGGGGTGAGCGGACCGGCCGGCCGGGGGGCTCACGGGGCGCCGAGGGCGGCGCCCGCTGGCGGCGGGCCGGCCTGCGGCCCAAGGATCGACGTGAGCTTTGCCTCGGCCCCCTCGCTGAGATCGTTCAGCCACGTCCCGCCACCCGAGAGCGACATCGCCTCGCCGCAGCCGAAGCACAAGAGCACGCGCTGCGGCTCGCCCCCGCGCTGCCACTCGACCGCCCAGTCGGCGTGAAAGCCGCCGCACCGCTTGCCCTCGACGTGCTTCGTGTAGTTCGCGTCGTCCGCGAGCGCCTCGGCGAGGGCGCGCGCCTCGGCGCCCCGAAGGCTCTTCGGCTCGCGAAAGAACTTCTGCCCGGCGATCGCGAAGGTCGACCCGTCGGCGGGGGGCTGGGCCCAACGGGGCACGCCGCGATAGACGGTCAGGCCCGGCGCCTCGCGCGCCGTGGCGACGAAGGCCGGCGGCGAGGCCGCGCAGCCGGGCGCGGCGAGCGCCGCGACAAACCAGAGCGAGCAAAGACGGGTCGCGAGGGGCATGGTGGGGCTCTTGGCGTCTCGAGCGTGGTGGTCGGGGGCGGCGGCCCGCCGGCGCGGGCCGTTCGTCGCCCCCGCACCGAGAAAGACGGGGCGAGCGGCCCGGGGTCGCAACAATCCCACGTGATTCTCTCCGCGGCCCGCGTTTTCGGCGGTTTCGGCAAACCAACCGTGGCTCGTCCGGGCGTCGGCGCGCGTCGGCCCGGCTCGCTCGGGTCGGCCCGGGCGTGGTGCCCGGCGCTTCTTCCACTGTTGCTGGAAAATGCCACCGAGTGCCGAAGCTGTCCCGCTCGTGTCGGCGCAGGCGCGGCGTCTGGCGCTCCTTCCGCGGTTGATGAAAATGGCCACCAAACGCCGAAGCGACCACCAAGAGCGCGCCGAACACCGTGCCCGCGACGATCGAGGCGCCGCTCTTGGCCTTCACGTAGCCGATCACCCCGCCGGCGATCGTGAGGGCCCCGAAAGCAAAGACGGAGATGCGGACGAGATCGATCACAGACGGATCTTGCGACGGCGCCGCTCGATCGCGTCGGCCAGGCGCTGGCCGACGGAAGGATCGCGCCAGAGCACAACGAGGGAGACGAGCAGCCCGCCGTGGAGGAGCGCCGCGCCGGTGCGGATATAGACCATCCCCCAGATGAGCCCAGGGCCGAGCGCCATCGCCTCGCAGGCGAGCGCGTAGGCGACGAAGCGCCGCGCCGAGACCGGGGCGCCGAGCCGCCAGAAGACGCCGAGCACCGCGGCAAGGGCGAGCAGGACTTTCAGCGCGGCCATCCCGCGCAGGAGGCACGTCAGGTCTTCGCCCGCGACGGCAGCCGCCCGCACGGAGGCGGCGGGCGACGTGGCGACGAACCCGCCGACGATCGCCGCCGCGAGCGGGGCGGCGAAGAGGGCTCGCGCCTGGGTCGATGTCCGTGACGTCGAAGAGACGGGCCCGGGAATCGCAGCGCGGGACGGAAGGGGCGTGCTCACGGGCGGTGCCTCGATGGCGATCTTACCGCGTCGCGGGAGAAGAGCGAGTGCTCGCGGAGCTCCTGTCCGGCGAGGCCGTCGCGGAGGACCCGCGCGTAGAACGCGCGCAAGGTGTCTTCGCCGAACGACGGCGTGGCGTCCGCGTCGTAACGGCCGCGCGCCGCGTCGAACACGAGCATCGACTCGGTCGCGTAGTAGCGCCCGATGGCGACGAGCTCGGCCTTGTCGCGGAGCCGCGGGAAGACCCGCCCGAGCGTGCGGAGCACGCGGCCGATGACGTCGAGCATACGCACCGGAGCGCGCCGATAACGAGGCGCGCGCCCGAGCAGCTCGGCGAGGAGGGCGCCCTGCCCCTTCGGTGTGATCGCGGGGCCCGGACCGCCGACCGGGAGGATGGCGTCGCGCTTCGATGGGTCGGTCAGGCAGGAGACGACGAAGCGCGCGAGGTCGCGCTCGCTGATCGGCTTGCACGCGGTGAGCTCGCCGTCGCCGAAGACGAGGAACGGCGCTCCGCGCTTCACCTTCTCGACCTGACCGGCGAGCGACTTGAAGAACGCGGTCGGCCGCACGATCGAGTACGTGATCGCGGAGTCGATCAGCGCGCGCTCGAAGCGGAGCTTGGCCTCCTGGAACGCGAGGAGCGGCTTCTGGACACAGATCGCCGAGAGGAGGACGAAGTGGCGAACGCCCGCCGCCTTGCTCGCCTCGAGGACATTCAGGTTCGCGCGATGCTCGATCGCCCAGGCGTCCTCCGGCACGCCGGTGCGGGTCGCCAGGCACGATACGACGGCGTCGAAGCGCTCGCCGCGAAAGCCGGCCTCCGCGACCGAGCGCGGATCCGTGACGTCGCCGAAGCGCGCTTCCGCGTCGCCGAAGCCCTCCCCGCCTGCGTGGTCACGGCGCACGAGACACACCACGTCGTGGCCATCGGCGAGGAGCGTGCGGACGACGTGACGGCCGATGTACCCCGTGGCGCCGACGACGAAGACGCGCAGCGAGGGCTCGGGAGCTTCGCGCAGAAGGCTCATCGGGCGACAGCTTACCCCGCAAGCAGCGGAAAGGTGACCCCGATGGGCCACGCAAAGAAGACGGCGTTCCCGATCGCGGCGACGAACGGGTGGCCCGTCCGGCGGTAGACCCGGCGGCTGGGGCAGGAAAAAGCCGCTGCACCCACCCCCTCCGCGAAGCGACGCTGCGTTGACCGCCTGCGCCCGAATTTCGCTTGAGGACTTCGGTGGCTCCCCAGATGAGCGACTGGACCAACCAATTCTTCAGAATTCTCGAGCACTTAGGCCCTACGAGCACAAAGAGCCAGCGCGTTGGCACATCGAAGGGTGGTCTCGAGCTGGCACAAAGAGCGCGTCCGAGCGAGGGACCCAACCTGCTCTCCTTGGCGACGGGCTTCGGAGCCCACGCTGGGGGGACAGGCCTGAAGAACGCTGCCGACTCAAAGGCGGTTGCATGTGGCGTGCGAGCGGATGCCAGGGGGGAGGCGGGGGGGCGTGCCAGGCCCCCCTTTCGAGGTCGTTGAACGTCGACGCGAAGGACCGAAGGCGGCCCACGGGGCCGGGCGGCTTGCGGGGGCTGCCACGGGGCGTTGGGGCGGGGGGCCGGGGCGGCCGACGGGCGTCTCGACGTCGCCCGGCCCTCGCGCTAGCGCCGCTCCGATGACAAAAGTCGGGCGGCGACGCCTCGAAGCCGCGGGGTGGGGGCTGACAGCCGGCGCCCTTCTCGCGGTCGTGGGCGCGTGCGGCCGGCCCCGCGCGAAGGGCGAGGGGCAGGCGCCGGCGGGCAACGGGGTGGCCGGCGGGGCCGAGCCTGCGCCCGCGGGCGCCGACGCGACGCCCTGCGCGGACGTCTTGTCGCACGAGGCGGACCGGTACGTCGCCTGGCGCGCCCGCGAACGCGGCGAGGCCGACCCCGACGCCGAGGCGCCCGCCCGCGCGCGCTACACCCAGTGCAAGGCGGCCGAGAACGACGGCGAGCTGGAACGTGCGCCGCCGAAGCGTCGGGGCGACGTGCGCGAGGTACGTGCTGCCCTGGCCGAATGGGTCGGCGCGCGGGCGGGCCTCGCGGGGGCGGCCGGGCGGGGCGACCCGAAGGCGCGCGCGCACGCGACCGCGGCGGCGCTCGGGGACGTCGAGCGGCTCATCGCGACGACCTTGCTGCCCGGCGCCTGGCGGGCGGGCGGTTCGCCGGGCGAGGGCGCGGCGGCCGCGAAGCGAACGTTGGAGGGGCTCGCGACCCCCGGCGGCGAGGGCATCGACCCCGCGTCGTATCGCGACGCCTACGAAGGCCTGCGGCGCGCCCACGCGCGGCTCGAACGCGCCGTTGCGCCCTTGGCTCCCCCGGAGGCCGCAGCGGTCTGGCGCTTCGTGGCCAACCTGGCGTTCTGAGGCGCACGCGGCGGGGCCGGGCCGACGAGGTTCGCCTGCGCCGGCCGCCCTGCGTCGGACCGCCGCTACGGCGCGTCGGTCGAAGGGGCCAGCACGGCCTTCGCCGTCGGCTCGTACGGCGACGCCTCGCCCCGCCCAACTGCGCCGACGCGTTGTCGCCCCAGCACGTGACGGTCGCGTCGCCCAAGACCGCACGCGCGGTCCGCGCCGACGCAGAGCGAGCGCCGGCCGCCCCGCGATCGCGACGGGCTCCGGGTAGGGCGCGTTGTCGGCGGGGCGCCCGAGGCCGCCGAGCTCGTTGGTGCCGAAGCCAACGACGGCGCGGTCGGCGCGAAGGGCGCACGTGAACGTCCCGCCGGCGACCACGGCGCTGCCCCCGTCGAGCCCCGCGACGGCGCGCGGCCTCGGCGCGGACGTCCCCGCCATGCCGCGGGGGCGCGCCGAGAGCGGCTTGCCCGGCCCGACGCGCGGCGGGTCGCCGGCCTGGCCGACGTCGTTCGAGCCCCAGCCGACGACGCGGCGCCCGGCGTCGATGGCGCAGAGCGGATCGCCGACGGTCACGCGCTCGACCGGAGCGTCGACGCCGACGACCGGCCGCGCCGAGTTCTTCGTCGCCTTCGGGAGCCCGAGCTCGCCGCCTTCGTTCGAGCTCCAGCGCCGGAGCACGCCGTCAACCCCCAGCGCGCTCGAGTGGTTGAGCCCCGCGGCGACGCGCCGCGACGGCGGCACCGTGATCGTGACGGGCGAGGGCGGGGGGCCCCACGGCGGGCGCCTCTTGGGGAAGGGGAGGCCGATCGTCGCGTCGCTCCGATCGCCCCAACACGCCACGTCCCCGCCCTCGAAGGAGGGAGGCGTCCGCGGTGCTCGCGCTCTGGCTCGTCGCCGCCGGCGCGTCGAGGGGTGGCGCATCGCGGCGCGCCCTGGCCGCGCCGCCGCCCGTGGCCGTGGCGGCGAGCAGCAGCGAAGTGCGGGCGACGTTCATGGCCCCTGGCACGGGCGCCGTGGGCGTCTTTCCCCGCGTCGTGCGCCCTCCCCACGAGGGCTGGGCCCGCGCGTGCCGGCGTTCGTCGTCATGGCCGGGATGGAGAGGGCGTGGCTGCCGGCGTCGCTCGCGCAGAGGGGGCCGGGCCCGGCCCCTGGCCGGCGGGCACCCACGGGGCCGGCACCTTCGTCGGCGATCCCGCGCGGTACCAGTCCGCCGCGCCCCCGGTGCATGGCGTGGCGGCCGGGTGCACGGCGGCGGCGTTGGTGGGGCGGCATCCGCGGGAGAACGACTCGGTCTCGAAGGCGGCGGGGCCGGCGGCGCCTGCCGGCACGAGGAAGAGGCGCGAGGCGACGTCGGCCTCGCCCTCGGCGCCGTACCCGGTGTGCTCGACGAGCAGGTCGGCGAAG
>DASTPP010000156.1:0-6679 GCA_035762175.1 Polyangiaceae bacterium | reverse complement strand
GTTTTGCCCTCGGCGTCGGCCTGCTCGCGGCCGGCTGCGCGCGCGCGCCCGGCGGCGACGACGCCTCGCCCGCCGGCGCCTACGACGACGATGACGACGCGGGCGGGGCGGCGGGCCGGGCGGGCGCCTCCGCCTCCGGCGGCCGGGGGGGCGGCGGCCCGGCGGGCTCGGGCGGCCGGGGCGGGTCGGCCGGGGCCGGCGCGGGCGGCGGGGGCGCGGGCGGCTCGGGCGGCGGGTGCACGGTGCGCCTCGTGCCCGAGCGCGAGCTCTTGATCACGGCGCTGCCGGTGGTCAACGACCCGGTGCGCACCCGCTGGACGGGCTCGTCCGACGACCCGAGCGACGGCGCCTGGAGCTTCGGCCGCCTGATGACCAACCTCGCGGGCGACCGCGACCCGGAGGCCTTCGTGCGCTCGTGGCTCTCGGCCTTCGAGTCGGACCGCGTCATCAACGGCTTCGTCGTGCCGGCGCGCCCGGCCGTCAGCGGCCTGTTGCTCGCGCCCTGGCCGAAGCTCGCGGGCGGCAGGCTCGATCTGACCCGGGCGCCGATGCGCCTCTTGGCCGTCGTCAACCGGCTCGACTTGCGCAACCCGGCGGCGGGCTCGGCCGGCGAGGGGCGCTTCGTCTTCGGGGTGCTGGGCCCGGGCGGCGAGCCGACCGAGTTCACGGTCATTCTCGAGTACGATCTCGCCGCCGCCGACGCGGCCGAGGTGCGCGCGTGGGCCGAGCGCTGGCACGAGCTCGGGGGCCTCGATCCGGCGACGGCCGAGTACCGCCAGAAGCTCGAGGCCATCACCGAGCGCTTCGCCGGCCGCAACGCGGCGCCGGGCCGCCCGAACGGCAGCGCCATCAACCAGGTGCGCACCAACGAGATCGCCCTCGCCGCGCCCTGGGAGCTTCGCGAATTCGCGCTGAGCGAGAGCGGCCTGCTCGTCGAGACCAGCCTCGCGCAGACGCCCGACTTCGGCTTCAACGGGTCGTTCGCGCTCGCCGACTTCATCAACGCGAACGAGCACGCCATGCTGGGCGAGGCGCACTTCGTGCCCTTGCAGCAGGGCGGCGCGCCCTTCCGGGCGGGGGCCGTCACGAACAACATCGACTTCTGGTTCGCGCCGGGCGTGCGCAGCAACGACGCCCGCCACAAGTTCTCGCTCAACACCTGCAACGGCTGCCACGGCGCCGAGACGGGCACGCCCTTCCTGCACGTCTTCCCGCGCGAGGCTGGCGAAGAGGCCCGCCTCTCGCCCTTCCTGACGGGCATGGTCATGATCGACCCGGTCGGCGGCGAGCGCCGGCCCTTCCACGATCTCGAGCGGCGCGCCGTCAGCGTCACCTCGGCGCTCTGCGCCCCCTCGACCGAGGCGATCGACCGAGAGGTGCCGAGCGCCCGGGCGCACTGAGCGCCGGGGGGGCCGGGCGTGCGACGACGGCCGGCCGAGCGCGCCGGGCCCGGAGAGGCGGCCGGCCTCAGCCGCCCCGCGTGTGCATCTCGAGGTGCGGGTCGCCGCGCAGGGCCTCGCGGCGCACGAGCGTGCTGCGGTGGCGCAGCGAGAGCCGCTCTTCGGCGCCGCGGTCGCGCCGCTCGCGCCAGACGCGCTCGATGAGCGCCGAGAGCTCGTCGGCGCTCGCCCCGGCGCGCACCGGCGAGCGCAGATCGTGGCCGCGCAGGGCGTACAAGCAGAGGAACCACACGCCGTCGGCGGTCAGGCGGCTGCGGTCGCAGCGGCGGCAGAAGGGGGTGGTGGTCGAGGCGACGATGCCGAAGGTCGTGCCGTCGGGCAGGCGGAAGCGCTCGGCCGGGGCGCTCGTGTCGTGCGGCAGCGCCTCGACGCGGCCGTAGCGGCGGCCGAGCGCGTCGAGCATCTCGGCGCGCGAGACGACGCGCTCGGGGCTCCAGCGGGTGGCGCCGCCGACGTCCATGTATTCGATGAAGCGCACCTCGGCCGAGGCGCCCCGGGCGTACTCGACGAGGTCGGCGAGCTCGTCGTCGTTGAAGCCCCGCACCACGACGGTGTCGAGCTTGAGCCCCGGCCGGCCCCGCACGCTCGCGACGCCCTCGAGCACGCGCCCGAGCTCGTCGCGCCGCGTCATCGCCCGGAAGCGCTCGGGCCGCAGGGTGTCGAGGCTGACGGTGATGCGGTCGAGCCCGGCCTCGAAGAGCCCGGCCGCCTGATCGGCGAGGAGCACCCCGTTGGTCGTCAGCGAGAGCTCTTCGACGCCGGGCAGCGCGGCGAGCGAGTGCACGAGCGCGGGCAGCCCGGGGCGCATGAGCGGCTCGCCGCCGGTCAGCCGCACGCGGCTGGCCCCCGCCCGGGCGAAGGCCGCGACGAGCGCCTCGGTCTCGGCGAAGGTGAGCAAGTCGTCGCGCCGCAGCCAGACGTACTCGTCTTCGGGCATGCAGTACTGGCAGCGCAGGTTGCAGCGGTCGGTCACCGAAACGCGCAGGCTTCGGAGGGGTCGGCCGAGCGGGTCGAGGGTCATGGCGGGGAGGGGGGTACTCTAGCGCACGCCGGGCCGAAGTCCGGGGTGCTACCGCCGCCATTCTGCCCCGGGCCCGGGGGCCCTGGCCCGGGGGCTCAGCCGGCGACGGCCGAAAAACTAAGGGGCCGCCGGAAGTGGCCACCTCGAAGAACGAGCGGAAGGGCGACGCGGACGCGCGCTCGAGGAAGGGCTCGACCGGCGCCACGAGCGAGGTGGTGCGGTGGCCGGGGCGCTGGCGTGGGTGCGGCTTGCCCTGGTCGAAGTAGACGCGCACGAAGGTCGAGTGCTCGTCGCGCGGCAGGGCGCGCACGTTCTTCAGCCACGCCGCCCAGCGGGCGCCGCGCGGCGAGGGCTCGATGAGGTACTGCTCGACGTTCGAGGCGTACAGCACGCGCAGCGTCAGGCCGCGCCGGCGCATCTCGTCGCCCATGCCGGCGAAGCCCCGCTCGCCCGCGAAGTCGGCCACGAGCGGCACCACCCGGTTTTCGCGCTCGAGCCGCCGCACCGCCGCGTACCTCGCCTCGGTGCCGAGGAAGCTCGACGCCTCGCCCCGGTCGTCGCGCGAGGCGAGCAGCTCGCCGAAGGCCGGGTAGCTGCGGGAGCTGCCCTCCATCGAGTAGCGCAGCTCGGCGCCCTTGGTCGCGAAGGTCTCGACCACGTGCCGCAGCGAGCGCAGATCGGCCGGGCTCAGCTTGACGCCGAGCTGCTTGGCGCGCTCTTCGACGTCGCGCGCGCGGGCGGCGACGTGCTCGGGGCCGGGGCGCTTCTGGCCGACCGCCCCCACGATCGTCTCGAGCGGCGCGTTGTCGTCGACCCCGGCCGGCGCGTCGCGCGAAAACAGGTAGCTCAGGAAGGCGAGGCGCGTCGGCGAGCGCTCGAAGGCGACCTTGTAGAAGAGGTGCACCAAGAAGTTCTCGCGCCGGATGTCCGCCACGAACGCGAGCTCGGGCTGCAGGGCCGCGAGGTAGGTGAAGTTCTGTTCGGGCCCGACGCCCACGTAGCCGCCGCCGCGCAGCGAGGGCGCCTCGAGCGCCGGCACCACGTGCAAGAACGACGTCTCGTTCGAGACCAGGTTCTCGCTCGGGAAGGCCCCGCCCCCCTCCGAGAGCGTCGCGACGAGCTGCCCGAAGGCCACGTCGGAGATCGGCGGCGACGAGGGGCTGGCCCCCTGCGGCCGCTCGGCCGAGCCCGCGGGCGCCGAGGCCGAGGGGGCCGCGGCCGAGGGCCCCGCCGCCGCCGCCTGGGCGGCTGACGGGGCGTCATCGGGCGCGCCGGCCGCCCCCTCGGGCCGCGGGCGCTGCCCGCAGGCGGCCAGGGCCGTCAGCAGGGCGAGGGATGCAAACGTGCGCTGGGAGAAGAGGGTCGGGGGCACGACGTCGCGGGACGGGGCGGCGGGGGGTGGGTCAGGCCCGGGGCCACGCAGGCTACGGGCGGGGGCGGTACAAAGCCGCCGGGGTGTCGGGTTCCTTCAAGCGCGGGGGGCGGCTCTAGCCTAAAAAAAGGCCGCATGAAACGCCCCAAGAAAGGCGGCGCCGCGCCCGGGTCGGGCGGGCGCACGCTCGCGTCCCTCGTCTCGATCGGCCCGGCGATGCTGCGCGACTTCGAGCTGCTCGGCGTCCGCTCGGTCGACGAGCTCGCGCGCGCCGAGCCGGGCGAGCTCTTCGAGCGGCTCTGCCGCCTCACCGGCAGCCGCCAAGACCCCTGCGTGCTCGACACCTTCTGCGCCGCGGTCGCCCAGGCGCGCGACCCCGACCTGCCCGCGCCGATGCGCGAGTGGTGGTACTGGTCGCGCGTGCGTAAGGCCGCCGAGGGGGCGAAGGCGACGCCGGCCAAGCGGGCCGAGGGGGCGAAGGCGATGCCGGCCAAGCGGGCCGAAGGGGCGAAGGCGGCGCGGGCCGGGCGCATGGCCCGCCCCCCGCGGCGGCCACCCGCGGGGGCGAATCGGTGAGGAAATTTGCGACAGACAAGGCCCCGGCGGCGCGGCAGCGCACCCGAGGGGCGTAGGGTCTCGCGGCAGCGCTCTCGGGGTGCAACGGCGCGTGCGCGCACCGCGCGGCGAGGGGCCGGGGGCGGGCGCTGCCTCCGCGGGGCGAGCGCGGCCGTAGGCCGGGGGCTTCGTTCGGTGGCACGCGCGCTGCAGTGCACCTCCCCCGAGGAGAGCACAACCATGACCAACGCCCTGACGATGCTCAAGGAAGACCACAAGAAGGTGAAGGCGCTTCTCGAAGAGCTCGCCGAGGCCCCCGATCGGGAGTCTCGCAAGCGCCAAGAGCTGCTCGGCCAGATCTCGCTCGAGCTCGTCGTGCACACGACGATCGAAGAAGAGATCTTCTACCCCGCCTTTCTCGGCGCCTTGAAAGACAAGGAAGACCAGAAGATCTATTACGAGGCGCAAGAAGAGCACAAGGCGGCCAAGGTCGTGCTCGCCGACCTGCAGAAGGCCGACCCGGCGTCGCCCTCGTTCCACGGCAAGGCGAAGGTCTTGAAAGAGCTCGTTTTGCACCACGCCAAGGAAGAAGAGAGCGAGATGTTCGACCAGGCGCGCTCGATCTTCGAGAAGGAAGAGCTCGAGGAGCTCGGCCGCAAGCTGGAGGCGCGCAAGAAAGAGCTGCTGATGAAGCAGGCCAACGGCGTGACCGCCGGGCGGCCCGCGGGCGCCTCGATCTGAGGGCGTAGAGGCCCCGCGCGGCCCCGCTCAGGCGCTCGGCGGCGGCGCCAGGCCCCGGCCGTCGCCGCGCGCCCCGCCCTCGCGCGCGGCGGCGCCTTCGTTGATGAGCTCGGCCCGCCCGCGGGTGAAATAGCGGCCGCCCTCGAAGCCCTGCAAGAAGGTGATGAGGCCCTCGCGCGTCTCGACCCGCAGGGCCCAGAGCCGGTCGGCGTCGGCGGCCGAGACGAGCGCCCGCAGCACCATGGCCCGATCGGTCATGTCGGTGACCTGCAGGGTGCAGGTGCGCTTGTCCCAGTTCGGGTTCGCCTCGCAGAGCTCGGCCAGCTTCTTGCGCACGACCGCGACCGGCGTCGCGTAGTCGACGTAGAGGTTGACCGCGCCGAGCAGCTCGGTCGACCCCCGCGTCCAGTTCTGGAAGTTCGAGTCGAGCAGCTTGCCCACCGGCACGATGAGGCGGCGCTGGTCCCAGAGGCGAAGGACGACGTAGCTGAGGCGAATCTCTTCGACGGTGCCGAACTCGCCCTCGACCACGACCGCGTCGCCGAGGCGCAGGGGCTGCGTGATCGAGAGCTGCAGCCCCGCCACCAGGTTGCCGACGGTCTTCTGCGCGGCGAGGCCGAGCACGACGCCGGCGATGCCCGCCGAGGCGAGCAGCGAGACGCCGATGTTGCGCACGAACTCGAAGCGCAACAGGCCCACCGCGAGCGCCACCAGGCCGATGAGCAGCGAGACGACCTTGCGCAAGATGACGATCTGCGTGCGCACCGCCCGGGCGCGCATCGCGCCGAAGTCTTCTTCGGCCGTGCGCCGCTCGATCACGCCCGCGGCGATGCCCACCGCCCGGACGAGCGCCCACGCGAGCGCGAAGATCGTCAACGCGTAGGCGACGTGGTCGGCGACGCGGTCGGCCCGGAGCGGCAGGTTGAGCCAGGGCAGGGCCGCCTCGAAGAGCGCCACCGCCAGCAGGAGGCGCGTCGGCCCCCGCGACACGCCCGCCATCTCGTCGTCCCAGGCGGCCGTGGTGCGCCGCGTGACGAGGGCCGCCACGCGCAAGACCGCGCCGGCGACGAGCAGCGAGACGAACGAGGCGAGCGCCGCGGCCGCCACCAGGCCCAGCCACTGCCAGGCCTGCAGCGGCCCGACGCGCACCTTGAGCGCCGGCGGCACGCGCCGCTCGAGCGCGCCCGGGCTGTACGCCTCGTAGAGGTCGGGCACGTCGGCCACCGTCGCCTTGGTGAAGAGCCAGGGGCTGCCGTCGGCGACGCGCACGGGCGCGAGCGCGACGGGCACCGAGCGATCGCTCAGCAAGATGACGCCGATCACGTCGGCGTCGGGCCCGTCCTTCGGGTCGCCCTGGGGGCTGTCCGACAGGCGCGAGGGCTCGACGTCGAGCCGCTGGTCGATCACCTCGGCGAGCTTGCGGGCGAGCTCGGGCCCGGCCGCCTTCGCGTTCGGCACCCCGCGCAGATCGAGGTACTGCGCCGCCCGCGCGTACTGGCCCCGGTGCGCCGCGGCGAGGAAGCCCTCGAC
>DASTPP010000155.1:0-38780 GCA_035762175.1 Polyangiaceae bacterium | reverse complement strand
GTGGGGGCGGCGCCGGGCGCGGGCGCGCGGACGAGGGCGGTGCCTTCGGGGGGCGCGGCGGGCGGCGCGGCGGGGGCGGGGCGCAGGGCGCGCTCGAAGCGCAAGAGCAGGCCGACGGCGCGCAGGCGCAGGCCGACGGCGTCGCCGGCGAGCAGGTAGAGGGCGACGGCGAAGAAGGCGAGGACGGCGGCCCGCGGCGGCGCGGGCGGCTGGGCGGGCGCGGGCGGGGGCCGGGCGGGCGGGGGCCGGTCGGGGGGCGGCCCTTGGGGGGGGAGCCCTCGGGCGGGCGGCCCTGGGACGGGGGGCCGGTGGGGGCTCACCCGATGCCGAACTGGCGCAGCTTCTTGTGCAGGCCTTCGCGCGTGATGCCGAGCGACTTGGCGGCGTTGGTCTTGTTGTTGCCGTGCTCGCGCAACACTTCGAGAATGAAGAACTTCTCGACCGACTCGCTCATGTCCTTGAGGGTGCCGCGGGTGACGCCGGCGCGGGCGATGAGGCCCTCGATCTTGCGCACGTGGGGCGAGAGCAGGTCGGGGGTGACGATGCCGCCGGGGTCGACCTGGATGACGAGGCGCTGCACCTCGTTCTGCAGCTCGCGCACGTTGCCGGGCCAGTCGTAGGCGGCCATGACCTCGAGGGTGGCCTGGGCGAAGTTGCCGGTCGGCTTGCCCATCTCGCGGGCGTACCGCGCGAGAAAGTGCGTGGCGAGCAGGGCGACGTCTTCGCGCCGCTCGCGCAGGGGGGGGACGCGGACGGGGAAGACGCGCAGGCGGTAGAAGAGGTCTTCGCGGAAGCGCCCGGCGCGCACCTCTTCTTCGAGGTTGCGGTTGGTGGCGGCGACGATGCGCACGTCGACGTGGCGCGGGTGCAGGGCGCCGATGGGGCGCACCTCGCCCTCTTGCAGCACGCGCAGGAGCTTGGCCTGCAGGCCGAGGGGCATCTCGCCGACCTCGTCGAGGAAGAGCGTGCCGCCGTCGGCGATCTCGAAGAGGCCCTTCTTCTCTTCGGTGGCGCCGGTGAAGCTGCCCTTCTTGTGGCCGAAGAGCTCGCTCTCGAGCAGGTTGTCGGGCAGGGCGGCGCAGTTCTGGGTGACGAAGAGCTTGTCGGCGCGCTTCGAGCGGTAGTGCACGGCCGAGGCGATGAGCTCTTTGCCGGTGCCGGTCTCGCCCTCGACGAGCACGCTGACGCGGGTGTCGGCGACGCGGTCGACCTGGGCGAGCAGGGCGGTCATCACGCGGCTCTTGCCGATGACCTCTTTGACGCCGCCGCGGCGGGCGGCCTCGCGGTTCTTGAGGTACGAGTTCTCTTTCTGCAGGCGCGCCTCGGCGACGCGCAGCCGCTCGATGAGCCGCACGTTGGCGACGGCGAGGCTGGCCGAGGCGCAGAGCACGGCGAGCACCTCGACGTCGCCGGCGTTGAGCATGGCGGGGGCGGTGCGGTTGTCGACCTGCAGGACGCCGAGCAGCTCGTCGCCGTGGAAGAGCGGCACGCCGATGGTGCTGCGGATGGAGGCGCCGAGCAGCGAATCGCTGCCGCTCACCTCCTTCGGGGCGTCGGCGGCGAGCACGGCGGCGCGCTCGGCGACGACCTTGCGGAAGACGCTGCGGGCGACGGGCACGGCGCCGCCGGGCGCGTCGCCCGAGCCGGAGGCGGCGTTGCGCACGCGCGTGAGCACGGGCACGTAGGAGCCGGCGTCGCCGCCGTGGGCGTCGGAGCCCTCGTCGCGCAGGACGACGGTGGCGTGGGTGGCGAGGGGCACGAGCTCGAGGGCGGCGTCGCCGAGGGCGACGAGCACCTCGTCGAGGCTCTGGGGCAGGCCGATCTGGCGCTGCAGGGCGTAGAGCTGGCCGAGCCGCTCGGGGTCTCTAAGGGCGCGGATGGCGGCCGGCTTGAGGTCGTCGATGCGCCGCAGGGCCATCACCTGCGCCTCGCGCACGACCTCGCCGGTCGAGACGGCGAGCACCGTCGCGGCCTCGCCGCTGCCGAACTCGATGAGGTCGCCCGAGCGCAGCGTCAGGCGGAAGCGGTTGGCCTCGTCGGCGACCGTGCGCTCGCCCTCGCGGATGCGGGCGGTGCCGCGCTCGGAGCGCAAGTCTTCGAGGATGACGCCGGTCGAGGCGGCGACGAGGCGGGCGTGCTGGGGCGAGACGTGGGGCCCGGCGAGCACGACGTCGTTGGCGGCGTCGCGGCCGATGCGCACGACGTCCTGGTCGAGCTCGAAGGCGGCGGCCTCGGGGCTGCCGGCGCGGACTTCGAGGCGGATCACGAGGCTCGGGCGCGCAGGCGCGGGATGATTTGCAGCATGGGCGCGTTGGCGCGGTTGAGCGCCTCGTCGTCTTTGGCGCGGCCCTCGTCGTAGAGCTTCTGCAGCTCGTCGGCCGTCTTCGCGTCGCCCTTGGGCGAGAGGTGGTCGATGGCGAGCAGCGCGACGAACTTGATCGGCGCGTTCTTGATCTTGGGCAGGCGCTTGACGAGCTCGGCGCGCGTCGCCTCGGTGCCGAGCACGCCGGCCATCATCGCGGCCTTGACGCCGGTGAAGCCCTCGGGCGCGTCGGCCACGGCCCAGGCCGGGTCGTCGAGCTTCTGCACGTAGCAGTCGGCCTTGTCGCCGCAGGCGTCGAGCAGGGCCTTGGCCGCCTTGAAGTCTTGCTTCTCGCGCGGGGTGCCCTCCGACTCGACCACCGGCCGCACGAGGTCGGCCTGGTCTTTCTTCATCAGCTTGATGGCCGTCTTGATGAGCGCGACCTGCACCGCGTCCTTCTCTTCGGGCTCGCCCTTCGACTCGCGCACCTGCTTGACGAGCCAGGGCACCATGCCCGCGTCCATGAACTGCCCGGCCGCGTCGGCGAGCACCGCGCGCGCCGGGTCGTTCTGCGGCGGCACGGGGGCCGGGCCCTTGATGCGCTCGTAGGCGCCCTGCAGCGCCTTGGTCGCGTCGGGGCTCGCCGGCAGCTTCGCCACCTCGCGCGCGACGATGGCGCGCGTCACGTCGCGCTCGACCCGCCCGATCGCGTTCGCGAGCGCGGGCAGCGCCTCGGCCCGGCCGACGCTGCCGAGCACGATGGCCGCGTTGGCGAGGTGCGCGTCGAGCTTGATGGGGTCGCCGCCGGCCGAGGCCTTGGCGAGCTTGGCCATTTCTTCGTCTTTGCCCGAGAGCACGTCGACCATGGGGCTGACCACGCCCTTGCCGATCTTGATGAGCGCGACGACCGCGAGCGGCGCGACGTCGCGCTTCTCGGGCGTCAGCATCACGCGGAAGAGCGGCTGCGCCGCCTCGGCGGGCCGCAGCTCGCCGAGCACGTCGGTCGCCACGGTCTGCCAGTAGATCTCGTCGGCGCGCTCGGGCGCCTTCGGGTCGATGGGGCGCCCGAGCGCCTCGAGCAGCGTGCCCTTCCAGGAGGGGTCGGCGAGCGCCACCATCGCCTCGCGCAGGGGCTGCGCCGCCACGCGCGCCTTCGCGTCGCTCACCTTCGTCTTGGTGAAGGCCTCGAGCAGGGGCGCGGCCGCCTCGGGCGGCTTGACCTGCTTGACGTAGGCCGCGGCCTGCTTGGCCTCTTCGGGCGTCGCCTTGCCGGCGGCGTAGTCGCGCAGCGCCTTGATCACGGCCTCCTTGGCCTGCGGGTCGCGCGTGGCGGCGAGCCCGCGCAAGAGCTCGACCCGCGTGCGCTCGTCGAGGTCGGCGCCGACGTAGGCCTTCGTCATGGGGCCGATGATCTTGTCGCCGAGCGCCTTGACCTCGGGCGCCTCGCGCTTCTGGCCCGCCTTGCCGAGGGCCTCTTCGTAGAACTGCATCAGGCGCTTGACCGCCTCGACGCGCGAGGGCGGGTCGTCGAGCTTCTTGACCCAGTATTCGGGCTGGCTCTCGTCGCCGCAGCCGGCGAGCGAGGCCAAGAGCGCGGCGGCCACGAGGGCCTTGGTGATGAGGGCGAAGCGACCGGGGCCGTCGGGCCTTCGAGCTGGGCGGTGCATCATCGCGAGCCTCCCGAGAGAATGGTCGCCCTAACGACCGGGCGGGGGAATGACGGGCGCGAGGCGGCCGGGCAGGCCGACGCGGGGGCGCGCCGGCGGGCGGGGGCGCGCCGTCGGGCCGCGCCCCGGCCCCTTCATTCTTCGGACCCCAGCGGACTCGCCGCTCGAACCTAGTTCCGCCGCGGGCAAAGTGTCAACTTGCCGCGCGCGAGGCCCCCGGGGCCCGCGCCCCCGCGAAAGGCTCGCGCGCCGGGCGCAACCGTTGCGCCCCGCAGGGCCTCGCCCGCCGGCCCGCCCCCGCCTCGGGGGCCGCCCGGGGCCCCGCACGGGCCCGCCGCGACGCTTCGGGGGCCCGGAGCCGAGGGCCGCCCGGGGCGCTCCGAGGGGCCCCGAGCCGAGGGCCGCCCGGGTCGCCCCGAGGGGCCCCGAGCCGAGGGCGGGCCGGGGCGCTTCGGGGGCCCCGAGCCGAGGGCGGCTCGGGTCGCCCCCTGACGTCGCCGCCCTGCCGACGCTGCGGGTGTCGGCCGTCCGTGCTCGAGAAGGCTCGGGGCGGCGGTCGCGCGGGCCTCGGGAGCAGGGCTCGGGGGCGCGCGGCGGGGGGGCGGCGCGCGGCGAGACGCGAAAATGCCGCCCGGCGCGGCCGCGCTCGGGCGGGCCCGCGATGTCGTGGCTGTGTTGCTCGCCCGACGCGAGCTCGGCACTGACTTTGCTTACCCCTTGGGTAGCGGCGATGTCGCCGCCACCAGGAAGGAGGGTTTGGCCATGAAGCACGCAACGTCACCTCGAGTTCGAAGGTCGGGGCGCGTGAACGTACTGGCATTCCCCCTGGCGCTGATGACATGGGTAGGTGCCGCGTCGGCGACAGGCCTCGAGGCCAAGCGGGCGCCGGCCGCCGCGCGCGAGGGCGCGGGGCACGCGCTCGTGGTGCACCGGCAGGCGGCCGAGCCGGCGGTCGACGAGGGTCTCGGGCTGCGGGTGCGGGGCGCGGCCACGTCGGGCTGGGAGTGGGGCGTGGGCTCGGCCGGCCTCGCGGCGTGGCTGCTCGGCCTCGGGCGGCGCTGGCAGCGGCCGAAGGCCTGAGCGCGGCGGCCCCTGACCGAAGAGGGCGTTGCGAAACGCGACCGGCGGGCCGCCCCCGAGTGAACGCGGGGGCAGCGAACGCCCTCGCGTGCCGCGCGGCCTCGGGCCGGTCCGGAGGGCAAAGCCCGCCCCCTCGCCGGGGGCCGGGCTCCCGCGGGCGGCGGCTGCCGGGCGAGCACGTGAAGCGGCTCGCGTCGCGGGAGCCCTGCCTCCGGCAGGGCTTGGATGGCCGTTTCCGCGGGCGGTCGCTGCCCCCGCGTTCCCTCGGGGGGAGCTCAAGCTCCGTCCCACGATGACCTGTCAGACTCGGAGGCCCCGAAACGCGCTAAGAGAGGCCCATGCGGCGGGTGCGCATGCGGCGGGCGGCGGCGATCGGGGCGGCGGTGCTGGGCCTGGCCCCGGCGTCGGCGCTCGCCGCGCCCTACCGCTTCGTCAAGGGGCCGTACGTGCAGGGGCTCAGCGCCTCGGGGGTGGTGGTGCGCTGGGAGGGCAGCGAGGCCGGGCCGGCGAAGGTCGTGGTCGAGGGGCCCGAGGGCCGCTCGGAGGCGACGACCGAAGAGAAGGCGGCCTTTCACGGCGTCGAGCTGCGGGGGCTGCGGCCCTCGACGCGCTACCGCTACCGGGTCGAGGCGGCGGGGGTCGCGAGCCCCGAGGGGTCGTTCACGACGGCGCCCGAGGGCAACGTGCCCTTTTCGTTCGTCGTCTACGGCGACAACCGCAGCGATCCGGCGGCGCACGAGCGGGTGGTGAAGGCCATCCGTGCCACGCCGTCCGACTTTCTGGTGCACACCGGCGACATGGTGCAGGACGGGGGCTCGTCGACCGACTGGCAGATCTTCTTCAGCATCGAGGGGCCGCTCTTGCGCGACCGCTGCCTCTTCGCGGCGGTGGGCAACCACGAGCTCGTCGGCTACGGCGCCGAGAACTTCTTGCGCTACTTCGCGCCGCCGAAGCCGGCGGGCGAGGGCGGGCTCTACTATTCGGTGCGCTGGTCGAACGCGCGCTTCTTCTTCTTGAACGCCATGGCGAGCTGGGACAGCAGCCGCGACCGCGAGTGGCTCGGCCGCGAGCTGAGCCGCACGGCGGTCGAAGACGAGGAGGGGGTGCACCGCATCGCGGTCTTGCACCACGGGCCCTACTCGACCGGGCCCCACGGCCCGAACGTTTCGTTCGTCGAGGGCGGCATCGAAGAGCTCTTGCGGGCGCGGGGCGTCGAGCTCGTCTTGGCCGGGCACGATCACGTGTACGAGCGGGGCGAGAAGGGCGGGGTCAAGTACGTCATCTCGGGCGGGGGCGGGGCGCCGCTCTACCAGCGGCGCTCGCGGCCCAGCCCGGCGACGCGGGCGTTCGAGTCGGCCTACCACTACGTGCTGGTGAGCGTCGACGGCGACGAGGTGAAGTCCGAGGCGCGGCGGGCCGACGGCACGCTGATCGAGTCGTGCCGCTACGTGCGGGGCGAGCCCTGGGCCTGCGCCGAGAGCCCGGCCTCGCGCCCCTACGCGGTGGGCGCGTCGGCCGAGCCGCTGCCGCCGGTCGACGGGCGAGGCCGGGGCTGCGCCTGCTCGCTGCCCGGGCGGGCGGCGCCCGCGGGGGGCTCGCCGCTCTGGTTCGCGATCGCGCTCGGGGCGCTGGGCCGGGGGCGGCGTGCGCTCGCGGCGCTGGGTCGGGGGCGGCGCGCGCTCGGGGCGCTGGGGCGGGGGCGGCGCGCGCTCGGGGCGCCGGGCGGGGGGCGGCGCGCGCTCGCGGCGCCGGGCCGGCGGTGGGGGCGGCTCGCGCTGGGGCTGGGCGCGGCGCTGGCGCTCGCGGGGGGGGGCTGCTCGACCTACGCCCGCGAGCTCGCGCGGGGCGAGCGGGCGTACGAAGACAACGACTACGAGCGGGCCGAGGCGCTCTTGGGGGCGCTCGAGCCCGATCTCGAGGCGCTGACGCCGGACGAGCGCGTGCGCTACTGCTACACCCGAGGCATGAGCCTTTTGCGCATGGGCGGGGGCCCCGCGAAGGGCGAGGCGCGCTACTGGCTCTCGCTGGGCCGGGCGTCCTTGCGGGCGCACCCCGGCGCGCTCGGCGAGGGGCAGCGGGCGCGCATGGCGTCGGCGCTCTGCGACCTCGACCGCGAGGCGGGCTGCGAGCGGCCCTCGGCCCCGGAGACACCATGAGCCAGACCGAAGACCACCGCGCCGCGGCGTCGCGGCCCCCCGAGCCCGGGCGCCGGGCGCCCGGCGCCCGCCCGCTCGCCCTCGCCGCCGCCCTGGCCCTCGTCTGGGCCGCCGGGTGCGCGGGGCCGCCGGCGGCCGCGCCGCCGCCCGCGCCGCCGAAGAACGTCATCAACACCTCGCCGCAGGTGGTCACGGCCGACCGGGTGGGCACGCCGACCGAGCTCTTCGAGTCGGCGCGGGCGCTCTTTCTCGAGGGCAAGTACCGCGAGGCGGGCGAGCGCTTCGACCTGGTGTGGCGGGGCGACCCGCAGGGGCCGCTGGCGGCGCGGGCGGCGCTGCAGGCGGGGCTCTCGTATCAAGAGGCCGCCGAGCTCGACGCGGCGCAAGCGCGCTTCTCGCTCTTGCCCGAGCGGTACCCGAAAGAGCCGCTGGTCAAGCCGGCGCTCTTCTACA
Source organism: Polyangiaceae bacterium (assembly GCA_035762175.1). Taxonomy (GTDB): domain Bacteria; phylum Myxococcota_A; class Polyangia; order Polyangiales; family Polyangiaceae; genus DASTPP01. The sequence continues at coordinate 31,122 of DASTPP010000155.1, read as the reverse complement.
AGGGCCGCATCTTGGTGGCGCTCGAGCGCTGGGAGGCGCTCGGCCAGAACGCCGACGCCGTCTTGCCCCGCGCCGACCTCTCGGTGCTCGAGGCGGTCGAGGCGAACGGGGCGAAGGCGCTCGCGCTCGCCTCGCTCGGCCAGCCCGAGAAGGCGCTGCGGCCGCTCGAGCAGGCGCGCACCCTGATGGAGCGCCACCACCTCGGCGAGAGCGGCGCGGCGCCCTACGAGGTGACGATCGTGTTCTACGCGCTCGGCGAGATCAGGCGCGTGCAGGGCGAGCAGATCAAGTTCGACCCGCCGCCGCCCGACTTCGGCGAGGCCTTCGAGCGGCGCGCGCAGCTCGTGCTCGACGCGCAGGCCGCGTTCGCCGACGCGATGCGCACGAAGGACCCCGCCTGGGCGACCATGGCGGGCTACCGCGTGGGGCAGCTCTACCGGGCGCTGCACCGCGACGTGATGGCCGCCAAGTTCCCCGCGAGTGTGGCGAAGACGCCGCGCGACCAGCAGATCTTCGAGGGGGCGATGCGGGTGCGGTACCGCGTGCTCCTGCGCAAGGGCCTCGCGATGCTCGACTCGACCGTGCGCATGAACGAGCGCGTCGGGCTGCAGGGCGTCTGGGGCGACCGGGCGAAGGAGGCGAAAGCCGAGCTCGAGCGCGCCCTCGAGCTCGAGAACCAGGCCATCGCCAAGGCGCCGGTGCCCGAGGCCGAGCTGCAGCGGCAGCTCGATCGGCTGCAAGAGAAGCGCGAAAAGCAGAAGGGCGGCGGCTAGCGCACGGCTCGCCCGGCCCGGTCGGGGCTCGAGCGAGGGCCGGCGCGCCCCGACGCGGTGCGCCGGGGCGTCCTCGCGCGGTGCGCCGGGGCGCGGCGCGCGGGTGCGGTCAGCGCTTGCGCAGGGCGAACCAGAGGCTCGAGCCGGGCAGGGGGGTCGGGTCGAGCAGGGGGGCGAGGCGGTGCTCGGCGCGCAAGAGGCCGTAGAGGGCGAGGTTGAGGGGGCGGGGCGGCACGCGCAGGTTGTTCTCGGAGGTGCTCGCCTCGTCGCCGGTGACGACGACCCGGCGCTGGAGCCAGAGCGCGGGCACGAGGGCGCGGTTGAAGGGGGCGACCTCGACGAGCTCGGCCGAGGGGGCGCGGGCGAGCAGCGCGCGCAGGCCCCCGCGCGAGTAGCGCAGGCGGTGGCCGGCCTGGACGTCGACCTGGCTCCACAGGGCCATGAGCGCGGGCACGGTGCCGACGACGAGGCCGCCCGGGCGGGCGCGCTCGAGGGCGTCGGCGACGGCGCGGGCGGGCTCGTCGAGGTGCTCGAGCACGTCGAAGAGGCCGACGACGTCGAAGGGGCCGAGCGAGGCGAGCGGCTCGGAGCCCGAGGCGATGTCGTGCACGATGAACTCGGCCTCGGGGGCGAGGCTGGCGGCCTGGAAGACGAGGCGGGGGTGGCCGTCGACGCCGGTGACGCGGTAGCCGCGGCGGGCGAGGAAGGCGCTGACGCAGCCGCTGCCGCAGCCGACGTCGAGCACGCGCGCGGGGGGGCGGGCGCCGAGGCGGGCGAGGCGCCCTTCGACGAAGTGGTTGCGGCTCCGGTGCCAGAAGTGGCGGTCTTCGGCGCGGCGCAGGGCGCGCATCGCGCGGTCGTTGCGGATGCGGAAGCCCTCGTGGTCGTGGGGCAGGGCGGACAGGACGCGGACGTTGGGCACGGGCGGGCCTTCGGCGGGCATCGGCGGGGGGCCCCTTTACGCCGTCAGGCGGCCGGCGTCGCGCCCGGCGAGCAGGGGGGGCGGCGGGGCAGCGAGACGGTGGCGACGGTGCCGCGGCCGGGCTCGCTGCGGTAGTGCAGGGTGCCGCCGTGCTGGGCGATGATGGCGCGGGCGAGCGCGACGCCGAGGCCGGTGCCGCCCTCGCGGGTGGTAAAGAAGGGCGAGCCGACGCGCGAGAGCAGGTGCTCGGGGATGCCCCGGCCCGTGTCGCGGATGACCACCTCGCCGCCCTCGCCCTCGCGCCGCAGCTGCACGGTGACCGAGCCGCCCGAGGGGGTCGCCTCGATGGCGTTGGTGAGCAGGTTCAAGAAGGCCTCTTTCAGGCGGCGCCCGTCGCCGACGAGCGAGACGGGCTCGCCCTCGCGCGCGAGCTGGACGCCGGCGCCCTCGGCCCGGCCCTCGAGCACGGCGAGCACGTCGTCGACGAGGGGGCCGACCGCGACGGGGCCCGGGCGCAGGGCCTCGAGCGGGCGCGAGAACGAGAGGTAGTCGCGCAAGATGGCCTCCATCCGGGTGACCTCGGCCGAGATGACCTCGAGCCGCTCGTGGGTGCGGGTGTCGGGGGCGTTGCGGCCGAGCAGCTGCGCCAGGCCCTTGATGGCGGCGAGGGGGTTCTTCAGCTCGTGGGCGACCTTGGCGCTGACGAGCTCGAGGCTGCGGGCGCGCTCGCCGGCCTGCGCGAGCAGGTCTTCGCGCACGCGCCCGAGCGCCTCGCCCGCGTTGCTGTAGGCGTCGGTGACGGCGAGCACGTGCATGTAGAGCACGTAGACGCCGAAGAGCAGCGAGGCGAAGGCGAGCAGGCAGTGGTGCGCCCGGGGCAGGGGGGTGGCGGCCTCCCACGGTGAGAGCGAGGCGACGGCGAGCGCGAGGGCAATGAACACGACGAGCCCGGCGACGCGCAGGCTTCTGCGGCCGCGGCCGAACGAGAGCAGCACCGAGACGAGCAGCGGGAAGAGCAGCGGCACCAAGGGGCTGAAGAGCCCGCCGGTCAGCGCGAGCGTGGCCGACTGCAGCACGATCATGCCGACGAGGGTGCGGTAGACGCCGGCGTCGTGCTTGGGCCAGCCCCGCTTGTGCAGCCACCAGCGGCCGAGCTGCCAGGCGAAGGCGGCGAGGCCCAAGAGCGTCACCGCCCAGAGGCGCCAGGGCTCGACGCCGGCGCAGGCGAGGGTCGAGAAGATGACGAGGTTGAAGCCGCCGACGACGAGCGCCCGCCGGCGGGCGAGCGCGTTCGACACCTTGCAGAGCTGGGCGGCCCGGAGTTCTTCGTAGGGCGACGAGGCCATGGGGCGGTGGGGTCGGGGCGGGGGGGCCGGGGGGCGGCCCGGGCCCAAGTGTGACCCCCGACCTCGCCCGGGCGCAACGCCCCGCGCGCCGGGGGCCCGCGGGCGGCGGCAGGTCGGGGCGTGTGCGGCGCGCTCGGGGCCCCGGGGGCGGCGGGCGGGGCGCCTTTCTGCGGCGCGCTCGGGGCCCGATCGGTCGCGGCGGCAGGGCGGGGTGCCTTTGTGCGGCGCGCTCGGGGCCCGATCGGTCGCGGCGGCAGGGCAGGGTGCCTTTGTGCGGCGCGCTCGGGGCCCGGTCGCGCGCGGCACCGGGGCGGGGAGGCTCGGGGCGCGATGGAGCTTGACCGGGGGCCTTGGGCCACGCTTTGGTCGCCGCCCATGGCGGGCGAGCGCGGCGCGAGGCGCCGGTGGTACGACCTACTCTGGCTCGAGGCGTCGGGGCCGACGGCCGCCTTCTGGGCCGCGGTCGCGCTCTTCACGGCGGCCTTCTTCGCCACGCCCTACCTGCCCCTCATCGACTACCCGCAGCACGTGGCGATCGCGGCCATCATGCGGCGGCTGGCCGACCCGGCCGCCCCCGAGCGCGCGCTCTACGAGGTGAACTTCATCACGTACAACGGGGGCTTTCACGTCGCCGTGGCGGCGCTCGCCTTCGTGCTGCCGGCCGAGCAGGCGGGGCGGGTGGTGATGGCCGCCTTCCCCGCGCTCTACGCGCTCGCGGCGCTCGCGGTCGTGCGCGAGGCGGGGCGGCCCCGCTGGTACGCCTCGCTCGCGCTGCCGCTCACGTACAGCCGCGGCATGGCCTGGGGCTTCGCCAACTGGAACCTCACCTTCCCCGTCGCGATCTTGGCGCTCACCTGGTGGCTCCGCTACCAGCGGGGCGAGCGGGCGATGCTGCCGCGGCTGCTCGCGGCCTCGCTCTTTTGCGCCTACGGGCACGTGCTGGCGATGCTCTGCCTCTGCTTCGCGATCGGCGTCGCGCAGCTCTCGCGCCTGCGCGAGCTCGGCCCGAGCTGGTCGTCGCGCTTCTGGCGCCTCCTGGCGACGCCGCTGCCGGTGATGCCGGGGGCGGTCTGGTGCGTGTTCGTCTACCGCTACCAGACGCGGTCGTCGTTCTCGAACTGGGCCGAGGCGCCGCTCGACGGGCTCGACGACCCGCTCTGGTTCAAGCTGCGCAACCTGCTGACGATGAGCGCGGGCAACGTCGTCGACCTGTCCGACAGCGCGCTCCTCGCGCTCGCGCTGGCGCTCGCCGCCTTTCTTCTCTTCGTCGGGCCGCCCGAGCCGAGCCCGTCCGACGAGGCGGCCGCGCTCGACCTGCGGGCGGTGCGCTGGCTCGCGGCGGCCTTCTTCGGCTGCTACCTGGTCATCCCCAAGGTCTTCATCGCGACCTGGTTCATCTACGAGCGCTTCCCGCCGCTCGCGCTGGTGTTCCTCGCGGGGGCGCTGCCGTTGCGGCTCGTGCCCCGGCGCGACGAGCTGCGGGCGGCGGCCGGCACGGTGGCCGTCGCGGCGGGGGCGAACACGCTGCGGGCGTGGGCGACGGCGGGCGAGGCGCGGGACGCGTCGGCGATCATCGACGCCGTCCCCGCGGGGCGCAAGCTCTTGGCGGTGACCTTCGACCCGAGCCCCGAGCGGCTGACGCGCGAGGTCTTCGTGCACCTGCCGGCCATCTACCAGGTGCGCCGCCGCGGCGAGATCGCGTACACGTTCACGAAGTTCGAGAGCATGCCGGTGCACTACCGGCGGGGGCTCGCGCCGCCGTCGGTGCCGCCGGGCTTCGAGTGGGACGCGAACAAGTACGACGTGCGCGCGGCCTGGGCGCGGGCGTACGACCTGACGCTGGTGCGCGCGCCGCCCGGGGTCGACGATCCGCGCGCGCTCGTCTTCCGGCACGAGGCCGGGCGGGTGCGGCCGCTCGCGCGCCGCGGCCGCTTCTGGCTCTACGACACCTCCGCCCTCGCGAGTCCGGCGTCGGACGAAGGGGCCGAGGGGGGCGGCGACGAGCGGTGAGCGCCCCGGGGCGCGGGGCCGTGCTATGGTGCGCCGGTGCGGGCGTGGCGCCTGGTGACGTTCGGGCATGCGGTGCTGACGGCGGCGGCGTTGGCCGCGGCCTGGTGGGCGCGCGACGGGCGGCCCTTCGCGCACCCCGACCCCTGGCTCAAGCTCGACCCGACGGCGGCGGCGGCGGCGAGCGTGCTCGGCGGCGCGCTCATCGCGGCGCTGGTGGTGTGGGCGACGCGGCACACGGTGGCGCGCTTCGGGTGGGCCAAGCGGCTGCACGTCGAGCTCCGGCCGCTGGCGCGGGGGCTGCGCACGAGCGACGCGTTCGCGCTCGCGCTCTTCTCGGGGCTCGGCGAAGAGCTGCTCTTCCGGGCGCTGGCGCTGCCGGCGCTGGGGCTCGTCGCCTCGAGCCTGCTCTTCGGGGCGGTGCACCAGACGCGCGGCCCGGGCCGCTGGGCGTGGGTGGGGTGGGCGACGGCGGTCGGGCTCGGGCTCGGCCTGCTCTTCGCGCTGACCGGCTCGCTCGCCGGGTGCGTGCTCGCGCACGCGCTCGTCAACGCCGTCAACCTGCTTTACCTTCGCGACCACGACGCCGAGCCCCGGCGCCCCTCGCTCGGGGGGCTCTTGCGCCGGCCCGGCCCGGGCCTGGGGGCGGGCTCGTGAGCGGGGCCCCTCCGCCGCTCTGCCCCCACGGCGAGCGCTGCGCGGGCTGCCCGCTGCTCGGGCTGCCCTACGGCGGGCAGCTCGAGCAGAAGGGGCGGGCGGTGCGCGAGGCGCTCGCGCCGTACCGCGCGCTGGCGGGGCTCGAGCCGGGGGCGGCCGAGGGGGCCGAGCCGGTGCTCGGCTACCGCACGCGGGCGAAGTGGGTGGTGGCGCCGGGGCCGCGCATCGGCATGTACGCCAAGGGCGGCGGGCACGAGGTGGTCGACGTGCCGGGCTGCCTAGTCGCCTCGCCGGCGCTCGCGCGGGCGGCCGAGGCGCTGCGGGGGCTCTTGCGCGAGGGGGGGGGGTTCGGGCCCTGGTTCGCGCCCTTCGACGGGCGGGGCCCGGGGGCGCTCAAGGCGGTCGACCTGCGGCAGGTCGACGGGGGGCGGGGGGCCGGGGTTCTCGCCACCCTCGTGCTCGAGCGCGAGCGCGCCCCGGGGCCCGCCGCGCTCGTGCCGGTGGCCGAGGCGCTCGCCGGGCGCGCGCCCGAGGTCGTGGGCGTCGCGCTCAACCTGAGCGTCGGCTCGTCGCCGCAGCTGCTCGGGCCCGAGACGCACCCGGTCTGGGGCGTCGCGAAGGCGACCGACCGGGTGGGCGAGGCCGAGACGGTGGCCTCGTTCGGGGCCTTCGTGCAGGCGCACCGCGGGCAGGCGACGCGGCTGCAGCGCTGGGTGCTCGAGCTCGGCCGCGGGGCGAAGCGGGCGCTCGACCTCTACGGCGGCTCGGGCGCCTTCGGGCTGGCGCTGGCGCGGGCGGGGGCCGAGGTCGACCTGGTCGAGACGCTGCCGGCGGCGGCCGAGGCGGCGCGCGAGGCGGCCGAGGCGGCGGGGCTGCCGCTGCGGGCGTTCGCGGGCGACGCCGAGCGGCTGCTCGCGTCGTTCGTCGAGGCGGGCGGCTCGTACGACCTCGTCGTGGTCAACCCGCCGCGGCGGGGGCTGTCGCCGGGGGTGCGGCGGCTGCTCGGGGCGCTCGGGCCGGCGCGCCTGGCGTACGTCTCGTGCGATCCGCGCACGCTCGGGCGCGACCTCGACCATTTGGCGCGCCTCGGCCTCGGGGTCCGGGCCCTGCGGCCGCTCGACATGATGCCGCTGACCGAGCAGGTCGAGTGCTTCGCCGCGCTCGCGCGGGCCGCGCCGCCGCCGCCCGCGGTGCTCTTCGAGAACGACGAGATCGTGGCGGTCGACAAGGCGCCGCACGAGCCGACGGCGCCGCAGGGCGAGCACCAGGGGTCGCTGCTCGGGCGGGTGCGGCTCTTGCCGGGCTGCGGGGCGGCGGTGCCGGTGCAGCGGCTCGACGCGGGCACCTCGGGCGTGAGCGTGTTCGCCAAGCGGCCCGGGGCGGCCGCGGCGTGGGCGGCGGCGCTGGGGGCGCCGGGGGTGGTCGAGTCGTACATGGCGCTGGTGCGCGGGCTCTGCCCGCCCTTCGGCACCGTCAAGCGGCCGCTGCGCGAGGGGGCCGAGCGGCTCGAGGCGCGCACGCGCTTCCGGCGCACGCGCGGCGTCGGCGGCCACAGCCTGGTCGTCGCGACGCCGACGACGGGCCGAAATCACCAGGTGCGCAGGCACCTCGCGATGCTCGGGCACCCGGTGGTCGGCGACGGGCGCTACGGCGACGGCGCGACGAACCGGCACTTTTTCGAGGCGCACGGGCTCGACCGGCCCTTCTTGCACCGCGCCCGGCTGCAGCTGCCCGACTCGCCCGCGGGCCCCCTGACGTTCGAGGCGCCCCTTGCGCCCGACCTCGAGGCTTCGCTACGTTCCCTCGAGAGGGCGGCCGCGGGCGCGGCCGTGCGGGGGGCCCGGGCCCCCCGGCCCGCGCCGGGTTGAGCGCGCCGCCCCGAAGCCGCACCCCGCCATGCTGCCCACGCCCCACGAAGAGCGACCGCGCGTCCTGGTCGTCGACGACGAGAAGTTCATCCGCGACGTTTTGGCCGAGTTCCTGGGCATGGAGGGCTACGTCGTGCGCACCGCCGAAGACGGCCAGGCGGCCCTCGCCGAGCTCGGCCGTTCGCGCTACGACCTCATCATTAGCGACCTGAAGATGCCGCGCATGGGCGGCATCGAGCTGCTCGAAGAGGTCTCGCGCAAAGACCCGAACACGCTCACGGTCATCATGACCGGCTTCGGCACGGTCGAGACGGCCATCGACGCGATGAAGCGCGGGGCCTACGACTACATTCTCAAGCCCTTCAAGGTCGAAGAGGTCGTGCACATCGTGCAGCGCGGCTTCGAGAAGCAGCGCCTGGCGGCCGAGAACCTGCGCCTGAAAGAGGCCCTCTCGCTCTACAAGGTGAGCGAGGCCATCGCCGCCAGCCTGAGCCTCGACGAGGTGCTCGCGACGGTCGCCGACAGCGTGCTCGGCGAGCTGAAGGCCGACGTGCTCTCGACCTGGCTCGAGGACGGCGAGGGCGGCTTCTTCGAGCGGCAGCACGTGCGCGGGCACGGCTTCGACGGGGCGGTGTCGGTCGGGCGGCTCGACCCCGAAGAGCTGCGCAAGCACTTCGCCGCCGACTCGGTCCTGCTCGAGCAGGGCGCGCGCGCGATGCGCTTCTTCGCCGAGGCGCCCGAGATCCCCCCCGCGTCGATCGTGGCGGTGCCGCTGCGCATGCAGCAGCGGCTGCTCGGCTGGGTGTCGGCCTCGTCGTTCACCAAGTCGAAGCGCTTCGACGAGGGCCAGCGCAAGATGCTCTCGATCATCGGCTCGCGCGCGGGCGCGGCGATCGAGAACGCGCGGCTCTACGAAGACCTGCGCGCCACCTTCCGGCAGACGATCCAGGGCCTCGCCAAGGCCATCGACAAGATGGATCGGTACACGTCCGGGCACTCCGACCGGGTCGCCATCTACGCGACCTACCTCGCCCGGCGCCTCGGCCTCGACGAGCCCACGGTCGAGATCGTGCGCCAGGCCGCGCTGATGCACGACATCGGCAAGATCGGCTGCGTGCTCAACTTGAACAAGCCCGGCAAGCTCTCGCAAGAAGAGTACGAGGTCTTCAAGAAGCACCCGGGCTACGGGCGCGACATCCTCGAGCCGATCCGCTTTTTGCACCCGCTCGTGCCGGCCGTGCACCTGCACCACGAAATGTGGAACGGGCGGGGCTACCCGCTCGGCCTCGCCGGCAACGACATCCCGCTGCTCGCGCGCATCATCGCCGTCGCCGACGCCTACGACGCGATGACGAGCGACCGCGCCTACCGCCGCGCGCTGCCGCACGAGATCGCGGTGAACGAGCTCGAGCGCTGCGCCGGCGTCCAGTTCGACCCCGACGTCGCGCGCCTCTTCCTCGAAGACCTCGAGAGCTTCCGCGACGAGCTGCGCGCCGCCGGCACCCACGTGCCCGAGTGAGGCCCCGGACTGAAGTCCGGGGCACGGGGTAACCCGATGAAACGGCACGCAAAGCCCTGCCGGGGGCAGGGCTCCCGCGCTGCGAGCGGCTTCGCCGCCTCGCCCGGGGGCCAAAGCCCGCGGGAGCCCGCCCCCAACGAGGGGCGGGCTTTGCTCGCCGAATCGACGCGATGCCGCGTGGCACGACGTGGTCACCCCGTGCCCCGGGCTTCAGCCCGGGGCGTGCGAGGCCCGTGCGCGCCCTGACCCCCGCCTGGCTCGGCCGCAGGCCTTACGGCCCGGTGCACGCGCTGCAGCAGCGGCTGCTCGAGGGGCGCGCGGGCGGGGCGGGGGCCGACCTCGTGCTCTTGCTCGAGCACGAGCCGGTGGTCACGCTCGGGCGGGCGGCGCGGGCGCAGAACCTGCTTGCCTCGCCCGAGCTGCTCGCGGCGCGGGGGGTCGGGCTCGTCGAGACGGGCCGGGGGGGCGACGTCACCTACCACGGCCCGGGGCAGCTCGTGGCCTACCCGGTGGTCGATCTGCGGCCCGACCGGTGTGACGTCCGGCGCTACGTGCGCGAGCTGCTCGAGGTGATGGTGCGGCTCGCGGCCGACTGCGGCGTCGGGGCCGGCCCGGTCGCGGCGCACGTGGGCGCGTGGGTCGATCGGGCCCGGCCCGACGCGTGGCGCGGCGAGGCCGAGGCGCGCGACCCCGCGAAGATCGGCGCGATCGGGGTGCGCCTCTCGCGCTGGGTGACGATGCACGGCTTCGCCTTCAACGGGTCGGTTGATCTCGACGAGTTCCGGGCGCTCATCGTGCCTTGTGGCATCCGAGACCGGGGGGTGACCTCGGTGGCCGACCTGGTCGGCTCGAGCCCCTCGGTGCGCTCGCTGGCCGAGCGGGCGGCGGGGCATTTCGGGGCGGTGTGGGGGGTCGAGGCGGGCGCCTTGGTCGACCTGTCGGGGCTCGGCGACGAGGCGCTCGGGCCGGCGGTCCTGGCGCTCGCGGGGCTCGGGGCGCGGGGCGGGGGGTAGGGGCGCGGCCCGCGGGCGGGCGGCGGGCGGCGGGGAAGGGGCGCGGCCTTCGGGCGGTGGGCGGGCGCTCCGGGCGCGGCGGGCGGGGGCGGGCCGCGAGAACGGCCTTTACGCCACCGGGCTTTGGCCATAACGCGCCCCGGGGCGCCGAGCCCCCGAAAGACCGTCGCCCGTGGCCTCCGCCAACGCCAACCTCGCCGCCCGCATCGGCACGGCCATCGTCATGGTGCCGGCCCTGCTGGCGATGCTCTACCTGCTGCCGCCGATCTACTTTTACTCGTTCCTTTGCCTGGCGACGGCGGTCGGCGCGCTCGAGTTCTTCCGCATGACGCACCCGGGCGACGCGGTCGCGCAGTGGCTCGGGGCGGCGGCGACGGTGGGGGTGAGCCTGACGCTCTACTTTCTCGCCGACGAGCCCCGGGCGCTGCTCGCGGCGTTCTTGCTCCTGCCCGCGTTCGCGATGGCGGTGACGCTCGCGCGCCTCGGCGCGATCGAGACGGCGGCGCTGCGGCTCGTCGCGCTCGCCTTCGGGCCCGCCTACGTCGGGTGCATGACGCTGCTGGCGAGGCTCTTGCGCGAGCGGGGGGGCGAGGGGCCGGGCTTCGTGGTGATGACGCTGATGATCGCGTGGTTCGCCGACACGGCGGGCTACTTCGCGGGGCGCTTCCTCGGGCGGCGCAAGCTCTACGAGCGGGTGAGCCCGAAGAAGACGATCGCGGGGGCGGTCGGGGGGCTCGGCGGCTCGGTCGTCGGGGTGCTCTTCGCCAAGTTCGTGTACCTGCCGGGCATCCGGCTCGAGCAGGTGCTGCCGCTCGCGGTGGTGGCGAGCGCGCTCGGGCAGATGGGCGATCTCGGCGAGTCGCTGATCAAGCGCTCGACGGGCGTGAAGGACTCGGGCGGCATCGTGCCGGGGCACGGCGGGGTGCTCGACCGCATCGACGCCCTGCTCGTCGTCGCGCCCATCGTCTACCTCTACACGCGCGTCGCGTACGGCTGAGCGGCCGGGCCGCGGGCCGCGGGCGGCGGGGGGCGCGCGGGGGCTGAGAATAGTTGGCAGCGCCCGGGGGCTCGGCCATAGTCGGGCCGCCATGGCTCCGACGTCGCTCCCCCTCCGGGGGGCCTTCACGGCCCTCGTCACCCCCTTCACGCGCTCGGGCGAGGCGGTCGACCACGCCGCGTTCGAGGCGCTCGTCGAGGCGCAGATCGCCGGCGGCGTCGCGGGGCTCGTGCCCTGCGGCACGACGGGCGAGGCGCCGACGCTCGACGAGGCCGAGCAGGCGGCGCTCGTCCGGCGCGCGGTCGAGGTCGCCAAGGGGCGCGCGCCGGTGCTGGCGGGCACCGGGTCGTTCTCGACGAAGAAGACGATCGAGTCGACCGAGCGGGCGCTCGCGGCGGGGGCGGCGGGCGTCATGGTCGTGATGCCCTACTACTCGAAGCCGAGCCAAGAAGGGCTCTTCCGGCATGTGGTGGCGGTGGCCCGGGCGGCCGCGGGCGCGCCGGTGGTGCTCTACAACATACCCGGGCGCACGCACGTCGACCTCGACGTCGAGACGACGCTGCGCGTGCTCGAGGCGGCGCCCAACGTCGTCGGCCTCAAAGACGCGACGGGCAACGTCCTGCGCTGCCAGGAGCTCAAGCGCCGCGCCGGCGACCGGCTCGCGGTGCTCTGCGGCGACGACGCGCTCACGGTGGCGATGATGGCCGTCGGGGCCGAGGGCGTCATCAGCGTGACGAGCAACGTCTACCCGGCCGAGGTCGCGCGCGTCGTCGCGCACGCGCTCGCCGGGCGCTGGGCCGAGGCGCGGGCGCTGCAGTACCGCCTCTTGCCCGTGCACGAGGCGATGTTCGTCGAGCCGAACCCGGCGCCCGCCAAGGCCGCGCTCGCCCGCCTCGGCCGCGTCGAGGCGACGGTGCGCCCGCCGCTCGTCGAGGCCTCGGGCGCGGCGCGCGAGCGCGTCGCCGCGGCGATCGAGCGCTTCGAGAGGGCGACCGCGTGAAGCTCGCCCTCGTCGGCGCCGGGGGCCGCATGGGCCAGAGCGTGCTGCGCATCGCGCACGCCGCCGGCGACGTCCGGCTGGTCGGCGCGGCGATCTCGCCGGGCTCGCCGTACGTCGGGCGCGACGCGGGCGAGCTCGCCGGCGTCGGCAACCTCGGCGTCGCGCTGGGCGGCGACGTCGGCTCGGCCCTGCTCGGCGCCGAGGTGTGCATCGACTTCTCGGCCCCCCGCGCGTTCTCCGAGCTGTGCCGCGCGTCCGCGCGCGAGGGCGTCGCGCTCGTCTCGGGCACGACGGGGCTCGGCCCGGCCGAGCAGCGCGCGCTCGACGAGGCGAGCAAGCGCGTGGCCGTGCTCTGGGCGCCGAACATGAGCCTCGGCGTGCAGGTCCTGGCCGACCTGGTGCGCGAGGCGGCCGCGCGCCTCGGCCTCGGCTTCGACGTCGAGATCGTCGAGGCGCACCACCGGCGCAAGGCCGACGCCCCGAGCGGCACGGCGTTGCGCCTGGTCGAGGCGCTCGGCGAGGTGCGCGCGGGGCTGCGCCCGGTCGGCGGTCGCCAAGGGCGGCCGGGCGAGCGGCAGCCCGACGAGCTCGGCCTGTTCGCGCTGCGCGGCGGCGACGTCATCGGCGACCACACGGTGTACTTCTTCGGCGACGGCGAGCGGCTCGAGCTGACGCACCGGGCGACCAGCCGCGACCTGTTCGCGCAAGGGGCGCTGCGCGCGGCGCGCTTCCTGCGGGGCCGGCCCCCCGGCCGCTACACGTTGCGCGACGTGCTCGCCGCCTCGGCCGAGCCGGCGCTGCACTGACGCGGCGACGCCGCAGCCGAGCCGGCGCTGCCCGGACGCGGCGGCGCCCCGGTCAGGCCGGCGCTCCCTTGAGTCGCCACCCCGGGCCGAGCCGGCGCTGCCCGGACGCGGCTGCGCGCGGGGCTTGGGCCCGACCCGGCGGCGCCCGCGATGCGCGCCGTCGGCGGTCGGGGCCGCGGCGTTCGCCCCTCACGAAGGCGGCGTTCAGGGGGCGAGGGGCGGCATTCGCCAGCGCCCTGCCGACCGCCGCCGGGCTCCGCCCGAGCCGAGCGAGTGCCATCCGCCAGCGCTGAAAGTATCTGCCCGAGAGCGGAAGAGAGCGAGACCGGGGCGAAGTTCTGATCCCTCGGGGCGACTGAGCTCACAGACCGAACGACGCCCCAGAGGCAGGTCAGGCGAGTGCTCGGTGGCAGGTACCCCCCTTCCGCTCACGAATGACGCGATTCTTACGGCCGGACGGCCTCGCCAGGGAGAACAATGATGGCACGCTCGATACCCCGCTCGACGTCATGCCCCGAGCGCCCCGCCCGCCGCACTGCGTTCTGGCTCGCGGCCGCCGTGGCTTGCGCCTTCGCCCCCGCCTGCGCCCTCGAGTCAGGGGGCACGGGCCCCGAAAACGTTCCGGACGTCGAAGATCTCGAGGGCGATGAGAACGGCGACGGCGGAGCGCCGGAAGAGCCCGCCGGCGACGAAGGCAGCGGCGGGAGCGGGGGTACGAGCGGCGACAACGGCAGCGGCGGCTCCGGCGACGGCGGCTCGGGCGGCAGCGGCGGTTCGGGCGGCAGCGGCGGCTCGGGCGGCTCGGGCGGCTCGGGCGGCTCGGGCGGAAGCGGCGGCTCGGGCGGAAGCGGCGGCTCGGGCGGCAGCGGCGGCTCGGGCGGCAGCGGCGGCTCGGGCGGCAGCGGCGGCTCGGGCGGCAGCGGCGGCTCGGGCGGTAGCGGCGGCTCGGGCGGCAACGGCGGCTACGGGGGCAACGGCGGCAACGGCGGCAACGGCGGCAACGGCGGCAACGGCGGCAACGGCGGCAACGGCGGCAACGACGACGACTGAGGGGCAGTCGGAGTGCCTCCCGGGGATCGAATTCGACCCCCCCAGGGCAGTCGGAGTGCCCTCCGGGCATCGAATTCGTCTTCCGGAGGCAGTCGGAGTGCCTCCCGGGCACCGATCGCGGGCTCCGGAGGCAGTCGGAGTGCCTCCCGGGCACCGAATTCGATCGTTGGAGGCAACTCGGGGCTGCTGACTCGGCACCCGAAGGGCGACCTGCTCGTCGACGCCGGCAACAGCCTGCACTTCGACGAAGAGAAGAAGACGGCGGGCTTCTTCGCGGGGGTCTTGCTGGGGCTCTACCCGGGCGCGGGCGACCGAGTGGCCTCGGCGCCGGAGGCGCTCTGGCTCGCGGGCGAAGACCCGGCGCGGCTCGGGGTTGTGCCGGCCCGACCGGGCTTGTGCCGGCCTGACCGGGCTGTCAGGGGTGGCGTGCACGCGCGTTGACGGGGGGGCGCGGGTTTTCCGCGTTGGCACGGACGCTGCTCGAGCCTCGGGCGCGCCGCGATCGTCTCGCGGCCTCGGCGGGGCGATGAAATGATTCGAACCGACTGGCTTACCTTGTCTCGGGCGCGCGGCGCCCTGATCGCGGCGGGCTTCTGTTGTACGCTCGGGGCGGCTTGCGGCGACACGCCCGCCCTCGAGGCGAGCGGCGCGAACCGCGGCGACGACGACGACGACGGCGGGCAGGGGGCGCCAAACGACGAGAGCCCGGGCGCCGGCACGGGGGGCGGGGGCGGGGTGCCGCCCGAGCAAGAGTTCGAGTCGAAGTTCTTGTCGCCGGTGGCGACGGGGCGCTACGTCTGGGTGGCCAACCCGACGAGCAACCGCGTCGCGTACATCGACGCGGTCAGTTTGCGGGTGAACCTGGTCGAGGCCGGGCACGAGCCGACGCACCTGGCGGCGGTGCCCTCGCCAGAAGACGACGTGGCGCTCGCGCTCAACGTGCGCTCGAAAGACGCGACCATCTTGCGGGCGAGGCCGCCGGGGGTGGTCGAGTCCGAGCGGGTGTTGGTGCCCTCGCCGGCGAACGCGTGGGGCGTGTCGCCCGACGGGCGCTGGGCGGTCGCGTGGACGGACACGACGAAGCTCGTCGCGCCCGACCCGGTCGACGGCTTCCAGTCGATCACGGTGCTCGGGCTCGGTGCGACGCCGAAGACCTCGACCGAGCTCAGCGTGGGCTACCGGCCGGTGGCGGTGGCCTTCGACCAGGGCTCGACGCGGGCCTTCGTCATCACGCAAGACGGCGTCTCGGTCGTCGCGCTCGGCGCCGCGCCCGCGATCGAGCGCAGCGTGCCGATCGCGCGGCCCGGCGCGACGACGCGCGACGTGGTGATCACGCCCGACGGGGCCTACGCGCTCGTGCGCTTCGAGGGCGAGTCGGCGGTGACGCTGGTGCCCCTCGCGGGCGGGGGCGAGGCGGTCGCGGTGGCGCTGCCGGGCGAGGTGACCGACCTCGATCTCGCGCCGGGCGGGGCGGTGGGGGTCGCGGTGGTGCGGTCGACCGGGCAGGTGGCCCTCTTGCCGATGCCCGAGGTCGTCGCCGACCCCACGGCGCTGCGCCTCTTGACGCTCGGCGCGGGCTCGGGGGCGGGCTCGGCGGCGCTCGCGCCCCTCGGGGGCACGGGCTTCTTCTACACGAACGCGACGCCGAACCCGGCGCTCACGGTGGTCGACACGGCGGTCGAGGCGCCCTCGCCCCTGACGCTGCTCTTGCGCGCGCCGGTCAAGGCGGTCTTCCCGACCGACGACGCGAAGCACGCGCTCGTCTTGCACGACGCGCTGCCGGCCGACGCGGGCGGCACGGGGGGCGGCACGGGGGGCGGTACGGGGGGCGGTACGGGGGGCGGTACGGGCGGCGGCACAGGGGGCGGCGGTACGGGCGGCTCGGGCGGGGGGGGCTCGAAGTACGCGGCGTCGATGAGCCTGGTGCCGGCCGACGGCTCGGCGCCGCCGCGCATCGTCGGCCTCGAGCAGGCGCCGGCGGCGGTGGCGCTCGCGCCGGGCGGGGCGCACGCGCTCGTCGCGACGGGCGACGCGCTCGCGGCCGCGGGCAAGTACATGCTCTACGTGACCGACTTCCCTTCGTTGCGGGTGCGCGAGGTGCCGCTCGCGAGCGCCCCGACGGCGGCGGGGGTCGTGGCGGGGGCCGGCCGCGGCTACGTGGCGCAGCGGCACCCGGACGGCCGCATCACCTTCGTCGACTTCGCGTCGGGCGAGGTGCGCACGCTGACCGGCTTCGAGCTGGCGGCGGGGGTGGTCGACGGCTCGGAGCAGCCCTGAGCCCGCGCGCCCTCGCGCGGGGAGGTGACGGAGACGATGCGAACGAAGGTCTTGCTTGCCTTGGCCCTGCTCGCCGGCTGCGGCGACCGCGACGCGGCGTGGGACGCGCCGCTGCCGCCCGCGCCGCGGGCGTACGGCCTCGAGGGGTCGGTCGCGCTGGTCGACGAGCCCGCGGGGCGCCTGGTGGTCGTGTCGGCCGGCGGCGATCTCGAGGCGCGGCCGCGCTCGGTGCCGATCGAGGGCGGCTTCGTCGACGCGGCCGCCTCGTCCGACGGGGCGCGGCTCTTCGTGCTCGCGCGGGGCGACGTGCCGCGGCGCAGCCCGAGCGACCGGCCGCCGACCGTGCAGGTGGTCGGCGGGCGCTCGGGCGAGGGGCCGGGCGAGCGCTACGTGCTGAGCGACCCGCTCTCGTCGCTGGCGGTCGACCCGTCGGGGCGCTTCGTCGTCGCGTACCCCTCGGGCAAGGACGTCTCGTTCGTGCAGAACCCGAACGAGCTCATCGTCATCGACGCCGACCGGCCCGCGGCCGAGGGCGCCAACCCGACGCCGGTGACGCTGCGCAGCTTCGGCGGGCGGCCCCGGGCGCTCTCGTTCACGCCGCCGCTCGGGGTGCCGGGCGGTCCGCGGCGGCTGCTCGTGGTGCAGACCGAGCAAGACCTCGCGCTCGTCGACCTCGAGGCGCCCGCCGCGGGCGAGATCACGGTGCGGCTGACGACGGGCGGGGCGAAGCTGTCGCCGGCGGGGGTGGCGGTGTCCGACGGCGAGGCCGGCAAAGACGACGCCCGCATCGCCGTGCGCCTCGAGGGCGACCCGAACGTGGTGGTGCTCTCGTTCGAGCAGAGCGCGCCGGGCTCGTCGCAGCACGCCTTCCGGCCCGTGCCCAACGTGGTCGCGGCCGGCGGGGTGCCGTCCGACCTCGCCTTCGTGCGCACCGACGCCGGCGAGCGGCTCGCGGCGCTGGTGCCCTCGCGCGGGGCGCTGACGCTCGCGGACACGGTCACGGGGGTGACGAGCGAGGTCGAGCTCGGCGCCGCCTTCGACCGCATGTCGCTCGTCACCGACGAGCTCGGCGAGGGGGGCGGGGGCGACGTGGCCCTCGTCTGGTCGACGTCGGCGGCCGAGGTGGCCCTCGTGCGGCTCGGCATCACGGCCGGCACGCCCTACCGCAGCGTCGAGCGGCTCGCCCTGGCGACGCCGGTGGCGAGCGTGCGTGACGTGCCGGGGGCGAACCGGCACTGCAAGCTGCTCGCTTCGTCCGACGGGCGCGATCTCGCGGTGCTCGACCTCGTCGCGCGCACGGCCTCGCCCCTCGTCGCGGCGCGGGGGAACACGGCGCTCAGCGTCTCGCCCGACGGCGAGCGCGCCTGGGTGCGCGCGCAGGGCTCGGCCGAGCTCGCCCTCGTCGACCTCGCGAGCCTGCACCCGCGCAACCTGCTGCTCGACCGGCCGATCGACGGCGCCTTCGAGATCGCGCGGCCCGACGGGGGGCCCGCCCTCGTCGCGGTGCACCCCTACGGCGCCATCACCTTGCTCGACGCGCGCGCGCCCGACCCGCTCGCCGCCCGGCACTATGCGGGCTTTCTGCTCGGAGGGCTTCCCTGATGCGCCGTTCGCTTTGCTTTCTCGCCGCCGCCGCGCTCGCCGCCCCGGCGCCGGCCTGGGCCGCCCCGCCCGAGGGCGGGGCGACGTCGGCGGCCCCGCCGGACAGGTCGGCGGCCCCGAGTGCCGGGGGGGCCCTGGCGTCGTCGGCCCCGAGCGCCGGGGGGGCCCTGGCGTCGTCGGCCGCGGCCGCGCCCTTCGCGGGGGCGGCGGGCGCCGAGGCCGAGGCGCCCGCGGGCCCGGAGGGCAAGCCGGCGCCGGGCTTCGGCCTCGATCTGCGCGCGGGGCTGCGGGCCGGGTGGGTGACGGGCCCCGGCTTCGACCCCTTCGGCGAGACCAACGTGCTCTCGCAGGCCTCGTTCGGCGCAAGCTACGCGTTCGCGCGCTCGGGGCCGCTGACGGTGCATGCGGGGGCCTTTTATGACGTGGGCGCCGCGGCCGCGACGGAGGCGCGCGGGTCGAGCTCGCGGCTCGGCGTGCACCGGGCGGCGCTCGGGCTCGAGGGCCGCTACGAGCTCGGGGCGCGGCTGCGGCCCTACGCGCGCGTCGCGCCGGGCGCGCTGCGGCTCGACGCGCGGGTCGACGACGCGGGCGGCGGCTCGCTCGAGAGCGGCCAGTGGACCTGGTCGCTCGACGCCACGGCGGGCGCCGCCTTCTCGTTCGCGTCCTTCGGCCGCGGCGCGCCCGCCAAGAGCTTTCTCGTCTTCGCCGAGGGGGGCTACGGGTTCGCCGGCTCGGTCTCGATGGCGATGCGGCCCGAGGGCGGGGGCGAGGGCGCGCGCGTGGGCGAGGTGTACCTGCCGCCCTTGCGGCTGTCGGGCGCGCTCTTCCGGGTGGGGGCGGGCTTCGCCTTCTGACCCCGCGGGCCCGGCGCGCCCGCCGCGCCGGCGGACGCGCGCCCTTCGCCGGTGCTAGAGTGCCCGGCCGTGACCGATCTCATCGCCGCCTCGCGCGGCCTGCGCGACGTCGTCGCGGGCGCGTGCCGCGGGCTCGTCGAGCGCGAGTCGCTGGTCGAGCTCATCGTGCTCTCGGCCGTCGCCGGCGAGCACCTGCTCGTGGTCGGGCCGCCCGGCACGGCCAAGAGCGAGGCGGTGCGGCGGGTGGCCGGGGGGCTCGGGCTCCGCTACTTCGAGTACCTGCTGGGCCGCTTCACCGAGCCGAGCGAGATCTTCGGCCCGGTCGACCTGCGCAAGCTGCGCGAGGGGCTGGTCGAGACCGAGACGACGGGCATGCTGCCCGAGGCCGAGGTGGCCTTCCTCGACGAGGTGTTCCTCGGCTCGACCGCGATCTTGAACACGCTGCTCGCCCTCCTGAACGAGCGCGTCTTCCGGCGGGGGCACACCGTGCGCCGCTGCCCCTTGCGGGTGTGCGTGGCGGCCTCGAACGGGCTGCCCGAAGACCCCTCGCTCGCGGCCTTCGCCGACCGCTTCCTCGTCCGCTGCTTCGTCGAGCCGGTGCCCGACGCGCGGCTCGAAGAGCTGCTCGAGGGCGGGCGGCGGGCGCCCGAGGCCCCGGGCGGCGGGGCGCCGGCGTGGCTCGAGGCGCTCTCGCGGGCGGCGGGCGAGGTCGACCTCGCGCCCGTCACCTCGACCTACGCGCACGCGGTGCGCAGGCTGCGGCAGGCGGGGCTCTGGCTGTCCGACCGGCGCGTGGTCAAGGCCCAGCGCCTGGTGGCCGCGGCGGCGGCGCTCTCGGGGCGGCGCGAGGCGGGCGCGGCCGACCTCTGGCCGCTGGTGTTCGCGGTGCCGACGGCCGAGGGGCAAGAGCTGGCGCGGGGGGCGCTGCGCGAGCTGCTCGCGGGGGCCGAGAGCGAGGCGCTGCGGGCGGCGGCCGAAGAGGCCTCGCAGGGGCCGCTCGCGCGCGCCGCGCGCATCGTGCGCGACGTCGACGCGCTGCTCGCCGAGGCGCCGCGGTCGCCCGAGGCGCTCGGGGCCTTCCGGCTGAAGCTCGAAGGGGTGGCGCGCGAGATCGACGCGGGCTTCGCGCCGGGGGCGATGCCGCCCGCGCTCGCCGCGGCGCGCGAGCGCCTGGTCGCGGCCCTGAAGGGCGGGGCGTGAGCGGCGGGGCGGCCGTCGACTTCCGCCCCCGGGCGCGGCCGCTCGAGCCCTCGGCCGTCTTCGCCGAGGGCGAGGCGGCCGAGGCGCTGGCGCGCGCGTGCCTGGGCCGGCCCCCTTCGACGTCGCTCCGGGGGGTGTGGGCGCCCCGGCTGCTCGCGCTCGTCGGGCCGGCGGGCGAGCTGCCCTGGGCCGAGGGCGTGGCCTACTTCGGCACCGACCCCGCGGCGCCGGCGCTCTTGCTGCCGACGCACAGCGAGCCGAGCGTGCCGGCCGCGCTGCTCGAGCGGGCGGTCTTGCGCGTGGTCTCGGCGCCCCCGGTGCTCGTCGTGCCCTGGCCGCCGCGGCTCGTGTCGGCCGCGCGGGCGCGGCCCTTCGGCCACGCGCGGCTGCGGGCGTGGCTCGAGGGGGCGCTCGCGTGAAGCCCGCGGGCGACGTCGCCGCCTTCCGCGAGGCGCTCGCCGAGCTCGTGCCCGACCTGGCGCTCAGCCTGGGGGCCTGGGCCGAGCGGCTGCACGCGCTCGTCGGGCCGCTGCGCGCGGCGCGCGCCGAGCCGGTGGGCGACCCCGACGGGTTCGACGGGGTCGCGCGGCGGGGCTCCTACGAGCGGCTGACGCACGCCGAGTGGCTGCTCGCCGACGAGGCCCCCGACGAGTTTCTGCGCCGGGCCGCCTCGGGCGAGCACGCGTTCTGGCGGCTGGCCCACCGCGGGCCGATCGGCTCGCGGCGCTGCGTCGCGCTCGCGGCGGGCGGCTCCGAGTTGCTCGGCGCGCCCCGCCTCGTCGCGCTCGCCGCGCTGCTCGCGCTCGCGCGCCGGGCGGCCGAGGCGCGGGCCGACTTCTCGTGGGCCTTCTGGGGCGCGGGCGGCCCCACGCTCTACGAGCGCCTCGAGGCCGACGGCGTCAGGCACTGGCTGCGCGAGGGCCGCGCCCTGGTCGGGCCCGGCCCGGCCGAGATCGCCCGCTTCTTCGACGAGCGGGTGCGCCCCGCCGCGTCCGACGACGCGTGGCTGATCGGCGGCGCCCCGCCCGCGCTCGGCCCGCGCCCGGCCGCCTACGCGAGCGTCGCCGTCGGGCAGGTGCCCGACCTCGAGGGGCGGCGCGCGCGCGTGCGGCTCGAGCGCCCGGGCGCCCCGCCGCGCTCGCTCGAGCTCGATCTGCCCGAGCCCGCGCGCTCGGCGCGCTGGCTCCGCTCGCCGTTTTTGCCCCCGCCTGCCCCCCTGCGCAAGGAGCCCGCCGCGACCCGCGCCGCCCTCGACGCGCCGCCCGCCTTCAGCCACGACGGCCGCCGGCTCTTCGTGCGCCTCGAGGGCGGCGAGATCGTCGCGCACGTCGTGCCGAACTCGGCGGCCGCGCCCCCCGCGCCCTCGATCACCTTGCGGCCCCAGCGCGGCGGCGTCCTGCTCGGGGCCGGGGCCTTGGGCAAGGCGCTCTGGGCGGTCGAGCTCGCCGGCCGCACCTTCTGGCTCTACCGCTTCGGCAAGCGCGGCGGCGTCGCGTGGGAGCGCAACTACCCCCTGGCCGAGGGGGCCGAAGAGCCCGCCCCCGACCCGCTCGCGCTCGCGCCCCTGCTCTTGCGCGAGGGCAAGCCCTTCGAGGGCCCGACGCGAACCCACCAACCGCTCGCCTTTCTCTTTCTGCCGCCGCGCCTCTTGGCCTTCGAGTCCGACGGCTCGCTCGGCCCGATCTACGAGGGCGACGCGATCGGGCTCGGGCAGGGGCCGCGCGGGCAGGGGGCCGTCGTGTATTGGGTCGGCGAGAGCGGCGAGCTGCGGCTCTCGACCTGGGGGCCCGTGCCCTGCGACGGGCAGCGGCTGCACTCGCGCCTCGCGCCGAACGCCCTCGCCGTCGCGCCCGACGAGGCCTTCTTCGGCGAGTGGGGCTCGCAGTGCGCCCTCGCGCTGCGCGCGCCCGACGGCGCGTTCCGCCTGGCGCGCTGGGACCTCCGGGCGCAAGAGCGCTTCGAGATCGTCGACCTGATCGCGCCGCCGCCCGGGGCGCGGGCGGTCGGCCTCGCGCACTGGCCGGCGCCCGGCGAGCTCTCGCTCGTGGTGCTCGGCCCCGACCGCCGCGCGTTCCAGTACGTCGGCGCCAGCGTCCGCGGGCCCCTCGCCGAGGCGCCCGGGCCCGTCCGCGCCGCGGCGTACTCGCCCGCCTCGCGGGCGCTCGCCTACCGGACGGAGGCTGGCCTGCTCGTCGTGCGCGCGCTCGGCCCCGAGCAAGACGTCTTGCGCCTCGAGCCCGCGGCGGGGGCGCCTTCGTGACGGCCCCGCCGCGCCCCCGCGCGCTCGTGCACCGCGGCGTCGTGCCCGCGCGCGGCTTCGTCGTCGACGAGCGCACCCTGGGCCGCGACCGGGCGAGGGCGCGCGTGCTCGAGCACTGGGAGCCGGGCGCGCGCGTCGTGCGCCTCGGCGACTCGGAGCTCGCGCTCCTCTTGCCGCGCGTCCGCTGGACGTCGACCCGCGCCGCGCCGGGCGCGCCGCTCGCGGCCGCGGCCGACGCCCTCGCCGCGGCGCCCCTCGCGCCCTCCGAGCTCGCGGCGATCGCGCCGGCGCGCGGGGCGATCGTGCAGGTCAAGGCGGGCGAGGCGCTCGCGCACGCGCGGCCCGAGCCGGTCGACCCCTCGCTCTGGCTCGACCTCTCGCCCTTCGAGCTCGTCGAGGCGGGCTCGCTCGGCGAGCCGCCCGCCCTCCCGCGGCTCGTCGCCGAGGCCCGCCACGCCTCGGCGCGCGAGGTGTTCGCCGAGGCCGTCAAGCCGCCGCCGCCCGAGATGCGCGAGGCGCTCGAGGCGCTCGCGAACGCGCGCGAGGGGCGGCCGCCCGGCGGTTCGGGCGGGGCGCGGGGGGCGGGCCCGGGCGCCTTCGCCCGCGCCGCCCTTGCCGCCCTGGGCGCCTTCGCGGCGTTCGCGGCCTGGCTCGCGTCGGGGTTCGGCCTGCTCGGGCGGCGCGGACGGCCGGGCGGGCAGGCGGGCGCTGGGTCGCCGTCGGCCGCCGGCGCGGCGCCGGGGCCAGGCTGGCTCGCGCCCTTGCTCGCCTGGTTCGGCGGCCTCTTCGGCCGGCGCCCCGGCGCCGCTCGCCCCGCGGTCGGCGGCGGCGCGGGCGGGGCTTCGCCGGTGCCGCTCGACGGCGCGCCCCCGGAGGGCGGGCGGCTGCGCGCGCTCTTCCTCCGCCTGCTGATGCGCACGCGGCTCGGCGCCATCCTCGGGCGCCGCCAGGCTGAGTACGTGCGCGCGATGCTGCGCATGTTCGACGAGGGTGATCTCGACCAGGCGCTGCGCCACGCGATCCCGCTGAGCGACAAGCCGGGCGGGGGCGGGCCGCCCGCGCTCGGCGTGCCCCAGCCCCGCGCCGACCTCACCATCGGGCTCGGAGAGCTCGGCCGCGGCCCCGCGCTGCGCTTCTCCGAGAACCTCTTCGACCACCTGCGGCGGCTCTACCGCCAGGCCTTCGAGCGGCTCGACGCGCAAGGGCGCCATCAGGAGGCGGCCTTCGTGCTCGCCGAGCTCTTGCGCCAGAGCGAGGAGGCCGTCTCGTACCTCGAGCGCAAGGGCGAGCTGCGCCTGGCCGCCGAGCTCGCCGAGGCGCGGGCCCTGCCGCCGCCGCTCGTCATCCGCCAATGGATGCTCGCGCGCGACCCCCGCCGCGCGGTGCTCATCGCGCGGCGCCATGACGCTTTCGCCCAGGCGGTCGAGCGGCTCGGCGACTCGGGCGAGGGCAAAGAGCTGCGGGCGCTCTGGGCCGAGAACCTGGCCGAGGCGGGGCGCTACCTCGCCGCCGTCGAGGTCGCCCAGCCCCTGCCTGAGGCGCAGCGCTTGCGCTTGCGCTGGGCCGACCTCGGCGTCGAGCTCGGCGGCGAGGCCGGGGCGAGGCTCTTGGCGATGCGCCCCGCCATCGAGGCGGCGCTCGCCGAGCCGGTGCCCTTGCGCCTCGAGGGCGCCGCCGGCCGGGGCCCGCTCGCGGCCGAGCGCGGGGCCTTCGTCGCCCTGCTCGCCGCCGCGGCCGAGGCGCGCCGGCGCGAAGCCGAGGCTTACGAGCGGCTGCGGCCGACGCTCGAGGGCTGGCTCGAGGCCGAAGGGCCGGGCGCGCACGCCCTGCGCCTCGCGCTCGCCGAGCAGCTGACGCGCGAGGCGGCGCGCCCGGCCGTGCGGGCAATGGCCGGCGCGACGCTGCGCGCGCTCCTGCGCGACTACCCGACCGCCGCCTCGCCCTGGGGGCGCCGCGAGTGCATGGCGCTCGCGCGCGCCTCGGGCGACGCCGCGCTCGAGGCCGACCTGCCCCCGCTGCCCGAGCGCGGCCGGAGCGCGTGGTCGAAGCGCGAGGGGCCGCCGCTCGCCTTCGACTTCGACGCGCCCGACGCCGGCTCGCAGGCCGTCTACGACGCCGCGCCCCTGCCCGGCGGGCGCCTGCTCGTCGCGCTCGGCGAGGCGGGCGCGCTCCTGCTCGGCCGCACGGGCAAGCGCCTCGCCACCTTCCCGCGGCCGGCGCACCGGCTGGTCGTCTCCGACGAGGGCGACCGCGCCATCGCCCTGGCCCCTCGCGGCGGCGCGAAGCGCCTCTCGCGCCTCAACCTGCTCGACCGCCGCTCCGACGACTGGTGCGACGCGCGCGTCGAGCGCTGGGCCGAGACCTTCGACGGCGAGCGCTGGGTGGTCGCCTCGCGCGCGCCGGGGGGAGGCCCCTTCCGCGGCCCCGGGCCCGGCGAAGAAGGTCACGAGGGCGAGCGCGGCCGCGACCCCGAGCTCGGCGCGGGCCCGCTCGACCTCTGGGTCGTCGACGTGCTCGACGAGCGCTGGCAGGCGCTGCACCGCGTGCCCGACGTCGGCGCGCTCGCCCTGCTGCTCGAGCGCGTCGCCGGCGAGTGCGTGCTCGCCGTGTCCCGGGGCGAGGCCGGCCTCGACGCGGTCGAGCGCTGGCGCTTCCGGCCCGCGTGCGAGACCCTGCTCGAGCGCAGCGCGGCCGAGCCGGCCGTCACCGCCTCGCTGCTCGGCGAGCGCACGCTCTGGGCGGCGCGGGGCTCGCCCCAGCTCGGCCTGCTCGCCCTCGAGGCCGGGGCCGAGGGGGCGCCGCCCTGGCTCGCCTCCTGGTCGGGGCGCGACTTCACGCGCACGACGCTGCCCGGCCTCGAGGGCGAGCCCCTCGGGCTCGTCGCGCTCGGGACACTGGTCGCCGTCGCCTCGCGCCGGCCCCTCGAGGCCGCGTGCGCCGTCGGCGTCTGGGACGCGCCGCCGGGGCGCGAGGCGCGCAAGCTCGCCGCGCTGCGCTTTCAGGGCGCGGGGCGCGTCTCGCTGCGCGCCTCGCGGGGCCTCGTCGTCGCGTGCGACGACGCGGGCCGCGTGGTCTCGCTCGACGCCGAGTCCGGCGCGCTCGCGCACGACGTGCGGGTCTGAGCCGGGGCCCGCTCAGGGCCGCGCGCCGCCGGGCCCGCGGCCGGCGCTCACGGAGCCCGGCCGCCCTCGGCGGGCGCGCCCTTGCCGCCGAGCTTCTTCATGCTGGCGCGCACCGACGCGACGACGCCCCTTTCGCGCGCGGCCTCGGCGGCGGCGAGGGCGGCGCGGTAGTGCTCGGCGGCGGCCTGGGCGTCGCCCTTGTCGCGGGCGATGTCGCCGAGGGAGCGGCGCACCGAGGCGACGTGGGCCTTGTCGCCGAGCTCGTTGGCGACCGCGAGCGCCTCGTTCAGGTAGGGCAGGGCCTTCGCGGCGTCGCGCCTGAGCGCGTAGAGCGTGTCGCCGACGGCGGCGAGCGCCGGGGCGAGGGCCGAGCGCTGCTTGGCCTCGCGCACGAGCGCGAGCGACTTCTCGTACTCGCGCAGCGCCTTTTCGAGCTCGTTCGAGCTCTCGTAGAGCGAGCCGAAGTGCCGGCGGACGGCGGCCGCCCGCTGCCGGTCGCGCGTGCGCTCGGCGATGGCGATCGAGGCGTGGTAGCGGTCCCAGGCCTCTTTGCGGTTGCCGCTGACCTCGGCGACGAGCCCGAGGTGGAAGAGCGTCTCGGCGGTGCCGTCTTTGTCGCCCGCCTTCTCGCGCAGCGCGAGCGCGCGCTCGAAGGCGCGCCTCGCCTCGGCGTAGTCGCCGTCGCCCGACGACGCCCGCCGGATGTAGTGCGCGAGCCCGATGTCTTCGAGCGCGGCCGCCGTGGCCCGCCGGTCGCCGGCCTTCTCGGCGATCGCGCGCGCCTCGTCGAGCGCCGCGAGCGCCGCGGCGTAGTCGCCCGTCACGCGCCGCGCCTTGACGACGAGCAGGCTGCCGCGGCGGGCGAGCGCGCGCGCGAGCAGCGCGGGCTCGGCGTCGGCGGCGCGAAGCTCGGCGGCCACGGCGTCGACGAGCGCGAGCGCGGCCTCCCAGCGGCCCTGGTCTTCGTCGGCCTCGGACACGTCGAGCGCCGCCTCGACGAGGCGCTGCCGCGCCGAGCCGCGGGGGCGCTCGGCGGGGCCCGCCGGCGCCTCGCTCTCGCCCGGGGCCGAGGGCTGCGCCGGCGGCGCCGGGCTCGACCCGCCGCAGCCCGGGGCGAGGCCCAGGGGCAGGGCCGCGGCCAGAACGCCGCGCCGCCACGCTCGTCGTACGGACACGCCCCCGTCTTAGCACCGGCCGCCGGGCAGACCAACGCGCGAGGTCCGGGGCGGCCGCCGCGGCGACGCCGTCGCCCCTCCGTCGTCGCGAGCCGGCCGCCGCCCTCGACGCCGTCGCGAGCCGGCCGCCACCCCCGCCGCCGCGAGGCCTGCCGCCGTCGCCCTCGCCGCCGCGAGCCCGCCGCCCCGCGCGCGGCGGCGCTCAGTCGCGCTCGGCCAGCACGATGCACTGGGGCGAGTCGGCCCCGAAGAAGATGCCCGGCGTCGCGAGCCGCCCGCTCACCTCGATCACCCGGAAGCCCGCCTCGTGCATCATCTTGCCGAGCTCGTGCAGCCCGTAGATGCGCACCGAGTAGTCGACCTCGCGCGTGCGGCCGTCGTCGAGCATGATGGTGCGCTTGACCTTGAGCCGGCTCGTGATGAAGTCGACCTGCGCCTCGTCCATGCACAGGCACCCGTCGCCCTCGTACCAGACGAGGCTGGGCTGCCGCGCGGTGATGAAGTCGCGGTTGATCGTCTCGAGCAGAAAGACCCCGCCCGGCCGGAGCGCCCGGTGCACCCGCTGCAGCAGCGCGAAGTTCTTCTCTTCTTCGAAGAAGCCGAAGCTCGTGCCCCAGCAGTAGATGCCGTCGAACTTGTCTTCGAAGGGCATCTCGCGCATGTCGCCGTGCAAGAAGTTGACCTTCTGCCGCGCCACCTCGGCCTCGTCGGCCGCGTACGCCAGCATCGCCAGCGACAGGTCGAAGCCGACCACCTGGTAGCCCCGGCGCGTCAGCTCGATGGCGTGGCGGCCGTGCCCGCACGCCAGGTCGAGGATGAGCGCGCCCTTCGCGAGCCCGAGCCGCCCCTCGATGAACGACGCCTCGGCCGCGACCTGCGCGTCGGTCGGGCGGGGCGTCGCGCGCAAGAAGTCGTCGTCGAAGAGCTCCTCCCACCAGGGCCGCGCCCGCCGCTTGTTCGTGCGCAGGTCGAGCGCCTCGTCGCGGCTGCTGCGCGCGGGCGGCGTCGGCGGCGTCGAGGCCGCCCCGCGCCCGGGCCCCGAGAGGCGCACCGACGAGGCGTAGGGCGCCGCCGGCCCGCGCGCCGCCGACCCCCGCGGGTCGCTCTGCACCTCGGCGTCGTCGACCTCTTCGAGCTCGTCTTCGTCGGCCTCGACGGGCTCGTCTTCGGTCCCGACGTCGAGCGCCGCCATCTCTTGGGTGGCGTCGAGATCTTCGACCGCCTCGACGCTCTCGGGCTCGCCGAAGGCGGCCTCGCCCTCGCCCTCGGGCTCGGCGAAGGGGTCATCGTCGTTGGCTTCGCCCGCCATGACCTCGGGCGCCTCGTCGACCTCGACGCTCTCGGGGCTCACCTCGACGCTCTCGGGCTCGGGCTCGCCCTGCGGCTCGGCCGTCGGCCGATCGTCGGGCGGCGGCTCGTAGGCACCGCTCGCGAGCGCCGCGGCGAGGTCGGCCTCGGTGTCGGCCGAGAGCCGCCCGATCGAGTCGGGCCCGCTCTCGGGCGGCGCCGCGACGGAGGGCGGGGGTTCGTCGAGCGAGACCTCGACCTCGATGTCCGGCACCTCGCTCTCGGGCGGCGGCGGCAGCGACGAGATGGGCTGCGTCGTCAACGCGTCGTTCTCGTCGGTCTCTTCGTCATCGATCGAGAACGAGGGCAGCGGCTCGCGCGCGCCCGGCGGCTCGGGCCCGTCGCGCGCCGCGAGGGGGGCCTCGTCGGGGTCGGTCGAGAAGGGCTCGCGCTCGCCCGCCGCGGACGCCCAGCCCTCTTTCGCCGCCGGCGCCGGGGCCGCGGCCGGCGCCCGCCCCTCAACCGCGGCCGGCGCCCGCCCCTCGCCCGGCGAGGGCGCCCGGCCTCCGGTCGGGGAGGGCGTCCGGCCCTCGGTCGGGGAGGGCGCCCGGCCCTCGGTCGGCAGCGGCGTCAGCCCCTCCCAGGGGCGGGTCGGCATGTGCGGCCGGGGCGAGGGCATTTTCGGCGTCGCACCGGCCTCGAAGAGGGGTTCGACGAGAAAGGGCGACGAGGCGGGGCGGGGCGGCGTCGAGTTCGACGCGGCCGGCGGCGCGCTCGCCGCAGCGGGCTTGGCGGCAGGCTGGTTGCCGGGGGGCGGAACGCTCGACGAGCCGCCAGAAGGGCGCGCGAAGCCCCCCGCGTGGCCGCCGGCCGGGCCGCCCTGCGGCGTTTGGCCGCCCGGGGCCGCTGCTTGAACACCCCCGGAGCCGCCCGGGGCCGCTTGAACGCCCCCGGAGCCGCCCGGGGTCGCATGGCCGCCCGGGGCCGTGTGGCCGCTCAGGGCGCCGCCCGCAGGCGAATGGCCGGGCGCCGCCTTGCCCGAAGCCGCGCTATTCGCGCCCGGAGGCGGGCCGGCCGCGGGGGCGGCGCTCTGGCCTCGCGCCGCGCCCGACGCCCCGGCCCCCGGGGGCGGCTGCACGCCGGGGGAGGGGGCGGCGGTCGAGGCGGGCATCGTCGACAGGATGGCGGGCGCCGGCGGACGCGGGGGCGGCGGCGCGGGTATGGAGGAGATGCGCCCGCGCCCCGGCTGCGGGACGGCGCGGGCGGCCTCGAGGGCCGAGGGCAGCCCGGCGGGCGGGTGCGAGTTCGCGGCGGGCCGGGGCGGCTCGGAGCGCTTCTCGGCCCGCGCTTCGGCCCTGGGGGCCGCCGGCCCCGGCCCCGAGGGAGCGGGCCCGTCGCCCAGCGAGATGATGCGCATGCCGAGCAGGGGCGAGACCTCGCCGTCGCCGGTCGGACGAACGCTCGGGCTCTGGGGGCGCGAGGGGACGGCGTCGTCGGGGATCTTGAGCGCCATCTTGCCGCGCGCCCGGTTCATGCCGCCCGAGGGCGTCTGTGGCTGCTGGGCGGCGAGTTCGTCGGGCGGGCCCGGCGGCACGGATGAGTCACCGGGCGGGCCCTGGGCCGGGGTCGCCGCTGCCTCGAGCGGCCGCTCGGCGGCGCCCCCCGTCGAGGGGTCGGCCGGCGGTTTCGCCACCACATCATTCGGCATGCGGACTCCGCGCGAGCGCCATGAGCAAGGACGGGTGCAAGGGGGCCGAGCGTAGGAGCGGAAAGGCGCGCTGCGCCCTGGAGGCCCACGATGCTAGGGCCTTGGCTTCGGCGAGGTCAATCGGTGCCCGCATGCCGCAGCGCTTCGCAGAGCGAGCGGCGGGGGTCGTCGGGGGAGGGGGCGGCGTCGGCGGCCGCGCAGGCGACGTCGACGTCCCAAGGAGAGAGCCAGAGGGCGTGGTCGAGCGAGCGGGCGGCCTCGTCGCGCTCGCCCCGGCGCGCGAGGGCGGCCGCCCGCAGGGCGAGGTAGGGGCCCTGCGCGTGCTGCACGGCCGAGAGCGAGTCGACCCGCCGGTCGGCCTCCTCGAGGCGCCCGAGCGCGGTCAGGGCGCGGGCGAGCCGGGCGCGCAGCGAGGGGTCGCGGCCCGAGGCGGCCACCGCCTTTTCGAAGTAACGCACCGCCGCCCCCTCGTGCTTGCGCTCGGCCAGCAGGTCGCCGAGGCGCACGTTGCGCACGAGCTGGCGCCCGCCCGCGCCGTGCCCCTCGCCGCCCGGCGCCGGCACCTCGCCCTCGCGCACGCTCACCGCCTGCAGGTACGCCCGCCAGCG
The DNA here is from genome assembly GCA_035762175.1 of Polyangiaceae bacterium. Lineage (GTDB taxonomy): Bacteria > Myxococcota_A > Polyangia > Polyangiales > Polyangiaceae > DASTPP01. The sequence continues at coordinate 1,071 of DASTPP010000155.1, read as the reverse complement.
CTCGTCCCAGGCGTGCAGGTCGGCCCCGCTCGCGTCGACCAGCGCGGCGTCGACGCCGCCCGGGCCGGGCCGATCGGACAGGCCCGCGAGCAGCCGCGGCAGCGCGCGATCGCCCGCCTCGTGCGTCCAGTAGCGCACGAAGCTCGTGACCTCGGCGAAGGCCACCATCGCCTGCTCGGCCGTCGGCAGCATCGCGATGCTCGGGCCGAGCCGGTCGAGCGGCAGGGCGAGGCCCTTGGCGAAGCCCGCCTTGGCCGTCGCGTCGGCCGGCGGCGAGTCGTCGAAGGCGAAGGGCTCGCGCCAGCGCGCTTCTTGCCGCTTGGCGACCCCCTCTTGCAGCCAGAGCGGCGCCCGGTCGGTCGAGGCCCGGGTGACCGCGAGGTGGGTCATCTCGTGCATCAGCGTGTCGGCCCAGGGGTAGCCGTGCGGCGCCGCCCGGGGCGAGAGCATCGTGACGCGGCCCCACTTGGCCACGGCCACGGTGCCCGTCGTGCGCGCGGCCTCCTCGGGCAGGCCCGTCATCGCCGCCAGGCTGTAGTGGTCGCGCACCACCTCGATGCGCAGGGGCCGCGGCAGCCGCACGCCGAGCTCGCGCTCGAGCGTCGCCCGGCCCCGGTCGGCCACGTCGCTCAGGAAGGGCACGAGCGCGGCGTCTTCGTCGTCTTTGAGCCGGAAGACGAGCCCGCGCGCCTCGTCTTCGACCACCAGCGCCGAGGCCGTCACGCGGGCGCAGCCCCGCGCGACCTCGGCGAGCTGCTCGGCCCACTCGTCGCGCCGCGAGGGCGCGCGCGCGAGCGCCTCGAGCGAGCCGTCGCAGTCGCCCTCGTAGAGCGCGAGCAGGGCGCGCTCGGCCGCCACGTCGGGGTCTTCGGGCGGCAGCGGCGCGAGCAGGTCGCGCGCCTCGCTCACGTCGAGCCGCATCGTCGCCTGGTGCGCCCGCTGCAGCCGCCCGCCGTCGTCCGACCGCGCCGGCGCCGTCGCCGCCAGGACCGCGATCGCGCTGACCAGCGGCGGCAGCGGCGGCCGCCGCCGCGCCCGCCCCTCGCCCCGCGGCGGGCCCCCGGCCGCGGG
>DASTPP010000154.1:0-18344 GCA_035762175.1 Polyangiaceae bacterium | reverse complement strand
GAGCACCGCGAAGGCCGTGCCGATGCTGACGAACGCGACCTTCTTGGCCCGCATGTAGCGGAGCGCGATTCGGAACGTGTACCCCATGGATGCCGCCCCGCAGGTTCAACCATACGGGCCCAGGGGGCGCAACCGCCGGGGCAGCGGCCGAGCGCGCTTCGGCGCTCGGCCGGGCCGGGCCGCCGGCCGCGTTTTTTCGCCGCGGCCGCCTGCGCCACCCGAACGCGCGGCGTCGCCGCCGGCACCTCCGGAAGCCTGCCGCGTTTTTTCGCCGCGGCCCGCCTGCGCCGGCCTCGCTCACCGAGCCTCGCCGGCGGCCCGGCCCGGTCGAGCGCCGGAGCACTCTCGCTCGGGGGCCCGTTTCGGCGGGTGGGCGCCCGCGACGGGGGCGCCGCGGCCAGGGCTTCGCCGAGCGCCCCGAGCCGCCCGCCGCGGGGCAGGGCAGGGGGGCGCGAAGCCGCCCGGCCTTACGCCTTCTTCTCGCCCTCTTCGCCCGCCTTGGGCAGCTGCTTCGGCTCGTCTTCGTCGTCGCTCTCGCGCAGGCCCTTCTTGAAGTTCTTGATGCCTTCGCCGAGGCCCTTGCCAATATCGGAGATGCGCGACGCCCCGAAGAGCAAGAGCGCTACGAGCGCGATGATTAGAATCTCGCCGAAGCCCAGGCGTCCCATGAGTTCACCCTTACCACCCGCTGCTCTGCCCCGCAACGTACCTCGCCCCACGCTCTCGCCCCCGCGCTCGCGCCGGGCGCCGCCCCTTTTGCCGATCGTTCGCCTGCGTTCCTGCGAGCCCTCCTGCCCGACCCTCGCGCCCCCTTTGCCTATTCGCCGCCACGCTCGCCCTTCTGACGTCGCCCCTCGGGCGGCGCGGTCTCGGGCTCGGGTTGCCCCGGCGGCCGGGCTTCGGGGCTCGTGCTCACGGCCTCGGCGGGGCGCAAGGGCCCGCGCAAGAGCCGCCGCCGGCGCCAGCGTTCGGCCGAGGTCAGCCCGGCTTGCCAGAGCCAGGGCGGCGCCGCCATCGCCGCGGGCACGGCCGCGTACCAGAGCGGCCCGAGCCCCAGCCGTTCGGAGCCGACGAGCAGCCCGAGCCCGCAGGCCGAGCTCGCGCCGCCGACGCCGAGCGAGACCGCGCGCCGCGCCTCGCCGCGCCGCAGGAGCGACGCCATCACAGAGAGCGCCCCCGTCAGCGCGCCCGCGACGACGAACCAGGGGCGCAGCTTCTGCGAGGGGCCCGCCGCGCGCGCGAAGGGCGGCAGGCCCGTCAGCACGCCTGCGCGGGCCTGCAGGTGCACGGGCGGCGGGCCCCGCACGTCGAGCGAGACGCCGTCGGCCCACAGCGTGCGGAGGTCGTCGGCGACGCGCACGCCCTCGACGCTCGCCACCAGGCTCGTGCCGAGCGAGGCGACGAGGCGCGCGGGCCCCTCGGGCGGGCAGAGCCAGGTGGCGCGGGCCAAGGGCACCTCGGAGACCGGGCGCAGGGCCGGGTCGCACCCCTCGCGGGCCGACCGCACGAGGCCGCGCACGACGACGCCCGACTGGCTCGCGTCGCGCCCCCAGAGCGCGCTCGGCCAGAGCATGACGATCGAGCACAAGAGCCCGAGCGGCGCGGTCGCGCGGGCGAGGGCCCAGGGCGAGGCGCCCGTGAGCAGGCAGGCGCGCGCCTCGCCCTGATCGTTCAGCGAGGCGGCCGCGAGCGCCCAGGCCACCGGCAGCGAGACGAGCAGCGCGGTCTCGAAGCCGACGACGAGCACGCCGCGGGCGAAGACGCCGAGCGGGCCCCAGGCCACGTCGGGCGCGAGGGCCCAAGGCAGCAGGCGCACCGTGGCCGAGAGCAGGACGAGCGCGCCGAGGGCGCCGAGCGTGGCGGCGGCCCAGCGCGCCGTGGCCCTGATGATCGCCTCCATCGCCCGGGCGCCATGATGCGCGAAGTCGGGCGCCCGGTGCGCCCCAAATCTTGGCCCGGCCGCGCCCGCTCGCCTACCCCCTACGGGGCCATGCGACCCCTCCGCGCCCGCCGCGCCGCGCCGCGCGCGCTCCGCGCCCTCGCCCCGCTCTTCTTCTTCGCGACCCTCGTGGCAGCCCTCCCGCGCTCGGCCTGGGCGTGGGTCGAGGCGTCGGTGACGGCGCACTCGGCCACGGTGGCGCTCGACGCCGCCGGCCGCGCCCGCGTCACACACGACATTCTGCTGCGCGTGCGGGGCGGGCCCCTCGAGCAGTTCGACGTGCCGGGCGTCGACCTCGATGCCGCGCCCGAGGGCGAGGCGACGGCCACGCCGGTGCGCGAGCGCGACGGGGGTGAGGGTGGCGAGGAGGTCACGGGGGCGCCGAGCCCGCTGCGCGCCGAGCTCCGGGCCGCCGGCACCCTGCGCCTCTCGCCGCGCGAGAAGGGGCTGAAGAAGGGCACCTACCGCGTGCGCGTCAGCTACCGCACCGACCTCGTCAAGTCGGGCGCGCTGCGCCGCGACGGGGCCCTCGTCGCGCTGCAGTGGTTCGGGCCGCGCTGGCCGGGCGGCGTCGACAACGACCGCTGCGTGTTCGTCGTGCCCGCCTCGCCGACGCCGCCCCGGCCCGCGGCCGAGGGCGACGCCGAGGCGAGCGCGGTCGGCGTGCCCTACCAGACCGCCTCGCGGCGCACCGAGGCCGGCGACGAGCTCGAGCTCGTGCGCGCGCACGTCGCCCAGGGCGAGCGGGCGGCGTGGCGCATCCGGGTCGACCCGCGCGCGCTCGCCGAGGTGACCGACCGCCGGGTCGTGCCGCCCTCGCCCGAGGCGCTCGAGGCGCTCGAGGGCCCCTCGAGCGACGAGCGGCGCGCCATCGCGCTCGTCGGGCTCGGACTCTTTCTGCTCGCCTCCGCGCTGACGGCGCTGAAGAACCGGCAGGCCGCCCTGCACGCGGCGGCCGCCGGCGCGCGCGTGCCGCCGCTCGTGCCGCTGCCCGGCGACGCGCGCGCCGCGCTCGCGGGGGCCGCCGCCGCGCTCGGCGTGGGGCTGCAGCTCGCCTGGCGCTCGCCGCTCGCGGGCACGCTGGTGCTGCTCGCCGCGATGGCCCTGATGGCGCACCGCCCGCCCGTCGCGCTCTCGCCCGCGCGCCCCCCGGGCCGCTGGCTGGTCGTGAGCGAAGACGACGCCTTCGCCCCCGGCCCCCGCGTCCGCGACGCCTTCCTCGACGCCGGCACGCCCTCGGGGCGCCTCTTGCTCGCCGCCGTCGCGCTCTGCCTCGCCGCCCTCGCCGCCTGGCTCGAGCGCGTCGCCCCCGCGCACGCGCCGCTCGTCCTGCTCGACGGCCTCGCGCTCGTGCCGCTCTTCTTCACCGGGCGCCGGGGCGAGCTGCCGCCCTCGCTCGCGCGGGCCCCGGCGCCGCTCTTGCGCCGGGTCTTGCGCGCGCTGCAGAAGGCCGACCCCTCGCTGCGCGCCGTGCCCTTCGTCCGCTTCGTGCGCGGCACGGGCGAGCCCGACGAGCTCCGGCTGCTCGTCAAGTCGGCGGCCGGCCCCGAGGGCCTTCAGGGGCTCGAGATCGGGTGCGCGTACGCGATCGGGCCGGGCGGCCCGGCGCTCGGCGTCGAGCTGCTCGTGCGGGTGCGCGGCGGGAGCGCGGCCGAGGCCTTCCTGCGGGCGAACGCCCCCGGGGCGCGCTGGTCCGACGGGCGCGCCGAGGGCGAGCGCGTGGCGACGCTCGAGCCCGACGCGCGGGGCGTGCGCCCGGCCGCCGAGCTCGCCCGCAGGACGCTCGCCGACCTGCGCGCGGCGGCGCCCGCCGCTCAGGCGAGCAGCGCTTCGAGCTCGGCGGGCAGGGGCGAGCGCGCCTCGAAGGGCGAGACGCCGTCGCCGCCCCTCCAGCCGACGAAGGTGGCGTGCAGCGCGTGACGGCCGAGGCCCGGCACCGGCTCGGCGCCGTAGAGCTCGTCGCCGACGATGGGGCAGCCGATGGCGGCCAAATGCGCGCGAATCTGGTGCCGTAGCGCCCGCGGCGCCCGCACGCGCACGAGCGCGCGCCCCCCGGCCCGCCGCTCGACGCGGTACTCGGTCGAGGCCGGGCGCGGCTCGAGGCGCGCGACGTCGCGCGGGTGCAGGCAGGCGAGCACGCGGCGGCTGTCTTTCGGGTGCGGCGCGAGCGGGATGTCGACGTGCCCCGTCTCGGGCAGCTCGTCGTCTTGGCAGACGGCGAGGTAGTCTTTGGCGAGGCGCCCCGCCTTCAGCCCGGCCGAGAGCGCCTCGAAGGCGGCGGCGCTGCGGGCGGCGACGAGCACGCCCGAGGTGCCCGTGTCGAGCCGGTGCACCAGGCCCGGCTCGCGCGGGTGGAAGCCCACGCCGGCCATCTCGGGGTAGCGCCCGACCAGGGCGTTGGCGAGCGCGCCGGTCTCGCCCGGCCGCAGCGGCGCGCTCGGCTGGCCGGCGGGCTTGTCGACCACGACCGCCTCCGGCGTCTCGACGAGCACGACGAGCGGGCGCGCGGGCGCGGCCTCGGCGAGGGCCGCCTCGCCCTCGACCTCGGGCAGGCTCACCTCGACGGTCGCGCCGGCGGGCAAGACGTCGCCCTTGACGCCGGGGCGCCGCCCGACGCGCACGCGTCCCTCTTCGAAGAGGCGGCGCACGGGGCCGCGGCCGAGGCCGAGCGAGAGCGCCACGACTTTGTCGAGGCGCATGCCGGCGTAGGTGTCGTCGATCGTGATGGTCTTCTGGGCCATGTTCGCGTTACCAGGTGCCCCGCCACGCGAGGCCGAGGCCGGGGGCGCGCTGGGCGCGCGGGCTCGGGTCGAGGGAGGCGACGGTCGAGGGCATCGGCAGCCAGCGCGGCGGCGCGAGCGCCGAGCGCTCGGACATCGAGCGGGTCAGCCAGACGGCCGCCGCGCCGCCGATGAGCGTGCCGCCGAGCGTGAGCGAGACCCACGCCCGCTCTTCGGACTTCGAGGGCTCGTCGAAGAGCAGCGGGCTGCCCGCCGCCGCCCCCGCGATCGCCCCGAGCCCGGCGCCGAGGTCGACGAGCAAGAGGCGCGCGGGCGAGACGCGCACCTGCGTCGCGAGCGCGCCGGCCGCGAGCACGCCCGCCGCCGCGCCGTAGCCGAGGCCCCGGTAGGGACGCACCACGGTCGAGCCCTCGACGAGCCACTGCGCCCCGCCGCCCAGCAGCGTGCCGAGGAAGCCCCCCGAGTGCACGAGCAGCGCGTCGCCCTCGCCGACCCGCCGCTGCGAGAGCATGAACGACGCGAGCCCCGTGCCCCCGAGCCCGCTCAAGAGGGCGACGGCGTAGCGGTCGGTCGCGGGCTCGAGCCCGTAGCCGGCCGTCAAGAAGAGCGCCGACGCGACCGGCCACCAGGTGCCCGCCGCGAGGTACCACGCCTCGCCCGGGCGCACGTCCCACTCGTCGGCCGCGATGAGCGCCGCGCCGAGGCCGACGCCCGTGCCGAGCGCGACCAGCGGGTAGAGCAGCCGCGGGTCGTCGTTGCGGCTCGCCCGCTGCAGCGCGAACCCCGTGAAGCCCCCGAAGGCGGCGCCGCTGACCGCGAGCACCGCCTTGCCGCCCGAGCGCGCCCGCGTCGCGACGTCGCCCGAAGGCGGCTCGGGCTCGGGGGCGCGGCCGGGCTCGGCCCCGAGCGCCCCGCTCGTCGGCGACGCGCCCACCAGATCGCGCAGCATCACCGCCGCCCGCACCGAGAGCGCCGGCCCCTTCACCCGCTCGACCCGCACCCGCAGGGCCCGCCCGCCGGGCGGCACCGCCACGATGCGCACGACGTACTCGCCCCCCTCGCGCTCGAGCCGCGGCGAGATGACCCACGCGCGCGCCGCGCTCGCCTCCTCGATGAGGTCGAGATCGCGCGTCGCGCGCGGCTTGTCGTACGGGCGGCGCCCGAGATCGACCGTGAGGCCCAGGTCTTGCGCCGTGTCGACGAGCAGGGCGTCGAGATCGCGCGCCCGCTCGGCGAGCGCCCCGTCTTTCTCGGTCGGAATGCGCAAGGGCTCGCCCGCCGGCTCGTCGCCCGCCGGCGTCAGCGTCGGCCAGAGCAGCGCCGGCGCCTGGCCCGCGGGCACCGAGGGCCCCTCGCCCGCCGTCGCCCCTCCGGCCGGCGGCGGGGTCGGGGGCGCCACGCCCGCCGAGCCCGCGGGCGCCGGCGCCGCGCCCGGACGCGCCACGCCCGCCGAGCCCGCGGGCGCCGGCACCGAGCCCGAAGGCGCAGGGGCCGCCGCCGGCGCCGAGGCCGAGCCCGCGGCCGAAGGAGGCGCCGAAGCCCTGCCCGGCAGCCCCTGCCCCCCGGCCGAGCGCGCCAGCGCGACCAGCGACGCCGCCAGCGGCGCCCAGGCGGCGAGGTGCCGGCCGGGGCGGGGGGGCGGGGCGGGACGAGCGGGCATGGGCAGAGGGTACGGAAAAACGTAAAAACATCACTACGGCCTGCAGCCAGAGGTCGATTTGCCAGGGCGCATCGATGAGAAAGCGACGCCCCGGCGCGTCGACCGCCGCGCGGTAGAGCGGGTTCGAACCGAGCCCCGCCTCGTAGCAGGGGCCCGACGCGGCGGCCACGCCCTGGCCGCTCGGGGCGCAGGGCCGCTCGCCGGTCGCCAGGTACGAGCTCGCGCGCTTGTAGCCGAGCCCGGTCTGGAACTTCATGTACTCGCCCACCTGGTACTGCACCCCCCCCGACAGGGCGAAGGTCGCGTAGGCGCTCTGCTCGCTCAGCCCCGTCACGTACGCCGCCGGCGCCCCGCTCGACGCCGGCCGGCGCAGCGACGACGCATCGGACGAGCCGATCAGGTCGAAGAGCGGCGAGACGTCGCGCCCGGCCGACCGGTAGGTCGCGCCGAGGCGCAGGTCGAAGGTGAGGCGCTGAAACTGCTCGCGCACCTCGAACGGAATGACCAAAAGCCCCGCAAACGCGCCCGCCTCCCAGGGCGGCCGGCGCGCGGGCACCGCGGGCGAGTCGGCGTCGGCGAAGTCGCTCGAGCCGTTGGCGAACTCGACGAGCCCGCGCGCCCCGACGTAGGGCTCGACGTAGCCGCGCCGGCGCGAGAGCACCGTGTGCGCCGCGATCGCCGTCGTGCCGCGCCCGACGCCGGGCCGGCGCGTGCGGCCGAACGACGCGCCCTCGAGCGGGCCGCCCGGCGCGCCGTCGCGGTCGACGTCGGACGGGTGGGCGCACTCGGCCCGCGCCCCGCCCGGCAGGTTGACCCCCGTCTCGCTGCCGCACGCGTGCAGCGGCTCGCCGACGTTCAGCCGCACCTCGGCGCCGACCAGCCACGAGGGCAGCGCCGGCTGCCGCGCCTGGTTGAAGGGGCTCGCCTCGAGCCCGAACGCCACGTACTCGAGGCCGCTCCTCTCGGGCGACCGGAAGGGCAGGGGCCCCAGCCGCTCGAGCGCCCCGCGCTCGTCGTAACCGAGCAGAAACCCCGCGTCCCGGCCCTCGGGCAGCACCTCGCGCACGTCCCGCAAGATTACCGGCGAGCGCACGTAAACGGCCACGTCGCGAAAGACGCCCACGTCGGCGCGCACGAGCAGGCGCGAGACGAGCTGCCGGAAGCGCCCGACCCGCCCGGCCCGATCGCCGCCCCCGCCGAGCCCCTCGCGGTAGACGCCGCCGCCCGCCCAGCTCTGCGCGAAGCCGAGCGAGAGCGCGACGTCGACCGGGTCGCCGCGCTCGAAGCCGTCGATCACGTTGGTCACCTCGCCCGGCTCGCGCAAGAGCCGCACCGCCTCGATCGGGTCGTCGCGCCCGGCCGCCTGGGCGCGCGCGCGCGGCGCGGCCAGCAGCGCGGCCAGCAGCGCGACGAGCGCCGCCGCCCGTGGGGGCGGCGCGCCGCCGCCCCCGCCGGCCCGGTCGACGCCCCCGCCCGTCGGGCCGCTGCCCCCGCCGGCTTGGTCGACGCCCCCGCGCCTCGGGCCGCTGCCCCCGCCGGCTCGGTCGACGCCCCCGCGCCTCGGGCCGCTGCCCCCGCCGGCCCGGCCACCGCCCCCGCCGGCCCGGTCGACGCCCCCGCCGCCCCCGCCGGCGGGCCCGCTCAACGACGGACCGGGATGATCTGCACGCGCCGCTCGGCCCCCTCGCCCTGGCTCTGCGTCACCACCCCCGGGAACTTGGCGAGCGCCAGGTGCACGACGCGCCGGTCGCGCGGGCTCATCGGCTCGAAGGTGATGATCTTGCCGTCGCTGACCGCCTGCTTGCCGAGCCTCCGCGCCATCGCCGCGAGCTGGTCTTCGCGCCGCGCGGCGTAGCCCTCGGCGTCGACCAGCACGTGCCGGCGCGAGAGCCCCGGCCGGTTGACCACGCGGTAGACGAGGTACTGCAGCGCCCCGAGCGTGTGGCCCTTCTTGCCGATGAGCCGGCCCGCGTCGGGCCCCTCGATTTGCAAGAAGATGTCCGACGGCTGGTCGCCCTCGCCCGGCTCCTCGAGGTGCACCTCGCAGCGCATGCCCATCTTCTGAATGACCTCGCGCAAGAACGCCGCCGCCCGGTCGGCGCGGCCGTCCTCGACGAAGGGCGCCCCCGGCGGGGGGCCCGCCTCGTCGTTCGCGGGGCCCGACTCTTGCTCACTGCTAGACACGTGCCTTTCCCTTTCCGAGCGCGAGGCCCACCGCCCCCTCTTTGGGCGCTTCCGCCTTGTCACGCACGCCGATGCCCCCGCCCTTGCCCCCCGTCTTCGAGTCGTAATACCGCTCGACCGCGAGCTGCTGCGCGATGCCGAGCAGGCTGCTCGTCAGCATGTACACCCCGAGCCCCGAGGGCAGAAAGAGCATCATGGCCGTGAAGACGAGCGGCATCATGTAGCTCATCATCTTCTGCTGCACCGGGTCCATCTGCTGGGGCATGATCTTCTGCTGCACGAAGGTGGTCGCCCCCAGCAAGAGCGGCAGCAAGAAGGGCACCTCCCACGAGCCGACGCGCACCGTGTCGGGCGCCGACAGGTCGCGGAACCACAAGAACGGCGTGTGGTAGAGCTCGGCCGCCGTCTGCAGCGCCGTGTAGAGCGCGAACCACACGGGCATCTGCGCCAAGGTGGGCAGGCAGCCCGCCACCGGGTTCACCTTGTGCTTCTTCCACAGCTCCATCGTCGCGAGCTGCTTCTGCTGCGGGTCGTCGGCGTACTTGCGGTTGATCTCGTCGATCTCCGGCTTCATCATCCGCATCTTCAGCCCGCTCTGAATGGTCTTCCACATGAGCGGAAAGAGCACGACGCGCACGCTGATCGTCAGCGCCATGATCGCCAGGCCCCAGCTGCCGAGCAGCCGGTGGCAGAAGATGAGGAACGAGACCAGCACCTTGGCGATGACCGCGAAGGTGCCGAGGTCGATGAGGTCGCCGAGCCCGCGCCCGCCCGCCGCCGCGAGCACGTCGCGCTCTTTCGGGCCGACGAAGTGCACGAGCTTGTACTCGGCCCGCTCGCCCGGGCCGAGCTCGCGCCGCGGCCACGCGAGGCGCGCGCGGTAGAGCGAGCCGGCCTGCGGGTCGTCCTTCTTCGCGCCGAAGGCCTGGTCGTTCCAGCGCTCTTCGATCTGCAGCTCGCAGACCGGCTCGGCCCCCGGCGGGCCCGCCAGCGGCACGAGCGCCTGGCTGAAGTAGAAGTTGCTGACGGCCGCGAAGTCGACCGCGCCGCCCTCGGGCACCAGCCAGCCGTGCTTGAACTCGGGCTTCGAGAACTCTTTCGGCGCGAAGTCGCCCGGCAGCTTGCGCGTCAGCTTGCCCGCCCGCGAGCACTCGACCTGCGTGACGAAGGGCGACTGCCGCCCGAAGCCGCCCTCGATCTCCTTCTCGGTGCGCCAGGCCGTCGTCTCGAACGCCGCCCGGTGCGCCGCCCGCCCCGGGCCCCGGTTCTCGACCGAGAGCTCGGCCTCGACCTCGAAGGGCCTCGCCCCCGCCCGCACCGTCTTGCGCAGCGCGACCTGCTCGTCTTCGTAGGTGAAGACGCACGCCTTGCCGTCGCCGCCCGGCTCGAGCTTCCAGTCGAAGAGGTCGTAGCGCACCTGCCGCGCCACCTCGGCCGAGGCCGGCTCGGCCTTCGACCAGAGCTCGGTGCGCAGCGGCCGCCACTTTTCGTGGTCGGGCGTGGTGACGAGATCGAGCGGCGGGCTGCCTTCGCGCCCGTCGGCGCTGTACTTCTTGCCCGCGAGTTGCCAGCTCTTCAGCGTGGCCCCCTGCGTCGAAAGCTGCGCCTTGAAGCGGTTGCCCTCGAGGGCGCAGAGCGCCTCGGGCGCCCGCGGGGTCGGCGCCGCCGTGCCCGGCGCCACGATGGGCTGGGTGCGCGGCCCGTCGCCGCCCGTCAGCTTCGGCAGGCCGAACTGAAAGAAGAGCGCCGCGATCGCGACGATGATGAGAATCCTGCTGATCGAGCTGCGATCCATGGTGCGCGACGGTCTCCGCTAGCCGCCCGCCCCGGGCGGCGGCGATGCCTCGACGGGCCCGGCGCCCGGTGGCAGCGCGGCGGGCCCGGGGGGCGGGGGCGGGTCGTACCCGCCGGGGTGGAACGGGTGGCACCTAGCCAACCGCTTGAGCGAAAGCAAGCCGCCGCCGAACAGCCCGTGGTCGCGCAGGCACGCGTAGGCGTAGCGCGAGCACGACGGGTGGAAGCGACAAACCTGCCCGAGCAGGGGCGAAAGCACGAGCTGGTAGGCCCGGATCAAGAGCAACAAGAGGCGTACGATCATGCCGAACTCGGGGCGCTCGGGCGCCCGGCCCCGGGGGCAGTGTGCGTCCGGCCCGACCCCTTGGCTAGGCTCTGTCGGCGCCAACGGGAGCCCAACCTCCGCCGAGCGGTGGGGGCCCACGGGTTGAGCCCGAAGGGCGAGGTCGGGGTGCCGGCGGCAGCCGCCACGAGCCCGGGAAACCGCCCTAAACGAGCGCCGGCCCCTTGCCCTGCCCGGCCTGCGCGGCGGCCCACGCGCCGAGCTGCCGCAGCCGCCCGGCCACCTGGCGCCACTCGCCGAGCGTCGCCGCGGCCGTCAGCGCCGCCGCGCCCGGGCGCGCGATCACCACGAGCGCCGCCCCCGCGGGCAGCCACCCCCCGGCCTCGCGCCGGAAGATCTCGCGCAGCCGGCGCTTGACCCGGTTTCGCTCGACGGCGTTGCCGACCTGCTTCGACACCGTCAGGCCCACGCGGCTCGGCCCCGGCGCCGGGTTCGGCGCCACGACGAAGGTCAAGTGCTCGGCGTGCACGCGGCGGCCGGCGCGCTGGGCGGCCACGAACGAAGGGCGGCGCCGCAGCCGCCGCGCCTTCGGAAACCCTTGGCCCGCGGGCGCCGAGGCCCCGGCCTCGCGAGGCCCCGCCACCCGGCCCGCCCGCCGAGGCCTAACTTCTTGTATGTGCCGACCGCCAGCCGGTAGCGGCCCTTGCGGCGGCGGTTGGACATCACCTTGCGGCCGCCGGCGGTGGCCATGCGGGCGCGAAAGCCATGGGTTCGGAGGCGGCTGACGTTGTGCGGTTGGTAGGTGCGCTTCATGATCGAAAGCCCCGGGGAAAGGGGGCGACAAGCAAGCATAGCCCCCCCCGCCCGTCAAGCGCTTCCGCGGCGGCGGGGCGAGCGCAGACCGATGCCCGCCCGTCAAGCGCTTCCGCGCGGCGGGGCGAGCGCAGACCGAGCCCGCCCCCGAGCGCCCCACACCGCCGCGGGCCCGGCCGGCACGCACGGTGGACGAGGGGGCCGGCTTCCGCCTATGGTGGCGCCGCGCAGTCGCCACTGTTTTCGAACCCGGAGGCTCTCTTGCCGATGCCGATGACGAAACGCCTTGCGCACTCGCGGCGCCGTCCGTCTCTTTCGCCGCTCCGCGCCCTCGGCGCCTGCGCCCTCGCCCTCGCCCTTGTGCTCGCGCTCGTCGCGCCCCGCCCCGCCGCCGCCCAGCAGCGCGGCTTCACCGCCGACCGCATCCTGCTCGGCACCAACCCCGACGACGGGTTCGCCGTCTGGCGCCCCGTCATGAGCGAGCGCACGCGCTTCTTCGGCGACCTGACCGCCGGCTACGTGCTCAACCCCGTCGGCATCTCGGCCATCACCGACGACGCGCGCCTGCGCCGCGAGGGCTCGGCCGTCATCAGCAACCAGGCGACGCTCTTCGCCTCGGCCGGCACCGAGATCTTGGGCCGCTTCGGCTTCGCCGTCACGGCCCCGCTCACGGTGGTCAACACCTCGAACGACCCCGGCACCGGCGTCACCCAGGGCGTCGACGTCAACATGGTCGCCGTCGGCGACGTGCGCCTCGACGCGCGCGGCATCGCCTACGCGAGCGACTCGGGCGCCTTCCGCCTCGGCGGCAGCGTCAGCCTCTTCGTGCCGACCGGCGACCAGTTCTCGTTCACCGGCGACCGCTCCTCGCACAGCCTCGTGCAGGCCATGGCCGAGCAGAAGCTCGGCCCCTTCGTCGTCGCCGAGAACCTCGGCGTGCACGTGCGCCCCTACCACGAGGTCGGCCTCTTGCGCTTCCGCAACGAGGGCATCTTCGCCGCCGGGCTCTTCCTGCCCGTGCGCGAGGGGCAGTGGCGCTTCGGCGCGCAGGTGCACGGCTCGACCGGCCTGACGAGCGAGGGCGGCCGGAGCACCTTCTTCAAGAGCCGCAACACCCCCATCGAGTGGCTCGCCGAGGCGCGCCACGCCTTCGGCGGCGAGAACCGCCCCTGGTGGGCCGCGCTCGGCGCCGGCACCCTGCTCGCCAACGGCTACTCGGCCCCCGACCTGCGCGTGCTCCTGCGCGTCGGCTACCACTTCGGCCTGAGCGACACCCGCCCGCCCGCGCCCCGCGGCCGCTTCATCGCCCCCGCCGACCGCGTCGCCGAGCACGAGCCCGACCGCGACGGCGACGGCTTCCCCGACGCGATCGACGCCTGCCCCGACGCGGCCGAAGACCACAAAGAGCCGAAGCCCAACGACGGCTGCCCCCAGGAGAGCGACCGCGACGGCGACGGCATCCCCGACCGTGAAGACAAGTGCCCCGACGTGCCCGAAGACCGCGACGGCATCGACGACGCCGACGGCTGCCCCGAAGACGACTTCGACCAAGACGGCGTGCCCGACGTCAAGGACGACTGCCCCCGCGAGCCCGGCAAGCCCTCGGGCAAGAAGGGCGCGAACGGCTGCCCCGAGTTCATCCGCAAGATCGAGGGCTCGAACGAGATCCAAATCCTCAAGAAGATCGAGTTCGACACCGGCAAGGCCACCATCAAGCCGGTCAGCTTCCCCATCCTCGAAGAGGTCATCAGCCTCCTGCGGATCAACACCAACATTCGCAAGGTGAGCATCGAGGGCCACACCGACAGCCGCGGCGCCTACCAGATGAACAAAGACCTGTCGGCCTCCCGCGCCGAGAGCGTGCGCAGGTACATCATCGACAAGGGCAAGATCGAGTCCGACCGCCTCACCTCCGAGGGCTTCGGGCCCGACAAGCCCATCGCGAGCAACGACACCGACATCGGGCGCGCCCGAAACCGCCGCGTCGAGTTCCGCATCCTCGAGCAGTGAGCTCCGGGCGGCCCCGGCGCCGCCCGCGAACGCCCCGCGCCGCCGAGGCCGGCCCTCGCGCCGCCGAGGTCGGCCTTCGCGCCGCCAGGGCTGGCCCTCGCGCCGCCGAGGCCGGCCTTCGCGCCGCCGGGGCTGGCCCTCGCGCCGCCGGGGCCGGCCCTCGCGCCGCCGACCGGGGAAGTTCTCGCCCTCCCGGCCTGTTCATCGAGCAGCCGAATCGAACGATCCCGGTTCGGCCTCGGACGGCGTCCGGCTCGAACGGGTCGAGGTGATCTCGCCGCTCGTGCCGAGCGGCGCGGGGTGATCGCGGCTTGACGCCCGGCGAGGCCAACCCGCCATGGGCCTCGGTACGGCCACCGGTGGGCGGGCGCCTCGCCCGACGGTCTATCTATCGAGGCTGCCTTAGCCCGAAGGTTTGTCGGATCGAGGCGCTCTGACCCAAAGATCTTGGCCGAGGGCCGCTGCCGAAGGTCAACAACCTGCCTTCCGCGGGGCAAGCCGGGGGGAGCGGCCCGTTTGGCCGGGTTTTGTGAGCTAGATCGCGTGAGCTTGGTTAGCTTTTTCGCTCTGGGTCGAGCCTCCGACACCGTAGAATCGTCGATAGTTAACGCGGTTAACGCGCTGTTCTTCGCCACCGACATTTCCGTAGCGTAGAACCTTCGAAAAATCTCTGTCTCAGCCCTTGACGTTGCGCGCCGCGGCACTAAATGTCTGGGCGTCTGAGGGGGGGCTCACGTTTAGGGGTAACCAGCCATGACTCGCGAAATGACGATGCTTCATCAATCCAACGAAACTGGCCGCGACGCGGCCGAGGCCGCCGGCGGCCCAACTCGCGAGATCGTCGCGGGCGCGCTGCTCGTGACGGTGTACCTGGCGCTCTGGGTCTGCGTCTCGGCGACGGTCTTCGCGCCGGTGTCGGCCGTCCTCGGCCTCGGTTGAGGCGCCGAGGGCGCGTGCGCCGGTCGGGGCCCGCCCGGGCCCGCCGGCGGGGGGGGTGAGCGCCCGCCGCGGCCTCGGCGGGGGGCGCTTCGGGCTTGCGAGCCCCGGCTGCCGCGCCCCGCTTCGGCGACGAGGTTAGGGCGAGGGGGCCGGGGGCTTCGCGGCCCGGGCGCGCTTTTCGTCGTGGCCGCTCGTGCCGGCGCGGCGGGCGAGGGCGGCCAAGACGGCGCGCAGGGGCACGCGGCGCGAGAGCAGCCCGACGAGCGCGTGGTAGAGCAGGTCGGCGGCCTCGGCGGCGACGCGCTCGTCGTCTTCGGCTTCGAGGGCGCGGGCGAGCTCGCCGGCCTCTTCGACGATCTTTTCGCCGACGCGCCGGGGGCCCGCCTCGAGCAGGCTCTTGGTGTAGCTTTGCCGCCCGTCGGCGTCGCGCCGCCGTTCGAGTTCGCGCTCGAGTTCGACCAGAAAGGGCGCGGCCGACTGGGGCGCTTCGGCCTCGGCCCCGCCCTCGGGGTCGCGGAAGAAGCAGGCCTCGCGCCCGGTGTGGCAGGTGGGCCCCTTCGGCTCGGCGAAGAGCAGCAGGGCGTCGCCGTCGCAGTCGGCCACGGCCCGCTCGAGGGCGAGCGAGTGGCCGCTCGTCTCGCCCTTGACCCAGAGCCGGCCGCGCGAGCGGCTGAAGAAGGTGACGAGGCGCGAGCGCAGGGTCTCGGCGAGGGCCTCGCGCGACAGGTGTCCGACCATGCGCACCTCGCCCGTGAGCGGGTCTTGGACAACACCGGTCACGAGGCCCTGGTCGTCGAAGCGGAGGGGGGGCGAGGGGGGCGGAGGGGGGGGGGCTGGCACGCAAAAACCCTGGGCGAATGCGCTGACGGGTGCAAGAGGCGAGAGAGACGTGTATAGAGGTGGTTTCGGCGCCGAGAGAAGTTGCTAGGCTCGGGGCCAAGGGTAAGGTGCAGCGAATGCCGGGCGAGAGCGGTCCCTGGGGCCTCGGCGGGGGTACGTTGGGCCCTGGTGACGTGCTCGTCCGCAAATATCGCCTGGTAAACAAGCTGGGCGAGGGGGGCATGGCGACGGTCTGGGTCGCCGACAACCTCGCCCTGCACACCCGGGTGGCCGTCAAGGTGATGCACGGCCCCCTGACCGACGACCCCCGCCTGGTGGCCCGGTTTCGGCGCGAGGCGAGGGCGACGGCGGCCCTCGATCACGAGAATGTGGTGAGGGTGTACGATTTCGGCCTCACCGTATCGGGCGCGCCCTTCATCGTGATGGAGCTCTTGCAGGGCGAGACGCTGGCGGCGCGCCTGCGCTCGCGGGGCAAGTTGACGGTCGAAGAGGCGGTGCGCGTCGGGCTCGCGTCGATGCGCGGGGTGGCCGCCGCGCACGCCAAGGGCGTGATTCACCGCGATCTGAAGCCCGAGAACATCTTTCTGGCGCTCGGCGAAGACGGGCGCGAGCGGCCGAAGATTCTCGACTTCGGCGTCTCGCTCATCGTCGACGGGTCCGACCGCTCGCGCCACGGGCTGACGCAGGCGGGGGCGCTCTTGGGCACGCCGGCCTACGTCTCGCCCGAGGCGATTCGCGGCGAGGCGCCGGTCGACGCGCGGGCCGACATCTGGGCGCTCGGGGTTTTGCTCTACGAGATGCTCGCGGGCAAGCTGCCCTTCCAGGCGCCGGCGATGCACGAGCTCATCGACGCCATCGTGGGCGGCGACCCGATCCCGCTCGAGCCCCCGGTCGACCCGGCGCTCGAGGCGCTCATCTTGCGCGCGCTCGCCAAGGACCCGGACGCGCGCTTCGCGACGGTGCGCGAGTTCTACGAAGAGCTCGCGAACTTCGCCCGCACCAGCCTCAACGTCGACGGCTCGGGCACCGACCTGCGGCGCGCGCTGACCAACCTCTCGAGCTTCGACTCGTTCGACAGCAGCGACGCCGACGACGTCGAGACGCTGCTGACGCCCTCGAAGCACTCGTCGCGCCCGCCCTCGACGAACCGGGCGCCCTCGACGCGCCCGCCGGCCGGGTCGGCGGCGGCGACGGTGCCGCCCTACTCGACCCGGGTCGGGGTCAAGGCGCTGAGCGCCAAGTCGCCGCCGCGGCGCTCGCGCATGTCGTGGGCGGGCCTGCTGGCGGTCTCGGTGGCCGGCGCGCTCGGGCTCGGGGTCATCATCGGCCTGCTCGCCTCGGCGAACCGCCCCAAAGACTCGGGCGGGGCCGAGTTCTTGCTGCACGTCGAGGGGCTGCCCCCGAACGCGACGGTCACCGTCGACGGCCGGTCGGTCGCGCTGCCCTACCGCGCGCCGCGGGGCGGGCCGGTCACGGTGCGCGTCGAGGCCCAAGGGTGCAAGACCTGGCAGCAGCCGAACGTCGCCGCCTCGGGCGAGGTGCATCTCTTCTACCCGTCCGACCGCTGCCCCTGACGCGGGCCGGGCCCCCGACGCCGATGTTGTGCGGCCGCGAGGGGCGCGGGTAGAGTGGCGTCCGCCCCGCGCGGGGCCCGGGGCCCGGGGGCCCGCGGGCCGAAGGGGGCGCTACCGTCCGATGCGTCTTCGTCATCCGCTGGCTTGGGGCCTTGTGTGCGGCGTGCTCGGGGCGGGCCTCTCGGCCCGCGCCCAGCCGCAGCCGATCGTCGAGGGCGACGTGCCGGGCTACCGCCCCTGCTCGGGGCAGGTGACGCGCGCCGAGCAGGACGCGGCCAAGGGCCTCTTCGCCGCCGGCCGGCAGGCGTACGAGGAGGGCGAGTACGCGCGCGCCATCCGCTACTGGCGCGACGCCTTCGACCTCGACTGCAACGCCGTCGTGATGCTGCGCAACCTCGCGAACGCCTACGAGCGGGCGCGCAACCTGCGCGGCGCCGTCGTCAGCCTCGAGGCGTACCTGCAGCGCAAGCCCGACGCCGACGACGCGCCGACCGTGCGGCGCCGCATCGAGAACCTCCGCCGCGAGCTCGAGTCCTCGCCGCCGCCGCCGCCCGCCTCGTCGCCGCCCGCCTCGGCCTCGGCGGCGCCCGCGGCGTCGTCGGCGCCCGCCCCCTGGCCGAGCGCGTCGAGCGCCATCGGCTCGACGGTCGTGGTCGACAGGCGGGGCCCGGGCCCCTGGCCCTGGGTGGTGACCGGCGTCGGCGGGGCGGCCCTGGCGGCGGGGGTCTACTTCTACGTCGACGGCAGCGCGCGCGTGTCCGACGCGCGCGACAAGTGCGGGGGCGACGCGCTCTGCGACCCCGACGTCGCGGCCGAGAGGAAGGCGCGCGACGACGGCAACCGGGGCCGCACCTTCCAGGGCGTGGGGCTGGGGCTGATGGGCGTCGGCGGCGCGGCCGTCGCGGGCGGCCTGACCTGGTACTTTCTGAGCGCGCCCAAGCGCTCGAGCGCGCCTTCGGGCGCCGGGCTCTGGGTCGTGCCCGCGCTGGGCCCCGGCTACGGCGGCCTCGGGGCGGGGGGGCGCTTTTAGAGCGGGCCCCGGGCGGCCTTGGCGCGGGGGGGCGCTTTTAGAGCGGGCCCCGGGCGGCCTTGGCGCGGCCGCAGGCGGCGTTTTTTCGCGGCGGCCTGCCCGAGCGGGCCTCGCTCACGGAGCCTCGCCGGCGGCCGCGCCAGGGCCGCCCGGGGCCCGCTCTCGCATGGCCCGTCAGCGCAAGAGCGAGAGCGCGACGAGGGCCATGCCGGCGATGATGCTGAGCACCGCGGCCGACATGGTGACGGTGAGGGCGCGGCGGCGGGCGCGCTTGGCGGGCGCGCCCTCGAGCTGGAAGATGCCGCGCATGAAGGCCGTGGTAGCGCGGCCGGGGGTCTGCAGCGCGTAGCGCGCGAGGCGCTGGGGGGCCTTGCGCCCGTCGGTGGCGGCGAGCCAGAGGGCGCCGAGGGGGCTGGTCATGAAGTCCCAGCCGGCGCCGTAGAGGCCGAAGCGCAGGGCGGCGCGCAAGAGGTGGCGCGGGGCGCCCTCGCGCCGCGACGCCTGGTAGAGCGCGAGGCCGTAGGTGGCGCGCGTCAG
>DASTPP010000153.1:0-49521 GCA_035762175.1 Polyangiaceae bacterium | reverse complement strand
GGGCGCGCGGCGCCGGGCGGGCGGGCGGCGGGGGCGCGCGGCGCCGGGCGGGCGCGAAGAAACTGGCGCCGGGCGGGCGACGCATTAGTCTCGCCGGCCTGATGGACCTCGAGCAGCTCGAAGCGTTCGCGCTGGCCGACGACCGCGAGGCGGCCCTCGCGCAGCTTCTGCCCGGCACCGAAGATTACGACTACTACCGGGCGCTCTGGTTGCAGCAACAGGGCCGCTTCGACGAGGTCGACGAGCTGCTCGAGGGCTGGCCGTCGCGGCACGGCTACGGCGAGCGGCGCGAGCGCCTGGCGCGGCGGCAGCTCCTGCACAAGCTCGGTCGCTTCGACCAGGCCGCGATCAACCGGGCGTTCATCGAGCCGGGCGTCGAGTTCGACCACCAGGCCGATCTCGAGAGCGAGCGGCCGCGGCACCCGAGCCGGCTCGACGCGGCGGCGATCGACGAGGGGGCGCTCGTCGAGCGGGCGCGCGCCCGCGACGCCGACCTGCGCGCGATCACCGACGAGGGGCTGCCGCTCCTGCTCGGCGCGGGGCTCGACGGCACGCGGCGGCGGCACCTGCTCACGCGCCTGCCGGCCAGCGGCGACCCCCGGCTCGTCGAGCTGGTGGCCGCCGACCTCGCCGACAAGAGCTCGCGCGGCTTCGGGTCGGTCGCCATTCACGGCCGACTGACGACCGAGCAACTCGAGGCGCTGGCGGCGGCGCGGCCCGAGCTGCGGGCCAACGAGGGCTGGGTCGCCCAGAGGCTGATTCGGCTACGGCCGCCGGGCCACGTCGACTGGGCGGGCGATCGGGCCGCCCGCGGCGCCTACCTCGACGCGGCGATCGAGTTCGCCCGAGCGCTGCCGCCGTCGTTCAACACGCTGCGGGCGCACCTGCTCTGGCACCGGCTCGACAACGATCGGCGCTCGGGCCGCTACGACCGCGCGCGCTTCGTCGAGTACCTCGCGCTGCCGCGGCAGGCGGGCTACGTGCGGGCGCGCTGGCTCGAGGGGGTCGACCGGCAACACGTCGCGAGCCTGGGCCTCGACCACTCGGCCGCCACGGGGCTGCCGCCGGTCGCCGACGAAGAGGGGCTGGTGCGCGACTACCTGCACCGCTTCTTGGTGAGCGAAGACGGCGGCGCCTTCGCCGAGTGGCTCGAGGTCTCGTGGCTCGGGCGCGAGCTCGCGACGGCGCGCCTGCTCGCGGGCGACCCCGACGTCGAGCGCTGGGCGACGCGGCTCGGCGCCGCCGCCACGGCGGCGCTGCGCGATCGGGTCGACATCGACCTCGCGCTCGACAACCCGGCGCGGCTCGGGGCCGAAGACCGGGTGGCGATCGCGGCGTACGTCAAGAACGTGCCGGCGCTGACGCTGAAGGTGTTCCGGGTCGACGAGCTCGCGTACTTCTTGGCCCACGGCGCCGAGGTCACGACGGCGATCGATCTCGACGGCCTGTCGGGCGGCTTCGAAGAGGCCTTTCATTATGACGCGCCGCCGACGCAGAGGGTGCGGCGCACCTTCGAGCTCGCGGCCTGCGCGGGCCCCGGCACCTACGTCGTCGAGCTCATCGGCAACGGCAAGTCGAGCCGGGCGCTGGTGCGCAAGGGGCGGCTGCGCTTCGCCGCGCGCACGGGCGCCGCGGGCGTGGTCGTGGCCGTGGCCGACGAGGCGGGCCGGCCGCTCGCCGACGCGGCCGTCTGGGCGGGCGGGCGCGAGTACCGCGCGGGCGAGGGCGGGCTCATCACGCTGCCCTTCTCGACGCGGCCGGGGCGGGTGCCGGTCTTGCTGGTCGGGGGCGGCGTCGCCCAGCGCGAAGAGATCGATCTGCCGCGCGAGGCCTACGCGCTCGCGGCCGACGTGGCGGTCGAGCGCGAGGCGCTGGCGGCGGGCGGCGCGGCGCGCGCCCTCGTCCGGGTGCGGCTGAGCTGCGCCGGCGCCCCCGCGCCGATCGCGCTGCTCGAGGAGGCGCGGGTCGAGATCGCCACCACCGACGGCCAGGGCGTGGCGAGCGCGCGCGAGCAGCCGATCGAGCTCGCCGACGACCGCGACGCGGTGCTCGAGTGGCCGATGCCCCACGACGTCGTGCAGCTCCGCGTCACGGTGCGCGGCAAGGTGCGCTCGTCGTCCGAGCAGCGCGACGTCGAGCTCTCGGACGGCGTCTCGATCGAGGTCGCGCAGATTCACCGGTCGGGGGGCACCGAGGCGCTCTTTCTGGCCGAGACCGACGCGGGCTGGGTCGCCTCGGTGCTCGGCAAGACGGGCGAGCCGAGGCCCCGGCGGCAGGTCAACGTCACCTTGCGCCACCGCGCCGTCAGCGACGAGCTGTCGTTCACCCTCGACACCGACGAGCGCGGCCGGGTCGAGCTCGGCCGGCTCGAGGGCGTCGCGCACGTCACGGCCGCGACCGCCGAGGCCTCGCGGTCGTGGGCGCTGACCGGGCCCGCGCTCGCCCCTTCGCAGGTGCACCTGCGAGAGGGCGCCCGCGCGGCGCTGCCCTTGCCCTGGCACCTCGGCGGCGCCTTCGCCGCGGCCCGCGCGAGCCTCTTCGAGCTGCGGGGCGGGGCGCCCGCGCGCGACGCCGGCGCCCACCTGCGGGCCGAGCCCGGCGCGATCGCCGTCGAGGGCCTGCCGGCGGGCGACTACGCGCTCCGCGCGCCGGGGCTGGGCGAGGTCAAGCTGCGGGTGGTGCCGGGGTCGACGCCGGTGGTCGCGGGCTGGGCCGCCCTGCCGACCGAGGCGATCGAGCTCTCGCCGCGGCGGGCGCGGCTCGGGGCGTGCTCGGTCGAGGGCGGGCGCCTTCGCGTCGAGGTGCTCGACCCGGGCCCCTCGACCCGCGTGCACGTGGTGGCCACCCGCCTCGCCCCCGACCCGGCGGGCCGGCCCTTCGAGCAGCCGCCCCGCCCCGCCGTCGCCCGCCCCGACCCGGCGCTCGAGTGCCGGTACGTCTCGGGGCGCAACCTCGGCGACGAGTACCGCTACGTGCTCGAGCGGCGCCGCAGCAAGCGCCGGCCCGGCATCATGCTCGACCGGCCGGGCCTCTTGCTCAACCCCTGGGCCGTGCGCTCGACCTCGACCGAGCTCGCCAGCGCCGCCGCGGGAGGCGCCTATGAGGCGCTGCAAGTGCGCTCGCCGTCCGCGCCCGCGCCCGGGCGGGGGGCCCGCAGCCGCGGCGGCGGCCACGGGCAAGGCAACGCCGACTTCGCCAGCCACGACTGGGTGCCCCGCCCGGTCGTCGTCGCCGCCAACCTGCGGCCCGACGCCGGGGGCGTCGTCGCGCTCGACGGCGCCGCCTTCGAGGGCATGGGCGCCCTCACCATCTACTGCGTCGAGCCCGGCGCGGCGACGGCGCGGCGCCTGCCGCTCGCCGAGGCGGCCGAGCCGCCCCGCGACGTGCGCCTGCGCCCGGGCCTCGACCCCGAGCGCCACGTCATCGAGCGAAAGGACGTGCTCGGCCTGCCCGCCGGCGCGACGCTCGTCGTCGACGATCTGGCCACCGCGCGCGTCGAGCTCGTCGACACGGTCGGCAAGGCCTACCGGTACCTGCTCTCGCTCGGCGACGACCCGACGCTGCGCGAGTTCGGCTTCGTCGCGCGCTGGCACGAGCTGTCGCCGGCCGAGAAGCGGTCGAAGTACGGCAAGTTCGCCTGCCACGAGCTGCACCTCTTTCTCTACTTCAAAGACCGCGCCTTCTTCGACGAGGTCGTCGGGCCTTACCTCGCCAACAAGCGCCCGCTCACCTTCGTCGATCGGTGGCTGCTCGACGACGATCTTTCGCCCTACTACGAGCTCTTTCGCCTCGGGCGGCTGAACGCGGTCGAGCGCTGCCTGCTCGCGCGCCGCGCGCCCGAGGGCGTCGCCGACGCCCTGCGGCGGCTCGTCGGCGACGAGGTCGAGCTGGTGCCGCCCGACCCCGAGGGCGACGCCCGGCTGGTCGACGCGCTGCTCGGCGCCTCGGCGCTCAGCGCCGAGGGCGGCGAGGTGCGCCAGGCGCTCGCCCAGGCGAGCGATCGGGCCTTCGCCGCGGCGCCCGTGCTCGATGAGCAGGCCGATGGCGAGGTCACCCGGCACACCGCGGGGGTGATGGGCCGGCCGGGCGTGCCCCCGCCCAAGGGCGTCGCCCTCGGCGGCGGCGGCGCCGAGAAGGCGAAGAAAGATGCCCGCGCGGCCGGGCCGATGGCGCCCCCCCCCGCGGCCGCCATGGCCCCGCAGGCGCCGGCGAGCCGCCGCCAGGGCTTCGCGGCCGAGGCGGCCGAGGACGGGCCGGTGCTCGACGATCTGCGCCGCCGCGACGAGGCCGCCCCGCTCTACCGCGGCGCCGATCTGACCCGCGAGTGGGCCGAGAACAACTGGTGGCACCACCGCCCGGGCAGCGCCGCGATCGCGGCGAACCGCTTCTGGCGCGACGTCGCCGAGCACCGCGCGGGGCCCTTTCTCTCGCCGCACCTCGGGCTCGCGGCCGGCAGCGTTCACGAGGCGCTCTGCGCGCTCGCGGCGCTCGACTTGCCCTTCGAGGCGGGCGAGCACGAGGTGCGCGTGGCCGAGGGGCGCATGACCCTGCGCGCCGCCTCGAACGCGCTCGTCGCCCGCCGGCAGCTCGCCGACGTCGCCCCCGCGGCCGAGGCGGCGCCGGTCTTGGTGGGGCAGAACCTGGTGCGCGCCGACGATCGGCACGAGTGGGACGGCGCCGAGCGGCGCGAGAAGTACGTCGCCGGCGAGCTCTTGGCGGGCGTGGTCTACACGCAGCTCGTCGCCGTCACCAACGCGACGAGCACGCCGACGCGGGTCGACGTGCTGGTGCAGATCCCGCGGGGGGCCGTCGCGGTCGCCGGCAACGCGCCGACGCGCACCGTGCACCTCCACCTGGGCCCCTACGGCACCGGCACCCACGAGCAGTCCTTTTACTTTCCGGCCCCGGGCCGCTTCGGCCACTACCCCGCGCACGTCGCCCGCAAGGGCGAGCTGCTCGCGTGGGCGCCGCCCGCGACGCTCGAGGTCGTCCGCGAGCCGACCACGGTCGACCCGACCTCGTGGCGGCACCTGTCGCAGCGCGGCAGCCTCGAGCAGGTCGTCGCCTTCTTGGCGGCGGCGAACCTGGGCCGCGTCGAGCCCGCGCGCGTGGCGTGGCGCATGAAAGACCGCGCCTGGTTCGAGGGCGTCACGGCCGCGCTCGCGGCGCGCGGGCGCTTCGACCGCGACCTCTGGGGCTACGCGCTCTACCACCGCGACCCGCGGCGCCTGCGCGAGTGGCTCGAGCACGAAGACGACTGGCTGCGGGGCGCCGGCCCCCTCGAGCAGGGGCCCGTCGCGGTCGACGAAGAAGAGCGGGGCTGGCACGAGCACCTCGAGTACGCGCCGCTCGTCAACGCGCGGGCGCACCGGCTCGGGGCGCGCGCCCGCATCTTGAACGACGGCCTCGCCGCGCAGTACCGCGGCGCGCTCGAGTGGGTCGCGCAGCGCGCGCCGACCCCGCGCGACCGCGCGCGGGCGGCGCACTACCTCTTCACGCAGGACCGCCTCGACGAGGCCCTCGCGCTCGAGGCCCGCCTCGGCTCCGACCGGGGCGGCCCCCGCCTGCAGCTCGACTACCTGCGGGCCTACGCCGCCTGCGCCCGCGGCGATCTCGCGGCCGCGCGGGCGCTCGCCGCGCCCTGGGCGGAGCACCCGGTCGAGCGCTGGCGCCACCGCTTCTCGGCCCTGCTCGCCATGCTCGACGAGGCCGAGGGGAGGGCGGGGGCGGGGGCCGCGCCCGACCCCGACAGCCGCGACCGGCGCGTCGAGGGGCTCGCCGCGCGCCAGCCCGCCTTCGAGCTCGCGGCCGACCCGGGCGGGGTCACCGTCGACTACCGCAACCTCGACCGGCTCGATCTGCGCTTCCACCGCATGGACCTCGAGCTACTCTTCTCGCGCCAGCCCTTCATGCAGAGCGACACGGCCCGCTTCTCCTTCGTCGACCCGGGGGCGAAGCTGCGGCTCGAGCTCGGGGGCGAGGGCCGGGCCCGCGTCGCCTGGCCCGAGGGTCTCGCCCGGGCGAGCGTCGTCGTCGAGGCCGCAGCGGCGGGCGTGCGCAAGGCCGTCGCGCACTACGCGCACGACCTGCTCGTCACCGTCGCCCACCAGTACGGCCAGCTTCGCGTCGCGCGCGCCTCGCGGCGGGCCGCGCTGCCGGCGGCCTACGTCAAGGTCTACGGCCGCCAGCGCGGCGGCGCCGTATCCTTCTACAAGGACGGCTACACCGACCTGTCCGGCCGCTTCGACTACGCCACCCTCTCGACCGACGACCTCGAGCGGGTCGAGCGCTTCGCCATTCTGGTCGCCTCCGACGAGGCCGGCGCCCTGGTCGTCGAGGCCGCGCCGCCCGCACAATGACGGGCGCGGGACGCCCGGCCGTAGTATGAGCATGAGCGCAATGTCACCTCGCCCCGCCTTGCCCTTCCTCGAGGCCGTCAAGAAGCAGATTCTGGTGTTCGACGGCGCCATGGGCTCGCTGCTCTACGAGCGCGGCGTCTTCGTCACGCAGAACTTCGAGCAGCTCAACGTCACGCGGCCCGACGTCGTGCGCCGCATTCACCAAGACTACCTCGACGCCTCGGCGCAGGTGCTGCAGACCAACACCTTCGGCGGCAACCGCATCTGCCTCGAGCGGCACGGCCTGGTGGGCGAGGCGCGGGCGTTCAACCTGGCCGGCGCCCGCCTCGCGCGCGAGGTCGCGGGCGACCAGGCCTACGTCGCCGGCTCGATCGGCCCGACGCAGCTCGTGCCCGGCGTCTCCGCCGAGTGGAACGAGCGCGCCGCCGAGGACGCCTTCGCCGAGCAGGCCGAGGCGCTCGCCGAGGGCGGCTCCGACCTCATCGCGCTCGAGACCTTCCGCCACCTCGACGAGCTGGCGGTCGCGGTCGCCGGCGCCCGCCGGGGCGCGCCCGGGCTGCCCATCTTGGCCATGGTCACCTTCGAAGAGCGGGGCACGGTGGCCGACGGCTCGCCGCCCGAGAAGGTGGCCGAGCGGCTGCGGGCGATGGGCGTCGAGGCGATGGGCATCAACCACGGCGACGGCCCGCAGCTCGCGCTCGCCATGGCCGAGCGCATGATGGGCACCGACCTGCCGCTCTGCGTGCAGCCGAACGCCGGCCTGCCGCGCACGGTCGAGGGCCGCCAGCTCTACATGGCCACGCCGGAGTACTTCGACGCCTTCGCCCGGCGCATCATCCAGGCCGGCGCGCGCATGGTCGGCGGCTGCTGCGGCACCACCCCCGAGCACGTCCGCTGGATGGCCAAGTCGGCCCGCATGCTCGGCGGCGGCCGCGCCCGCCCCGAGCCGGCCGCGCCGCCGCCGCCCTCGGTCGGCCCCGTCGGCCACGCCCCGACGCCGCTCGCCGAGCGCAGCGACTTCGCCAAGAAGCTCGCCGCCGGCAAGTTCGTCGTCTCGGTCGAGGTGAACCCGGCGCCCGGCCTCGACCCGAAGCCCGCGCTCGACGCGGCCAAGATGCTCGTCGACAGCGGCTGCGACATCGTCAACGTCGCCGACGGCCCCCGCGCCATGGCGCGCATGTCGAACCTCGCCTTCTGCTCGCTGCTGCTGCGCGAGCACGGCATCAGCCCCATCATGCACGTCTGCGGGCGCGACCGAAACCTGCTCGCCCAGATGGCCCACCTGCTCGGCGCGCACGCCATCGGCATTCGCAACCTCGTCGTCATCACCGGCGACCCGCCCAAGGTCGGCGACTACCCCGAGGCGACGGCCGTCTACGACCTCGACGCGGTCGGCCTCTTGCAGATGGCCTCCGGCATGAACCGCGGCGTCGACCCGGCCGGCAAGCCGCTGCCGGGGGGCAAGACGTCGTTCCTCTCGGCCACCGGCTTCGAGCCGGGCGCGCCCGACCTCGACCGCGAGATCCGCCGCCTCGAGCAGAAGCGCGCCGCCGGCGCCGACTTCGTCATGACCCAGCCGGTCTTCCAGCAAGAGCTGCTCGAGCGCGTGCTCGATCGCATCGCCCACCTCGAGATGCCCGTGCTCGTCGGCGTGCTGCCCCTCGTCAGCTACAAGAACGCCGAGTTTTTGCACAACGAGGTGCCCGGCATGCAGATCCCCGAGCCCATCCGCGAGCGAATGCGCAAGGCGACCCCCGGCGCCGAGGCCCGCAAAGAGGGCGTGCGCATCGCCCGCGAGATGCTCTTCGCCGTGCGCGATCGCGTGCAGGGCGCCTACCTGATGCCCCCCCTCGGCAAGTACGAGCTCGCCCTCGAGGTGCTCGACGGGCTGAAGCGGTAGCCCCGGCGAGCGCCCGGCGGCCCGAGGCGATCGCGCCCGGGCCCCGCGCGCCCCGACGGACCGAGGCGATCGCGCCCGGGCCCCGCGCGACCCGGCGGGGTGACGCCCCGGGCGCGGCGCCCTTCGTATCCCTTTCCGGCGGCGGCGGCCGGCGATATGCAGGGGCCCTGATGAAGCAGCTCGATCCGCAGGGCCCGCCCGCCCGAGACGAGGCGGCGCCCCCCCCCCCGTTCACGGCCGACGACGTGCGGCGCTCGACGCGGCTGCTCGAGGCGATCGTGGCCGACCGGGGCTTGCTCGCGGCGATCCCCAAAGAAGACCAGATCGCCCTCTTGAACGCCGCCGGGCGCGTCGCCTCGCCCGACCGCGAGGCGAAGTCGAGGCTCGGCAAGGCCATGCGCCGCAGCGAGAAGGCCGAGCAGCGGGCGCGCGATCGCAACGCCCGGGCGGCGACCGAGATCCGCACGGCGCGCCAGGCGCCGGTGTTCGTCGCGCCGCCGCCGCGCCGGGCCGCGGCGCTCGGGGCGGGCGTGGGCGCGGGGGCGCTCGGTACGGGCGAGCGGTCGGGCGCGGCGCCCGCCGCGGACGAGGCGGCGGGGGCGCAGGCGGCGGCGGGCGCGGGCGCGGGCGCGGACGCCGGGGCGGCGGGGGGGCCGGCGCGCGGGGCGGGGGCCGGGCCCGAGCGGCTGCTCGAGCTGCCGCGCAACTGCTACGTGTGCAAGGCCGAGTACCGCCGGCTGCACTTCTTTTACGACGCGCTCTGCCCCGAGTGCGCCGAGTTCAACTACGCGAAGCGCTTTCAGACGGCGAAGCTCGCGGGCAAGGTCGCGCTCGTCACGGGCGCGCGGGTGAAGATCGGCTACCAGGCCTCGCTCATGCTGCTGCGGGCGGGGGCGCGCGTCATCGCGACGACGCGCTTCCCGAACGACGCGGCGAGGCGCTACGCGCGCGAGCCCGACTTCGAGGCCTTCGCGGGGCGGCTCGACGTCTACGGGCTCGATCTGCGGCACGCGCCGAGCGTCGAGCTCTTCGCGCGGCACCTCTCGCGCGAGTACGACCGGCTCGACATCTTGCTCAACAACGCGGCGCAGACGGTGCGGCGCCCGCCCGGCTTCTACCGCCACCTGCTCGAGGGCGAGGCGCCCTCGCCGGGCGAGCTCGGGGGGCCGATCGGCCGGCTGCTCGCGGGGCACGGGCGCTGCGTGGCCTCGCTCGGCGGGGGCGCGGCCGCGGGGGCGGCGGCGCTCGCGACCTCGTGGCGCGGCGAGGGGCCGGGGGTGGGGCTGCGCGCCTCGGCGGCGCTCTCGCAGCTGCCCTACGCGATCGAGCCCGACGAGGGCGAGGCCTCGGCGCTCTTCCCCGAGGGCCGGCTCGACGCCGACTTGCAGCAGGTCGATCTGCGCCGCGTCAACACCTGGCGCCTCGGGCTCGCCGAGGTGCCGACCGCCGAGATGCTCGAGGTCTACCTCGTCAACGCGGTCGCGCCCTTCATCTTGTGCGGCAAGCTCAAGCCGCTCATGCTGCGCGACCGCGCCGAGCCGGGCCACATCGTGAACGTCTCGGCGATGGAGGGCAGCTTCTCGCGCGGCACCAAGACCGACAAGCACCCGCACACCAACATGGCCAAGGCCGCGCTCAACATGATGACGCTGACGAGCGCGGCCGACTACGCCCGGGGCAACCTCTTCATGAACGCGGTCGACACCGGCTGGGTCACCGACGAAGACCCCGCCGAGCACGCCGAGCGCAAGCGGCGCGAGCTCGACTTCGAGCCGCCGCTCGACGTCGTCGACGGGGCCGCGCGCATCTGCGACCCGATCTTCTCGTCGGCCCTCACGGGGCACTTCGTCTGGGGCAAGTTCTTCAAAGACTACCGCCCGACGGCCTGGTAGCCGCCCGCCGCCCCGGCCCCCGCCCGGGCGCCCCGCGGGCCCCGGCCGCCGCGCCTTTGGGCCGCCCGGCCCGGGCTGTGCAATGATAGCGCGCATGAACCGGGACGCCTTCCCCGAGCTGTGGTCGATGTCCTCGTGGCTCGCCGCGCCGCCCGAGCGGCTGGCCGCGATCCACGACGCGATGGCCTCTTACCTCGGCGCCGGCTGGCGCGTCGTCTCGACCCTCGCCGCGCCGCCCGAGCGCGCCCCGTACGAGCAGTGGGGCGCCGGCGATCTCGAGTCGCACTACGCGGCCCTCGCCCGGCCCGGCGCGGCCGGCGGGCTCGGCCTGCTGCACGAGCCGACGGGGGTGGTCTTCCGGGTCGTGCCCGGCGGCGAGCTCACGATGGGCATGTCCGAAGAAGAAGAGGCGACCTTGCTGGGCGAGGCGGCGCGCGCGGGCGACGGGGCCGGCGAGCTCAACTACCTCGAACAATCGCTCCCTTGGATGCGCCCGGTGCGCGCCGTGAAGATGCGCCCGTACCTGCTCTCGACCGCCCCGCTCGTCGGCCGCCAGCTCGCCGAGCTCGGCCTCGGCGCCGAGGCCGAGGCCGACGGCGGCGCCCGGGTCCAGCGCCTCTTCGAGGGCGACGACCAAGTCACGTACGTCGAGCCGCGCGAGGTCGCGGGCCTGATCGGCACCTACGGCTTCCGCCTGCCGAGCGAGGCCGAGTGGGAGTACGCCTGCCGCGCCGGCACCCGCACGCCCTTCTTCTGGGGCGCCGACGTGCCCGACCGGCCGAACGATCGCGCCAACGCCCTCGGCCTGGTCGAGCTCGGCAACCACCCCGAGCTCTGCGCCGACCTCTGGCACCCGAGCTACGAGGGCGCCCCCGCCGACCAGCGCGCCTGGCTCGAGTCGCCCTGGCTGGCCGACCCCGAAAACCCCCGGGCCCGCCTCGTCGTGCGGGGCGGCGCCGCCGCCTGCTACCCCTGGCAGGCCTGCGGCGAGTGGCAGCTCATGCTCTCGTGCGTCCGCGGCTCGATCGACCCGCACGACGAGGTCTTCGGCAGCCGCCAGGTCGCGCTGCGCCTCGCCCGCGACCTCTGACTCGGCCGGGCGCGAGGCCGGCGCGCGCCCCCGGGGGCCCGGGCGGTGCCGCCCCTTTCAATTGCGGGGCGGGCGAAGCTATCATTCTTGTCATGGCGGTGCTCGAGTCCGCTTCGACGGGGGCGCGCGTCACGCTCGGCGTCGAGAGCCTCGTCGGCCGGACCTCGAGCTGCCGGCTCGCGATCAACGACCCCTCGGTCTCGCGGGAGCACGCCCGCCTGCGCTTTCACCACGGCACCTGGGTCGTGCGCGATCTCAACAGCAAGAACGGCACCTTCGTCAACGATCGGCGGCTCGGCGCCGAGGCGCAGCCGCTCGCGCCGGGCGACGCGCTGCGCTTCGGCCGCCACCCCGAGGCCTACCGCGTCGTCGACCTCGGCGAGCCGGTCGCGTCCGCCTTCGCCCGCGCGAAGGGCGAGCGGTACCGCGCCGAGGGGGGCCTGCTCTCGCTGCCGCCCGGCCGCGAGCCGCCCCACGCCGTGGTCTTCCGCGGGCCCGACCGCGACTGGCGCGCCGAGCTCGAGGGCAGGGTGGTGCCGGTCGACGACCAGACCCCGATCGAGATCGAGGGCGAGACCTTCGTGCTCGAGCTGCCCCCCTCGCTCGACGACGACTCGACCGAGACCATCGTCGATCTGCGCTCGCTCGCCCGCATCGAGCTCGAGTTTCGCGTCAGCAGCGACGAAGAGCATGTGGCGCTGCGGGTCGGCGCGCCCGGCCTCTCGAAGGCCTTCCCCCACCGCGCGCACCACTACCTTTTGCTCTACCTGGCGCGCCAGCGCCTCGCCGATCGCGCCCGCGGCCTGCCCGAGTCGAATTGCGGCTGGGTCGACGCCGAGCAAATGCTCACCGATCTGCGCTGCGACGCGACGGTGGTCAACGTGCAGATTCACCGCGCCCGCAAGCAGCTCGCCGACCTCGGCGTCAGCGACGCCGGCAACCTGGTCGAGCGCCGCGGCGGCTCGCGCCAGCTTCGCCTCGGCGTCACGGCCCTCGCGGTCGGCCCGCTCTGACTCTCGCCCGGCCCGGCGGTCGGGGCGCCCTATGCGCCGCGTCAAATTGCAGTGCTGATGCAATCGCCGGGGCCCCGGGGGGGCCTTCGAGAAAATCGACCGCCGCCGGTCACAACCGGGCGCCGGGCGCACTCCAAACCTTCGCGACCCGGGGCATGGCACCCTTGTCCCGGGGGGCGGAAGGCGAACCATGCAGGCGGAAGAACCCCTCGAAGAGCTCGTTCGGCGCGCGGCCGAGGGCAGCCGCGAGGCGCTCGACGCGGTCGTGCGCGCCGTGCAAGACGATATCTACGGCCTCGCCCTGCGCATGCTCTGGCACCCGCACGACGCGGCCGACGCGGCGCAAGAGATCTTGATCAAGATCGTGACGCACCTCGGCTCGTTCCGGGGCGAGAGCCGCTTTCGCACCTGGTGCTTTCGCGTCGCCTCGAACCACCTGGTCGGCGTGCGGGCGAGCCGCGCCGAGCGGCGCGCGCCGAGCTTCGAAGAGCTGTCCGAGCGCTTCGCGAGCGCCGCCGTGCCCCTCGAGCCTGCCGCCGACGCCGGCGAGGGGCCCGAGGCGAGGCTGCTCGAGCAGGAGGTGAAGCTGAGTTGCACGCTCGGCCTGCTGCTGTGCCTCGATCGGCCGCACCGGCTCGCCTTCATCGTCGGCGACGTGCTCGGCCTGCCGGGCGACGAGGCGGCCGAGGTGGTGGGCGTCGCCGGTCCGGCCTACCGCAAGCGCCTGTCGCGGGCGCGCGAGCGGCTGCGGGGCTTTCTGTCCGAGCATTGTGGCATCGTCGACCCCGACGCCCCTTGTCGCTGCTCGCGCCGGGCGGGCCCCGCCGTCGCCTCGGGCCAGATCGTGCCGACGCGGCTGCTCTTCGCCCGCCACCCCGAGCGCTCGCCCGACGCCCGCGCGCTCTTCGCCAAGGCGCGCGAGCTCGAAGAGCTGCACGCCACCGTGCAGCTCTACCGCTCGCACCCCGACTACGGCGCGCCCGAGTCGGTGGCGCGGGCCGTGCGCGAGCTGCTCGCCCTGCGCGGGCCCTCGGTGCTCGCCGACTGAACGCCCCGCCGATCGCACCCCTCCCAACGAAAGAAGCCGCCGTGAACGCCATCGCCACCGCCCTCGTCCTCGTCATCGCCGCCCTGCACGCGTACTTTCTCGTCCTCGAGATGTTCCTGTGGAACACCCCGCGCGGCCGCCGCGCCTTCGGCATGAACCCCCAGCAGGCCGAGCAGACCGCGACGCTCGCCAAGAACCAGGGCCTTTACAACGGCTTTCTCGCCGCCGGGCTCGTCTGGTCGGCCTTCGCGGCCGACGCGGCGATGGCCTTTCAGCTCAAGGTGTTCTTCCTCGGCTGCGTGCTCGTCGCGGGCGTGTATGGCGCCGCGACCGCCGCGCGCAAGATCCTCTTCGTTCAGGCGATGCCGGCGCTCAGCGCGCTCGCGTGCGTCCTGCTCGCCCGCTGAGCGCCGCCCGCGGCCTCACTTGATGGCGTACTCGAGCGTCGTCGGCCGCCCCGCTCGCGTCAGCGTGACGCGCAGCCGGTCGGCCAGGCGCAGCCGGGCGTAGGCCTCGAGCAGCCCGCCGGGGTCGGCCATGTCGACGCCGTTGAGGGTCTCGAGCCGATCGCCCGCCTCGATGCCGATCTGCGCGAGCGGGCTGCCCGGCTGAATGCTCTGCACCCGCAGGCCGACGACCCTGCCGCCGGCGAGCTCGGGCTTGGCCCGCACCGTGCGCAAGAGCTCGCCTTGCTTTTCGATCAGGCCCTCGACCACGCTCCGCTCGATTTCGTACGAGCCGGGCCCGACCGGTCGCACCCGGAGCGGCTCGCCCGCGGCTCGGGGCGGGGCTTGGGGCCCCTTGCCCGCCCGCTCGGCCGGGGGCGGGCTCGAGAAGAGGGCGGCCTGACAGAATGACCCGGGGCCGCTGAGCCAGACGCGGTCCCAGGTGATGAACCAGACGCGCTTGCCCTGAAAGTCGTCGCCCTGCCGGCGCACGACGCCCGCGGGGGCCGCGTTGGGCGCCCCGCCGCCCGCGAGCAGCGCGAACGAGTCGCCGGCCTCCTTGGCCGCGGCCGTCGCCAGCACGCGGACGCCGTCGCAGGCGGGCGCCGCGTGCGGGTCGCCCGCGCCGGGCCCGGCCGCCGGGGCGCCCTCGGGCGGCGGGGCCGGCGGCAGCAGGTTGCCGCGCTCGGAGTCGAAAGGGTTTCGTTGGAGCAGCCGTTCGGCCGAGGTCTGGTGCTCGCCGGCGGGCCGGCCTGGGGCCTCGATCGGCCGGGCGGAGGGGCGCGCGAGGGCCTCGGCCAGGCCCTTGGGCGAGGGCAGCAGGGCAGGGGCGACGAAGCGGGCGACGGCGAGCGCCTGCAAGTACGCCGCGCCCGACAGGAACGCGAGGGTGAGAAAGGGGGCGGCGCCTTTGCGCACGAGAGGCGAGATCATGGGGGGTAGCGAGGTCGATAGCGATCGGCGTGCCAGCCCGGCGCGCGGCCGGAGGGCGCCTGCGGCGCGAGCCCGGGGCCCCCGGGCGCGCCGCCGCGTGCCAAAATGGCGAGGCGCAGCGTGCGCGGGGGCCTCGGTTTCTCAACCTGTCGGGGCGCGCCAAGCACGCCGCCCGAGGGCGGCCCCCCGGCCGGCGCGCCCGCGTCGGCCCGCGCGGCGCGCCTCGCACTTCAATCGGCCGGCGCCATCGCCTATACTCGCGCGCCTCATGCCGGCTCGAACGCGTGGCGGGCTCGACGACGAAGGGGCGGCCGGCCGCGGCCGGCGGCGATGACGGCGACGCGAACGCAGGTCGGCATCGTCGGCGCGGGCCCCGCGGGGCTCATGCTGGGGCACCTCTTGCACCGGCGGGGCATCGACTCGGTCATCGTCGAGAGCCGCAGCCGCGAGTACGTCATCGCGCGGGTGCGGGCGGGCGTGCTCGAGCAGGGCACGGTCGATCTGATGAACGACGTCGGCCTCGGCGCGCGGCTGGGCCGCGAGGGCATGCGCCACGGCGGCGTGTACATCGCGTTCGAGGGCGCGCGCCACCGCATCGACCTCGAGGGGCTGACCGGCGGCCGCGCCATCACGATTTACGGCCAGCACGAGGTCGTCAAAGATCTGATCGACGCGCGCCTCGCGACCGGGCGGCCGCTCTACTTCGAGGCCGAGGGCGTGGGCGTCGAGGGCCTCGACGCCGCGCGGCCCACCTTGCGCTTCCGGCACGGGGGGCGCGAGCACGCGATCGCGTGCGACGTGCTGGCGGGCTGCGACGGTTTCCACGGCGTGTGCCGGCCCGCCATCCCCGCGGGGGCGTGGCGCGCCTACGAGCGCGAGTACCCCTTCGCCTGGCTGGGCATCCTCGCGAACGCCGCGCCTTCGTCGCACGAGCTCGTCTACAGCTTGCACGAGCGCGGCTTCGCGCTCTTCAGCATGCGCTCGCCGGGCGTGACCCGGCTCTATTTGCAGGTCGGTCCCGACGAAGATCTCGCCGCCTGGCCCGACGATCGGGTCTGGCGCGAGCTGCAGGTGCGGCTGCGCACCCGGGACGGGTGGGGGCCGAACGAGGGCGAGATCACCCAGAAGGCGATCACGCCGATGCGCAGCTTCGTCGCCGAGCCCATGCGCTACGGGCGCCTCTTCCTCGCGGGCGACGCCGCGCACATCGTGCCGCCCACCGGCGCCAAGGGGCTGAACCTGGCGATGGCCGACGTCTACCGGCTCGCGAACGCGCTCGGCGCCTTTTACGAATCGGGCTCCGCGGCGGCGCTCGACGAGTACTCCGAAAAGGGGCTGCGCCGCACCTGGCGCGCGCAACGCTTCTCCTGGTGGATGACCGCGATGCTCCACCGAATCGAAGGGGCGAACCCCTTCGACTACCGGCGCCAGATCGCCGAGCTCGATTACCTGGTCAGCTCGCGCGCGGCCATGACCAGCCTGGCCGAGAATTACGTGGGCGTGCCGCTCGAGTAGGCCGCGGGGCGGCGCCCGAGGGCGGCGCGTTTCGTCGGTTCGACGAGCGTCCGTCGGCGGCGAGGCCGCCGCAATCGCGCCCGAAAACCGGACAGTATGCCACACCCGCGCACTTGCGTCGCCGCGGGGCCGGGGCGTACGTTTCGAGAATGCAGACCATGCGATCTCGACTACGGCGCTTGGCGCTCGCGGCGGCGGGCCTCGGGCTCTCGGCCACGCTTTACGGCGGCTGCAAGGAGGCCAAAGAAGAAATCAGAGACACCTTCGGTACCGACGTCACGGGCCTGGTCAACGACGACAAGGGCCAGCCCGTCGAGGGCGCGACGGTGAAGCTCTACAGCCTGCTCGAGAACACCAATTTCGTCGAGGGCAGCGACATCCGGTCGGCCGAGGCGTACATCGACCGCGAGCGGGTGCTCGCCTCGAACAACACGGTGGCCACCGCCACCACGGGCGCCGACGGCCGATTCAAGATGAAGACGCTGCCGAGCGCGTTCCTCGCGGTCGTGACCAAAGAGGGCTGTAGCGCGGGCTTCGCCGGCTTCGACGAAGAGACCGGCGTCTTGAACGTCGACACGCTCATCACGCCGAACTTCGAGGGGAGCGTCAATTTCGAGATCCCCACGTTGGTCATCGCGTGTGCGGCGCCGCCCCCGGTCGTCGACCCCGACGAGGGCAACACGCCCGACGCGCCGCCCTACGATCCGCCCGTCACCCCGCCGCCGGCCTGCGACGCGGCGGCGTGCGCGGCCGCCGGCGGCGCCTGCCAGGGCCCGACCTGCGTCATCACCTGCGTGCCCGCCGACTGCACCGCGGCCGGCGGCACCTGCACCGGCGGCGTCTGCGTGGCGCCGGGCTGCGTGCCGGCCACCTGCCAGGCGGCCGGCGGCCAGTGCTCGGGCGACGGCAACACCTGCGAGCTGCCCAAGTGCGACTCGGACGAAGACTGTCAGGTCGTGCAGCCCGGCTCGACCTGCGTGAACCCCGGCGACGTCGCGCTCGCCGAGTGCAAGCCGCCCGAGCCCGGCGAAATCCCCGCGCCGCCCCAGGTCGCGGGCTGGGTCGAGCTGCGGCTCACCGACACCAAGGGCCAGCCCCTCATCGACGCCTCGGCGGCCGACCAGGCCCTCGCCGCCGCCACCGTGCCCGCAGACGGCCTCGTGCGCCTCTACGCCCGCTACATGGGCCCGGCGACCAAGGGCTACGTCCTCGTGCAGAGCGGCAGCCCCAACTGCGTCGAGGCCCCGCCGCGCACCGACTCGATACCGATGGATCTTAGCAACCAGCAGGTCGCCACGGCCAAGGGCGACTTCCTCGAGCTCTACTTGCACAAGGGCTTTCAGAAGATCCAGCTCTCGACCAGCGAGACCATCGGCGAGGGCGAGCGCAGCCACTCGATCGAGATCGGCGCCCGCTGCACGCCGCCCGCCTCGCCCTTCACCGCCACGCTCACGTGGGACGCCGGCCCCGGCCAGCCCGCCGACCTCGATCTCAACGTCTGGAACGCCGCCGGCGAGCTCGTCTTCGTCGGCAAGAAGCAGGCGGCGTGGGGCCAGCTCAAGTGCCACGGCAAGGGCCCGGGCCCCGAGGTCTTCGAGAGCACCGACGTCGCGCAGGGCCCCTACACCATCAAGGTGGTCTTCTTCTCGGGCAAGCCCCGCAACGTCGAAGGCAAGCTGCGCATCACCCGCACCGTGGCCGGCAAGCCCCTCGACGACACCTACACCTTCACGGTCGACCGCCCGAAAGACGTCGCCGAGATCGGCGTGTTCGCCTCGCAGTAACGAGGCACCGGCACGGCGCTTAGATCGCGCCGACGTCGACGACCCGCAGGAGGCCGCAGCCCTGCGGGTCGTTGGCCTTCGTGGGGTCGAGCACCACCAGCTCGCGCTCGTTCAGCCAGCCGAGCGGCCTGCCGGGGCCGAGTGTGCGGGGGGCGAGGCCGCCGCCCCGCACGACGACGGGGCGCGGGGGCGGGCCCGGGCGCAGAATGGGGCCGAAGGCCTCGCCCTCGGTGCGGGGGTCGGCGTAGGCGACGGCGCCGCGGTCGCTGACCGCGACGTCGATCCATTGGTAGTTCTCCCAGTCGCCGTCGACGTCGAAGGCCTCGCGCTCGGCGCCGTCGGGCAGCGAGCGGACGCTGAGCCGCACGGGCCCGTGGCTCGGGTCCTCGGCCGGGTGGCGGGGGCGCCCGACGAGGGCGACGACGCCGAAGCGCGCGCCCTTCGAGGCGCTGAGCATGTGCCATTCGCCCGCCCAGCCCGTCGCGACGCACGACGACGAGCTCGGGGCGCCGCCGGGCGGGGCGGGGAAGACGTCGAAGCAGAGCTTGGTCGCCGTCTTCCGGCCGTGCACGTCCGAGCGGGTGGTGAGCACCCAGGCGCCGCCGGGGTCGATGACGGCGTCGTGCATCGAGGGGCCCGAGAGGGGGCGCACCCGCGGCAGATCGTCGAACGAGACGAGCGCGGCGCGGTGCGACGAGACCTTGAGCGGCTGGATGCAGGGGCCGGCGCTGCAGAGCCGCACGAGCGCGAAGCGCCCGGCCGGGTCGACGATCGGCATGCCGACGAGCTTGCCCTCGAGGTAGGCGAAGTGCGCGCCGCCGTCGCTCGACGCGAGCAGCTTCTCGTCGGTCGCCTCGACCAGCACGCGCTGGCCGTCGAGGCTGAAGGCGAGCTTGGCTTCGCCCGTCTTGCCGCGCCGGGCGTAAATGCGCTGGATGCCCTCGAGCTCGCGCCGGAAGGCGTCCGAGTTGGCGGCGGCGGCGATCGCGTCGGGCGGCAGCCTCGCGGGCGCGAAGCCGTCGCGGCCGCGCACGACGAGGGTGAGCGTGGGCCAGGGGCCGGCGACCGCGGCGGCGCAGCCGCTCGCGCGGTCGAAGCGCACGATGGCCTCGTCGGGGTGCTCGAATTGGCCGAAGAGCACGTCGATCGACGACGCGTCGCCGCCGACGAGCGAGGTGGCCGTGTGGGGGCGGGCGGCGCGATCGTGCAGCCAGGCGGGAACCTCGACGCGCGGGGCGGCGGCGCGGGGCGCGGGGGGCGCGGGGGGCGCGGCGGGCGGGCCCTCGCCCGGCGCGACGGCGGCCTCGGCGGCGCCCGCGGGGGCGGCCGGGGCGGCCTGCCCGCGCGGCGGGCCCGAGGTCGGCGAGGCGCAGGCGGCCGGGGCGAGCAGCAGGGCGAGGGCGGCGCCGAGGGGGCGGAGGGCGGTCGTGCGCATGGGGGTCGAGCGGCGTCGGCGCTCG
Organism: Polyangiaceae bacterium; assembly: GCA_035762175.1. Classification (GTDB taxonomy): domain Bacteria; phylum Myxococcota_A; class Polyangia; order Polyangiales; family Polyangiaceae; genus DASTPP01. Next base: position 30,081 of record DASTPP010000153.1, on the reverse strand, counting down.
GGGGCTCTTACGCGGGCGGGCGGGGCGATCTTTCCGCGGGGCGGTCGGGCGCCTTTCCGAAGAGCGGCGGGCGCGGGGCGGCGGGGGCCGCGTTTCGGACGAGCGGCGGGCGCGGGGCGGCGGGGGTCGCGTTTCGAACGAGCGGCGGGCGCGGGGCGGCGGGGCGGCGGGCGCGCAGCGCGGGCGCCGGCCGGGCGGGCGAGGGCGCTTTCATTTCGGCCCGGGGTGCGCCTATGCTCCGCGCCTTCGTTCGAGGTTTTGCCACAGGAGAGCGGCGCGTCATGGATTTGTCGTTCAGTCAGGAGCAGGAGGCATTCCGCGAGCAGGTGCGCGCGTTCATTCGCGACGAGATGCCGCCGCACATCGCCGCGAAGGCGGCGGTCGACGGGCACTTCGAGCACGCCGAGGTGATGGAGTGGCACCGGGTGCTGGCCAGGCGGGGCTGGGCGGCGCCGCACTGGCCCGAAGAATACGGCGGCACGGGCTGGGACGCGGCGCGCCGCTTCATCTTCTCGGAAGAGCTCGAGAAGTCGGGCGCCCCCGCGCTCTCGCCCTTCGGGCTGGCGATGGTGGGCCCGCTCATCATTCAGTTCGGCACCGAGGCGCAGAAGAAGCGCTTTCTGCCGAAAATCTTGGCGGGCGAAGAGGTCTGGTGCCAGGGCTACTCCGAGCCCGAGGCCGGCTCGGACCTCGCCTCGCTGCGCACGAGCGCGGTCGACGACGGCCGGGGCAACTTCGTCGTCAACGGCCAGAAGACCTGGACGACCTACGCCCAGTACGCCGACTGGATCTTTTGCCTGGTGCGCACCAACCCCGGCGTCAAGAAGCAGGCGGGCATCTCGTTTCTGCTGATTGACATGAAGACCCCGGGCGTCAAGGCCGTGCCGATGCTGACGACGGGCCACACGCCCGCCTTCTGCGACACGTACTTCGACAACGCGATCGTGCCGAAGGAGAACGTGGTCGGCCCGGTCGACGGCGGCTGGACGATGGCGAAGGCGCTGCTCGGCCACGAGCGCACGATGATCGCGGCGATCGGCCACAGCACGCGCGCGCTCATCCGGGTGAAGTCCATCGCGCGCCAGCACGGGCTGCTCGACGACCCGGCGTGGCGCGGGCGCATCGCGCGGCTCGAGATCGAGCTCGAGGCGCTGCGGGTGCAGAACTACCGCGCGCTCGCCGGCGCCCAGCTCGGGCACGCGCCGGGGCCCGAGAGCTCGGTCTTGAAGATCCGCGGCTCGGAGATCTTGCAGCAGGCGCTCGAGCTCGCGGCCGACCTGATGGGCCCCGCGTGCGCGGCGTGGTTCCCGCCCGAGGGGGTGCTCTTGCCGCAAGAGCAGTGGGTCGGCTCGGCGTTCAACTACCTGCGGGCCTCGACGATCTACGGCGGGTCGAACGAGATCCAGCGCAACGTCATCGCCAAGTGGATCCTCGGGCTGCCGGCCCAGGGCTGAGAGGGATCGAACGATGGACTTCGAGCTCACGCAAGAGCAGAAGATGCTCGCCGACTCGGCGGCGGGCTTCGCGAAAAAGACCTCGCCCGTCGAGCGGCTGCGCCGGCTGCGCTCGATGCCCCACGTCGAGGGCGTCGAGCAGCGGCACCGCGCCGAGAACGACCCGGTCGGCTGGGAGAAGGGCGTCTGGGCGCAGATGGCCGAGCTCGGCTGGCTGGGCCTCTTCTACCCCGAGGCGGTCGGCGGCCTCGGCCTGCGCTTCTTCGACGCCTCGCTGGTCCTCGAGCAGCTCGGCACGACGCTCGTGCCCGAGCCCTACGTGCCCAGCGTCATCTTGGGCGGCTGGCCGCTCTACCGCTGCGGCAGCGACGAGCAGCGGCGGGCCTTCCTCGCGCCGATGATCGAGGGGCGTACCTCCCTCGCGCTCGCCTGGCAAGAGCAGGGCTCGCGCTACGACGTCGCCCGCGTCGAGGCGCGGGCGACGCGCGCGCCGGGCGGCTTCTCGATCTCGGGCGAGAAGGTCTTCGTCGAGAACGGCCACGCCGCCGACCACCTCGTCGTCAGCGCCCGGCTCGACGACGGCTCGCTCGGCCTCTTCGTCGTCGACCCCGGCCAGCCGGGCGTCCGCCTGCTGCCCTTCGGCACGATGGACGGGCGGCGCGCCGCGCAAGTGACCTTGCGCGACGTCGCGGCGCCCGAGGCCCGCCGGCTCGCCGCGGGCGACGCGGCCGAGGCCCTCGCGTGGGCGCTGGACCTCGCGGCCGCCGCCGCGTGCGCCGAGGGCCTCGGCATCGCGCGCACCGTCCTCGAGATGACCGCGAGCTACCTCAAGGTGCGCAAGCAGTTCGGGGTGCCCATCGGCTCGTTCCAGGCGCTGCAGCACCGCTGCGTCGACATGTTCGTGCAGACGCAGCTGCTCGAGTCGACGTCCATCCTCGCGGCCGTGCGGGCCGACGACGCCGACGCGGACGAGCGGCGGCGCGCGGTGTCGATCGCCAAGGCGCGCCTCTCGGTCGGCGGCAAGTTCGTCACGCAGCAGAGCATCCAGCTGCATGGTGGCATCGGGGTGACCGACGAGCACGACGTCGGCCTCTTCTTCAAGCGGATGCAGGTGCTCTGCGCCTCCTACGGCGACGAGGAGCACCACGTCCGCCGCTTCGCCTCGCGCGAGCCCTTCGAGGCCAGCGTCGGCCGCTGAGCCCCGCCGCCCCGGCCGCGCCCGGGCGCGCCGCGGGGCCGAGGGCCGCACCTGCCACGTCCCGCGCCCCGGCCGTCGGGGGCGGGGGCGGCGCGCCCCGCCGGCCGGCCGCGCCCCCGCCCCTATCCGCCAGCCGCGCGCCCCCTATCCGCCAGCCGCGCCCCCCCTATCCGCCGGCCGCCCCCGCCGGCCGGCCGCGCCCCGCTCCCGTCCGCCGGCCGCGCCCCGCTCCCGTTCGCCGGCCACGCCCCGCCCCCGTCCGCCGGCCGCGCCCCGCCCCGCTCCGCCGGCCGCCCCCGCCGGCCGGCCGCGCCCCGTCCGCCGACCGCCCCCGCCCCCGACGAAGGCCTCGCGCGCGTCGCGCCCCGGCGCGCGGCGCGCGCGAAGAATCGAGCGGGGCCGCCGGGCCCGGCGAATCGGATTCGCCAATCGCTATTCGTAGAAATTCGAAGAATTCGCCGAAAACGCGCGCGACGCGGGTGTGGCGATTTGCCCCCCGCCCCCGACCTGTGGCGGATTGACACGGACGGCCCGCGGCCTGGCCGCGATGGCACGACTTTTCTTGGGCGCCGCGGCCACAAAACCGCAGATGGTTGGTTGTGATGAGCCCTCGTACGAGTTACTATCTGGTTACAGGGTATGCGCGGCGCGGCCGCGGCGGGTGTCCCTCCTCTCGCACGACCGGCGGCGCCGGGGGCGAGGCCGGCGGCGGGTGGTGCGGGGTAGAACATGGCGAAACAGACGTTCCGGGTGCTCCTCGTCGACGACGAGCCGATGCTGGTCGAGACGATGAGGGCCATTCTCGACAGCGACTTCCACGTCAAGGTGTCCTACTCGGCGCAAGACGCGCTCGCGCGCTTGGCGAGCGAGCCCTTCGACGTCGTCTGCGCCGACTGGCAGATGCCGGGCATCAACGGGGTCGAGTTCTTCCGCCTGCTCTCGCGCCGGGCGCACCTGCGCACCTGCAGCTGCATCCTCGTCACCGCCCACGCCGAGGCGCTCTTCGGGCAAGTCGCCTGGCGCGAGCGCAAGATGTTCGGCTTCCTGCGCAAGCCCTTCCGGCCCAGCGACCTGGTCGAGCGGGTCACGCACTTCGCCCACCTCGCCGTGATGAAGCGCTCGTCGCGCGATCTGAGCGCCGCCGTCCGCCGCGTGGCGCTCAGCGGGGCGGGCTAGCGGCGCCGCGCCCCCGCGCGAGGGCGCGCGGGGCGGGGTCGGGGCGCCCTCGGGCAGCCGCGCGGGGGCGGCGGGCGAGGGCGCGCGGGGCGGGGTCGGGGGCCCCCTCGGGCAGCCGCGCGGGGGCGAGGGCGCGCGCCGGCGGCGGGCGAGGCGGGCGTCGCCGCCCGGGGCGCCGGCGCGTATGCTGGGGGCGTGTCCCTCATCATCAAGCTGGTGCGGCACGGCGAGTCCGCGGCCAACCTCGGCGAGGTGTACGCCCACGAGGCGGGCGACCACGCGATCGCGCTCTCGCCCCGGGGGCGCGAGCAGGCGCGCGAGGCCGGGCGTTCGCTCGGCGGCCCCTTCTTCGACGGCGCGCTCGTCTACACCTCGCCCTACCGGCGCACCCGCGAGACGCTGGCGGGCCTCGCCGAGGGCGCGGGCGTGGCGCTCGGCGAGGCCGGCGTGCGCGTGTACGAAGACCCCCGCCTGCGCGAGGTCGAGCACGGCTACCTGCCCGCCGAGCCGCAGCAAGAGCTGCGCCGGACGCACGGGTGGTTTTACTACCGCTACCACGGGGGCGAGAGCCCGGCCGACTGCTACGATCGCACCTCGGCCTTCCTCGAGTCGATGATGCGGCAGGTGCCGCGCAAGCTGGCCCAGCGCGTCCTCGTGGTGACGCACGGGCTGACGATTCGCTGCTTCGTGATGCGCTTTTTGCACCTGACGGTCGAGCAGTTCGACGACATGGCGAACGTGCCGAACTGCGCCATCGTGACGCTCGCGCACCTCGACCAGCTCGAGGCGCCCCCGGTCTTCACCTCGGGGCGCTGGGGCGTCACCGGCCTGTCGCTGCGCCCCCCGGGCTCGTGAGGGGGGCGCGGCGGCTCAGGGCTGCCCGCACTGCGCGGCCGCCGGGTCCGACGCCCAGGCGAGCAGCCGGAGCACGCCCGCCTCGCCCCAGGCCGCCTGCGCCAGCGCGACCAGGCGGCACCACTCGTGGCGGGTCTGCTGCACCGCGAGCGCCCGGGCCTTGGCGTGCTGCGCCTCGCGGCCCGGCTCGTCGCTGTGGTCCTTGTTCAGCTCCTCGTGCGTCAGCTGCGCGCGGGCCGGGCAGCTGTTGCCGGGCTCGTAGTCGACCGTGCCCGAGATGAGCCCGGGGACCTTGCGCTGGTGCTTCGAGCGGACAGAAACGACGGCGTTCTGCGGGTAGGCCGCGTCCGCGTCGCGGTAGATCTTGACGTCGGCCGGCGGCTCGCCCTCGACGAGCACGACGCCGTTCGGCAACGTGGCGTACCCCGTCAGCGCCGGGAAGGGCGTCAGCGAGCCGTCGACGAGGCCCGCGGCCCCGAGCTCGACCCAGTTCGAGTGGGCGTAGAAGTCTTGCACCGCGTGCAGCGCCCGGCCGAACGCGAGAATGGCCTGGGCGTCGGCCTCCGGCGAGGGGTCGGCCGGGTCGAGGTGCCCGACGGCGGCCGCCTCGTTCGAGGCGACCACGGCGGAGCCGCCCGAGAAGTTGCAGTCGTCGAAGTGGTTGGCGCTGACGAGGGCGAACTCGACGTCGGTCGAGACGTTCGCCGCCTGCAGCGCGAGCAAGATCTCGGGCCGCAAGAAGGTCAGGCCCTCAGCCGTGACGTCTTCGTGGTTCGGCTCCGACGGGAAGGTCGAGAAGGGTAGGCTCTCGGCGGCGATCTCGTCGGCCGGGGCGTCCGCGCACGCGGGCAGCGCGGCCCCGAGGTAGCCAATCGCCAGACAGGGCAGGACGGTCAGAAGTCGATTGAGCGTCATGAATGGCGATAAGTTGCAACGCATGAGCCATCCTGATTGAAATGCGGCGATTTGCGCTCGAGCGCCCGGCGCGCGGGGCCCCCGGCCCCCGGCGGCCGCCGCGCTCCCGCCAGAGCTCGAGCGTGGCGAGGCCGCCCGGCTGTGGCGGGCCTGCGGGCGAGGGCCGTGGAAAGCTGTGTAAAAAGGTGGTCGCGAGGCCGAGCCGGACGGCGAGCGGCTCCTGTCGCCAGACGCCGGCGGCCGGGGCGCCGCTCGCCGGGGCCGGTGCGCCGCCCGGCGCGGCCGGGGGCGGCGCGGCGCCGGCCGGGGCGGCGCGGCGCGGGTCGGGGCCCGTGACGGCCCGCAGGTCGAGCGCGTTGAAGACGTCGAGCGTGAGCGCGATGTTCGAATGGCGGTCTCGTTCGAATCGATACCCGACGTGCAGATCGAGATCGTGGCGCGGGGGCAGGCGCCCGCCGCCGGCGTCGGGCAAGCGCCGCGCCGCCGCGCCGCCGTCGCCCGTGGCGAGGGCGGCGACGTCGGCGGGCCCGCCCGAGCGCGAGCGGTGGGCGAGCCCCGTCTCGATGACGCCGCGCCGGGACACGTGCCACTCTTTCGCGACGTAAAGCTTGAGCTCGTGCCGGTGGTCGCCGGGCAGAGGCCCCCACGAGATCGCCGGCGCCGCGCCGGCGTCCGAGAGGCGCTCGCCGCGCAGCGACGCGAGCGTGTAGCCGGCGTAGGCGAGCCAGTCGTTCGAATACTTCTTCGTCGCGTGCAGCGCGAGCGCGTGAAGGGCCCGCTCGCCCGAGGGCAGCGCCCCCAGCGCGCCCGCGCCGGGGTTGCCGACGAGGGGCGTCCCCCCCGCGGTCGCCCCCTCGCCGAGGCCCCGGTGCGTCGCCCGATGCAGGTACGCGAGGCCGAGCACCAGCGACTCGTCGAAGGCCCGCGCCTCGGCCGAGGCGCCGAACTCGCTCGACGCGGGCGCCGAAAGCCCCGGGGCCGCGGCGGCGCCCTCGGCGATGCGCCCGAGCGCGGCGACCGGCACGTTGGCGTAGTAGCGGGCGAAGCTGGCGGCGACCCGCGCCCGGCCCTCGCCCGTCGGGTCGTAGGTGAGGCCGGCGCGGGGCGACCACTGGCTCGGCAGCGAGAGGGCGAGGCGTCCGGCCCCGTCGTAGGCGTACGAGGCGTCGTAGCGGGCGCCGAGGTTCAGCGTCACCCGGTCGGTGATCGCCCAGCCGTCTTGCACGTACGCGCCCCACGCGAGCGAGCTCGCGCGGCGCCGCCCGCCCGCCGTCGGCCCGAAGGCCGGCGCCTCGCCTCGCGGCGGCGACCCTTCGCCCGCGGGCAGGGCGTCCGGGGGGGCGAGCGCGGCGCCCGGCCGCTCGCCGAACGAGAGCGACGCGTATTCGAGCTCGGCGCCGCCCTTCGCCGCGTGGCGGCCGAGGGCCTCGAAGAGCCAGAGCATGTTGCCGCGGGCCCGCCAGCGATCGACGCGCAGGGCGCCGTGCGCTCCGACCGCGTCGGGCGCTCCGAACGCGCCGGGCGGCCCGAACGCGCCGGGCGGCGGGGCGCCCTCATCGGCGCGCCCGATGGCGCCCTCGTCGAAGCGCGTTCTCGTGCGCACCCCTTGCCAGCCGAGCTCGGTCGCGAGCTGAATCCGCTTGTCGTCGGCGGTGTGATCCCAGCGGGCGAGCACTTCGTTCGCCGACGAAGAGTGCGCGACGCTCGGGCGGCTCGGCCAGGGCACGCCCTCGGCTGTGGCGCGGCCGGCGAGGGGGGCCTGCCCCGAGCGCGGGTCGAGCGGCGAGCCCCCGGCGCCCGACCAGATCGGCGAGCCGCGGGCGCCGAGCGAGAAGCGGTTATCGACGTTCAGCGAATAGTTCAGCGCGGCCGTATACTGCGCGTGAATCGAAGGCTCGAGGCGCGTCGCGTCGCCCGGCGGCGCCAGGCCCGTGCCCCGCCCGAAGGGGGCCCGCGCGATCTGGGTGCCGACGTGAAAGAAGAGCTTGTCTTCGACGAGGGGCCCGCCGAACTCGGTGCCCGTCTCGGCGATGAGGCCACCCCCGTGCGCGGCGCCGCCCGCGTCGGGGTAGCCGGCCACGCTGCCGAAGACCGAGCCGCGGTACTCGTTCGACCCGCGCTTTTCGGCGATCTCGACGAGCGCCCGGCCCGCGCGCCCGTGCTCGGGCATGTACCCCTCTTCGATCAACGTCGCGTCCCGGACGAAGCGGGTCGAAAGCGGCAGCGCCGGCGCGCCCACGCCCGCCGCGCCCGGGGCGAAGCCCGCGAAGGTGAAGGCGCTCTCGGGCGTCGCGGCGCCGGCCCCGAGAACGTACCCGCTCGGCTCGGCCAGGGCGGCGAGCTGCCCGAAGGGGCGTGCCTGCCCGCCCGGGCCCGCGAGGGGACGAAGGGGCAAGAGCCCCTCGTGCCCGTAGGCGGTGGCGCTCGCCGACCAGAGGCCGCTCTGCCAGCAGTTGCTGCTGATGACGATCGACGGGCCGGTGTCGACGCCCAGGGCGGCGTTGACGACGGCCGAGGCGCCCTCGGCCAAGACCACCTCGCGCGCCTCGTTCGCGTACCCCTCCGCCTGAATGAGAAGGGCGTAGGTGCCCGGCGCGAGGTTCGGAAGGACATAACGCCCCGTCGCGTCGGAGACGACGACCTCCTCGCCTCCCGCCGGCGTTCTCGTCGACACCACCGCATCGGCGAGGCCCTCGCCCGTCGCCGCGACGCTCACCCGGCCGCTCAGCGACGCCTTGCCCTTCGCCGCCTCACCCGCCTTCGTCGCGGCCGTCGGGGCCTCACCGGCGCGTTGGGCCAGGGCGGGCGGCGAGACCGCGAGCAGCGCCGCCAGCGCCGGCGGCGCGAGCCATCGGGGGCCGCCCGTGCGTCGCGAGTGAGGGGGCCCCATCCGCCCGTTGTACGCCGGCCCGCGCCGCGCGCCCCTCAGGGAATTGCCCACGCCTTTCGGACATACGACCCCCTGGCGGCGCCCGGCGCGCGCCGGCGGCGCACCCGAGCCACGCGCCCAGCACCCCCCGACCTGCGGCCGGAGGCGCCGGGGCCCCGGGGCGGGCGCCCTCTCGCGCGGGCCCGAAGGGCGAGCCGGGGGGGGCGAGCGCCCTACCACGCGGGCCCGAAGGGCGAGCCCGGGGCGCGCGGGCGCCCTCTCGCGCGGGCCCGAAGGGCGAGCCCGGGGCGCGCGGGCAGCCGACCCGGCGGCGCTCGATCCGCCCTACTCTTGCGGCTGCTTGACCTCGACGAACCCGAGCGCCTCGCGCATGGGCAGGTCCGCGACGACGTCCCAGTGCTCGGCCAGCTTGCCGTTCTCGACGCGAATGAGGTCGCTCGTGCGCGTCACGACGCGCTTGCCCGTCGGGGCGACGCCGAAAAACTCGCCCGTGTGGGTGCCCGACCAGGTAACAAAGAGCGTCACCTTGTCGCCCTCGGCGACGACATGCTCGACCTCGGCCTTCCAATCGGGAAAGCCCCGGAACAAGACGCCGAAGTACTGCTTGACGCTCTCGCGGCCCTCGCCCGCCTCGACGTTGTGCTGGGTGAAGTTCTCGGCGTAGTACTCGTCGACCTTGGCGAGGTCGTGGCCGTTGAAGATCTCGTCCAGCGCGCGCAAGGCCAGCGCCTTGTTCGCCTCGGTCTGCGCGAGCGCGCTCTCGGCCCCCGCCGTCGACGGCCCCTCCGACTCGTCGGCGCAGCCGAAGAACCCCGCGGCGATCGAGGCGACGCCCAGGCCCAAGATCAGCTTTCTCATCGTGCTCATGTGTTCCTCCGTCCCGCGTCCCGCGCGGGGGGGCGCGCCGGCCCGGCCCTCTCGGGCGGCCGCCGCGTCGCCCCGCGCGCAGACCGAACGTGCGTCCGGGCGCTACGCCGCGAAAGAGAGGTTCTTTCGGCCGCCCATCACGATCTTTCGCCCCGCCCCGGGGGCGCGGCGTGCGCCGCCCGGTAGGCGCCGGGGCTGAGGCCGTGTTCCCGCCGGAAGAGCCGCGCGAAGTACGCCGCGTCGTCGAAGCCGACGCGCTCGGCGACCACCTCGATGATCTCGTCGGTCGCGGCGAGGCGCTCGCGGGCGGCCGCCATGCGCCGGTCGAGCACGAGCTGGCCCACGGTGCGCCCGAGCTCGGTGCGCACGAGCGTCGTCAGGTACGCGGGCGAGCGGCGCACGCGGCGCGCGATCGTCGCGAGCGAGAGCTCGCGGTCGTACTCGCGCTCGACGATCTCGAGCACCTGCGCCGCGACCGGGCCCGGCGCCTTCGACGGCGCGGGGGCGGGCAAGAGGCGCGCGAGCTCGACGAGCGTGATCGTGAGCTCGGCCCGGACGATCTCGCGGTAATCGAGCTTCTGGTCTCGGAGCTCGCGCTCGATGGCCGCGAGCCGCTTCGACCACGCGCCCCGCAGCTCGTCCGGCAGCGTCAGCGGCGCGGGCGCGGGCGCCCGCGGGCGCAGCCAGCGCGGCCACGCCTCCGCGCCCACGGGCCCGAGCGCGGGGCCGAGCGCCGACGCGGGGCCGCTGAACTCGGGCACCAGCGAGACGAGCCAGGCGTCGGTCTGCGCGCCGAGGTCGGACAGATCGTGCGCGTCCCAGGGTGCGACGACGCCGAGCTGCCCGCTGCCGATCTCGACCGCGCCCGCCTCGCGCCGGAAGGTACCCCCGCCCCCCTCGACGTAGATGAGCTGCGCGAACCTGTGGCGGTGCTCGCCCACGTGGCCCCGGGGCGCCTCGGCGTGGCGCAGCGGGAGGCGATCGACCACGGGCGGCCGGGCGTTTGGCGGCTTCGACGGGGCCGGGCGCTCGGCCATGGCCCGAGTGTGCCCCGTCTGCCGGGCGCTGGCGAGGCCACCGGCGGGGCCGGCGTCGCGGGGCGGGGCCTCGGCCCCGGCGAAGGCGCTTCATTCAGGGGCATCGGGCGCCGCTTCTGGTCGGGGTACCCCGCTCGGACGCGCTCCTGCTGGCCGGCGGCCTCGGCGCCCCCGCCGCGCTGCGGGGCCTCGGGCGCGATCGGCGCCTCGATCGGACGCCGCTCGTCTGGCGGCGCGCGCCCTTGCAGAAAAAAAGGCGGGGCGGCCCTTGACTCTCCAGCGACTGGAGGTCGCAAAGTCTCGCGTCATGACGAAGGAGCGGCTCACCATCGGCGAGCTGTCGCGGCGCACGGGCATCGCGGTCAAGACGCTGCGCTTTTACTCGGACGAGGGCCTCCTGCCGCCCGCCGGCCGGACGCGCGGCGGCTACCGCCTCTACGGCCCGGCCGACCTGGCGCGCCTCGATCTCATTCGCACGCTGCGCGAGGCGGGCCTGCCGCTCGCCACCATCCGCTCCGTCGTCGAGCGAGAGGTGGGCCTCGGCGACGCGCTGCGGCTGCGCCTGCGGGCGGTCGAGGCGCACATCGTCTCGCTGCAGCACGTGGCCGCCGCCCTGCGTGCCGCCCTGCGCTCGGAGCCCAGCGACGAAGACCTAAGGAGGTTGTGTGCCGTGACCCGACTGTCGAACGAAGAACGAAAGGCCGTCATCAAGGGCTTCTACGATCAAGTATCGCAAGGGTTGCCGGTCGACCGGGGGTGGGTAAACGCCATGGTCGAAGCGAGCGCCCCGAAGCTGCCCGACGAGCCGACCCCCGAGCAGCTCGACGCATGGATCGAGCTCTCTACCATCGTGTCCGACCCCGGCTTCGTCGAGACCATGCGCGCGAGCGCCAAGCAATCGTGGCAGCCCGGTTTCGACGCCGCCGCCTACCGCCGCGCGAGCGACGAGGCCGCCGCCTCCGCCCGCGCCGCCCTCGACCGGGGCCTGCCGCCGGGCGCGACCGAGGCCGGCGACATCGTCGGCCGCTTCGCCGGCGCCGTCGCGGCCGCGAGCGGGCAACCCGACGACGCGGCCTTCCGGGCGATGATGCGCGAGCGCTTCGCCAAGCACGACCCGCGCGCCTCCCGCTACTGGGAGCTCGTCGCCCTCTTGAAGGGCCAACCCCCCCAGGCGAGCCCCAACGAAGAGTGGGCGTGGCTCACGCGGGCGATCGAGCACCACCTCGGCCCGTGATCGAGGGCGGCACCCCCAAAACCAGCGCAAAACCGACTGCCAAGGCGTCGGTCGAGTGGTCCTGACCTCGAAAGTGCGCCTGGTAAGGGGCACCCACCCAGGTCAAAGCCACAAAAAACGCCTTCGAAGGCGCTCGGGCGAAGGTCGTGACCTGCCCCGGGCGACATGCGAGGCCCCCTCGAGATGGTCCGGACCATCTCGAAGGCGCCTCCCGAGGCGTTTGCGGGTCGAGCCGACCATCTCGAGGGGGCCTGGCCGGGCGCTTCGGGCAGGTCGCGACCTCCCAAAGGCGCCTCGCACGTCGCTTCGGGCAGGTCGTGACCTTGGCGAAGACCCCCCCGCTAGCCCTTTGGGCGCGCGGCGGGCGGTGGCGGCTACCCCGCCCGCGGGGCTCAAAGATGAAGGAGGAGCACGTCGCGGCCGGCGGGGGTTTTCACGTGCTCAAGCTGGGTGGGCTTCTTACGTGGCTGCGAGTCCCCAAGGAGGACGAGTGCGCCGTATGCGCCTCCGGAGGCGTCCAACTGCTGATCGAGCCAAGCGAGGCCTTTCTTAACCCACATATGCTTGAAGCTCAACGTCGTCTTTCTTACTCCGATGACAGCCCGCCTAGTGGCAGGTTCGCCGTCGGTGCCGACCACGATTTTTGACGAAAAAGGGTCGTCGCTGACAGGGCCGTCAAGGACCGAAATGAGCAAGCCGTGGAGCACCGAGCCGAGGTGCTCTTCGGGAAGCTGGTAAAGGAAGCGGCGAACAGAGCGCTCTCCTTTCGTGAGCTCGGTGAAACCTTGAGCCACCTCCCAGAGCGCATGCTCGAGAAAATGGGGGTCACTCGTAGTGATGCGCCTCTTAGAGAAGGTTTTTGCGGACCAATCGCGCACCGCGTGTGCCAAGGCATTGGCCGAGGGGTTGGCCCTAACTATCCACCAGAACGCTGGGTCATCGACGAGCGAACTCGCGTACCGTGTGATGGGCCTCCAATGCTCGACGGACGCCCCCGCAGAAGGTGCGGCGAGCCCTATCTGGCTCGCGATCTCACGCTGCACCTCGGGGCCAGCGGAACGCAGCGCCTCTCTGGCTGCGCGCTGGAGGTGCCTCGTGAACGAGCCCGCCCACCGCCGCTTCTCGGCCACCGGGTAGGTGTGGCAATGGCCGTCGTGCGCGTCATCGGGGAAGACTTTGGTGTCGAGCACCCAGGGGTCGGCGCCGGACGCGTAGGCGTAGGGGCGCAGCCGCACGGTGCGCTGGCGCGGCCTGATCTCGCCGAGAAAGCAGCCGTTCGGCCACTGGCTGCCCTGGTAGGCCGCCGGCGCGGCCACCTCGACGAAGCCGCCGCGGGCGCTGAGGACGGCGCGCGCCTTGTCTTTGTGCAGGTGGCCGCGCAAGACGAGGTCGAACCCGCGCTCGAGGTAGCGCTCGACGTTCTCGCGCTCGTCTTCGTGCAGGTAGTCGAAGGGGTGGTGCATCAGCGCGACGGCGAACGCGGCGCCTTCGTCGTGCACTCGCTGGGCGGCGCGGTCGACGTTGGCCTCGCCCAGCCAGAGCTTGCCCTGGTCGTCGTCGCCCTGGCAGAACCAGGCCGAGTTGAGCGACGCCACCGCGACCTTCGCGCCGCGCACCTCGACGGTCTCGACCGCGCCCTCGCCCACGCCGAGGCCGAGCGGGCGCCCGTCGCCCAGCGCCCCGCGCAGCGCCTTGCCGTAGGCCTCGAACTTCTGGGCGTGAAAGGCGCGACTTTGCTCGTCCTCGAAGAACGCGATCGACTCTTCGTCTCGGCTCAGGGTGCGGAGCAGCCAGCGGCCGACGCCGCGGTCGACGTCGTGGTTGCCCGGCACCGCGAAGGTTCGCTCGGGCGGGACGCCCGTGGCGTCGAGCAACTCGCGCAGCAGGTCGGCGACGAGCGCGTACTCGTCGGCCCGGCCGGACTGCGCCAGATCGCCCGTGATGAAGACGAGGTCGAGGGGGAAGCTCTCGCGATCGCGTCGCAAGAACTCGACCAGGCCGCCCAGCACCCGGTCTTGGTCGTAGCGCTTCACCCGGTCGGGGCGCAGGTGCACGTCGGACAGGTGCAGAAAGCGGATGGGCTCTTCGGCCGGCGCGTCGGCGGCGGCGGCCGCGGGCGCCGCGCCGAGCTTCTGGGCCGACGACGAGAGCGCCTCGGGCTCGGGCAGGGCGTACGTTTGCGCGAGCCAGGTGAAGAAGTCGGGCGCCCCCTGGCGCAGGGCCTTCTCGGTCTGGGCCGACACCACCAAGACCGTGGGCCCGGCGAGCCCTCGGAGGAGCTCGCGCTCGGCGTTCAGGAGGCGCGTGAAGGCCGAGACGCTCAGCGGCCCCTTCGGCGCGGCGGACAGCACGAACGCGTCGGCCGCCGCGCCGCGCGTGAGCTCGGCCCAGCGCCCCGGCCCCGATTCGTAGCCTTGGGCCCCCAGGTCGACGACGCTCAGGGGGGCGGCGCGGAGCAGGTCGCAGAGCAGGCGGCGCGACTCGTCGAGGGCCGCGTCGTTCGCGACGACGGCGAGCAGCAGCGTGGCGCCCCGCGCGAGCGAGACCCGCGCCCGCAGCTCTTCGAGCCGGGCTTCGGCCGACACCGCTACGCCCGCTCCAGCTGGCGGAGGAGCTGCTCGACCGGCGTGGGCAGGCTGTACCAGGCGATGCCGTTGCGGTACTCGATGACCCAGAGGCCGTAGAGCAACTGCTTGACCACCTCGTCGGACTCGTTGAGCTGGTACTCGTCGCGCACCCGCTTCAGGACGGGCAAGAACCGCGGGTCGTACGCGCGCCGGAACGACTCGCGCTGGTCGGCGATGGCCGCCTCGACGTCTTGGGGCTCGATGAAGCCCCCCCGCCGCACGTAGGCCTTGACCACGCTCGCCTGCATGAGCCGCGCGAGCTCTCGGATGTTGCCGCCCGAGCCCGCGATCGCCCGGTCGATGGTTTCGGGCATCACGACGTTCGGGTCGATGGGGTCGACGCGGGCCTCGACGATGCGCCGGAGGATGAGGGCGCCCTTCTCGGACGGGACGCGCGTGCGCTTGGCGGGGTCGAACTCGTAGAGCCGGACCGCCGGCAACACGGCGCTGTCGGCGTTGTTGTACCGCTCGCTCAGCACGTTGAACGTCGGCTCGTAGACGACCGACAGGGGGATGGTGAGCACCGCCGCGCCGGGCGCCTCGGCCATCGGCTTGCGCTTTTCGTTGAGGAACACCTCGAGCGCCTGCCCGGGCGGCAGCTTGTCGAGGCCGTCGAGCAAGACGACCGGGCGCCGCTGGGCGAGGTCGTCGAGCACGCGCGAGAGGAGCCGGAGGGGGTCGTCGCCGCCCTGGCGCAGCAGCGCGCGCAGCTCGTCGCGCAGGGCCCTGCTCTCGCGCACCGCCGAGAGATGACGCCGCAGCGCGGTCGCGATGTCGTGCGGGTTGGGCGCGACCTCGTCGCCGTCGCGGACGCGCGCGAGCCAGCCCCGGCAGGCGTCGAGCGTCGGCGCCGACACGGGGGCCGTCGCGGCCTGCGCCTCGGAGAGGAGCTCGGCCGTCGCGGCCAGGTACATCTCGACGGTGCCGAGATCTTGCACCGCCGTCTGCGCTTCGAGGTCGACGAAGGCGACGATGCGCCCCTCGCCCCGGAGCTTCTGCGCGACGCCCAGCAGGAGCGTCGTCTTGCCGCACCCCGGCTGCCCGGCCACGAGCAGCTTCGCGTTGTCGTTGAGGTCGAGCGCGGCCTCGAGCTGGCTGCGGTAATCTTGGTGCGCCTCGGGGACGAACGAGCGCCCCGGCCCGTCGCCGGCGCCCTCGTGGGGGCGGTAGATGGGGTCAAAGACGCCCATCAGCTCTCGGAATTTGGCCCGCTGATCGCTCATCGCCGGAGGCCGCGCGGCTTGCGCCGCCGCGCGGCGTCAACCGGGGAGCATAGGCGTGCCCTCCGCGCCGGGCAAGGCGGCCGCCTCGCTCGCCGTCGGCGCTGACTCGTCTGGTTCAGCCGTCGCCGACTGCCGGGGTTCGGGCACGGGCCCGGGCGGGCGCCCTTGCGTCAGCCCAAGCGCACGCCGTCGCGAAACGCCGCCCGCAGCGGCGGCGCGCCCCACGGCTGCAAGAGGGCGCGCTCGTGCGGCAGGAGCCAGAGCGCGAGGTCGGCGCGGGCGCCCTCGCGCAGGACGCCGACCTCGCCCTCGAGGCCGAGCGAGCGGGCGGCCTCGGCGGTGGCGCCGCGCAGGGCCTCGTGGTCCGAGAGGCCGTAGAGGCGGGCGGCGAAGGCCAGGGCGAGGGGCAGGCTCTCGGTCGGGGCGGTGCCGGGGTTGGCGTCGGAGGCGACGACGAGGCGCACGCCGGCGCGGCGCATGGCGGCGACGGGGGGCGGGGCCTGGCCGAGGGTGAAGCTCGCGACGGGCAGGAGGACGGCGGCGGTGCCGGCGCGGGCGAGCGCGTCGAGGCCGGCGTCGGACACGTGCTCGAGGTGGTCGGCGGAGGCGGCGGCGTTCCGCGCGGCGAGCTCGGCGCCGCCGACGTCGGCGAACTGCCCGGCGTGCGCGCGCACGCCGAGGCCCAAGAGCCGCGCGGCCGCGAAGAGCGCCTCGGCCTCGTCGACGCGGAAGGCGTTGCGGTCGACGTAGGCGTCGACGTAGCGCGCGAGCCCGGCGCGCGCGATGGCGGGCAGCCAGCGCCCGACGACGTCGCCCACGTAGCGGGCGCGGTCGGCCTTCGCCTCGGGGGGCAGGGCGTGCAGCGCGAGGTAGGTGGGCACGACGCGGGGCAGCGACGGGTCGCCGGCGGCGTCGGCGGCGGCCTCGAGCTGCGCCCGCTCGCTCGCCTCGTCGAGCCCGTAGCCGCTCTTGACCTCGACCGTCGTCACGCCCTGGCGGGCCATGCGCCCGAGCCTCGCGCGCAGCGCCGCGGCGAGCTCTGCGGGGCGGGCGGCGCGCACCGCGCGCATCGTCGCGACGATGCCCCCGCCGGCGGCGGCGATGGCCTCGTAGCCCTCGCCGGCGAGGCGCATCGCGTACTCGTCGTGGCGCGAGCCGGCCCACGCGGCGTGGGTGTGCGCGTCGACGAGCCCGGGCGAGAGCAGGCCGCCGGCGACGTCGTCGACGAGGGGCGCCCCGGCCGCGCGCGCCAGCACCTCGCGGCGGGGGCCCACGGCGGCGACGCGCCCGCGCTCGACCAGCACCGCGCCGTCGTCGATGGCCCCGAGGGGGCCCAGGCCGAGCGCGTCGTCGCAGGTGACGACGCGCCCGGCGGCGACGACGAAGGCGGGCGCGCTCACGGCGCGCCCCCCGCCTCGAGGCGCGCGAGCTCGCGCCGCAGGTCGTCGAGCGCCTCGCCTTCGAAGGCGCGCCGGAGCTCGGCCTCGCCGTCGGCGGGCCGCGGCGGGCGGCGCGAGAGGGCGGCGAGCGCCCGGGCGCGCGCCTCGGCGCAGCGGGCGCGGAAGGCGTCGCTCGACGAGGCCTCGCGGGCGAGCGCCTCGAGGGCGCGCTCTTGGGTCTCGTCGGGGCCGCAGACGAGCAAGACGTCGCAGCCGGCGGCGACGGCCAGCACCGCGGCCTCGCCCGGCTCGTAGCGGGCGGAGACGGCCTTCATGCTGAGATCGTCGGAGAAGAGCACGCCCCGGAAGCCCATCGACCGGCGCAAGAGCCCCGCGCAGAGGGCCGGCGAGAGGGTGGCGGGGCGGTCGGCGTCGAAGGAGCGCACGACGATGTGCGCGGTCATCAGCGCGTCGATGCCGGCCTCGACGGCGGCGCGGAAGGGCGCGAGCTCGACGGCCTCGAGCCGGCCGCGATCGTGCCCGATCGAGGGCAGGTCGACGTGGCTGTCGAGGTGCGTGTCGCCGTGCCCGGGGAAGTGCTTGCCGCAGCCGAGCACGTGCCGCGCGAGCCCCCGGTAGAACGAGAGCGCGGCGTTGGCGACGGGCCCCGGCTCGGTGTCGAAGGCCCGGTCGCCGATGACGGGGTTCTTGGGGTTGGTGTCGACGTCGAGCACGGGGGCGAAGTCGATGTTGAACCCGAGCGCGGCGAGCTGCGCGCCGAGGGCGTCGCCGGCGCGCTCGGCGAGCGCCTCGAGGCCGGGGGCGCCGAGGCGGCGCGCGGGCGGCAGGGCGAGCGCGGGGGCGGGCAGGCGGCGGACGCGGCCGCCCTCCTCGTCGAGGCCGAGCCAGGGCGGCTCGCCCGAGGGCTCGGCGGCGCGCACGACGGCGCGGCAGAGCTCGTGCAGCGGGCCGAGCTCGGGCATATTCCGCCGGAACAAGATGGCGCCCCCGCGTCGCCCTTCGGCGAGGGCGCGGGCGTAGGTGGGCGGCAGCGTCGGGCCGTCGAAGGCGCCGACGAGCAGGCGGCCGCAGAGCTGGGCGGTGGCGGGCGCGGGGGTCATGGCGGGCCCGGTCGCTCTAAAACGGCGCCCGCGCGCCGGCAACGCGCGGGGCTCTGACCCGGCCGCACGGCCCCCGCGCGCCGGCGACGCGTGGGGCTCTGGCCCGGCCGGGAGGCGCCCGCGCGCCGGCAACGCGCGGGGCTCTGGCCCGGCCGGGAGGCGCCCGCGCGGCGGCGACGCCCCGGTCTCTAGCCCGGCCGCGCGGCCCCCGCGCCCGGGCGCGGCGCGAACGCGCGCCCTCGTGGCGAGGCCGGATGCGCTATCATCGGGCCCGTGTCGTACCCCCAGTTCCTGCGTCCCGCGTCGTTGGCGTTGCTCATTGCCGTCGCCTGCCAGCCCCGGGGCGGCGCCGAGGCGCGCCCGGCGCCGGGCGGCGGGTCGAAGGCGGGCAAGATCGCCTCGGGCGGCGGGGGCCACGGCGCCGGGCCCGCGCGGGGCGACGAGGCGGGGGGTCGCGGGGGCGGCCGGCTCTTGAACGTCGACGAGGCGCGCAAGTTCGCGCTCGGCCTCATCAACCGCGACCGGGCGACGCAGGGGCTGCGGCCGGTCGTGCTCGAAGACGGCCCCGCCACCCGGGCGGCCGAGCGGCACGTGCGCGACATGACCAAGCACGGCTTCACGGGGCACTGGGGCAGCGACGGCTCGGTGCCCGAGCTGCGCTACACCGAGGCCGGCGGCGACGACATCGTGCAAGAGAACGCCGCCTGCCTCGCCGACGGCAACGAGCGCCGCATCAACGACAAGGGCCCCTTCGACTCGGCCGAGATCGAGCGCTTCGAGGCCGCCTTCTTCAACGAGAAGCCGCCGCACGACGGGCACCGCAAGAACATCTTGAACCCCGCGCACAACCGGGTCGGCATCGCCTTCGCCCAGGCCGAGGGCACGCACACGGTGTGCGTGGTGCAAGAGTTCGTCGACGACTACGGCTCGTACGAGCCGCTCGTGCGCAAGGCGCGGCCGGGGCAGGTGGTGCGGGTCGCCGGCGAGATGAAGGGGCCCGCCTCGTTCGGCGGCATCGGGCTCGCCCGCACCGACCTGCCCACCCCGCGCCGGCCCGACCTGCGCCCGCTCTCGTACGCGATGCCCTCGCCTTTTGTGTCGTACTTCCCGGCCGGGTATAAGACGCCCGCGCCCGTGAACGTCAGCGGCAACAAGTTCTGGCTCGACCTACCCATCACCGACCGGGGCCCGGGCCTCTACGAGGTGCAAATTTTCGCGCGCCTCCCCGGCAAGGGCAACCGGCTCGAGCCCGTGTCCATGCGCACGGTGCGCGTCGAGCGATGAGCGCCGGGCCGGGCGGGGCCGGGCGGCCGGCGGCGGCGCGCCCGGGGGCCCTCCGGCGGCGGGGGGCGCGCTGGGCGGTGCTGGCGGCGGCGGCGGCCGGCGTCGTCCTGTCGTGCCGGGGCGGCGAGCGGCGCGTCGCCGGCCTGACGCCGCCGCCGGCCGATCTGGTGCCGAGCGCGGCGGTGCGCCCCGGCAGCTCGCTCGCGGGCGTCGAGCGCTGGCAGCGCGTGCTCGCCGAGCCCGACGACCCGGTCGAGCTCGACCGGCTCGCCACGGCCGAGGGGGCGTCGGGGCTGCTCGCGGGCCTCGAAGAGGGCGGCGCCGTGGGCCTCGCCGCCCTGCGCGCGCTGCCCCGGGCCGACGACGCCGAGGTCGCGCTGGGGCGCCTCGCCGAGATCTTGCTGCAGGCCGCCCCGCCCGCGCTGCCGCCCGTCCTCGACGCCGTCGAGGGCGTGGCGCTCCGGCCGCTCGCGCAGCGAGAGCGGCTCGACCCGCTCGGCCAGCACGCCGCCTTCGACGCGCTCGTCGTCGTCGCCAAGCGCGGCGACCTGCCCAAGCCGACCCGGGCGCGCGCGGTGTCGGTCGCCCGGCTGCTCGCCCAGCGCGCCCCCTACGACGCGCGCCTCTTGCCGACCGAGTTCGACCCCCCCTGAGCCGAAGCGCCCGCGCCCCCCGCCGAGAGCGAACGCCCCGTGATCGAACGCCCCGCCCGCCGCGCCTTCTGCTGCGCGCTCTTGCTGAGCGCGGCGCCCTACCAGTGCTCGAAGGGCTACGACCCCGCCCTGCGGCGCGAAGACACCGCGGGCGACGGGCTCTGGGCGCTCGCCGAAGACTTTCACGCGCGGGGCGACGCCCGCGCCTACGAGCAGACCTTGCGCTTTCTGGTCACCCGCTACCCCTCGAGCCGGCGCGCCGCGAAGGCGCGCGACGAGCTCGAGCGCCTGGGCGCCGCGCCCGCCTCCGCCGCCGCTTCGGCCCCGTCGCGATGAGCGGCCCGCCCCTGCTCCTGGCCATCACCGACACCCGGGCGGCGGGCGAGGCCGAGCACCTCTCGGCCTACCGCGCGGTCGCCGCGCGCCTGCCGCCGGGCCTCTTCGCGGTGCAGCTGCGCGAGCCCGGGCGCGACGCCCGCCCCTCGCTCGCCTTCGCCCGCGCCCTCGTCGACGACGTGCTCGGCCCCTTCGGCGGCGAGCTCTACGTCAACGATCGGCTCGATCTCGCCCTCGCGCTCGGGGCCCGGGGGGTGCACCTCGGCGGCCGCAGCGTCTCGCCCGGCGACGCGCGCGCGCTGCTCGGGCCGGGCGTCGCCCTCTCGCGCGCCTGCCACGCGTCGGGCGAGGTGGCGCGCGCGGTGGCCGAGGGGGCGAGCGTCGCGCTGCTTTCGCCCATCTTCGCGACGCCGGGCAAGGGGCCGCCGCTCGGGCTCGGGGCGCTGCGCGAGGCCGCGCGGGGCCCGGGCGCCGGGGCGCTCGTGGCGCTCGGGGGCGTCGAGGCGGGCAACGCGGCGGCGTGCCTGCAGGCCGGCGCCCGGGGCGTCGCGGCGGTGCGGGCGCTGCTCGAGCCGGGCTCGGCCTCGGCGCTCGTCGCGGCGCTCGAGCCCTTCTTCGAGCGCTGACGACCGCGCCCTCGCCCGGCGCGAAGGCGCCCGCGACGTCGGCGTCTTCTCGCGCGGCCCCCCCGGGGCTAAAGCGGGGGCGTGCGACCCTCCTTCCGGCTCGGCCTCGCGGCGCTCGCCCTCGCTTCCCTCTTCGCCGGCGCGTGCGCGCCGCCCGAGCCGCCGGGCCCGCCTTCGCGCCCGGCCTCGCGCCCGGCCTCGCGCGCGGCAGGCGCCCCGGTCGAGGCCGCCGAGCTCGTGCTCTCGGGCGGCCCGGTGCTCGGGGCGGGGGGCGCGACGGCGCTCGCGCTGCGGGGCGGGCGCATCGTCGGGGTGGGCGACGCGGCCTCGATCGCGCGCTTCCGGGGCCCCGGCACGCGCTCGGTCGAGCTCGGGGGCCGCTCGGCGGTGGTGGCGCTCACCGACGCGCACGCCCACGTGATCGGGCTGGGCCTGCGGCTCGACGAGGCCGACCTGCGCGGCTGCGCGACGGCCGACGAGTGCGCCGCGAGGGCGGCCGCGCACCGCGGCGGGCGGGGCGGCTGGGCGCTCGGGGGCGGCTGGGATCAAAACCGCTTCCCCGACAAGGCGCTGCCCCACCGCCGCGCCCTCGACGCCGCCCTGCCCGACCGGCCCGCGTGGTTCGAGCGCGTCGACGGGCACGCGGGCTGGGCCAACTCGGCCGCGCTCAAGGCCGCCAACGTGACGCGGGCGACGCCCGACCCGCCGGGCGGGCGCATCCTGCGCGACGCCAAGGGCGAGCCGACGGGCGTGCTGGTCGACACGGCGATGGCCCTCGTCGAGCGCGCGGTGCCGCCGCCCGACGAGGCGGCGCGCGAGCAGGCGATCGAGCGCGCCCAGGCGCTCGCGCTCTCGAAGGGCCTCACCGAGGTGCACGACATGGGCCTCTCGGCCGACGAGGTGGCCACCTTCCGGCGGCTCGAGCGCGAGGGGCGCCTCAAGCTGCGCGTCGTCGGCTACGCGAGCGGCCGCGGCGAGGCCGAGCGCGCGGCCCTCTTCGCCCGCCGGCCCGACCCGCCGCGGCCGGGGGCGGTGTTCCGGCTCGGGGGCATCAAGCTCTACGCCGACGGCGCGCTCGGCTCGTACGGGGCGGCGCTGCTCGAGCCCTACGCCGACCAGCCCGAGCTCCGGGGCCTCGTGCTCACCGACCCGAGCGCGCTCGAAGACGCCGCCCGCAAGGCGCTCGCCTCGGGCTGGCAGCTCGCCGTGCACGCCATCGGCGACCGGGCCAACCGCACCGTGCTCGACGCCTTCGAGCGCGCGGGCTGCCGCCGCGAGCGCGACGTGCGCTTCCGGATCGAGCACGCGCAGATCGTCGACCCGGCCGACCTCCCCCGGTTCGCCGCGCTCGGCGTGCTCGCCTCGGTGCAGCCGACGCACGCGACGAGCGACATGCCCTGGGCCCCGACGCGCCTCGGCCCCAAGCGCCTCGCGGGCGCCTACCCCTATCGCTCGCTGCTCGCCGGCGGCGCGCGCCTGCCCGCCGGCAGCGACGCGCCCGTCGAGGCCATCGACCCCGCCTTCGGCCTCTACGCCTTCGTCACCCGCCAAGACCCCAAGGGCCAGCCCCCCGGCGGCTGGCTGCCGGCCGAGCGGCTGCGCCTCGACGAGGCCCTGCGGGCCTTCACCGAGGAGGCCGCCTTCGCCGCCTTCGAAGAGCGCTGGCGCGGCCGCGCCGCCGAGGGCATGGCCGCCGACGTCACCGTCTTCGACCGCCGGCTCGACGAGGCCGACCCCGCCTCGATCCGCGACGCGAAGGTCGCGATGACCATCGTCGGGGGCGCGATCGTCTTCGCGCCCTGAGCCCCGCCGCTGAGGCGCCGCGCCCCCCGCCGTCCCCGTGCCTCATGGCCCTCGACGTCGCTTACAACGCCCTCCTTTCGGCCGGCGACCTCGCCGCGCTGGCCCTGGCCGCGCGCCAGGCCCTCTGCGGGCGCCGCTCGCTCGCCCCCCTCGGCCTCGCCGCCTTCGCGCTGGCGCTCGCCCTGCTGGTGCACCCCGGCATCTTCGACCGGATGCGCCTGCTCTCGTCCGCCGCCTTCGTGCACGCCCCCCTGGTCGCCGCGGCGCTCGCGCTGATCTGGCGCCGCCGCCCCGGCCCCGACGCGTGGGCCTACGGGCTGGCCGCGGCGGCCCTGGCGGCGGTCGGCGTCGACGCCTTCTTCATCGAGCCGACGGCGCTCGAAGTCTCGCGCCTGCGCGTCGAGAGCGACAAGGTGTCCAGGCCGCTCACGATCGTGCTGATCGCCGACCTGCAGACCGACGACTTCGGCGACTACGAGCGGCGCGCGCTCTCGCTCGCCCTGGCCGAGAAGCCCGACCTCGTGCTCTTCGCCGGCGACTACCTGCAGCCGCCCCGGTCCGAGCTCGGGGCCCAGCGGGCCGCGCTGCGCGACTACCTGCGGTCGAGCGGCTTCGGCGCGCCGCTCGGCGCGTTCGCGGTGCGCGGCAACGTCGATCACGACGGCTGGGCCGAGGCCTTCGCCGGCACCAACGTGGTCGCCTTCGAGGCGACGCGCTCGGTCGACGTGGGCGAGGTGCGCGTGACGGGCCTCTCGGTCGAGGACTCGTTCGACCGCTCGCTCTCGCTGCCCCCGTCCGATCGCTTCCACGTCGTCGTCGGGCACGGGCCCGACTTCGCGCTCGGCCTCTCCGAGGGCGATCTCTTGCTCGCGGGCCACACGCACGGCGGCCAGGTGCGCCTGCCCCTCTACGGCCCCCTCATCACCTTCTCGTCCGTGCCCCGCGCCTGGGCCGCCGGCGTGACCGACCTGTCGTGGCACCGCACGCTCGTCGTCTCGCGCGGCGTCGGCCACGAGCGGGGGCCGGCGCCGCGCCTGCGCTTTCTCTGCCGGCCCGAGCTCTACGTGCTGCGCGTCGAGCCGGCGCCCAAGCGCTGAAGCGCCCGCCGCGGCCCGGCGGCGACGAGGGCGGCGGCGACGGGCGAGAGCGCCGCGAGCACGAGCAAGGGGCGAGGGCCGCCCGGCCCGAGCAGCAGGCCCGCGAGCGCGGTCCCGATCGCCAGGCCGGCCGACCACGCGGCGCCGTAGACGGCGAAGCCCTCGGCGTGGCGGGTCGGGGGCAGGGCGCGCTGCAGCGACGCGACGAGCTGGGCCGAGAGCGGAGCGAGCACGAAGCCCGCGCTCGTGAACCAGAGCGCGAGCGCGGCCGGGCTCCCGGCCCAGGCCGTGGGCAAGAGCAGGCCGGCCCACGCCGCGGCCAGCGCGACCAGGCGGGCGCGCGCGGCCGCCTCGCCCCCGGCCGGCGGGGCGAGGGCGCAGAGCAAGCCCCCGCACGCGCTCGACGACGCGAGCAGCGCCGAGAGCACGCCCCAGAAGGCGGCCCCGGCGCCGATCTGCTCGAGCCTCGGCGGCAGCGCCGCCTCGACCGCGCCCCAGCCGACGCCGAGGCAGAGCGCCATGCCCACGACGGGCCCGACGCCGGGCAAGCGGACGAGCCCGCCCGCGCGCCCCGGCCCGCCCGACGAGGGCGCCCGCCCGGGCAGCCCGCCCGCGAGCGCCGCGGCGGCGAGCGCGCTCAGCGCCATCACGCCGACCGAGGCGAGCGGCGCCCCGAGCGCCGCCGTCAGCCCGACCACGAGGGGGCCCGCCACCCAGAGCAGCTCGAACATCGACGCCTCGATCGCGAAGGCGCTCTCGAGCGACGGGCCGCGCGCGATCGAGGCGAGCAGCGCCCGCACCCCGCCCGAGACGCCCGCCGGCACCACGCCGAGGGCGAGCGCGAGGGCGAGCAAGAGCGCGAAGGGCGCCCGCGCCGCCGCCGCCGCGGCGAACGCGCCGAGCACGATCGCCTCGCCGGCGAGCACGCGCCCGAGCGCCGCGGGCAGCCCCGCCCGATCGAGCGCGCGCCCCCGCGCGGGCGCCGCCGCCGCCGCGCCGAGCGCGTACGCGCTGACGAGCCAGGCGCCCCGGCCGAACTCGCCCGTCGCCTCGCGCCCTACGAGCAAGAGCGCGAAGGGCGCCATGACCGAGGGCAGCCGCGCCAGCGACGCGACCAGCGCCCAGCGCCGGAAGGCCCCCCTCGCCACGAGGCCCCGCGCCGCGCTCGGGTCGAAGCGTGCCATGCCCGGCGGCCGACGGCGCCGGGCCGCAAAACTCAGGCCCGGGGCCGCGAAATCGCACCCCGCTCGCCCCGCGGTTGAAGCGCCGGGGCCGCTAAGACAAGCTGCGCCCGGCCTTACGCCCCGAGCTCATGACCCCCGGCTCGCCCCCGCGAGCCGCTCGAAAGACACCCATGGCGAGCCCCTTTCCGTCCCCGCCCGAGCCCATGCCCCCGACCCCCGAGGCCGACGTCGATCGCGCCCTCGAGCGGCTCTCTGCCCGCAAAGACGCCTGGGTCAAGACGAGCCTCGACGAGCGCAAGGCGCTCTTGCGCTCGGTCATCGAGGGCTTCGGCGAGGTCGCGCGGGCCTGGGTCGAGGGCGGCTGCCGCCTCAAGGGCATCGCCCCCGGCGATCCGCTCGCCGGCGAAGAGTGGCTCGCGGGCCCCGTCACCTCGCTGCGCAACGCGCGCATGCTGCTCGACGCGCTCGAGCAGGGCGGGCGCCCCCGCCTGCCGAAGGTCGAGCGCCGCCCCGACGGGCAGGCGGTCGCGCGCGTCTTCCCCGCCGACCTGCGCGATCGGCTGCTGCTCGGGGGCTTCCGGGCCGAGGTCTGGCTCGAGCCGGGCGCCGAGCCGACGCAGGGGCGCATCTACCGCGAGAAGGGCACCGTGGGCCGCGTCTGCCTGGTCCTCGGCGCGGGGAACGTCTCCTCCATCCCCCCGATGGATACGCTCTACAAGCTCTTCGTCGAGGACGAGGTCGTGCTCTTGAAGATGAACCCGGTCAACGAGCACGTCGGCCCCCGCCTCGAGCGGGCCTTCCGGCGCCTCGTCGACGAGGGCTTCTTCGCCGTGGTCTACGGCGGCGCCGAGGTCGGCTCGTACTGCGCCTCGCACCCGCTCGTCGACACGCTGCACGTCACCGGCTCCGACCGGACGTACGACGCCATCGTCTGGGGCCACGACGAAGCCGAGCGCGCCCGCCGCAAGCGCTCGGGCGAGCGGCGGAACGAGCGGCCCTTCAGCGCCGAGCTCGGCTGCGTCACCCCCGTGCTCGTCGTGCCCGGGCCCTGGTCGGACGCCGACCTCGACTTCCAGGCGAAGCACGTCGCCTCGATGGTCGCCCAGAACGGCAGCTTCAACTGCAACGCCGCCAAGGTCCTCGTCACCGCCTCCAACTGGGACCGCCGCGACGCCTTCCTCGCGAAGCTCGAGCGCGCCCTCGCCCAGACCGCCCCCCGCAAGGCCTACTACCCGGGCGCCGAGAGCCGCTACCAGGCCTTCCTCGACCGCTACCCGCGGGCCAAGGTGCTCGGCGCCCGCGGCGAGGGCATCGTGCCGTGGACGCTCCTGCCCGGCGTGCCCCCCAAGAAGGGCGAGTACGCCCTGACCAACGAGGCCTTCTGCGGCGTGCTCGCCGAGACCTCGCTCAACACGGGCAACGCGCGCGACTTTCTCGCCGAGGCCGTGCCCTTCGCCAACGAGTCGTGCTGGGGCACGCTCTCGTGCACGCTGCTCGTCGACGGCAAGACGAGCACGCAGTACGCCGCCGAGCTCGACCGCGCCGTCGCCGGCCTGCGCTACGGCGGCATCGGCGTCAACGCCTGGCCGGGCGCCATCTACGGCCTGGTCTCGCCCACCTGGGGCGCCTACCCGGGCCACCCGCCCGAAGACATCCAGTCGGGCGCGGGCGTCGTGCACAACGCGTTCTTGCTCGACCGCCCGCAGAAGTCGGTGCTCTACGCCCCCTTCCGCATCAACCCGAAGCCCGCCTGGTTCGCCGACCACAAGAACCTCGCCGCCCTCGGCGAGCGGCTCTTCGCCTTCGAGACCTCGCCCTCGTGGGGCCGCTTCGCCTCCGTCGCCGCCGCCGGCCTCAAGGGCTGAGCCCATGCCCGTCACCCTCACCGTCGCCCCGCACCCGCTGCTCCTGCCCGGCGCCTTCGTCAGCGCCTTCCCCGCGACGCTCGGCGAGCTGCCGCCCTCCGAGGGCTTCGCCCGCTTTCTGCAGGCCGACGCCGCCGAGGCGCCGTTCCGGCCCGACGACGCCATCCGCGGCGCGGTGCGCGACCTCTTGCGCTGGGGCGGCTTCAAGCCGACGGGCCGCAGCAAGCCCGCGTCCGAGTACCTCGTGCGCGCCGCCGCCGAGGGCGCCCTCAAGCCCATCAACGCCGCCGTCGACGCCTGCAACGCCGTCTCGCTGCACAGCGGCCTGCCCATCAGCGTCGTCGATCTCGACCGGGCGCGGCCGCCCTATCATATCGCCGTCGCCCCCGTCGGCGCCTCGTACGTCTTCAACGCCTCCGGCCAGACCATCGATCTCGGCGGCCTGCTCTGCGTCTTCGACGCCGAGGGCCCCTGCGCCAACGCCGTGAAAGACGCGCAGCGCACCAAGACCGACGCCTCGACGCGCCGCACGCTCTCGATCGTGTGGGGCACCAAGGCCCTCGAGCCGCGGCTCGCCGAGGCCCTCTCCTGGTACCGCCACCTCATCACGCTGCTCGGCGCCGAGGTCGAAGAGGTCGAGCTGAAGGCCTCGGCCGACGCGCCCCCGTAGGGCTCATGGCGGAGGGCGGCCTTCTGCCCCCGAGTAAACTCGGGGGCAGCGAACGCCCCCTCGTGCCGCGCGACCTCGAACCGATTCGGAGAGCCAAGCCCGCCCCCTCGCCGGGGGCCGGGCTCCCAAGGGCTCCGTCCCTCGGGCGAGCCGGCGAAGCCGCGCGCGACGCGCGAGCCCTGCCTCCTGGCAGGGCTTTGCGAGCTGTTTCAACGGGCGTTCGCTGCCCCCGAGTGAACTCGGGGGCGAAACGTCGCCGCTCTCGGTGCGCCCCTCAGCCCGGGCCCCCCTGCCGCCACGCGAGCTGGCGGGCGACGTAGCGCGCGAGCATGTCGGCCTCGAAGTGCAGCTCGTCGCCGGGCCCCCGCTCGGCGAGCGTCGTGACGGCGAGCGTGTGGGGTATGATGTTGACCCCGAAGCGCCGGCCCTCGACCTCGTTGACCGTGAGCGAGATGCCGTCGAGCGCGACCGAGCCCTTGGGGGCGACGAGCCCGGCGAGCGCCTCGGGGGCCTCGAAGACGAAGCGGGTGCTGGCCCCCTCGGGGCGCCGCTCGATGAGCCGCGCGAGCCCGTCGACGTGGCCGTAGACGAGGTGGCCGCCGAGCTCGTCACCGAGCTTGAGCGAGCGCTCGAGGTTGACCCGGGTGCCCTCGCGCCAGCGGCCGAGGGTCGTCTTCGAGAGGGTCTCGGCCGAGACGTCGAAGGCGAGCGCGCCGCCCTCGCGCCCGACCACCGTCAGGCACACGCCCGAGCAGGCGACCGAGGCCCCGAGCTCGGGCGCCGAGGCGTCGAAGGGCACCTCGATGAAAAAGCGGCGGTCGCCCCGGTCTTCGATCGCCCGCACCCGGCCGACGCCGGTGATGATTCCCGTGAACATGAGGTCGTCGTACCATCGCCACGGCCCCCGATGAAGTTCTGCCCCCGCTGCGCCACCCCCCTCGCTGCCCGCGCCCAAGACGGCCGCGAGCGCCTCGGCTGCCCCGCCGACGGCTGCGGCTACGTCTTCTACGACAACCCCCTGCCGGTCGTCGCCGGCCTGGTCGAGCACGAGGGCGAGATCATCTTGACGCGCCAGCGCGGCTGGCCCGCGGGCTGGTTCGGCCTGATGGCGGGCTTCGTCGAGAAGGGCGAGGCGCCCGAAGAGGCGGTCTTGCGCGAGCTCGGCGAAGAGCTCGGCCTGCGCGGCACCATCGCCGGCCTGATCGGCGTCTACGGCTTCGCCCAGCGCAACGAGCTCATCGTCGCCTACCACCTGATCGGCGAGGGCGAGGTGCGGGTCGGCGACGAGCTCGAGTCGATCAAGCGCGTCCCGCCCGGGAGGCTGCGCCCCTGGCCCTTCGGCACCGGCCTGGCGGTGCGCGACTGGCTCGCCAAGCGGGCGGCGGGCGGGCAGGGGCCCGGGGCTGAGCAGGGCTAAGGCCTCGCGCCCAAAGCCTCGCCTGCGGCCGTATCCGACGATCTGGCGCACGCTCGAGACGGGGCCTGGCACCGACGGGTGAGGGGCCCCATGTTCCTCGACGTTGGCGTTCGGGCATGGGCCTGGGTCAGGGCGCCCCCACCCCCCCTCTGGAGGGGGGCCGAACGAAATGGGTTTCGGTGGTCACCCCCTCCGGAGGGGGTCACCCCCTGATTCAATTCCGGGTACCCCCCCCTCGGGAGGGGGTCGAAGCGGCATGATTTTCGGGGGTCGGCCCCTCCCGAGGGGGCAAACCCGCAGAATGGGTTCGTTTTTGCCCCCTCCCGAGGGCAAAAACAGCCATTTTTGCCTTTCGAACCCCGTCGCAGAGGCAGGGGACGCTCTGCCTGGGCAGTGTGATGGGCCTCGGCCCGGGGGCGTGGTAGAATGAACGAATCTTTCTTTCGTTCAGGGCCCACCTCCCATGTCCGAACTCGAGCGCCGCCAGGCCATTCTCGCCGCCGCCAAGCGCTTGCTCGTGCACTACGGCCCGTCGAAGACGACCATCGCCGACATCGCCCGCGAGGCCGGGGTGGGGGTGGGCACGGTGTACCTCGAGTTCCCCTCGAAAGACGCGATCTTTGCCGAGCTCGCGTCCGACCGGCATCGGGCCGTGCTCGAGGCCATGCGCCGGGCCTGGCACGAGGCCGGCCCCGACGAGGTGCGCGCCTTCGGCGCCATGCTCGAGGCCCGCACCGAGGCCTTTCTGCGCCTCGCCGACGAGGGCGCGCACGCGTGCGACCTCGTGTTCTGCCGCACGACCGCCACCAAGCGCGTGAGCGAGCGCTACCTCGCCGAAGAGCACGCGCTCTTGTGCGACTTTCTCGAGGGCGCCGCCCGCCGCGGCGTCTTCGACCTCGACTCGCCCGCGCGCTCCGCGTCCCTGCTGCAGCGTGCGTACGTTTCGTTCACGCCGCCCTACCTCTACGAGCAGCCCCGGGGCGATCTGCAGGGCCTGTTGCGGGGCATGCACACGCTCTTGCTCGAGGGCTTGCGCTCGCGCCCGCGTTCGGGCCGAGGGTTAGCGGGGTCGTCGGCCCGCCCGCCGCCCGGGGGTGTCCAGAGGGCGGGGCCCCAACTGGTTGAGCCCCTCGAAAGGGGGGCGAGTTTGGGGTGCCCGGCGGACACCCC
>DASTPP010000152.1:0-20953 GCA_035762175.1 Polyangiaceae bacterium | reverse complement strand
GGTCGCCCTCGGCGCGAGTCTGGCTTCCGGGAGGGTTGGTCGTCATGGCCGACGAGAAACCGCGGCGGCGCGGCGGCACACGACCGGGGAACGCAGCTGTGAATGAGGCGAAAAAGTACTAGGTTCTGAGGAATGGCGAATCGTTCCCTCGAACGAGGGCATCTGACGTAGTAGCCTTTAAGGTCCGAGGTCATCGTGAAGCAATCTCACAAGACACTGCTGCTCTGGGTCGTCCTCATCGTGATGTTCTTGACGATCTGGCAGTTTTTGACCCCGGCCGAGAAGCGCGACCCCGTCGCATTCTCGGATTTCGTGTCCGAGGTCCATCAGGGCAAGGTCGACCAGGTCAACATCAAGGACCGCGAGTACACCTACAAGTACAAGAGCGCGGACCCGGCCAAGGGCAATCACGTGAAGGTCGCCGTCGGCCCGTTCGCCGACGAGGCGCTCCTCGCGACGCTCAAGCCCGACAACAAGGACATCGCCGCGCCGCGCGTCTTCTTCGAGAAGGAAGACCAGTCGCCGTTCTGGTCGAGCACGATCATCACGCTCATCCCGATGGCGTTCCTGATCCTGATGTTCTTCCTCTTCATGAGGCAGCTCCAGGCGGGCGGCGGCAAGGCGATGAGCTTCGGCAAGTCCAAGGCGCGCATGCTCTCGGACTCGCAGAACAAGATCACGTTCGCGGACGTCGCCGGCGTCGAAGAGGCGAAGGACGAGGTCGAAGAGATCATCGCCTTCCTCAAGGACCCGAAGAAGTTCCAGCGCCTCGGCGGACGCATCCCGAAGGGCGTCCTCATGATCGGCCCCCCCGGTACGGGCAAGACCCTCCTCGCGCGCGCCATCGCGGGCGAAGCGGGCGTTCCGTTCTTCAGCATCTCGGGCTCCGACTTCGTCGAGATGTTCGTCGGCGTCGGCGCGAGCCGCGTCCGCGACCTCTTCGAGCAGGGCAAGAAGCACGCGCCCTGCATCATCTTCATCGCCGAGATCGACGCGGTCGGCCGCCACCGCGGCGCCGGCCTCGGCGGCGGGCACGACGAGCGCGAGCAGACGCTCAACCAGCTGCTCGTCGAGATGGACGGCTTCGAGTCGAACGAGGGCGTCATCATCATCGCCGCCACCAACCGCCCCGACGTGCTCGACCCGGCCATCCTGCGCCCGGGCCGCTTCGACCGGCGCATCACGGTGCCCCGCCCCGACGTCAAGGGCCGCGCCGAGATCCTGCGCGTGCACACGCGCAAGACGCCGCTCGCCGGCGACGTCGACCTCGAGACCATCTCGCGCGGCACCCCCGGCTTCGCCGGCGCCGACCTCGAGAACCTGGTCAACGAGGCGGCCCTGCTCGCCGCCCGCTTCGACCGCGACCAGGTCACCATGGTCGACTTCGAGATGGCCAAAGACAAGGTGCTGATGGGCTCCGAGCGCCGCTCGATGGTCATCAGCGAGCACGAGAAGCGCACCACCGCCTGCCACGAGGCCGGCCACGCCCTCGTCGCCATCACCATGGCCCCGAACGCCGACCCGGTGCACAAGGTCACCATCATCCCCCGCGGGCCCGCCCTCGGCGTCACCCAGCAGCTGCCGAAAGAAGACCGCCTCTCGATCAGCCGCGACTACGCCACCGCGCGCCTCGCCGTGCTGATGGGCGGCCGCGTCGCCGAGCAGCTCGTCTTCAACCAGACCACCACCGGCGCCGGCAACGACATCAAGCAGGCCTCCGCCCTCGCCCGCCGCATGGTCACCGAGTTCGGCATGAGCGAGGTCATCGGCCCCGTCAGCTACGGCGGCGACGAGGAGGGCAACCCCTTCCTCGGCCGCGACTTCAGCATGGGCCGCCGCGACTACTCCGAGAAGGTCGCCATCCAGATCGACGAAGAGATGCGCGGCTTCATCCTCGAGGCCGAGCGGCGCGCGCGCGAGATCCTGACCGACCGCCGCGACGTGCTCATGCGCCTGATGGACACCCTGCTCGAGCGCGAGACCCTCGACGCCGAAGAGATCCAGGCCATCGTCGAGGGCCGGCCCCTGCCGCAGCGCGAGAAGCTCGTCGTCCCCACGTGGAGCGACAAAGAGCGGCAGTCGAAAGAAAAGCGCCGCACCTCGTCGATCTTCGGGCCGCCGAAGCCGGTCGCTGGCTGAGCAGCGACCCCTTCCCCCTCCCCGCGAGGGCCGAGCGCCGGGCGCGTCAGGGACGCCCCGGCGCTTCGATTTTTGTGATCTCTCGCTCGGGTGGCGCCGGTCGCTGTGCCCTTCCCGCGGCGAGGGTCGCCA
This sequence comes from Polyangiaceae bacterium, assembly GCA_035762175.1. Taxonomy (GTDB): domain Bacteria; phylum Myxococcota_A; class Polyangia; order Polyangiales; family Polyangiaceae; genus DASTPP01. Next base: position 18,682 of record DASTPP010000152.1, on the reverse strand, counting down.
TGATATAGTGTGCGCCCCTTGCGACCGACGAGCACATGATGGGCCCTGATCCGTTTGCGAGCGCCACCGAGCTGCGGACGGCGCTCCGGGTCGGCCGCGCCTCCGCCCTCGAACTCACCGAGCTCTACATCCGACGCATCGAACGGTACGACGGCGCCCTCAACGCCGTCGTCGTCCGAGACTTCGACGCCGCGCGCGAGCAGGCGCGGGCCGCCGACCAGGCCCTCGCCCGCGGCGAAGGGGGCGCCCTCCTCGGGCTGCCCGTGACGCTCAAAGAGTCGATCAATGTCCGGGGCTGGCCCACGACGTGCGGCGTGCCCGAGTGGCGGGGGCTACGATCCGATCACGACGCGCCCGCCGCGGCACGCCTGCGCGCGGCCGGCGCCGTGCTGCTCGGCAAGACCAACGTGCCGCCCATGCTCACCGACTGGCAGTCGGCCAACCCCGTGTACGGACGCACCGCCAACCCCTGGTGCTTGACGCACACGCCTGGCGGCTCGAGCGGCGGCAGCGCGGCCGCTCTCGCTGCCGGGCTCACGGCCCTCGAGGTCGGCAGCGACCTCGGCGGCTCGGTCCGCGTGCCGTCGACCTTCTGCGGGGTTTATGGCCACCGGCCCAGCGAGACGCTGCTGCCGCGCAGCGGTCAGTTTCCCGGCCCGTCGCTGCCCAACGCGGCCACGGTCATGCCGGTCCAGGGCCCGCTCGCGCGCAGCGCCGACGACTTGGAGCTCGCGCTGTCTGTCCTCGCCGGCCCCGACGTCGGCGAAGACGTCGCTTGGCGTGTTGAGTTGCCGCCGGCGCGCCACCGACGGCTCGCCGACTTTCGCGTCGCGGTGCTGCCGCGCATCGGCTGGCTCGCCGTCGACGACGAGATCCAAGCCGCCGTCGAGCGCGTCGCCGCCGGGCTCGCCCGCCTCGGCGCGGTCGTCCGAGAGGCGCAGCCTGAGGGGCTCGGCGACCATCGCGCCCACTTTCGGCTCTACCGCTCGCTCTTCTCGGCGGTGACGAGCGCGCGCGTCGACGAGGCCGAGCGGCGGCGGCGGGTCGCGATGTGGCGTCGTGTCCACGACGAGTTCGGCCAAGCGCACCTGCACGGGCTGACGGGCGCGCCGGGCGATTACCTCGTTTGGAACGTCGAGCGCGAGCGGTACCGGGCGTCGTGGCGCGCGTTCTTCCGCGACTGGGACGTGCTTCTGGCGCCTGTCATCAACGTCTTGCCGTACCCGCACGTCGACCGCGCTTGGCCCTTCGACGACAGCGACGCGACGCTCACCCACGTCGTCGGCGGGCGCGAGGTGCCGTACCTCTTCGGGCTAGCCTACCCCTCGATCGCTACCGTGGCGGGGCAACCTGCGACGGCCTTCCCCGCGGGCCAGTCGCGGGCCGGGTTGCCCGTCGGCTTGCAGGTCGTCGGCCCCTACCTCGAAGACTTGACGCCGCTGCGCCTGGTCGCGCTGCTGTCGGCCGAGCTCGGCGGCTTCCGTCCGCCGCAGGGTTACGAGGCGAGCTGACCGCGCGCCGAGCAGCCACCGCCGTCGAGCCGGGCGCGGCACATCGGCCTCCCCCCGCGAGCCCCCTCCTCGGGCGCTCGAGCGACCTCGTCGGCGCGCGCATCGGCGAGACGATGCGCGGCGTCGCGTGCACCGCGCCGGGGCGCTCGCCCGCCCCTCGCCCCGGGCGAGCGCGAGCAAGCCGGCCAGGCGGCGGCGGTTCTTCTCCCCCAGGTCGGCTGCGAACAGCCGGATGGCCGCGTGCAGTCGCCTCGGGACCTCGTCCACCTTCGCGTGGCAGTCCTCATCTAACGCCTACGCTCAAGCTCGCCAGTTAATTTACAGCCTGTAACCCTCGCGTCGTTGCGCCCATAAGCACGGTGCCTGACACCTGCAGTTCGGGTCCCGACGCACAGCACGACGTCTCGAGCGCCTCGAGGTCGGGGCGCACGGGGGTGGCACCACAACCATATTCTCGTATAAACGAAATTGGGGCGGCCCGCGTGCTCGGCGAGGACGCACGCCGAGCGGGTGTCGCGGAGGCGATGCGGGTGCCCGCCCTCTCGTTCGTCCTGCTGCGGACCTTCGAGAATTTCGGGAGGGTAACTTTAGAGAAATTGTTATCTTTTTCAGCATCGCATACCCCGGTTGAACGCCTGATCGTCCTCGCGACAGAGGTGCGATTTAGCACCCCTTTGGCCATCTTGAGCGCTTGACAGGCACCGGGGTTGTGAGATATAAGGTGATTCGTTCAGTTATAGAAGAAAAATCGCCCGACAGAACAGAACGACGCCAGGCAAGCTCAGTGGCTGAGAAACGGCCATAGAGAATGATGACTCACGACTGATTTCTGGGTGGTGGTCACCGGCGGCTTTCGTCCGCTGTGACGTATCGTTGGCGCAGGCCGGCATTCGCGATTGACAGCGTCGCGGGCGGCCTCGTCACGCGTTGCGGTCTACCTCGCGTGCGCCGGTCGCCTTCGGGCGCGCCCGCGGCATTTATCTGTTTGGTAATCAATCTCACGCCTTCTTCGCCAAGAGGAACCCACATGGAGACGGCCGAGCAAACATTGCGCCGTTCGCTCGCGGGCGATCGATTCGCTATTTTGGACAACAATCGGTTCGAAGGTGGGTCGGTCAGCTATTTCTTTCACGATCCGATCGCGTTCTGCACGGCGACGTCGCCGGGCGAGGTCGGCCCGGCGCTCGAGCAGATCGAGGGCTACGTCCGGGCGGGCTGCCACGCGGTCGGCTACTTTTCTTACGAGCTCGGCTACATGTTTAGCTCGCGGCTCGAGCGGCTCTTGCCGCCCGCGCCCGCCGCGCCCCTTTTCTGCGTGGGCATCTACCGCGACCGGCTCGAGGTGAGCGACCGGGCGCTCGAGGCGGCGCTGCACGCGCGCACGCAGGGCCAGGCGGCGCGCGTGTTGAACTGCCACCTGAACATGAGCCGGGGCGAGTATCTCGAGCGGCTGGCGAAGGTCAAACGGCACATCTTCGACGGCGACACCTACCAGGTGAACTACACGCTCAAGTACAAGTTTCGCCACGAAGGCTCGCCGCTCAAGCTCTTCGCCGACCTGCGCAAGCGCCAGCGCGTCGAGTTCGGCGCGTACCTCGACTTCCCCGGGCTGACGTTGCTGTCGCGCTCGCCCGAACTGTTCGTCGAGAAGAAGGGCGAGAGCATGTGCACGCGGCCGATGAAGGGCACGTCGAAGCGCGGCGCGACGCACGAGCAAGACCGGAGCAACGCCGACTTTCTCGCCCGCGACACGAAGACGCGGGCCGAGAACGTCATGATCGTCGATCTGCTGCGCAACGACCTGTCGCGCATCAGCCACCGGGGCACGGTGCGTACGACCGAGCTCTTCAAGGTCGAGACGTACGAGACGTTGCACCAGATGGTCTCGACGATCACGGCGAAGGTCGACCACGACATCACGCTCGAACGCGTGCTCCGGCAGTTGTTTCCGTGCGGGTCGATCACGGGGGCGCCCAAGGTGCGTACGATGGAGATCATCCGCGACCTCGAGCTCGAGCCGCGCGGCGTCTACACGGGCGCGATCGGCTACCTGGCCCCCGACCGCACGATGTGCTTGAACGTGGCGATCCGCACGCTGGCGTTGTGGCCCGACGGCCGCGGCGAAATGGGCGTCGGGGGGGGCATCGTGCATGACTCCGACCCGGCGGCCGAGTACGAAGAGTGCCGCCTGAAGGGCCGCTTTCTCACCGAGAACGTGGCCGACTTCGACCTCATCGAGTGCGTGCGCTTTGACGGCGCCGGCTACCGGCACCTCGGCCGGCACCTCGACCGGCTGGCGCGCAGCGCCGAAGAGCTCGGGTTCGCGTTCGACCGGGGGGCCGTCGAGGCCGCGCTGGGGCAAGCCGCCCGCGGGCTCGCCGCGCCGACCAAGGTGCGCCTGGTGCTCGACCGGCAGGGCGGCCACCGGGTCGAGTGCGTGCCGGTGCCGGCGCCGGGCCGCGAGGTCAAGCGCATCGCCGTCGCGCCCGAGCGCGTGCAGTCGAGCAACTGGGCGCTGCGCCACAAGGTCTCGAGCCGCCCGGCCTACGAGAGGGCGTACGAGCGGTACCGCCAGCTCGGCTACTACGACGTCATCTTCACCAACGAGCGGGGCGAGGTCACCGAGGGCACGTTCAACAACGTGTTCATCCGCCGGGGGGGCCGCCTTTACACGCCGCCGGTCGCGTGCGGCCTGTTGCCCGGGGTTCAACGCCAGGTGCTGCTCGAGTCGCCCGAGTACCAGGCGACCGAGCGGGTGTTGACGCTCGACGACTTGGCCGCGGCGGACGAAGTCTTGCTCACCAACTCGATTCGAGGCGTCGTCAGGACGCAGCTCGACATGACCGCCGAGGGTTCCCCATGTTGTGCGTAGTCGACAATCACGATTCATTCACGTACAACATCGTGCATTACCTGCACGAGCTCGGCGCCGACGTGCGCGTCGTCTTGAACGACGAGCTCTCGGCGCGCGACGTGCTCGCGCTCGGGCCGACGCACCTCTTGCTGTCCCCGGGGGCGGGCACGCCCGACGACTCGGGCATCTCGAAAGAGCTCTTGCGGCTCGCGGCGCGCGCCGGCATCCCCACGCTCGGGGTTTGCCTCGGCCACGAGGTGATCGGCGAGGTGTTCGGCGGGCGAGTCGGCCACGCCCGGCAGGTCATGCACGGCAAGACGAGCCGACTCTGGCACACCAACGACGCTCTTTTCTCGAACCTGCCGGACTCGTTCCTGGTCGCCCGCTACCACTCGCTCGTCATCGACCGGGCGTCGCTGCCCGATTGCCTGCAGATCACCGCCTGGACGAGCACCGACGCCGAGGGCGGCGCGGTCGACGAGATCATGGCCGTGGCGCACAAGGGGCTGCCCATCTTCGGCGTGCAGTTTCACCCCGAATCGATCATGTCCGAGTGCGGGCACGCGCTCTTGGCGAACTTTCTCAACGTCGGGCGGGCGACGGCGCCGCAGGCGCAAGGCTGAAATGTACACGCACTTCGACGTTGGCGGGCCTGACGGCGCCCACCCGGCCGGGGGCGCGGTCGCCGGCGAGGCGGCGGCGCAGGTCGTCGGGGTTTTGGCCGAGAGCTGGGCGGGTCGGGTCGCCGTGCGGACGAGCGGGATCGATCTGAAAACCTATTACGACAAGACGATACCCGACTACCCGCCGGGGTTGGTGCCCTTTCGCGACGACCCGCGCTACCAGGCCCTCGCCTTCGAAGAGCGGCAGCGGGTGCTGGCCGCGGCCTGGGTCGCTTACAACGAGAAGACCATCGCCGTCGAGCAGGCCATCGTCGAGCCCGCGTGCCACCTGCTGCTGCGGGGCGCCTTCGCCGGGGCCGACACCGGCCCCATCAAGCGTGCGGTCGCGCAGACGCTCGTCGACGAACAGTTTCACATCTTGATGTGTCTCGAAGCGTGCCTGGTGGCGCGCGAGCTGCACGGCGTGACGGCGTTGCGCTTTCCCGAGCCCCTGGTCGTCGAAGAGCTCGAGGGCGAGCTCGCGCGCTGCGCGAGCCCGCGCGACGCCGAGCTCGTCCGGTTGGCGTTCGCGACCGTGGCCGAGGTCACCATCAACGCCTACCTCGACCTGCTCGCCAACGATCAGACCATTCAGCCCATGAACCGCGAGACCACGGCCTTGCACCGCAAGGACGAGTCGTCGCACCGCAAGCTCTTTCACGAGTTCACCAAGGCGCTGTTCGGCCGCCTCACGCCGGGCGAACGTGCGCGGTACCTGCGCGGCCTCGCGACGGGGCTCGAGGCCTTCGTGAAGGTCGACCTCGGCGCGTGGGCCGCGATTCTCGATCATCTCGCGGTGCCGGGGGCGCCGGACATCATGCAGCAGTGCGCGCGGGCGGGCGCCTCGAAGCGCCTCACGCGCGATTTCTCGGGCTTTCGGCGGTTGCTGCGCGACGCCGGGGTGAGAGAAGAAGACGTGCCCTTCCGCTTCGACGCCGCCTAGCCCCCGCGCCTCGCTCGAGCCGACCAGGCCCCGGGCGGGGCCGAGGGCCCCTGGTCGAGACGAGACGCCGCGCATCGAGCCCGCCCTCGCCGCGGGTTCGACGGCCGGTGCCGCGGGCGGCCCGCCGCGGCGCGCGGGGTGAGTCGTAAACCACCATCGAGACGAAGGATAGCCGATGCGAGCGTACGTATTTCCGGGCCAGGGGGCGCAAAAGAAGGGAATGGGGCGAGGGCTGTTCGAAGCGTTCCGGCCGCTCGTCGACCAAGCGGACGAGGTGCTGGGGTACTCGATCGAGCGGCTCTGCCTCGACGACCCCGACGGCCTGCTCAACCAGACCGCCTACACGCAGCCGGCCATTTACGTGACGAGCGCACTGCACTACCTGCGCGAGCTCGAGCGGGGGGCGCCGCGGCCCGACTTTCTGGCGGGCCACAGCCTGGGCGAGTACAACGCCTTGCTCGCGGCCGAGGCATTCGACTTTCGAACGGGGCTCGCCCTCGTCAAGCGGCGGGCCGAGCTCATGGCCGGGGCCGACGGCGGGGGCATGGCGGCGGTGATCGGCCTGTCGGAGCGGGAGCTCGCCGACGCGCTGGCGGCGCACGGCGCCGCCGACGTCACGATCGCCAACTACAACGCGCCGCGGCAGTTGGTGCTCTCCGGCCGCCGCGACGAGTTGGACCGGCTGAAGGCGGTGCTCGGCAAGTCGAAGGGGGTCAAGGCGTTCATTCCGCTGCGGACGAGCGGCGCGTTCCACTCGCCGCACATGCAGGCCGCGCGCCTCGCGTTCGGAGAGTTTCTCCGCGGCGTCGCGTTCGCCGAGCTCGAAACGCCGGTCGTGTCGAACGTGACGGCGGCGCCCTACCCGCGCGGCGCGGTCGCGTCCTTGCTGGCCGAGCAACTGACGAGCCCGGTGCGCTGGGTCGACAGCGTTCAGCACCTGCGCCGCGTCGGCGTCTCGACGTTCGTCGAAATCGGAGAAGGCAAGGTGCTCAAGCCGCTCGTCGATCAGATCGTAGCGGAGGGGCCGCCGCCACCTCAGATCGTAGCGGAGGGGCCGCCGCCCCCCGCCGCGGCCGGCGGCGCGGCCGGGGCGCGGCCGGGCGGGCGGGCCCCTGGCGCGGATGCGAAGGCCGACGGCCGCACCCCGGCGGCCGGGGCGCCCCTGCTCGGCCGCATCTTCGAGCACTGCGCCGCTCGGCCCGACAAGACGCTGCTCGCGTTCCACGACGACGAGTCGGTCGAACGGATCACCGCCGCCGAGCTCGTCGAGCAGGTCGGCGCCTTCGGCGCGGCGTTGGCCGCCGCGATGCCGCCGCGGGAGAAGGCCGTGCTCTTCTTTCCGCACGGGGCGAACTACGTGCGCGCGCTGCTCGGCTGCCTGCACGCGAACGTGGCGGCCGTGCCCACGCCCGTGACGAGCGCGGCGCAGTTCGAGCAGAGGGGTGCGGCCGTGCGCGCGATCGTCGAGAGCAGCGGCGCGCGCTATTTCGTCTGCGACGACACGCTCGAGCCCGAGGTGGCGCGGCTCGCCGGGCGGTACGGGGCGACGATCGTCAACGTCGCGCGGGTGCGGCCGGGCGGGGGCGCGCCCCCGCGGCCCGCCGACGAGGGCGACCCCGCGCTCGTGCTCTACACGTCGGGGTCGACCTCGCGGCCCAAGGGCGTGCTGCTCGACCACGCGACCCTCCTGCTGACCGCGACGGCCGAGCAGTGGTGCGTGTCGGAAGACAGCCGCGTGGTCACCTGGCTGCCGAAGTACCACGCCTTCGGCATCAGTTTCGGCACGTTGACGCCGCTCGCGCGGGGGGCGCTCGGCGTGGCGTCGTCGCCCGAGGCCTTCGTGCGCGAGCCGGCGAGCTGGTTCGAGCTGATCGGTCGCTACGAGGCCACCCACACGGGGGCGCCGAACTTTGCGTTCGACCTCTGCTGCCGGTCGATCGACGAGCGCGCGGCCGGGCGGCTGTCGCTCGGGTCGCTGCGCTCGCTCGTGTGCGGCGGCGACGTCATCGACAAGCGGCTGTACGATCGGTTCGCCGCGCGCTTCGCCCCCGCGGGCCTGCGGCCCGACGTGCTGACGCCGAACTTCGGCATGTCGGAGGCCGGGCCGATCACGCTCAAGCCGGCGGGCACGCTACCCAAGCACCTCGCGCTGAGCAAGCGCGCGCTCGAGGCGCGGCGGGTCGAGCCGGCGGGGCCCGACGAGGCGGCGCGGCTCGTCATGAGCTGCGGCGAGCCCGACGAGGCGACGCGCGTGCTCGCGGTCGACCCCGAGACGGGCGTGCCGTGCCCGCCCGGCGCGATCGGCGAACTCTGGGTCAAGACGCCGCGCCAGGCGCGGGGCTACTTGAACGACGCCGAGGCGACCGAGCGCGCGTTCAACGGCGTGCTGAAGACGACGGGCGAGGGCGGCTTCTTGCGCACGGGCGACCTGGGCTTCGTCGCGGGGCGCGACGTATACATCGTGGGCCGCGAGAAGGACGTCATCGTCGTCAACGGCAAGAAGTACGACTCGGCCGACCTCGAGCTGACGCTGGGCGCCGCGCTCGACCGCCACCCGGCGGTCTTCGACCGCGCGAGCGGCGTGCGCCTGCCGTGCGCCGCCTTCTCGTACGACGATGACGGCCGCGAGCGGGTCACCGTCGTGCAAGAGGTCGAGGGCGAGCCGCCCGAGCGCGACTGCGCCGAGCTGTCGCGGCACGTCGTCGGCGTCGTGTCGGAGGCGTTCCAGCTCGAGGTCTCGGACGTGCTGCTCGTGGCGAAGGGGGTCATTCCCATGACCGGCAGCAAGAAGGTCCGGCGCAAGCAGTGCCGCGAGCAGTTCACGAGCGGCACCTTGCCTTACCTCTGGCACCTCAACCGCGGGCAGGCCCCGCCGCGGCGCGAGAGCGCGGCGGCGGGCGCGGCGGGCGCCGGCCTCGTCGACGCCGTGCGCGAGCGGGTGTTTTTGCCCGTCGTGGGCGAGGCGGCGCGGGGGCTCGACGCCGAGCGCCCGTTCGGCCAGCTCGGCCTCGACTCGATTCAGTACATTCGCCTCGCCCGCAAGATCGAGGCCGCCTTCGGCGTCGCCTTCCAGCCCGACATGTTCTACGCCCACCCGACCTGCCGGGCGGTGGCCGAGTACGTGGCGGCGCGGGGCGGCGGCGGGGGCGAGGCCCGGCGCGAGCGCTGGCGGGCATACCGCGACGAGCGCGTCGCGTCCCTGCTGCGCGACTGCGCGCGCGGGGCGTTGGGCGTCGAGAAGGCCGTGAAGCTGCTGCGGGAGGGGATCTAATGTCCCTTGACGAGATCTTGCGATCGTACGAGTCGGGCCAGCTGTCGACGGCGGAAGCGCTCGCCGCGCTCGAGCGGCGCGCCCGGCGGCCGCTCTCGGAGGGGCAGCGGGGGCTGTGGGCGCTGCAGAAGATGGATCCGGACTCGTCGGCGTACAACGTGCCGGTCGGCCTCGCCTGCTCCGACGTCGACGCCGACGCGCTCGAGGCGGCCTTCCGCGACGCGCTCGCGCGCCACCCGCTGCTCACGGCGACGGTGCGCGAAGACGGCGGCGCGCCGTACCTCGTCGGCGGCGACCCCGAGGCGTTCCGGCTGGGGCGGGGCGACCTGTCGGGCGTGCCGCGCGAGGGCGTGCTCGAACGGCTGAAGGCCGAGGCGCGGCGGCCCTTCGACTTGGCCGCCGGGCCGCTCGTGCGGCTTTCGTTGCTCGCGCGGGGCGCGGGCGAGGCGTACGTGCTGCTCGTCGCCCACCACCTCGTGCTCGACGGCGGCTCGACCGTGCTCTTTCTGAAAACGCTGCTCGGCGCCTACGCGGCGCGGGCGGCCGGCCGCGAGCCCGCGGCGGCCGAAGCGACGGCCTCGTTCGACGACTACGTGGCGTGGGAGGCCGAGGCGCTCGCCGGCCCGCGGGCCGAGGCCGACCGCGAGTTCTGGCGACGTGAACTCGCCGGCGCGGTGCCGCTCGCGGGCTTGCCGACCGAGGGCACCCTCGCGCCCGACGCGCCCCGCCGCGGCGAGGTGCTCAGCCGCCGCCTGTCGGGGGCGCCGCTCGAAGCCGCCAAGGCGTTCGCCGCCGCGCACGAGATCAGCCTCGGGGTCTTCTTCTTCGCGGCGTTCAAGGCGCTGCTCTACCGCTACACGGGCCAGGAAGACCTCGTCGTCGGCATGGCCTTCAACGACCGACCGCAAGAGCGCTTCGACGCGGTCGTCGGACACTTCATCAACATGCTGCCGGTGCGCAGTCGGCTGGCCTCCGACGACAGCTTCGCGCACTACGCCGCGCGCCTGCAGCGCGCGGTGCTCGCCGCGGCGGGCCGCGGCGCCTACCCCTTCGGCGCGATGGTGCGCGACCTCGGCGCCCGCGCGGCGGGGGCCCGGTCGCCGGTGTTTCAGGTCAGCTACAACTACCAGAGCTTCTCGCTGGCGCGGGGGCTCGCCGAGCTGCGCGCGAGCGCCGGCGAGGCGCTGGCCTTCGAGCCGGTCGCCGGCCTGTACCAGGCCGGCGAGTACGATTTGACGCTCGACGTGCTGCCGGGCGATGACTTCACGTTCAACTGGAAGTACCACCCCGACGCGTTCGCCGGCGCGACGATCGCGCGCATGGCCGAGCACTTCGCCAACCTCGTCGACGCCGTCATCGCCTCGTCGGGCGAAGGGCCCCTCGGCCGGCTCGGGCTGCTCGGCGCCGCCGAGCGCGAGCAGCTCGTCGAGGGGTGGAACCAGACGGCGGCCGACTACCCCGCGGGCCGGACGTGCGCCGAGCTGTTCGCCGAGCACGCGGCATCGGACCCGGACAGGCCAGCGGTCACGTGCGGAGAGGTGACGTTGAGTTACGGCGAGCTCGAGGCTCGGAGCGAGCGGCTGGCCCAGGCCTTGCGGCGGCGCGGCGTCGGGCCGGCCGACCGCGTGGGGCTGTGCGTCGAACGCTCGCTCGACCTGGTGATCGGGCTGCTCGCCATCATGAAGACGGGCGCGGCGTACGTCCCGCTCGACCCCGACTTCCCCCCCGAACGGCTGACGTACATGATTGCCCAGAGCGAGTGCAAACTCGTCGTCAGCCAGCGGCGGGTCGTCGATCGGCTGGCGGGGCTCGAGCTCGGGGGGGCGGGCTCGTACCTCGTCGACGAGCCGGGCGCCGACGAGGCGCCGGGCGGGGTCGGAGCGGCAGCGCCGGCGGGCGACGGGCGGCCCGCGCCGGAGGCGACCGCGTACGTCATTTACACCTCCGGCAGCACGGGGCAGCCGAAGGGGGTGGTGATTTCGCACCGGTCGCTGACCAACTTTCTCGTAGCGATGCGGCGCGAGCTCGGCGTCGGGCCGCGCGACCGCCTGCTCGCGGTGACGACGTATAGCTTCGACATCGCCGCCCTCGAGCTCTTTCTACCACTCGTCGCGGGCGCGCACTGCTGCGTCTGCGACGCGGCGACGGTCAAAGACGCGACCGCGCTCGCCGAGGCGTTCGAGCGGCTGCGGCCCACGATCATGCAAGCGACGCCAGCGACCTGGACGATGCTCCTGCGGGCCGGGTGGCAGGGCCGCGCAGGCGTCAAGGTTCTGTGCGGCGGCGAGGCCATGTCCGAGCAGCTCAAGGACCGGCTGCTCGCCGCGGGCGAGGTGTGGAACCTCTACGGACCGACCGAGACCACCATCTGGTCGGCCGCGAAGCGGCTGCGCCCCGACGGGCCGGTGACGATCGGCCGGCCGATCGCGAACACGCAGCTTTACGTCGTCGACCGGCACCTGCAGCCGGTGCCAGTGGGCGTGGTGGGCGAGCTCTGCATCGGCGGGCACGGGGTCGCGCGGGGCTACCACGGGCGGCCCGACCTGACGGCCGAACGCTTCGTCGAAAGCCCGTTCCGGCCGGGCGAGACGCTCTACAAGACGGGCGACCTCGCGCGGCGGCGGCCCGACGGCGAGATCGAGCTGCTCGGCCGCATCGACAGCCAGGTCAAGCTGCGGGGCTATCGCATCGAGCTCGGCGAGATCGAGGCGTGCCTGAACACCCACCCCGACGTCGCCGAGAGCGTCGTCGTCGTCGTCAAAGACGCCGAGGGGGGCGAGCGGTTGGCGGCCTACTTTACGACCGCGGGCGGGGCAGAAGCGGCGGGCGTCGACGCGAAGCGCCTGCGCGCCCATTTGAAGAAAACACTGCCGGCGTACATGGTTCCGGCCGAATTCACGGCGGTGCGGTCGTTCCCGTTGACGCCCAACGGCAAGGTCGACCGCAAGCGACTGAGCGCCCCCCCCGCCGCCGAGGCGCCTGCCCCCCGGGCCGCCGCCGGCGCGCTCGAGCGGCGCGTGCGCGCCGTCTTCGAGCAGGCCCTCGGCCGGCGCAACTTCGACCGCGACGAGGGCTTTTTCGACCTCGGCGGCGACTCGTTCAAGGCGATCGCGACGACCGAAATGCTCAACCGCACGTTTGGCAGCGCGCTGAAAGTCGCCACCCTGTTCGCCCACCCCACGGTCGAGGCCATGAGCCGCCACCTGGAGGCGACGTTGCCCACGCCGGCGGCGGCCGCGGCGGGCGCGCCGGCCGGACGGCCCGCGCCCGACCGGCCGACGCGCGCCCCGCGCCCGCGGGCGGCCGGGGCCGGGGGGGACGACCTCGACAATGCGATCGCGGTCGTCGGCATATCGTGCCACTTTCCGGGCGCGCGCGACCACCGCGCGTTCTGGCAGAACCTTCGCCAGGGCAAGGAGGGCGTCGCCTTCTGGTCGCCCGACGAATTGCGCGCGCTCGGCGTGCCCGAGGGGCTCATTCGCCGGCCCGACTTCGTGCCGCAGCGGGCCGTCATCGACGGCAAAGAACTCTTCGACCCGGCCTTCTTCGGCATCTCGCCGCACGACGCCGAGCTCATGGACCCGCAAGGCCGGCTGCTTTTGTTGCACGCGTGGCGGGCGTTCGAAGACGCCGGCTACCGGCCCGAGAGCGCGCCGAACACCAGCGTCTTCATGTCGGCGAGCAACAACTTCTACCAGGCGCTGCTGCCCGGCCTCGTCGAGAGCACGACGGGCGCGCGCGTGCTCGACAGCGCCCGGCACTACGTCGCCTGGCTGCTCGCGCAGGGCGGCAGCATACCCACCCTGGTCTCGAACAAGCTCGGGCTGACGGGGCCGAGCATGTACGTCAGCACCAACTGCTCGTCGTCGCTGAGTGCGCTGTACTTGGCGTGCCAGGGGCTGCTCGCGGGCGAGGCCGACCAGGCGCTCGTCGGGGCGGCGACGATCTTCGCGGCGACGACGCTGGGCTACGTCTACCAGCCGGGCCTGAACTTCTCGAGCAGCGGGCGCTGCCGGGCCTTCGACGCGGCGGCCGACGGCATGGTGGGCGGCGAAGGGGTGGGCGTCGTGTTGCTCAAGCGCGCGCGCGACGCGATGGCCGACGGCGACCACGTGTACTGCTTCGTCCGGGGCGTCGCGGCCAACAACGACGGCGGCGACAAGGCCGGGTTCTACGCCCCCAGCGTGCGCGGGCAGGCCGACGTCGTGCGCAAGGTTTTCGAGAAGACGGGCGTCGACCCGAGCACCGTGCGCTACATCGAGGCGCACGGCACGGGCACCAAGATCGGCGACCCCATCGAGGTCGCCGCGCTGACCGAGGCCTTTCGTCAGTTCACGAGCGAGCGGCAGTTCTGCGGCATCGGCTCGGTCAAGACCAATCTCGGCCACCTCGACGCCGCCGCGGGCATGGCAGGCCTCATCAAGGTAGCGCTCAGCCTGTACCACGGCGAGGTGCCCAAAACACTGAACTACGAGCGGGCGAACGCCGACATCGATTGGGCGGACTCACCCTTCTTCGTCGTCGAAGACGCCCTGCGGCTCGAGGCGGCGGGGGCACAGCCGGTGCGGGCGGGGCTGAGCTCATTCGGCATCGGGGGCACCAACGCGCACGCGCTGCTCGAACAGGCGCCACAGCCGGCGCGCGCCGACGCCGAGGCGGCCGGCGGGGCGCAGCTCGTCGTCCTGTCGGCCCGCGACGAGGCGCAGCTCAAGGCACTGGTGGGCGGGCTGCTCGAGTTTCTGCCCACCTACCGTCGTGAATCGGGTGATCTGGCGTCGCTCGCCTATACGCTCCAGGTGGGCCGGCGCGCCATGGCCTGCCGGGTGGCCTTCGTCGTCGAGGGCCTCGACGACCTGAGCCGCGAGCTCGAGAGCTACGTCGAGGGCCGGCCGACCGCCGCGGCGTTCGAGGGCAAGGTCGAGCGGCGGGGCGAGGGCCTCGCGTCACTCTTCGACGAAGCGGGCGAGTTGAAGGCGCTCAAGGCCGCGTGGCTCGAGCGGCGCGAGTGGCGCAAACTCGCGCCGCTTTGGGTCTCGGGCGTCGGGGTCGATTGGGGCGCTGGTTACGAAGGGACGGCGCCCGGGCGCGCTAGCCTGCCGACCTACCCCTTCGCCCTCAAATCGTTCTGGCTGAACGGGCCCGCGGGACGCGGCGACGCCGAGCCCGCGGGCGCCCAACGGTTGGCAACGCCCGGCGTCTCGTCCGCGCCCTCGGACGCCGCGGCCGGCGACGCCCGCCCGACCGGGGGCGCCGACCGGCGTGGTAGCAGCGTGGGCGCGACACCGTCACCGCCCGGCGGCGGGCGGGCCGCCCGGGTGACGTCCGTCGAGGCGCACATCGCGCAGGTGGTGGCCGGGAGGCTGACGGCCGCGCTCAAGCTCGCCGAAGGCGAGTTGTTGCACGATCGATCGTTCGCCGACTACGGCCTCGAATCGCTGGCGGGCGTCGACCTCGTGGCGCAAATCAACCGAGCGCTCGGCATCGACCTCGACGTCACCGTCTTGTTCGACCACCCGACGGTCGAGCGGCTGACGGCGTTCATCGCGGCGGGCTACCGGGCGCAGATCGCGCTCCCGCCGAACGAGAGGGCGGGCGAAGACCGCGGCGGGCGTGCGCCCGAGATCGCCCCCGCGCCGCCGCCGGCGGGCGCCGGCGTCGCGCCCGAGATCGTGGCGGCGGCGGAGGGTGCGACCCGAGCTGGCGCGCGGGGCGGCAAGGAGCCCATCGCCATCGTCGGCCTGAGCGGGCGCTTTCCCGGGGCCGACAACCCCGACGAGTTCTGGCGCCGCCTCGAACGCGGCGACGACCTCGTCGCCGAGGTCGACCGCTGGGACCTCGCCGCGCTGCAGAGCCGGTGCAAGCACGGGGGGCTGCTGGGCGACATCGCGTCGTTCGACCCGCTCTTTTTCAACATCTCGGGGCTCGAGGCGCTCTACATGGAGCCGCAGCAGCGCCTCTTCCTCGAAGAGGCTTGGAAGGCGCTCGAAGACGCGGGGTATGCGGGCGAGGCCGCCAAGCGCCGGCGCTGCGGCGTTTACGTCGGCTGCGCCGCGGGCGACTACTTCGACTTCAACACGACCGCGTCGTACCCGGCCCAGGCCCTCTGGGGCAACATGAGCTCGCTCGTGCCGTCGCGCATCGCGTACTACCTCGACCTGCACGGGCCGGCGCTTTCCGTCGACACGGCGTGCTCGAGCTCGCTGGTCGCGATTCACCTCGCGTGCCAGGGCCTGTGGCAGCGCGAAGCCGACCTCGCCATCGCCGGCGGCGTCTTCGTGCAGTGCACGCCGCGGCTGTACATCGCCGGCGCGCGCGCGGGCATTCTCTCGGCGACGGGCCGGTGCCGCTCTTTCGACAACGCGGCCGACGGGTTCGTGCCGGCCGAAGGCGTGGGCGCGCTGGTCCTCAAGCGCCTGCGCGACGCCGAGGCCGACGGCGACACCATCCACGCCGTGATCCGCGGCATCGGCGTCAACCAAGACGGGGCGAGCAACGGCATCACCGCCCCGAGCGCCAAGGCGCAAGAGAGCCTGATTCGCGACATTTACGAAGAGTTCGGCATCGACGGCGCGACCATTCAAATGGTCGAGGCGCACGGCACGGGCACGAAGCTCGGCGACCCGATCGAGTTCCAGGCGATCGCGCGCGCCTTCCGCCACTTCACCGACCGGCGACACTACTGCTCGCTCGGGTCGAGCAAGGCCAATCTCGGCCACGCCCAGATGGCCGCCGGCGTCATCGGCCTCATCAAGGCAGTGCTGGCGTTGAAGCACAAGCGGCTGCCGCCGCTGCTGCACCACCGGGCGACCAACGCGAACATCGCGCTCGAAGGCAGCCCGTTCTTCGTCCACGCCGACGCGAGAGAGTGGGCCGTCGAGGGCGGCGGCAAGCGCCGCGCGGCCGTCACTTCGCTCGGCATGAGCGGCACGAACGCGCACGTCGTCGTCGAGGAGGCGCCCGCCGCGGCGCCGCGGTCGCCGCGCGAGCGCCGGCCGCGCCTCGTCGCCCTGTCGGCGCGCACGCCCGAGGCGTTGCGCGCCCTGGCCGCACGCCTCGCCGACCACTGCCGGCGGCGCCCCGAGGTCGACGTCGCGGACCTGAGCTACACGCTGCTGCTCGGGCGACAGCACTTCGAACGCCGCCTCGCCTGCGTCGTCGACGACGTGGCCGAGCTGGGCCGACGGCTCGAGGGCTGGCTGGCCGGAGGGGCGGCGGGCGACGGCGGCGTTCTCGGCACGGCGCCTTCGGCCGGCGCGACGGGGCCCGGGCGCGCGGCGCTCGAGGCGCTCGCGGCCGACTACGCCGCCGGCGGGTCGTCGACCTTCGACGAGCTCTTCGCTGACGGCCCGTACCGTCGCGTGTCGCTGCCGACCTATCCCTTCGAGCGAACGCCGTACTGGCTGCCCGAAAGCGACGCGACCGCGGGCGGGTCGCGCGGCGCCCGCGCCGCGCGACCGGCGCCTGGCGCGACCGCGACCGCGACCGCGACCGCGACCGCGACCGCGACCGCCTCGGCAGCGCCCGCCCCGGCAGCGCCCGCCCCGGCAGCGCCCGCCCCGGCGGCGCCCGCCCCGGACGCCGCCGGGCCGGCGAGGACGGTGACGGTGACGGGCGAAGAGTTCTTCCTGCGAGACCACCGGGTGCAAGGCGCGCCCATCTTGCCGGGCGCGATGTTCCTCGAGCTGGTGTGCGACGCGGTCGGCCGGAGCGGCCGGCGGCCGCCCCCCGACCGGCCGACGCTTTGCCTCGAGAACATCGTGCTCTTGCGCCCGCTGCGCGTCGCCGGTGAGCCCGTGCACGTTCAGACTGAGCTGCGCGAGGCCGGCGAGGCGCTCAAGTTCGAAATTCGTAGCGCTAGCGCGCCGGCCGGCGGCGACGCGGTCAGCCACTGCCAGGGCGAGGTCTCCTTCCGGGCGGGGCAGGGCGCCCGCGCGGTCGACGTGGCCGCGATGTTGCCCGCCTTCGAGCGCATCGCGGCGAGCCCCGAGCGCTTCTACGCCGACTTTCGTGACCTCGGCATTGACTACGGCCCGGCGTTCCGGGGGTGCGCGGCGATGTACACCGCGCCGGGGGCGGTGCTGGCCGAGCTGCGCCTCCCCGGGGTCGTCGCCGACACGCTCGACCGCTTCGCCCTGCACCCCATTCTCGTCGACTCGGCCATGCAATGCATGCGACTTTTGGCCGCGCCCGGCGAGGACGCCAGCAAGGGCCGGCTGCTGTTCGCCATCAAGCGGGTCGAGCTTCTCGGCCCGTGCTCGCCCACGATGTGGGCCTGGATGCGCTACGCCGAGGGGGATCGGAGCGGCGAGAAGATCGACATCGATCTCGTCGACGAGCGGGGCGCGGTGTGCGTCGCCTTCCGCGGGGTCGCCGCCCGCCGCATCGTGGCCGACTCGAAGCCGAAGGGCTCGCCCGCGATCGCCCTGGTGCCTTCGTGGGAGGCGACGCGCGAGGCGACCGGCGAGGCCTGGCCCGAGCCGTCTCGCCCCGTCGTGATCGTGGGCGGCACGCGCGAGGCGCGCGAGGCGCTCGGGCAAAACTTCTCGGCCGCCCACCTCGTCGACCTGCGGGCGGGCGACGACGCGGGCGAGGCCCTCCGGCGCGCGCCGGCGTTCGAGCACCTCTTCTGGCTAGCGCCCGAAGCGGCCGCCACGATGCCGGACGCCGAAGGCATCATCCGGGGCCAGGCGGCCGGCACGCACCAGCTCTTCGACGTCATCAAGGCGCTCTTGGCGGCCGGCCACGGCAAGCGGTCGCTCGGGTGCACGCTGATTACGCACCGGTCGCAGGCCGCGCACGAGGGCGAGCGGGTCGACCCGACGCACGCCGGCGTCGCCGGCATGGCCGGCTCGCTCGCCAAAGAGCAGCCGAACTGGAAGGTCCGCGTCGCCGACCTCGACGCCTACGACGCGCCGTCGCTGCGGGCGGTGCTGAGCCTGACGCCCGAGCCGAACGGCGACACGCGGCTCTACCGAGCCGGCCAGTGGCACGCCCAGCGGCTGATGCCCTTGGAGGCGCCGGGCAAGGCCGAGCGGCGCTTTCGGCGGGGCGGCGTGTACGTCATCGCCGGCGGCGCCGGCGGGCTCGGCGTCGCGCTCACCGAGTACCTGCTGCGGCAGTACGACGCGCGGGTCGTGTGGCTGGGGCGGCGGGCGAAGGACGCGCGCATCGGCGCGGCGATCGAAGCGCTGTCGGCCCACGGGGCGGCGCCGCTCTACCTCGCCGCCGACGCGGCCGACGCCGAGTCGCTGCGGGGGGCGCGCGCGGAAGCCGAGCGGCACTTCGGTCCGGTCCACGGGGTCGTCCACTCGGCGATGGCGTTCTCGGGCGCGAGCCTCGCCAAGATGACCGCGGCGCAATTTCGCGAGGTGCTCGCGGGCAAGGTCGACGTGAGCGCGCGGCTGCTGGCGGCCTTCCGCGGCGAGTCGCTCGAGCTCGCCC
>DASTPP010000151.1:0-34568 GCA_035762175.1 Polyangiaceae bacterium | reverse complement strand
CGCCCGCCGGCGCGCGGCGGGCGATTGCGCGCGGCGGGGCGGGCAATCGTGATAACGTAGTACGATGGCGCCGTACGGTAAAAATCTATTCTCCCTCGCCGCCAGGCTCGTTACCCCCCTCGCCTTCGTCGCCCTCGGGGCGCACTGCGGGGGCTCGGGCGACGAGCCCGCGGGCGCCGCGGGCGACGGCAGCGTGCCCCGGGGCGACAGCGCCTCGGGCGGCGGCGCCGGCAGCCCGAACCAGGCGGGCTGGGGGGGCAACCCCGTCAACGCCGGCTCGGGCGGCTCGGGGCCGCCGGCCGGCGGGGCGGGGCCGGGCGGCGCGGGGGGCGGGGGCGGCGCGGGGCCGGGGGGCGCCGGCGGCGAGGGCGGCGGGCTGACGGGCCTCGACGACGACGCCGACGGCATCGACGACGGGCTCGAGACCACGCTCGCCCGGCGCTTCGCGCCCCTCTTGCGCCTGACCGCGAACGAGCAATACCGGCCCGGCAGCGTCGCCTGGTACCTGCCGCGCGTGCACCTGCGCTTCAATCACGACAACTGCTTCGACCACGAGATCCTCGCGCTCGGCGAGGTGACGGCCGACAACCTGGGCCAGCAGAGCCACCCGAACAACGGCAGCCTTTGTCAACATTCGGGCGACGCCGAAGACCAACTCCCTTCGAACGCCAAGCACCTCGAGTTCTTCCTGCAGCCGCCCGACGACGCCGCGCACGGCGGCGCGCCGCCGGCCGACTGGCGGGCCTACGCCCACGTCAAGAAGAGCCAGACGATCGCGGGCGGCTACGACGTGCAATACTGGTTCTTTTACCCCTTCAACTCGACCATCGCGAACTTCGACCACGAGGCCGACTGGGAGCACATCACCGTCGTCGCCGACGCGTCCGAGGCGATCGCGCAGGCGCGCTACGCGGCCCACTCGGGCGGCACCACGCACCCGGCCTCGGCCCTCGAGCTCGTGCCCGGCACCTCGCGCCCCGTCGGCTACGTCGCCCTCGGCTCGCACGCCACGTACAACAAGCCGGGCGAGTACCTGACCGAGGCGCCCGACTTCGTCTTCACCGACCAGGCCGACGGCGAGGGCCCCGAGTTCGACACCTCGGTCGGGCTCGTCAACGTCGGCGAGCGCGGCAAGCCCCTGAACGGCCAGGCCTGGGTGAACTACGGCGGGCGCTGGGGCGAGATCGGCGAGTTCAGCAACACCTCGGGCCCGCCCGGCCCCGCGTTCCAGGGCGCCTGGGACGCCCTCTGAGCGCCGGGGCCCGGCCGCGCCCGGGTCGCGCTCCGGGCCGCCGGGGCCCGGCCGCGCCCGGGCCGCGTTCCGGGGCGTCGCGGCCCGGCCGCGCCTTCGCCCCTCGGCGGGCGCGCAGGGGCCCCGGGCGCGCCCGCCGCGCCCCCGGGCGGGCTCAGAACGCCACCGCCCCCGAGACCAAGAGGGTTCGACCGTTCTGCACGACCGTCCGCTGGCGGAACTCGGAGCTGACGGGCGCCGCGTAGCGCCAGTCGAAGGCGTTGTAGAGGCCGAGGGCGTAGGTCACGCCCGCCCGCTCGGCCTCGCCCGAGAGCACCACGTCCCAGACGGCGGCCGCCTCGGTGCGTCGCTGCGGCGGGTCGGCCGGATACTCGTAGCGGTCGTAGCGCGGGCTCTCGACCGTCAGGCGCGTCATGGCCATGAGCGCCCTTCGCACGATGGGCACGGCGCCGCGGGCGGAGCCGAGGTGGGCGGGGGAGTTGGGCACGCGGCGGCGCTCGCCGTCGTCGTCGAGGTACTGGGTGCGCTGCAGGGCGTAGGCGAAGGCGACCATCCAGCCGTCGCGCCAGTCGCGGCGCAGCTCGAGCTCGGCCCCCGTCGAGAGCGCGGGCGAGGACGAATTGTCGAGCGTCTGCCGCCCGTCGCCGAGGCCCGCGTCGCGCGACACGATGAGATCGGTGACGTAGTTGGCGTAGACGGAGGCGAGGCCCACGACCGCCTGGCTGAAGCGGTGCGAGTGCTCGACCTCGCCCGAGTAGACCTGCTCGGGCCGCAGATCGGTGTTCGACACCTGGACGGCGCCCTCGTTGTAGAGCTCGTAGGGGCTCGGCGCGCGGAAGGCCTTGCCGGCGAGCAGCTTGGTCGTGCCGCCGGCGTAGGGGCGGATGATGAGGGCGGCGCGCGGGTTGACGGAAGAGCCGAAGGTGGAGAAGTAGTCGAAGCGGGCGCCGGCGCTCAGCTTGAGCGAGCGGCCGAGGCCGAGGTCGGCGTTGCCGTACGCGGCCGCCACCCAGTAGGGCCGGTTCACGTCGAGGTACGCGCCCGCGTTGTCTTCGCCGTAGATGCTCGCACGAAAGTGCCGCTGGCCCTCGCCGCCGAGGGTCAGGCGCAGGGGCGAGCCGGTCGGGGCGTAGACGAAGCGCTGCTCGAGCCCGGCCCACTCGCCCCGGTAGACCTCGCTCGCCAGGCCCCCGTCGGCCTCGGCGTAGGGCAGGTCGGCGTTGAAGCGGTAGAGGTTGGCGTGCGCGCGCGTCAGCGACTGCAGCCCGTCGCCGAGGCGCGGCTCGAAGCGGGCCTCGACGAAGCCGCGGGTGTCGACGAAGTCGGTGCGCGAGTCGTTGAAGAGCGTCTCGTACTCGCCCGTCGGTAGCTTCTTCTTTCGCTGGTGCAAGAACCATTGCACGGTGACGTCGCGCCACCAGACGCGCCCCTGCACGGTGCCCGCTTCGAAGCCGTCGCGGCCCTGCGCGTTGCCCCCTTCGGCCGCGTACTCGGGGAAGGAGAAGTCGCGCCCGGCGCCCTTGGCCACGCCCACGCTCGCCCAGACGCCCGCACCGTCGCCGAGCTTGCGCTGCACCGCGCCGCGGGCGCGGGCGACGCCGTACTCGGCGGCCGAGGCGCCGACCTCGACGCGGTCGGGGGCGTCGCGGCGGCGGGTGACGAGGTTGACGACGCCGAAGAAGGCGCCGGTGCCGTAGACGACCGAGCCGGGGCCGCGCACCACCTCGATGCGCTCGACGTCGCCGAGGTCGGTGCGGCCCTCGAACCCCGAGTACGATTGGAACAAGATATTGTCGTTGGTCGGCTGGCCGTCGACCAAGAGGAGCACCTTGTTGCCGTAGTCGCTCGTGCGCGCGAAGCCTCGGAACCCGAGGTGCGTGTAGCTGCGGTCGTCGGTGAGGTAGACGCCGCGGGTGCCGCGCAGGGCCTCGGCGACGGTCGGGTACTGCATCTCCCGGAGCTCTTGGCTCGAGATGACCGAGACCGAGGCGGGCGCGTCCTCGACCGACTCGACCGCGCGCGAGGCCGCCGACACCTCTTCGAGCGTCGAGAGCGAGACCGCGAGGCGGGTCTGCTCGTTCAGGCGCACCTCGACCTCGCGCTCGACCGGCCGGAAGCCCGAGAGCGAGATGCGCACCCGGTGCCGGCCGACGGGCGCGGTCAGCACGGCGGGGGTGAAGCCGCTCGGGCGCCCGTCCACCTCGACCAGCGCGTCGCGCACGTCGCCGCTGCTCGCCACGAGCGTGCCGGTCAAGGCGTTCGGCTGCGGCCGGACGGTGACCGAGCCGCGCGCGGGCACCTCGACCACGACCTCGGCGACGCGGAAGCCCTCCTGGGTGACGAAGAGCGTGTGCCGGCCCGGCGTCAGCGAGAGCGCGCAGGGCAGGGCGCAGGCGGCGGGCCCGGCCTCGCTGTCGGCGCGCACCTGCGCGCCGAGCATCGGGCCCTCGAGCCGGACCTCGCCCAGGATGGGCGTCAGCCTCAGGCTGACGTCGCGCTCCTGGCCGAGCGCGGCGTCGACGGCGGCCTCGGCCGGCTCGTAGCCCTCTTTCTCGACGAGCACGCGGTAGCGGCCGGGCGGCACGCCGAGCAGGCGCGGGGTGGTGGCGCGCGCCCCGAGATCTTTGCGGTCGAGGTAGACGGTGGCCCCGGGCGGCTCGGTCTGCACCCGCAGCACCGCCACGTTGGGCGCCAGGCGCGCGAGCGACTCGTCGACGCGGCGCTTGGCGTCGGGGTCGCCTTCGCCGTCGCGGGCGAGCACGTAGTAGCGGAAGGCGTCGGGGTACTGGCGCAGCTGCTCGTAGGTGCGGGCGATGTTGAAGGTGACGTTGCGGTTGGGCACCAGCCGGTTGGACGCCAGGAAGTGTTGCAGCGCGTTGCGAAAGTCGCCGGCGCGGTAGCGCTCGGTGCCGAGCTGAAACTGCAGGTCGGCCTCGTCGGCGGCGTCGCTGGCGCGGGCCGGGCCGGCGGGCGCGGCGAGAGCGAGCAGCGCGGCGAGCAAGGCGGCGATGGCGGCCAGGGCGGGCCGAGGGGCGGGCGGTAGAACTCGACGCGTCGGAAGGCGCATGGGGCTCGTGGCGTACCGGCGCGTTCGCGGCGCCCGGGGCGACTACGCCGGGCGTACCGAAGGGCGTGCGCGGGCCTCGGCTTGGGTAGGGGGGGCTAGCGCTTCAGGCGGATCTCGAGATCGGCGGAGGGCGACGCGCCCGACGCGCCGGCGGGGGGCGCGGGGCGCGCCGATCGGGGCTTGTGGGCGCCCGCCCGGGGGGCCGCGCCTCGCCCCGCCTCGGCCGGCGGGCGCGCGTCGGCCCGCTCGGCCGCCTCGGCCCCGACCTTCGCGGGGGCCTCGGCGGCCGCGGCCGGCGCCTTCGCGGGCGCCTCGGGAGCCGCGGCCGGCGCCGTCGTGGGGGCCTCTTCGGCGCGGTCGGCGAGGGTGAGCGGGGCGGCGGTCTGCCGCGTCGCCCGCCGCTCGAGGACGAGGCCCGTCATGCCCGCGGCGATCATGGTGAGGGCGACCGCGGTGCCGATCTGCAAGGTGCGACGCTGGGCCTTCAGCTCGGACGACGCCTCGGCCGGCTCGCGCGAGGCGGGGGCGGGCGGCGCGGGCGGGATGTCCGACGCGGGCGGCGGGCGCGGCGCCGACGAGGCCACGAGGAACGAGCCCGACGGCGCGCCCGCGCTGGCGGCGAAGCGGCTGAGGGCCAGACCGAGCGCGGCGGCGCTGTGCTCGACGACGGCGCTGGCCCGGCGGGGGGCGAAGGGCAGGAGCGCGACGGCGAGCTCGGCCACGTTCTGGAAGCGGGCGGCGGGGTCGAGCGTCAGGCAGCGGCCGATGGCCTCGTCGAGCCCGGCGGGCAGCTCGGGGCGAAAGGACGAGGCGCACGGCGCCGGCTGCTCGAGCACCATCGCGCGCAGCTCGGGCAGCGAGCCGGCGGGGAAGGCGGGGCGCGCGGTCAAGAGCTCGAAGAGCAGGGCGCCGAGCGACCAGACGTCGCCGCGGGCGTCGCGCCGGCCGTCGGGCCGCAACCGCTCGGGCGGCGAGTAGAGCGAGGGGGGCGCGTCGGCCCCCTCGGGCCCGTCGAGCGCGGGCATCTGGGCGCCCCGTGGCGCGAGCCTCGCGGCGCCGGAGCCGAGCACCTTGACGAGCGGCGAGCCGTCGGGGCGCCGCACGAGGAAGAGGTTCTCGGGCTTGAGGTCGCCGTGCGCCTCGCCCGCCGCGTGCGCGCCCGCGAGGCCCGCGCAGGCGTGGATGACGTACTCGACCGCCTCGCTCGGGCGCAGCGCGACCCCCTCGCGCAGGCGCGCGCCGAGGTCGCGGCCCTCGAAGTACTCGAACGCGATGAAGGGGATGCCCTCGCCGAGCGCGCCGACCTCTTGCACGCGCGGCAGGTGCTCGTTCTCGTCGCCGGCCGCCCGCTGCGCCGCGCGCAGCAGCCTCGCCGCCCGCTCGGCGTGCTCGGGGCCCGCCGGCCGCAGGAAGCGCAAGAACACGCGCTCTTTGAAGCGCAGGTTCGTCGCCGTCACCACGCCGCCCAGCGCGTCGTGGCCGAGCAGCCGCTCGACGCGGTAGATGTTGTCGACGACGTGGCCGGCCCCGATCGACAAAGCTTGGCCGGCCCCGGCCGCCCCCCCCGAGGACTGGACTGCACTCTTGGCGACCAACGACCACCCTCCTCGTCGCGTACCCTTAAGGATGAACGAATCAAAAAATCTAGGCGCGACTTCTCTTAAGCGTCAAGCGCCTCGCCCCCGCGCCCGCTCGAAAGGCAAACGCCCACTCGCTCGGCCGAATGCCGCGCGCCTGACCCCAGGCCCGCCGAACGATCGCACCCAGCCCGGCTCGCGTCCGCCCCGCGACGGAAGCACGGAACCTGGAGGGAAAGTTAGGAGCATGCCCAGGGGCTCAGGGAGAAAAGTGTGGTTAGGCGAACAGGCAGCAAGAACCGAACGGCAGGGTACGCTGATTGCTTTATTAGCGTCAAGCGAGGCCGAGGCGCCGGCCCTTAAAGAGCATCGAGCGCCCCGGCGGCAGGTCCGCTGGCGCAAGGTGCCTTTTGCGCCCGACCCGAGCGCTGGCGCGAGGGGGGCCTCCGACGCTCGGGGCCGCGCCGAGCGGGAGCGCGCCCGACTGCTACGGGGCGTTCAGGGCCGCGCCGAGCGGGGGCGCGCGCCCGGCCGCTACGGGGCGTTCAGGGCCGCGCCGAGTGAGGGCGCGCCCGGCCGCAATGGGGCAGCGGCTTTTCGGCCACCCGGGGCCTTCCGGCGTGTCGGGGGTCTTTCGAACGAGCGGGCGCTTGGCCGCAAAGTGCGAAACAAATTATTCATACAGACTGTAGCGCCCGCGGCGGACGAACGACGGCCTTCACCGGGCCCTCGCTCGGGGCGATCGCACCCGCGCGTCGCGGGCGAAAGCCCCGCTCGTTACGAGCGGGCCCTCGCCTCGACGGTCGTGCTCGCCCCGAGCTGAAGCCCCGAAGCCCCGAAGCCGCGGAGACGCAGGGGGGTAGGCGGCCCTTTCATTCGGCGCAGCGACATGCGTTTAAGTCGAAAAAGACGACGTCGCAACACTTGAGTCGAGGGCACTATCTGCAAATGGGCTCGCCCGGGCGCCCGGGTCGGACCCGCCCCGCCCGGCCCCGGGCCGCGGGGGCGAGGGGGCGTCCGGCCGGGGCGAGCGGGCGCCGCGCCCGCCGGGCGTCGGGGCGGGCGGCGGAGAGGCCGCGCCGCCCGCGGGGGAGCCGTGGGCAGGGGGCGCCCGGGGCGAGCCCGCCCCCCGCGCGTCGGGGGCGCCCGACGGTCGGGGCGCGCAAAGCGCTGCGCCCCTTGTATAAGGTGGCGCCATGAAGGTCAGGCGAGGGCAGCGAAGCGCGGGGGGCCGGCGATGAAGGCGCTGGTGACGGGGGCGAGCGGCACGGTGGGCAGGGCGCTCGTCGAGCGGCTCGAGCGGGGCGGGCACCGGGCGGTGGGCTGGCCCCGCGAGCGCGTGCCGAACGACGACTACCACGCGATGGAGGCCTTCGTCCGCGCCGAGGCGCCCGACGTCGTCTACCACCTCGCGGTCGCCTCGCGCCCGACGGGGCGCCCGGGCGAGTCGTGGCTCGTCAACTACGAGTGGTCGAGCGAGCTCGCGTGGGTGACGCGCGTCCTCGGCCTCGGGTTCGTCTTCACCAGCACCGCCATGGTCTTCTCCGACGACGCCCGCGGGCCCTTCACGCCCGAGAGCGAGCCCGACGCGCGCGAGGGCTACGGCTACGAGAAGCGCATGGCCGAGGGGCGCGTGCGCTACCAGAACCCGGCCGCGAAGGTCGTGCGCCTCGGCTGGCAGATCGGCCGCGAGCCCGGGTCGAACAACATGATCGACCACCTTGTGCAGAAGGCGCGCGAGCTCGGGCGGGTGCCGGCGAGCCGGCGCTGGCTGCCGGCGACGTCCTTCTTGGAGGACACCGCCGACGCGCTCGTGCGCCTCGCCGACGCGCCGCCCGGGCTCTACCACCTCGACGCGAACGGCGCGGGGCACTCGTTCTACGACATCGCCTCGGCGCTGAGCCGCCTGCACGGGGGCGTCTGGCCGATCGAGCCGAACGACGACTTCGTCTACGACCAGCGGCTGCTCGACGGGCGGGTGCCCGTCACCCCGCTCGCCGAGCGCTTGCCTGGGCTCGGGCCGGGCGTCGCGGGCTAGGCGGGGTCCGGGCCGCCGCGGCGAGGCGGTCGCGTCGGGCTGCCCGGCGGCGCGTCGGGCCGCCCGGGGGCGCGTCGAGCCGCCCGGGGCCGGGGGGGGCGCGCCCGGGCGGGGCGGGCTAGGGTAGGGGGCATGGCGAGGGCAGAGGGCGAAAGCTGCGCGCGGGCGTTCGCCGAGGCGGCCGGGCTCGAGCCCGACGAGGCGGGGCTCGGCCGGCTGCGGGCGGCGTTCGACGAGGCGCTCGGGCGGGCGCGGGGGCGCTACCCGGGCGTCGATTTCGGGGCGGCCGAGGCCGCGGGCGAGCTCGGGCGGCGCCTCGGGGGCGAGGGCGACCCCGAGGGGGCGCTCGCGTCGCTGCACCTCGACGACTTCTTTCTCGCGCGCGCGTGCGCGAGCGGCGATCGGGCGGCGCTCGCGCACTTCGAGCGCGAGGTCTTGCGGCCGGTCGGCGACTTCGTCGCGGGCATCGACCCCTCGCCCGCCTTCGCCGACGAGGTGCGGCAGCGGCTCGGCGAGCGGCTCTTCGCGCGCGGCGAGGGCGCCTCGCGCGGGGCGATCGACGAGTACGGGGGCCGGGGGCCGCTCGGCGCCTGGGCGCGCGTCGCGTCCACGCGCATCGCCCTCAACCTGCGCCGCGGCGACCGGCGCGAGGGCCAGCAGGGGCCCTCGGTCGAGGAGGCGGTGGGGGCCGCGCTCGACCTCGCGTACGTCAAAGAGCGCTACCGCGAGCCCTTCGCCGAGGCGCTGCGCGAGGCGCTGCTCGGCCTGCCGCCGCACCAGCGGGCGCTCTTGCGCCTCTACCACGTCGAAGGCCTCTCGCTCGAGGCGATGGCGGCGCTCTACCGGGTGCACCTCTCGACGATGTCGCGGCGGCTCGCCCGCGCGCGCGAAGAGGTCGCCGAGGGGGCCCTGCGGGGGCTGCGCGAGCGGCTCGGGGCGAGCGCGTCGGAGGTCGAGAGCCTGGTGCCGCTCGTGCTGAGCCGCCTCGAGATGAGCTTCGAGCGCCTGCTCGGCGAGCCCTGAGCGGGGGCGCCTCGAAAAAAAGATCGCCGCCGTGCAAAGCCCGCCGCCGCCGGTGTCAGAGGGGCGGAGGTCAGCGATGACGAACGTGACGACGCGGCGGTGGGTCCTGGTTGGTGCGGCGCTCGCCGCGGGCTGCGCGGGCGGGCCGGAGCCCGCGGGCGGGCGGGTGATCGACGGGGCGCCCGAGGCCGCGGGCGACGAGGCGGCGGGCGACGAGGGCGCGGTCGCGTCGGAGGCCGCGCCGGCGCTGCCGGGCTGGGGCCTGCTCGACAAGCGCGACGAGGTTCACCTGCGGGGCGAGGACTTCTTCCCCGAGGGCGTCACCGCCTCGAAGAATGGCACGCTCTACGTGGGCAGCTACTCGACCGGGGCCATCGACCGGGTGCTGCCGGGCAGCGACCGCGCGCAGCCCTTCATTCCGGCGCCCGCCGGGCTCTCGGCCGTCGGCCTGCTCGCCGACGACGCGACCGGCTCGCTCTGGGCGTGCATGAACGACGCGGCCGGGGCGGCGCCCGGGTTCATCAAGCGCTACGACCTGAAGACCGGCCGGGAGACCGGCTCGTTCGCGCTGCCGCAGGGCAGCACCGTCGTCAACGACATGGCGCTCGACGCGGCGGGCAACCTGTACGCGACCGAGAC
Organism: Polyangiaceae bacterium; assembly: GCA_035762175.1. Lineage (GTDB taxonomy): Bacteria > Myxococcota_A > Polyangia > Polyangiales > Polyangiaceae > DASTPP01. Next base: position 24,972 of record DASTPP010000151.1, on the reverse strand, counting down.
GGTGCAGCACGTCATCTTTCGGCTGCGCCCCGGCGCCTCGGCGCTCGAGGTCTGGGCCGAGAGCGACGCGTTCGGGGGCGCCGACTTTACGCTGAACGGCATCGCCTTCGACGGCGCGTCGAACCTCTACACGGTCAAGTACCTGACCCACGAGCTCTACCGGGTGCCCATCGGGCCGGGCGGCGCGGCGGGCGAGCCGGTGCGCATCGAGGTGGTGCCGCCGATCGAGTTCCCCGACGGCATCAAGGCGATCGACGCGACGACCTTCGCGGTGGCCGAGAACGACGTCGGCAAGGTGTCGATCGTGAAGGTGAGCGGCGACCGGGCCGAGAAGACAGTGCTCGCCAACGGGCTGGCCGAGCCGACCACGCTCGCCATCGTCGGCCCGAACGTCTGGGTGGCCGAGGGCCAGCTCAGCTTCTTCTTCGGCGCGCCCGGGGCGCCGACGCTGCCCTTCAAGCTGCGGCGCTTCTTCTTGCCTTGAGGCCTCCGACGGCGGGGCCCGCGCCCGGGCGCGCGGGGCGTATACTCGCGGCCGTGGGCGCGTGTCCGGGCGAAGAGGCGATGCTCGACTTCGTCGAGGGGCGCCTCGCGCCGGGCCGGCGGGGCGAGGTCGAGGCGCACGTCGCCTCGTGCGGGGCTTGCGCCGCGCTCGTCGCGACGCTCGCCGAGGCCTGGCACGCCGAGGGCAAGCTAGGCGCCGGGGCGGGCTTCGCGCCGGCGCTCGCCCCGGGCGAGGCGCTCGGCCGCTACGAGGTGGTGGCGCTCGCGGGGGCCGGGGCGATGGGCGAGGTCTACCGCGCCCGCGACGCGCGGCTCGGGCGCGAGGTGGCCCTGAAGGTGCTGCCGCCCCGCTTCGCGTCCGACCCCCGGCGCCTCGCGCGCTTTCTGCGCGAGGGGCGCGCGGCGGCCGCGCTCCGGCACCCGAACCTCGTCACCGTCTACGACGTCGTGGCCGAGGGGCGGCGCCTCTGCGTCGTGAGCGAGTGGGCCCCGGGCGAGACGCTGCGGGCCCTCTTGCGGCGCGGGCCGCTCGCGCCCGGGCGCGCGCTCGGCTTCGCGCGGCAGCTCGCGCGCGGGCTCGCGGCCGCGCACGGCGCCGGCGTTGTGCACCGCGACGTCAAGCCCGAGAACGTGCTGGTCGGCCCGGGCGACGAGCTGAAGATCGTCGACTTCGGCCTGGCCAAGCTGCTCGACGCCTCGCCCGAGGCCTCGGGCACCGAGCCGGGCGCGGTCCTCGGCTCGGCCGGCTACATGGCGCCCGAGCAGGTGCGCGGCGGGCCCGTCGACCACCGCGCCGACGTCTTCGCCCTCGGCGCCCTGCTCTACGAGATGCTCTCGGGCCGGCCGGCCTTCGGGGGCGCCGGCGCCGTCGATCGAATGCACGCCGCGCTGCACGACGAGCCGCCCTCGCTCCCGGGCGAGGCCTGGCCCCTCGTCGCCCGCTGCCTCGCGAAAGACCCCGCCGCGCGCTACCAGTCGGCGCTCGACCTCGCCTTCCACCTCGAGTGGCTGGCCGGCCGCGTCGCGCCCGCCGCCCCCTCGGCGCCCCCCGCCCCGGCGCCGCGCGGCGCCCCGGAGCCGGCAGCCGCGCCCGCCTCGGCGCCCTCGGGGTCGGCACGGACCGTCGTCTCGCCCGTCGCGCCGCCCGGCGCCCCGGCGCCGGCAGCCGCGCCCGCCCCGCGCGGCCGGCGGGGGGCGCGTCGCGCCGGCGCCGCCGCGCTCCTCGTCGCCGCCGCGTGCTCGCTCGCGTTCGCCGCCGGCCTGGCCGCCAAGGGGCGCCCCCGCCCCGCCCCGCCCCCCGCGTACCGCCCGCTGAGCGTCGGCGACGGCTTCGTGCTCACCGCGCGCTTCTCGCCCGACGCGCACACCGTGGTGTACGGCGCGTCCTGGGGCGGCCGGCCCGTCGAGCTCTTCGCCACCCGCACCGAGCGGGCCGACCCGCGGCCGCTCGGCCTCGGGGCCGATGTGCTATCGATTTCGAAGCGGGGCGAGATGGCCGTCGCGCTCGGCCGCCACTTCCTCGAGGGCGCCAACAGCTCGGGCACGCTCGCGCGCGTGCCGCTGCACGGCGGCCCGCCCCGCCCCCTGCTCGACGACGTGCAGGACGCCGACTGGGCGCCCGAGGGCGACGCGCTCGCCGCCCTGCGCGAGGCGGGCGGGCGCTACCGCCTCGAGTACCCGCTCGGCCGGGCGCTCTACGAGAGCGGCGGCTGGCTCAGCCACGTGCGCGTCGCGCCGGGGGGCGGGCTCGTGGCCTTCCTCGAGCACCCCAACCCCCAAGACGATCGCGGCTCGATTTTGGTGCTCGACCGCGAGGGCCGGCGCGTCGTCGCGAGCGAGGGCTGGGTCAGCCTCGAGGGCGTGGCGTGGGCGCCGGGCGGCGCCGAGCTCTGGTTCGGCGGCTCGCGCGAGGACGGCGAGAACGCCATCTACGCGCTCGGGCTCGACGGCCGCGAGCGGCTCGTCGACCGGGCGCCCGGGCGCCTGATTCCGCACGACGTGGCCGCCGACGGCCGGGCGCTCGTCGTCAGCGATCTGTCGCGCGTTCGCCTGCTCTACGGGGCCGCGGGCGACGCGCCCGAGCGCGAGCTCACGTGGACGGAGGGCTCGTACCTCGGCGACGTCGCGGCCGACGGCGGGTCGGTCGTCTTCGCGGAGGTCGGCGCCGGCGAGGGGGCGAGCTACGGCACGTACCTGCGGCGGCTCGGCGAAGGCCTGCCGGTGCGGCTCGGCGAGGGCTGGCCCGTCTCGATCTCGGCGGACGGCGCGAAGGTGCTCGCGCTGCGCTACGGGGCGCCGCCCGCGCTGGTCGTGCTGCCGACGGGGGCCGGGCAAGAGCGGGCCCTCGGCCGCGGCGGCCTCGCGGCGTACCAGTGGGCGCGGTGGTTCCCCGACGGCCGGCGCGTGCTCATCGCGGGGGCCGAGGCGGGCCGGCCGCCGCGCCTCTGGCTGCAAGACGTCGACGCCGAGCGGCCCCGGCCGCTGACGCCCGAGGGCTTCTGCCCCGCCGCCGTGATCTCGCCCGACGGCGCGCGCTTGCTCGCGGTCGACGAGGCTGGCCGCCTGCGCCTCTTCGAGGCCGAGAGCGGTCGCCCCGCCGGCGAGGTGCCGGGCGCCTTCGCCGGCACGACCGCGCTCGTCTGGGGCTCGGACGGCGGCAGCGCCTACCTGCGCACGCGGGCGATGCCCGTGCGCATCGTGCGCGTCGACCTCGCGACCGGGCGCGCCTCGCCCCACCCGGGGCCGAGGCTCGAGGGGTACGCCGGCGTCGCCTCGGTGTTCGCGCTCGCCATGGCGCCCGACGGCAAGTCGTACGCGTACAGCCCGCACGAGGTCCGCTCGCGGCTCTTTCTGGTCGAGGGGCTCGCCGCCCCGCCCGCTCAGTAGGCGAAGCGCTTGGCGAACGAGGCGGCGACCGAGAGCGCCTCGTGGTCGGGCTGCGGGCCCGCGACCGAGCGCGCGAGGTCGAAGACGGTGGCGACGACCTCGTGGGGCGAGCCGGGGCAGCCGAAGCACGAGAGGGCGAGCGCCGTGGCGAGGGCGGCCGGCAGGCGGCTCTGGGCGAAGGCCTGCTCGATGTCGTAAAAGCGCCGCGCGAGCGCCACGGCGTCGGCGTCGCTGGGGGCGGCGGCGGCGAGGGCCGCCGACACCTCGTCGATGGGCCCGGCGCGCAGCACGTGGCGCCGGGCGGTCTGGGGCGGGGCGGCCGCGAGGGCGAGGGCGCGCCGGACCAACTCGGCGGGCGTGCCCCGGGCGGGCATCAGCCGGACGATGAACTTGTAGACCAGGTCGCCGGCGACGCCGGCCTGACGCATCGTGCGCTTCAGCTCGACGAAGCGGGCGACGCCCGCCTCGAGCGGCTCGAAGGCCAAAAGCGCCTTGGCCGAGGCCCGCACGGCCGGCGTGTCGTGGCAGCCCGCCTGCAAGAGCAAGGCGCGGGCGTGCGCGAGCGAGCGAGCCGCCCGGTCGAGGTCGAAGCTGCCCCCCTCCGCGGCCCGGCGCACGACGAGCGCGGCCGTGTGCGGCGCGGTCTTGCCCCCCGGGTCTTGCCGCTCGAGGGCGCGCGCGGCGCCGAGCGCGCGGCCGAAGGCGTTGCCGAGGTGCTCGGGGCGCGCGTCGACCTTGAGCAGGCTCGCGAGCACGTGCTCGCGCCCCTTGGGCACCGACCCCACGGCCTTGCGCAGCGCCGCGACCTGGCCGGCGAAGGCGTGCGTCTTCGCGCGCGCCTTGCGAAAGGCCTTGAGAAAGGCCCCGATCTCGTGCGGCCCGTAGCGCGCGAGGCGGGGGGCGAGGGCCGCGAGCGCCTCGGCGCCGTCGGCCGAGAGGGCGTAGAGCCGCGGGCCGAGGTCCGGGCGGCCGGCGGGCGGCGAGGCGACGCCCGCCCGCGTTCGCGCGGCCAGGGCCAGCCGCTCGGCCGAGCGCGGCAGGCTCAGCAGGCCGCGCAGGCGCTTCGCCCAGACGCGGTCGTCTTCTTCGAGCGCGAGCGTGGCGCGCGACGCCCACTGCCGGTGCCAGTCGCTGCGCAAGCGCTGGTCGAGCTCGGCGACGAGGGCGCCGAGGGCGTCGGCCGAGAGCGGGGGGCGGCCCTCGAAGGGGGCGGGGTAGCGCGACGAGAGCCCCTCGTAGCGGCCGAGCGCCTCGAGCGAGGGGCCGTCGAGGCAGACCACGAGGCCCTGCTTCTCGAGCTCGCCGAGCTCGCGCGCGTCGCCGTCGAGCGCGCCGCGGGCGAGGGCGAGCATCATCTGGTAGGCGCGTCCGGTCTTCATCATCGCGGGCCTCCGCCGCGGGCGGCGAGGGCGAGGCCGAGCGCCGCCGTCGCGCGGCCGCTCGGCGTCAGCACGACGGGGGCGCGCCCGGGCGCCGCGCGGGCCGCCTCGAGCGCGGCGAAGACCCCGGCCTCGGCGAGCTCGGGCGGCGGGCTCCGGCCGTCCCAGACGAGCTGCACGGCGGCGCACCCGGCGTCGCGGGCGGCGCCGACGAGGGCCGCGAGGTGGCGCGCGTTGCGGGCCGTCACGCGCACGACGACGAGCGCGCCGGCCGCCTCGCCCGCCCGGCGCGCGAGCGCGCGCCGCGAGCCCGCCACGAGCCGGCGCGCGGGCGGGGGCGGGGCGGGGCCTTGGTGCGGGGCGAGCGCCGAGCGGAGCGCCCGGCGCAGCCGCGGCCCGAGCGCGCCGCGCGCGACGCGCACGTCGATCGCGGCGAACTCGGCCGGCCCGGGCGGGCGCCCCGAGCCGACCCAGACGACGAGATCGCCGGGGCGGCGCGCCGCCCGCCGCCCGGCCCGCGCGAGCGAGCCCGTCACGAGCACCGAGGGGCTCACGCGCCCGCCCCCGGCCGGTCGCCGCGGAAGAAGCAGTTGTTCAGGCAGGTGAGCGGGCAGGCGTCGACCTGCCGGCGCACGCGCTCGTAGGCGCGCGAGTTCCACACGAGGCGGGGGGGCAGCTCGCGCGCGTCGCCGAGCGACCAGGGCAGGCGGTAGCAGGGCTTGATGCGGCCGCGGTGGTCGACGGCGAGGAAGCGGTCGCCGACCCGGCAGCCGACGCCGAGCGCCGCCTTCGACGAGTCGCGGAAGTACGCCCGCAAGAGCCCGAGCCGCGCCTCGTCGGCGTGCACGAAGGGGCCGAACTCGCGGCGCAGGCCGGCGAGCTCGTCGAAGAGCGCGTCGAGCTCGCGGGCCCGATCGGCCCCGGGCAAGAGGCGCGAGGCGGCGACGAGGTCGTCGCGGCGCACGATCGCGTCGCCCCGGAAGGCGCCGTGCTGCACGTTGACCGGCTGCAGGTTGACGCCGTCGCAGCCCTCGTCGCGCGCGCGGCGCACCAGGTCGGCGATCTCGCCGAGGTTGCCCTGCTGCACGACGGCCGACACCTGCGCCGAGAGCTTGCTCTTGCCCCGCCCGCCGCCCCGCTCGCGCGCGGCGACGAGCCGCCTGACGGCGCGCCAGGCGTGCTCGGCCGCCGTCGGCACCCCCGCGATGCGGTCGTGCGTCTCGTCGCGCGCGCCGTGAATCGACACCGACACCGACGCGGTCGCCGCGCCGAGCTCTTCGGCGACCGCCTCCGAGAGCGGGAAGCCGTTGGTCGTGATCGTGACGAGGTGCCCGAGCCCGTTGGCGTAGCGCACGTGCGCGAGCATGTTCGGATCGCGGAAGGGCTCGCCCGCGCCCGTCAGCGCGACGCGCCGCACGCCCCACGCGGCCGCCTCGGCGAGCAGCGCGCGCACGTGCTCGGCCCGCATCGTCAGCGGGTCGCGGCGGGGCGCGCGGTTGTTGCACATCACGCAGCGCAGCCCGCAGAGATCGTTGGTCGAGACGTCGAGCGCGGGCGGCGGCAGCGCGTAGCGCCGCCCGTTGCTCAGGCGCAGGGCGGGCGCGCGCCCGGGCGGGGCCCCGTCGACGAGCCGGCGCAGGGCCGGCGCGAGCGCGCCCTCGGCCTCGACCTCGGTCCGGTCGAAGGCGAGGTCGCGCGCCCGCAGCACCACCTCGACCGGCCCCGCCCCCGCCGCCGGCGCCTCGCGGGCCGCGCGCGAGAGCAGCCCGAGGTTCGCCGGGTCGACGTGAAAGCGTAGCGCTGAGCCCGGCCCGAGCCGCGAGATCGCCGCGCGGTAGGCCCCGAGCGCCTCGCCCGGCCCCTCGGGCGTGCCCCCCTCGAAGAGCGCGACCGACTCGCTCACGGCGCCCGAACCTCTTCGACCGCGGCGAGCAGATCGTGCGTGCCCCCGCGGCACGTGCCGCAGACCGGCATCGCGCGCCTGCCCGCCAGCATCGCCGCCCGGAAGGCCCGGTACTTCGGCCCCCGCCAGATCTCGACGAAGGGCGTCTCGAACGCGTTGCCCATCACGAACTCGTCGCCCATGTCGGGCCGCAGGTAGCAGCAGGGCGTCACCGCGCCGTCGACGTTGATGACCGCGTGGTCCCACGCCATCGTGCAGAAGGGGTGCTCGGCGCGGTGCCGGCCCTCGGCGTCGTAGCGCGAGAGCAGGCGCGAGGTTGGCACGAGCGCGCGGTTCGCCGCGTCGTCGGCGCCCACCGTCTTCAGGCGCAGCCGGTCGACGCCCCACGCGGCGGCGAGCCCGCGCACCTCGTCGATCTCGTGCTCGTTGTGCCGCATGACGATGAATTGCAGCTCGACCCGCGGCTTCTCGAGGCCCCGCCGCCGCTTCTCGGCGCAGAGCCGCGCGATCATGCCCGCCGCCCGCCCGAAGTCGCCCCCCCGCCGGAAGGCCTCGTAGGTCGCCTGGCTCGCCCCGTCGAGGCTGACGATGAGCACGTCGAGGCCCGACGCGAGCAGCGCGTCGGCCCGCCGCTCGTCGAGAAAGTGGGCGTTGGTCGAGACCTTGACCACGCCGACGCCCGCGGCCTTCGCCGCCGCGATCATGGCGCACAGGTCGGGGTTGAGCAGGGGCTCGCCGTAGTTCCACAGGGCGAGGTTGCGCAGCCCCGGCCCCAGCCCCGCGAGCGCCTGCCGGAAGCGCCCGAGCCGCATCGCGGGCTTCGGCGCGATCTTGCCCGCGCCGGTCGGGCAGGTCGGGCAGCGCAGGTTGCACGCGTTGGTCGGCTCGACCATCGCCGTCGGCGGCAGCCCCGCGGGCGTCTCCGACAGGTAGCGCGCCAGCTCGGGCGGCGGCAGCACCGCGACCCCCGCCGCCCCGAGCGCCCTCCGCAGCGCGTGCGCCTCGGGCAGCGCCGAGAGGGCGAGCGCCGGGTCGGCCTGCGCCGCGGGCGACAGAAAGAGCCGCAGCGAGCGCACCGCCCCGCCGAAGGCCTCCGCGCGCGCCCGCACCCGCTCGGCCAGCTCGCCCGCCCCGGGCGAAGGCACGGCGTGCACCAGCGAGACGGCGCTCACGCGCGGCAAGGCGGCGAGGAAGCCGGGCTCGAGAAAGCGCCGCAGCTTGACCTCGACCTCGGGCCGCACGCCCGCGGCCTCGCCGGCCTCGAGCGCCTCGGGCAAGAGCCAGTACCCCTCGCCCGTCGCGCGAATCGCCGGCACCCGCCCCCGCTCGGCGCTGCGCCGGAACGAAGCCTCCCGCCGCGCCCGCGCCCCCCGCTCGGCGTACGCCTCGGCCCGCGCGAGCCGTGCGAGCGCGGCGCCGTCGCGCGCGCTCGCGAGCGCCTCGCGCACGACCTGCCCCCGCCCGCCCTCGCTCCCCCCGCCGCGCCCGATCGCCGCCGCGAGCCCCGTCGCGCGCCGCGCCCGCCGCGGCGCCGCGAGCGCCTCGGCCCACGCGCCGACGAGCCCCCGCGCCGCCGCCGCCCACGCGAACGAGGCCTCGGCCCGGCGCCTCGCTTCGGCCCCCATCGCCGCCGCCCTCGCCCCGTCGCCCACGAGCGCCGCGATCGCTTCGGCCGCCGCCTCGGCGTCGCCCGGCGGCACGACGAGCCCCGTGCGCCCCTCGTCGACCGCCTCGACCATGCCCCCCGAGCGCGCCACCACCGCCGGCAGGCCGCTCGCGGCCGCCTCGAGCAGCGCGATGCCGAAGCCTTCGACGTCGCGCTCGTCGCCCTCGGACAACAGCACGAAGGCCCGCGCCAGCCGGTAGACCCCCGGCAGCTCGGCCTCGGGCAGGGCGCCGAGCGGCCGCAGCCTGCCCTCGACGCCGAGCGCGCGGGCCTCGGCGCGCAGCTCGTCGACGCGCGGGCCCTCGCCCGTGAAGGCGTACACGAGCCGGGGCCGCGCGGGCGCGAGCCGCGCGAGCGCCGCGATCGCCACGCGGTGGCCCTTGCGGGGCGCGAGGCGCGAGACCGTCAAGAGCACCTCGTCGCCCGGGGCGATGCCGAGGCGCGCGCCGAGCCCGGGGTCGGGCGGCCCGGGCCGGAAGCGCTCGGCGTCGACGCCGCCGTAGAGCAGCCGCGCCCGCCCCGGCCCGAGCCCCCGCGCCTCGAGCAGCGAGCGCGTGAAGCGCGAGACCGCGAACACCGCGTCGGCCGCCCCGAGCCCCCGCCCGAGCGCCCGCCCGTACGCCGCCGCCCCGCCGCCGTGGTGCACCCAGGGGGCGAGCAGATCGTTGCCGTGCGCGTGGCACGTCACCGCGCAGGGCAGCGCCGCGCGCAGCGGCCGCACCCAGGGCGCGAGCCCCGCGTGGCAGAGGTGCACGACGTCGGGCGGGTCGCGCAAGAGCGCCGCGACGAGGCGCACGAGATCGCCCCAGAGATCGATGCGCGGGGGCGAGCCCACGGGCCGGAAGATGGGCCGAACGTTCTCCGCCCCGAGCCCCGGGGCCTCGGGCCGCTCGAGCCCGCGCGTCGTGTAAACGACCGGCTCGACCCCGAGCGCGCGCACGCCCCGCGCGAGCTCGCGGGCGACGGTCTCCATGCCCCCGAGCTTCGGGGCGAAGTCGTGCGCCACGAAGGCGACGCGCCGTGGCGGCCCCGCCGGCCGCCACGCCGGGCGCAAGAGCGCCTCGGCCGCCTCGCGATTCTTCGGCCGCAGCGGGTTCGCCGCGTGCGCCGCCCGCATCGCCTCGAGCGCGCCCGGGCGCAGCAAGAGCCCCTCGAGCGCGTCCGCGATCGATCGCGCCTCGGGCCGCGCCACGACCGCCGCGCCGCGGGCCGCGAGCCGGCGCGCCCTCGCCCCCTGATCTTCGGCCTTGCGCGCCCCCGGCACCAGCACCGCCGGCACCCCCAGCGCCGACAGCTCGGCCACCGTATTGTACCCCGCCTGCGTCAGCGCGACCGTCGCCCCCGCGAGCAGCTCGCCCACCCGATCGCTGGCCCGCACCACCTCGAGCCCCTCGAAGCCCTCGACCCCTGGCGGCGGCCTGCCATAAGGCCCCGTCACCAGCAGCGTCCGCAACGATGGCACCCGCCCCCGCACGAGCCAGTGCGCATCGGCCACCGCCCGCACGAAGCGCCGCGCATCGACCGGCTGCCCCCCGCCGCCCGCCAGCGCCACCACGAACGGCGCCCTATCCCCCACCGCCCCCTCGTCACCGACCCTGTCCATCGGCGCGCTCGGGGGGCCCGTCGGCGCTCCCCGAAGGGCGGGGGCCCCACTGTCTGAGCCCCCCGCCAGGGGGGCGAGTTTGGGGTGCCCGGAGGGGAGCGCCGACGGGCCCCCCGAGCGCGCCATCCGCACCACGGGCCCAACCCACACGATCGGCAAATCGCCGGGCACCTCCCCCAGCTCGACCTCCCCCCTCTCGTGCGGCACCACAATGCGGTCGAACCCCGCCGCCTCCCGCGACCCCCAAAACGCCACCAGCGCCGCCGCCCTCAGCTCGCGCAGCACCAGCACCGTCCGCGCCCCGAGCCCCGCCGCCCGCTCGACCAACCACGCCGGCGCATGGGTATCGAACGCCGCCACATCCGGCCGGAACGTCTCGTACACCGCCGCGAGCGCCGCCCGCTCGAGCGGCCCGAAGAGCGCCCGCCGCGCGCGCCCCGGGTCGGCGTGCGGCTCGTCGGCCCGCGGCGGCAGCCGCACGTAGTCGAGCCCTTCGCGCTCGAGCAGCCCCACGTCCCCCGCGTTGGTGACGACGAGCACCCGCGCCCCCGGCACGAGGGCGAGCGCCTCGCGCGCGAGGCATGCCGCCCGCGCGAGGTGCCCGAGGCCGACGCCGTTGATCGCGTGGAACGCGACCCTCACCGGGCCGGCGCCTTCCCCCGGGCGAGCGACCAGATGGCCCTCGCCGCCGCCTCGGCGCCCCCCCCCGCCGGCGGGCTCGGCTTGAGCGCCCGCGCCCGCGCGAGCGCCTCGCGCAGCCCCTCGGCCGTCGCCTTCGCGAGCTCGACGGCGAGCCCCGCCTCGGCGAAGCGCTTCGCCCGCGCCGCCTGGTCGTCGAAGGGACGCTCTTGCGCGTAGAGCACCGTCGGCACCGCCGCCTTGGCCAGCTCGTGCGCCGTGTTGTAGCCCGCCGCCGCGATCGCGACGTCGAAGGCCGCGAGGTAGCGCTGCAGCGGCGCCACCCGCACCGAGCGCGCCCCCGCGAACGAGCCCGCCTCGGCCAGCGGCCCCTCGGCCACCACCGCCAGGTATGTGGGGGCCGCCTCGCGCACGAGGTCGACCAGCCGCAAGAGCGCCTCGTTCGAGCCCCCGTCGCCCCCCGCCCCCGCGCCGACGAGCACGCAGCGCCCCGTGCGCGGCAGCCCGAGCGCCCGCCGCGCCTCGGCCCGCGAGAGGCACTCGGCCGGCTCGCCCAGCGTCACCGGCGGCACCCGCACCGACCGCGCCCCGAGCGCCTCCGGCGGCAGCGGCGTGGGGTCGTCGGGCACCACCACCAGGTCGTAGAGGTCGAGCCCCTCGCTCAGCGCCCGCGAGCGCCGCTTCTCGGGCCGCACCGTGCGCCGCACCAGCACCCGCAGCGGCACCTCGCGCAAGAGGCGCGCCGCCTCGGCGTGCGGCCCGCTCGGGAACGTGTCGACCACCAGCACGTCCGGCGAGAAGCCCTCGGCCGCCCCGAGCAGCACGTGCTCGACCACGTAGCGCCGCTCGGCGTCCGTCCAGCCCGCCGCCCGCGCGCGCGCCGGCGCCGGCAGGCGCAGGCTCGCGATCGCCGGCGAGCCGAAGAGCAACGTATCGGCCTCGCTCGTGGTCGCCACCAGCGTGTGCGCCGTCACCCCCTCGGCCTCGCCCACCGCCACGAGCGCCCGCGCGATCGCGATCGTGCGCACCAGGTGCCCCGCCCCCAGCCCGTCGTTCGCCAGGAAGAGCGCGCGCAGCGGCCGCGGCGGCGCGACGCCTTGCAACGAGCCCCCGGCGCCCATCGTCGCGGCCTTCACGACACGTCGTAGTCGGCCCGGTCGCCTTCGCCGAAGCCCACCCGGCCCGCGTCCGCGTCGAGGTCGACCACGTCGCGCCGCGGCCAGGGCGCCGGCACCGCCTCGCCGGCGTCGTACGCCCCGGACGCCCCGGACGCCGCCCCGGGCGCGGGGGGCGCCCCGCGCTCGACCTCGTCCTCCCAGACGTAGTCGTGCCAGGGCCCCCGGAAGTGGGGCCAGTTGCTCCAGTGCGTGTGCGGATCGTGCAGCACCGGCCACAGCCGCGGGTCGAGCCGGTGCGCGCGCAGCACCGCGCGCCGCCCCGCGGGCCCCTCCGCGCGCAGCCGCTGAAAGACCGCCTCGGCCTCGCTCGGCCGGTAGACCGCCTCGATCGCCGCGATGCCCCGCTCGGTCAGCCGGTAGCGATCGCGCAGCGGCCACATTCGATCCCAGCGGGCGACGTAGCCCTGCGCCTCGAGCGCCGCGAAGACGCCGGCGAGCGGGTGCTCGTCGCCCACCGGCCACTCGATCACGTCGCCGTCGTAAAGTTGGCGCAAGATCAGGTAGCTCAAGGCTGCTCGCTCCGGGCTCGAAAAGGGCATGCGGCCCCCCGAACCCTACGCGCGTTGCACCGGCGGGCGCAAGCCGCCTTCGCCCCGCCCGCGGCGCGCCTTTCGGCACCCCCCGCCCCCCGGCGCGAGGGCCGCCGCGCCCCCCGCCCCGCGCCGCGCGCCGCGCGCCGCTCGCCGCGCGCCGCCCGGGGCCGCGCGCGCCGGCGCCCTACAGCGCCACCGCGAGCACCCCGCCACCGTCCGCCTTCGCCCCGCCGCCCGGCCCCACCGTCACCTCCGTGCCGCCGCCCGCGGGCTTCTTGCCCACCGCGTAGTCGGCCCCCGGCGCGAGCCCCGTCACCAGCACGCGCTTGACCCCCGCGGGCGCGACGAAGGTCGTCGCCGCGGCCCCCTTCTCTTCGACAGTCACCGGAAACACCACCGCGTTCGCCCCGAACGCCGCCCCCTCGAAGCGCGCCCCGCCCGTGCTGCGCACCGCCTGCGCCCCGTCCGGCCGCGCCCCGCCCGAGACGCCCTGCAGGACGTGCAGAAAGCGCGCCGCCGAAGGCGCCCCCTCCGCCGTCACCCGCAGGAACGCCCGCATCGGCTCGTTCTCCGCCGGGCGCTGCTCCGACGTCTCGCCCCGCGGGTGCGCCTCGGCCGCGATCTGCGCCCGCTCGGGCAAGAGCGTCGTGACGACCAGCCGCTGGCCCTTCGGCGTCGCCACCGTCGTGACGTTGCCCGCGACCGTCGGCAGCGCCGGCGTGTGCAGGAAGAAGCGCTTGAAGAGCCCCTCGCGGCTCTGCGCCCGGTCGTAGACCACCACGTGGTCGGGCTGCAGCCACACGATCGACCGGCTCGCGTGCGTGACGGCCTTGATGCGCTCGTAGTCCGAGTTGTAGAGCCCCGTCGCGTCGCCGAGCGCGTAGACGTACTCGCCCGTCGCGCTCTTCGCCAGCACCTTGCCGTCGGCCGCCGCCGAGAGCGGCCACTGCGAGCCGCGCTTCCAGAACGAGCCGCGCCGCTCGTCGTCCGCGTGCTGCGGCTTGTCGTTCTCGAGCGCCAGCGTGTTGTGCTGGTCCGAGTTCTCGAAGTGCGAGCCGTAGCCGACCCGCTCTTTGGTCAAGAACTCGCCGCCCCGGTAGAAGCTGAAGTTGTTGCCGTCGCCGTGCTGGTGGTCGACCGCCCGCCAGCCGTTCTGAAAGAAGAACCAGCTCGCGTCGCGCCCCCAGCCCGTGCGCGCCGAGACGTGCCCGAGCCCCTCGTTCAGGTGCACCAGGCCGTAGCCCGGCCGCGGGTCGGGCGGCGGCGGCGCCTGCGGGTCGAAGAGCAGAAAGTACCAGATCGCCTGCCGGAAGTTCACGCCCCCGTTCAGCGCCCGCGCCCGCCGCTCGAGCCCCTTCGCCCCGCCCTCGGTCAGGTGCAGCTGCACCCACCGGGCTTGCGGCAGCTTCGACGCGTCGCCCGCGTTCTGCGCGTAGAGCGCGTAGGGCGCGAACAGGTCGATCGGGTCGCCCGCGTCGAACTCTTGCCCGTCGCCGTAGTACGCCGGCTGGTACTCTTCGCCCTTCCACGACTCGTACACCACCGGCGCCGGGCTCAGCGCGTGCGCGTACGCCGGCAGCACCTTCTGCCAGAAGGGGTGCTGCAGCAGCGAGCCCACCTGCGGCCCGAACTTCGCCGCGTCGGCCGCCCCCGCCGTCTGCAGCGCCAGGTGAAACTGCGCCTGGTAGGCGAGCGTCTGCGAGCCGTACTCGAAGCCCTCGGGCGGCTCGCCCCCCCCGCCCGCCTCGCTCCGCAGGGCCGAGTCGGCCATGTACAGCCACGCCCCCGTCGCGTTGCCCAGGTAGTCGCGCAGCCGGGGGTACGCCCGCTTCGCGTCGGGCTCGGGCGGGTCGTCGGCCTCGTCGAGCGCGAGCGCCATCAGGCCGAGGTTGCGCATGTGCGCGTTGAAGTAATTGTTGAGCGCGTAGCGCCGCGCCGCCGGCGCCTTCACCAGCTCGGGGCTGTTGACCACGCCGAAGGGCTCGGGGTGGTTGTGCGCCGTCACCTGCGCCCGCAGCAGGTGCTCGCTCCAGCGCAAGAAGACGCGCCGCGCGAGGGCCTTGTCGGCCGGCGACAGCAGCGGGTACACCCAGTCGACGACGAGGGGGAAGGCCTCGCCCGCCCACCGCGACCGGTCGTACGTCGCGAAGCGCTCGCCCACCAGCGGGTCGCCCTTGTCGCCCCGCTCGACCCGCTCGAGCAGCCGGACCAGAATGCCCTTCGCCCGCTCGCCGTACTCTTTGCGCTGGCCCGCGTCGGGCGCGACGAGCGACATGAACGCGAAGAGCTCGGCGTACGTCTCGCAGAAGTTGCCCTTGACGTTGCAGTCGCCCGAGCCCAGCGCCGCCGCGTCGAACGCCTTCTTCGCCTCGAGCGCCACCGCCTCGAGCCCCGACTTGTAGAGCGGGTTCGACGCCGTCGCCCACCCGCGCAGCCGCGGCAGGTCGGCCGCCCGCACCCAGATGCGCGGGTGCTCGCCCGGCAGCGCCACCGACGCCGCCAGGTTCTGCGCCGTGCCCACCCTGACCCCCTCGGGCGCCGCCCTCGGCTCGTCTTGCTGGCTCGGGCTGAACTTGCGCTTCAGCCGGTCGCAGCCCGCGAGCGAGCCCGCGAGCAAGGCCGTCGACAGCAAGGCGAGCCCGGCCCGGGCCGGGGCGCGCAGCGAAGGGGGGCGCATGGCTACGGGTTCGTGCCCGCCGCACCCCGCCTTGTCAACCCCCGCCCGCCCGCCGACGCCCCGCCCGACGTCGCCCGAAAGCGCCGACATGGCGCCCTGTCGGCGCTCGCCGACCCGGCGGGCCGCGGCCCCGCACCCGAACCCGACGGACGGGGCGGAGCCCGCCGCCCGCCCCCGAAAACACGCCCCTTCGCCCCCCGCAGGCGGTACGGTTCTTGGCTTCGACCCATGGCCTACGCCACCCGCGCCCTCGCCCTCGACGCCGACCGCGACGCGCTCGCCCGCCTCTGGGCCGAGAACATGAACGATCCGGCCGTCGCCGGCGTCGTGCGCGAGCGCATCCGGTGGCTCTACGAGCAGAACCCCGAGGGGCCCCCCACCACCGTCGTCATCGAAGACGATCGCGACGGCGTGGTCGGCTGCGCCTCGGTCCTGCCCCGGCGCGTGCGGCTCGCCGGGCGCGAGGCGCGCGCCGGCATGCTCTGCGACCTCGCCGTCGCCCGCCGCCACCGCATCGGCGGCCCCGCCCTGATGCTGCAGCGCGCCCTCCTCGAGGCGGCCCGGCGCGACCGCTACGACTTCGTCTGGGGCTACCCGAACAAGAACTCGCTGCCCGTCTTCAAGCGCGTCGGTTACAGCCCCATCGCCGAGTCGAGCTCCTGGGCGCGGCCCCTGCGCACCGCCCCCTTCCTGCGCCGCCGCGCCCCCGCCCCGGCCGCCGCCCTCGGCGGCGCCCTGCTCGACGCCGCGCTCGCGCTCGCCGAGGGCGGCGCCGCGCTCGCGCTCGCCCGCGGGCGCGAGGGCGCCCACGACGGCGGCATCGACGGCCGCTTCGACTCGCTCTGGGAGCGCGCCCGCGCCGCCTACGACATCACCGGCGCCCGCGACGCGGCCTTCCTGCGCTGGCGCTACGAGCGGTTCCCCAGCGCGCGCCACTACACCTTCGGCCTCACCGCCCGCCGCTCCGGCGCCCTCGCCGGCTTCGCCACCTACCGCGGCCTGGGCGGCGGCCGCGCGCAGATCGTCGACCTCTTCTGCGCCGAGCCCGGCCGCGAGCTCGAGGCCCTCGTGCTGCGCCTCCTGGGCGCGCTGCGCTCGGCCGGCTACGCCTCGGTCACGCTCGACCTCGTCGCCGACGGGGCCTTCTACGCCCGGCTCAAGCGGCTCGGCTTCGTCCGGCGCCCGGACGCCCGGCCCTTCCTCGTGCAGCCCCTCGCGCTCGAGGGGGGGGCCCTCGAAGCTGTCGTCGACCCGCGCCGCTGGTATATGATTGACGGCGACTTGGACGTCTAAACCGCCACCGCCACCGCCCCCCCCGACCCGACCGCGACCCCGGCGACCGCCCAAGCGACCCTTGCCGCCCGAGCCCGCCCCGTGAACCGCACCCGGGTCTGCTTCGTCGTCAACAACCTCGACGTCGGGGGCCTCGAGAAGGTCGCGATCAACCTCGTCAACCGCCTCGACCGCCAGCGCTTCGAGCCCTCGCTCGTCTGCCTGCTCGGCCAGGGCAAGCTCTTCCCCGACGTCCTCTTGCCGCCCGACCGCGTGCTCGTCGTCGACAAGGGCCGGCGCCGCCCCCCGCTCGACTTCGACCCGACGGTGCTCGGCGCCATCGCCCAGTTCTTCCGCCGCACCGGCGCCGACCTCGTGCACGCGCACAACGTCGCCCCGCTCGTCTTCGGCGGCCTCGCCCGCCGCCTCGCCTGGTCGAACGCGCCGCTCGTCTACTCCGAGCACAACCAGATCTACAGCGCCACCCCCGCGCAGAAGCGCAAGTTCCGCGTGTACGTGCGGCTCGCCGACGTCGTCGTCGCCGTCTCCGACGACCTGCGCAAGACGCTCGCCCGCGACTACGCCCTGCGCGCGCGCGTCATCTACAACGGCGTCGACGGCCAGCGCTTCCGCCACGACCCCGCCGCGCGCGAGCGCCTGCGCCGCGAGTTCGGTTGCCACGACGGCGACTTCGTCGTCGGCACCGGCGTCGTGCTCTCCGAGCAGAAGGGCGTCGGCTTCCTGCTCGGCGCCGCCCGCCGCGTGCTCGAGCGCGCCCCCGAGGCCCGGTTCGTCATCGCCGGCGAGGGCCCCGCCCGCCCCGAGCTCGAGCGCCGCTCCCTCGCCCTCGGCCTCGGCGACCGCGTGCGCTTCCTCGGCTACCGGCGCGACATCCCCGAGTTTCTCTCCGCCCTCGACCTCTACGCCCTGCCCTCGCTCTGGGAGGGCCTGCCCCTCGCCCTGCTCGAGGCCCTCGCCGCCGGCAAGCCCATCGTCGCCACCCGCGTCGGCGGCAACCCCGAGATCATCGAAGACGGCGTGCACGGCCGCCTCGTGCCCGCCCGCGACGAGGTCGCCCTCGCCGACGCCATCCTGCGCGTGCGCGCCGACGCCGCCCTGCTCGCCGCCGCCGCCGAGCGCTGCCGCGCCCGCTTCGAGCAGCTCTTCAGCGTCGAGGCCATGGTCCGGGCCCACCAGACCCTCTACGCCGACGTGCTCCGCTCGCGCCGACGCCCCCCCGACTGAGGCCGCAGCCAAAACGCCGCATTCCCGAATCGGGTCGGGGCAACGCGTTGAGGGGCCCCCCATTCGGGGATGGGGGGAGGCCAGGACGTTGAGGGCCCCCCCCATCCGGGGATGGGGGGCAGGTCAAGGCGTTGGGGGTCGGACGATCCGCGGATGGGGGGGAGGCCAAGGCGGAGCGCTCCGGACCATCCCGGGATGGGGGGGAGGCGCAACGAGGAGCGTTTTGGACCATCCCCGGATAGGGGGGGGCGCAACGCGTTGGGCTTCGGACCATCCCGGGATGGGGGGGTAGGGCAAGGCGGAGCGTTTGGGACCATCCGGGGATGGGGGGCAGGGCAAGGCGGAGCGGTGGGGGGTATCCGGGGATGGGGGGCAGGGCAAGGCGTTGGGGGTCGGATGAAGCCGGAATGGTCAGAGACGCGCCAGGGTGCGGTGCGGGCAGGGGGGCGAGGCGGGTGGGGGGCGCCGAAATGCCCAGGCGAAAGCGGGGGGTTCAAACCGAGGCCGGCGGGCCGCCCCCGGCGGAAGCCGGGGGCAGCGAACGCCCGCTCGTGCCGCGCGGAAGCGGGCCGGTTCGGACCGCAAAGCCCGCCCCCTCGCCGGGGGCCGGGCTCCCCCGGGCTGCGGCTTCCGGGCGAGCGCGCGAAGCGGCTCGCTCCGCGAGAGCCCCGCCTCCGGCGGGGCTTGGACGGCCGTTTCCGCGGGCGTTCGCTGCCCCCGGCTTCCGCCGGGGGCGGCCCGCCGGCCTCGGTTTGAACCCCTCGCTTTCGCCTGGGTGGTCGCCCTTCCGTGGTCGCTTCGGGCGGTCGACCCGGGGGGGCCGGTCCCTGCCTTAACCCCTCCCTTGTCGGCCCGCCGGCGCGGGGCTAGAGCGCGCCTCATCGACGCGTCGCTCCGCCTCGGCCCCGCCGCGCCCGCCTCCTCGCGACTGCTGCGGCGAGGGGGGGGGGGGGCGTTGCTGGCCTGCGGGCTCGCCCGGCCGGGCGCGGCCGAGGGCGCCGAGCCGCCGGCCCGGGACGGCGGGCCCGCGGGCCGCAGCGCCCGGCTCCAGTGGCAGCGGATGGCGGGGGCCGAGGGGTGCATCTCGGGCGAAGAGCTCGCCGCCGCGCTGCAGCGCCGCCTGCGCCGCGGCACCATCGGCGGGCCCGAGGCCGACGTGACGCTCGAAGGCACGATCGCGCCGGCCGAATCCGGCCAAGGCTACAAGGCATGGGTTGTCGTGCGCGATCGCTCCGACCAGTCGCTCGGCACGCGCGAGGTCTCGTCGGTCGAGTCGTCGTGCCGGGGGCTCGACGAGGCGCTCTTGCTGGTGCTCTCGGTCATCATCGACCCGAGCCTGGCGTTCGAGCCGGGGCCCGCCCCGCCGCCGGCGCCCGCGCAGGGGGCGGCCAGGGGGGCGAGGCGGCCCTCCGAGACGAGCTGGCACGTCGCGGCCGGCGTCGGCGCGTCGGTCGGGCTGGTGCCGGGCCTGGGGCTCGGGGCGCAGGCGAACGCCGGGGTGCGGCTCTGGGGGGGGCCTATCGTCGAGGTCGGGGGCGTGCACTGGTTCGGCAACCGGGTCGACAGCAACGCGGGCGGCGCCACGGTCTCGACGACGTACGGGGCGGTGAACGTCTGCTGGCTGCCCTACGCCCGCGGCCGCTGGGAGCTCGGCGGCTGCCTGGGCGGGCAGGGGGGCGTCGTCCGGGTCGACGCCTCGGGCTTCGCGGGCAGGAGCCTCGAGCCGAGCCGCCCCATCGCCAACGTGGCGGCGCGGGCCGAGGCGCGGCTGTCGCTGGGCGACCCCTTCTTTGGGCGGCTCACGCTGGGGGGGGCCCTGCCGCTCGTGCGCGACCGGTTTTTTTTCAGCGGCCAGGGGGGCGAGGTGGTGAGCCTTTTTCGGCTCTCGCCCCTGTCCGCGGGGCTGGGGCTCGAGGGGGGCGTGACGTTTCGTTGATAATGCGGCCCCCGAGCCCCCATGCTCAAGGGGTGCAAGGCGCCGTGGTCGAAGGTGCGTACGCCCTCGAGGCGGGGGGGGCCGACGCGCCCCTGCCTTCGGTGGGCGCCATCTTCGCCGAGCACGCTCCCTTCGTGCTGCGCACGCTGCGCCGGCTGGGGGTGAGGCCGGCCGACGTCGAAGATGCGGCCCAAGACGTCTTCGTCGTCGTGCACCGCAACCTCGGGCGCTACGACGCGGCGAGCTCGCTGCGGAGCTGGCTCTTCGGCATCACGACGCGGGTCGCGTCCGACTACCGGCGCAAGGCGCACGTGCGCCGCGAGCAGATGACCGACGCGCCGCCCGACGAGGGCGCGCCGCCCGAGCAGGCCGAGCGCTTCGAGCGCGCCGAGGCGCGGGCGCTGCTCGACCGGGCGCTCGACAAGCTCGACGACCGCCAGCGCGAGGTCTTCATTCTCTACGAGCTCGAGGGGCTCGCCATGCCGGACGTCGCCGAGGCCGTACGCTGCCCCCTCCAGACGGCCTATTCGCGCCTGCACGCCGCGCGCGAGAAGGTGCAAGCCTTCGCCGAGCGCGCCCTGGCCGACCGGAGGCGCCCGTGACCGAACGCGACCAAGCGCGCCGCTGGCTCGAGCAGGGCTCGAACCTCCCGGGGGGGTTGCGCGAGATGCTCGAGAGCGCCGAGGGCGACGGGGGCGGGGGCGAGCAGGTCGAGCGGGTGCGCGCCCGGCTCGCCGCGCTCATCGGCCCGGCCTTCGGGGGCGACGGGGCCTCGCCGCCCTCCGATCTCGGCCCCTCGCCGCCGGCCGCGCCGGCGCCCCCGACGGCGCCCCCCGCGCCGACGGTGCCCGCGCCGGGCGCGGTGGCCGCGGGAAACGCTGCGCTCGGCAAGGCGGCGCTGCTCAAGGGGCTGGCGCTCAAGCCGCTGCTCATCGGGCTGGCGGCGGGCGCGCTCGGCGGCAGCGCGGTGACCTGGCAGATAAGCTCGGCGATCCACGCGCCGTCGCCCGCCCTGGTGGCGTCGGCCGCGCCCCCGCCGGCCGCGAGCGACGGGCGCGTCGGCGCCGCGCCGGCGATGCCGGGCGGGCCCCGCGACGAGCGCGCCGAGGCTCCGAGGGCGGGCGAGGGCGCGGCGGCGAGGGCGGGCGAGGGCGCGAGGGCGGGCGAGGGGGCGAGGGCAGGCGAGGGGGCGGTGGCGAGGGCGGGCGAGGGCGCGAACGCGAGGGCGGGCGAGGGCGCGAACGCGAGGGCAGGCGAAGGCGCGAGCGCGGTGGCTTCGCGCGAGGGCGAGGCGACGCGCGAGGGCGCGCTGGTCGCGCCGGCGCCGGCGGCGACCGCGCCCGTAGGGGCTGCGGCGACCGCGCCCGCGGGGGCCGTGGCGGCGGGGGTCGGGCCTGCGGCGACGGCGCCTGCGGGGGCTGCGGCGATGGCGCCTGCGGGGGCTGCTGCGGCGGCGGTTGGGCCCGCGGGGGCCACGGCGGGGGGCCCTGCCGGGGTCGGGCCCGTGGCGGCCGCGCCTGCGGGCGAGGTGGTGCGCGAGGGCGCGCCCGCGGTCGGGGCGGGCCCGCCGCAAGCGCCGCCTCCGGGCCCCGCACGCGAGCTCTACGATACGCCACCGCCGCCGGCCGCTCCCCCGCCGGTCGTCGCGCGGGCGGGCGAGGTGCCGGCGTCGCAAGCGCCCGCCAAGCCGCGCGAGGTGCCTCCCTCGATCGATCGCGTCGACCCGTACGGCCGGGGCGCGGCGGGCCCCGCCCGAGGCCCGATCGCGACGGGCCCCGGGCGAGCTTCGAGCCCGCTCGATCTCGCGCCGCCTCCGCCCCCGCCGCCGCTCGCGCCGAACGCGCCGCCGCCCGGGCCGCCGCGGGCCGTGGTGACCGAGGGGCCGCCGGCGACGGGTGCGGCTTCGGCCAGCACGCCCGTGCCGCCCGCGCGCATCGTCGACGAGGCGAAGCTCTTGCAGATGGCGCACGAGTCGCTCGTGCGGGCGCCGGCGAAGGCGCTCGGGTTCCTCGAAGAGCATCGTCGACGCTTCCCGGACGGGTCGCTCGCGCAGGAGCGCGAGGTCTTCGCGGTCGAGGCGCTCTGGCGCGCGGGCCGGCGCGACGCGGCGACCGAGCGGGCCAAGCGCTTCCTCGCGGTGCACCCCACGTCGAGCCACGCCGCGCGCGTGCGCAGCCTCGTCGGCGAGGGCAAGTAGGGGCGGGGGCGCCCGCGGGGGCGGCAGGTGAGGGCGGTGGGCCCGCGCGCCCACTCATTTTCGCTCCCGGTCATAAACCCGCGCGCCCGCCGCCATCTCGCTGGCAGACAGCGCAAGGCGACGGGAGGCGAGGCCATGAAGCGAGCACGAAGGGTGGCGGGGCTACTGGGGGCGGGGGTGGCGGCGGCGATGCTGGCGCCGGGCTGCATCATCAAGGAGGTGCAGGTCGGCGACGAGAGGCCCGAGTGTGAGATCGACCTGGACTGCGAGCCGCGGGGCACGACCGCCATGGCCTGCTTCGACGGGGTGTGCATGCCGAAGCCGGTCGACCCGCTGTGGGTCTGCCTCGACGAGCCCCCGCTCATGCCGACGAACCAAGTCGTCGACCTGCGCTTGGAGGTCGTCGACGCCATCGCCCGCACGCCCGCCGTCGGGGCGCTGGTGCGGGCCTGCAACCGCCTCGACCCGACGTGCACTTCGCCGTTCGCGCCCGACACGCCGGTCGGCCCGAGCGGCCAGGTCATCTTGGGCGTGCCCGAGAACTTCAACGGCTACTTCGAGGTTCGTAGCCCGGTCGACGAGCCCGACAAGTTCGTCCCCGAGATTCTTTACCTGCCGGCGCGCGAGATCGTGCGCCGCGAGGGCCCCGTCCGCCGGGCGCTGCTCTTCCGCGAGGCCGACGCCCGGGCCCTGGCCGAGCTCGTCGGCGGCACGTTCGCCTTGGGCCAAACGCCGAACGCGTTGGCCCTCGCGGTGGCGCTAAACTGCCAGGGCAACGCCAGCCCCGGCATCTCGTTCGAGCTCACGACGCCGGACGTGGCGAGCAGCCAGACGGTGTCGTTCTACACCGACCGGAACAACCTGCCGCGGTTGGCGGCGACCGAGACGAGCGAGTCGGGCACCTTCGCCCTGACCAACCTCGTCGACAGCGCGGCCGCGGGCACCATGGCCCTTCAGGCGACCATCAACCCGCTGCAACGAACGATGGGCGACGGCCCCGTCTCCCTCGTGCGCGACAACTGGATGACCCTCGTCTATGTCGCGCCCTGAGCGCGGCCGCCTTGCGCGGGCCGAGAGGGTGGACGCGGGCTCGGGCGGCGGCCGGCGAGGCGGGGGGGCGCGAGCGGGGCGGAGGGGCGGCGGCCGCCGCCGATTCTTCGGTCAAGGTTCATCGGCCCGCGGGGCGGGCGCCATTTCGACAGGCAGCGAGCGGAACGCGACGGGAGGCGAGGTCATGAAGCGAGCGAGAGGGCGAGGGCTGATGCTGGCGATGGCGGTGGCAGGGGCGGTGCTGCCGAACTGCATCGTCGCACCCGTGTACGTCGGCGAGGAGGGGCCCGAGTGTAAGACCGACCTGGACTGCGAGCCGCGGGGCACGACCGCCATGGCCTGCTTCGACGGGGTGTGCATGCCGAAGCCGGTCGACCCGCTGTGGGGCTGCCTCGACGAGCCCCCGCTCGTGCCGACGAGCGCCGTCGTTGACCTGCGCTTGGAGGTCGTCGGCGCCGTCACCCGCACGCCCGCCGTCGGGGCGCTGGTGCGGGCCTGCAGCCGCCTCGACCCGACGTGCAGCGCGCCGCTCGCGCCCGACACGCCGGTTGGCGTGGGCGGTGAGGTCATCATCGGGGTGCCCGAGGGCTTCAACGGTTACTTCGAAATACGTAGCCCGGCCGCCGAACCCGACAAGTATGTGCCGGAGATGCTCTACCTGCCGGCGCGCGAGATCGTGCGCCGCGACGGCCCCGTCCGCCGGGCGCTGCTCTTCACCGCGGCCGAGACCGCGAACTTGCTTCAGCTCGTCGGCGGCACGTTTGTCGTCGACCAGCCGCCGAACGCGCTCGCCCTCGCGACGGCGCTCGACTGCCAGGGCAACGCCAGCCCCGGCATCTCGTTCGAGCTCACGACGCCGGACGTGGCGAGCAGCCAGACGGTGTCGTTCTACACCGACGATTACTACCTGCCGCGGACGGTGGCGACGGAGACGAGCGCGTCGGGCACCTTCGCCCTGACCAACCTCGTCGACAGCTCGGCCGCGGGCATCGTGGCCCTTCAGGCGATCATCAACCCGCTGCAACGAACGATGGGCGACGGCCCCGTCTCCCTCGTGCGCGACAACTGGATGACCCTCGTCTATGTCGCGCCCTGAGCGCGCCGGCCCACGCGGCCCTGACCGCCATGTCAGGCCGCCCCCTCGCGTCGGGTCGGGAGGCCGGCTCGGCTCGCGCTCGCGCTAGCCGGGGGGCGCGCCGGCGAGCTGGCTGCGAATCTGGCGCGTTGGCGCGGCGTCCCGCAGTGCGGCGGGACGCAGCCTTGGGGGCCGGGGGCGCGGTGGTGCGGATCTTGCGAACCTATCGTTTGGCGTCGCGCGGAGCGGCGTGAGCAAGCGAGAGGCGAGCGATGATTCGAAGCGTTGCTGTCGGGGCGCTGGCCCTGGGCGTCGGGCTTTCGGTGGGCGCGTGCGGCGACGACGACGACACGAGCTCGCTGCAGGCGAGCGGGGGCGCGGCGGGGGCGGCCGGCGGCGGCGCGGGGGGCACCGCGGGCGGCGCGGGCAGCGGGGGCGCGGCGGGGGGCGGGGCGAGCGGGGGCGCGGCGGGCGATGCGCGATGGGGGTGCCTCGACGAGCCGGCGCCCCGCCCTTCGAACGAGCTCGTCGACGTGCGCTTCACGGTCGTCACCAACGCCGCGACGGCCCCGGCCCTCGACGCGACGGTGCGCGCCTGCGGCCGCCTCGACGACGGCTGCAGCACCCCCGTGGCGCCGGCCGCGCAGGTCGACGCGGCGGGCACGATCGTGCTGCGGGTGCCCGGCAACTTCAGCGGCTACTTCGAGGTGCGCAGCGCGGCCGCCGGCCCGGCGCCGTCGTTCGTGCCGCTCGACGTCTTCTTGCCCAACCGCCGGATCGTGGGCGGCGCGGCCGACCACCGGCTGATCGTGTTCAGCGAGTCTGAGCTCGGCGCGCTCGCGGGCTTCGCCGGGGGCTCGTTCTCGCCGGCCGACCCGCCGAACGCGGTGCTCGTGGCGACGGCGCTCGACTGCCAGGGCAGCTCGGCGGCGGGCGTGTCGTTCGAGCTCGAGCCGGCCGAGCTGCGCAGCCCCCGCACGGGCTCGTTCTACACGAACGCGCAGTCGGCGCCCGACCAGGGCGCGACCGAGACGGCGGCCGGCGGCACCTTCGTCATGACGAACCTGAACGCGGGCGCGCTCGGCCTGGCCGGCACCCTGAACGAGCCGCGCCGGCCGCTCGGCGTGTCCTCGGCGCACCTGCGCGCGGGGCAGGTGAGCCTCGTGTTCGTCTCGCCCTGAGGGGGCTTCTGCGGCCGGGCCGGGCCGGCCGCCGGGGCGACCTCGGCC
>DASTPP010000150.1:0-10283 GCA_035762175.1 Polyangiaceae bacterium | reverse complement strand
GCCGCGTGCGACGCGGCTCGGGCATCGGCGCGTCGGCGACGGCGGGCACGCCCGCTTCGTACGCGAAGAGCGCGCCGCTTGTCGAGCCCCCCGCGCGCGGTCAATGCACGCGCCGCCGTGACGGGCGCGCGGCCTCGGCCGTCGGCGCGATCGGCAGGCCGTCGAGCAGGGCCTCGAGCGTGGCCTCGTCGACCTCGACGTGCGCCGCCCCGCCCGGCGGCGCCTCGGGCAGGGCGAAGGTGCCGCGATCGAGCTTCTTCCAAAAGAGGCAGACTCCGGAGCCGTCGGCGAAGGCGATTTTCGCCGTCGTACGCCGCCGCCCGACGAAGACGAAGAGCGCGCCCGAGCGCGCGTCGTAGCCGATGCGCTCGCGCACCCAACCCGAAAGCCGCTCGAAGCCGAAGCGCAGGTCGACCGGCTCGAGGGCGACGAAGACCTGCACGCCCGCGGGGATCACCGCGCGCCCCCGAGCGCGCGCACCACGTCGGCGAGCAGGGCGGGGTCGAAGCCCGGGGCGACGCGCACGCGCACGGCGCCGACCTCGAGCACCAGCTCCGGGCCGTCGCCCGCCGCCGGCGCCGGCTTGCTCGGCACGACGCGCAGGAAGCGCGGCGAGGGCTCGGCCGGCCCGAGCCGCTGGGCCCACGAGCGCAGGGCGGAGGCCGAGTAGCCCCGCCCCCGTACGAATTGGGCCACCGGCTCGCCGCTGGCGCGCCAGGCGCGCACGCGCTCGGCCCAAAGAGACTCGTTGCTCGTCGCTGTCGAGGTCGTCATGCCCGCGAGGATACCCATCGCCGGTCGATCGCGAAAGAACGCGGGTTTACGCAGCGGTTACCCTGCAATACGGGCACGGGGGAGTGCCGCGCACCCGTCGTGCCGTCGCCCAGCTGACCGTAAAAGTTGTCTCCCCAGCAGCGGACTTGCCCCCCGTTCACGAGGGCGCAGCTATGACCTGCCCCGGCCGCGATCTGGTTGACCACCAACCCTCCAGCCGCTCCGCCTTGACCGCTAGTCCCGGCCTGACCGCTGGCCGTGCCTTGGCCGCCGGCCCCAGCCTGGCCGCCTTGGCTGCCGGTCCCGCCTTGGCCCCCGGCGCCGTCGGGGTCCCCGCCCAACCCGCTCTCGCCCCCCGCGCCCGCTGCCCCGCCCGAGTCGTTCGGGGCAACGTCGTCTTCGTCACCCACGAAGCGACAGCCCCGGCTGGTGCACGTCATGTCCGCCGGCAGGCACAAGTTTGCCTTGAAGCAGGTGCTCCGGGCGTCGCACGATACATTTTCGCACTCGGCTAGCATCGGCACCGTCAGCCGGACGGTGTCGTGCGGCAGGTAACGCAGCGCGCGGCGCGCCACGATGCACCCGCGGTACGCGTTCAGCGGGTCCGGGCTCGGCCCGCAGGCGTCGGTCGAGGACGCGTCCACGGCCGTGACGACCTTGAGGGCCAGGGGCCCGTCGCGCTCGCCGCTGGGCACGACGACCAGCATGCCCAGGCCGCTCGAGCCGTCGGGCCGCCGTTCGCAGAAGGGGGTCGACATCGCGGCGGGCTTATCCTCGAGCTCGCCGAGGTGGCCGACGGTGACGGCGGTGCCGCGGACCTTGTCGCAGGGCAGGTCGGTCGACAGCCACAGCTCGAGCTGCGTCGGCTCAAGGCAGGTAGTGACCGACAGCACCACGAAGGCAAGAAGCAGCCACGCCGCGGGGCGCGGTCTCGCTCGCCGTGCCCTGGTGAGCAAGCCACGCCCAAGCCGTTTCGGAAAACCTCGGTGGAATGTGACGGCCATCGCTGCCCTCGTTTCGCCGTCAGGGACAAGTATCGCCCAAGTACCCGAGCCAGCGCAGTCGCCGAGACGGGTTGGCCTGGGCCGACCGCCTGCGGCGACCGCCGCCTCAAGGCGCGTCGGACAGGCCGACCGCCACGGGAGTAAGTCGACCGGTTGTCGTGCCGTCGCCCAGCTGCCCGGCGTTGTTGAGCCCCCAGCATCGAACCTCGCCCCCGCTCATCCGCGCGCAGCTGTGCACTTCTCCAAGCACCAGCGCTAGTGCGCCCGTCAGCGGCGGCCCGCCCGGCGACTGCAAAACGGGCGCGGGGGTGGGCCGGTCGGTCATCGTGCCGTCGCCCAGCTGACCGTAGAGGTTGTATCCCCAGCAGTGGACTTGGTCCCCGCTCAGCAGCACGCAGCTAAAAAGGCCGCCGAGCGCCAGCGCTTGTGCGCCTATCAGCGGCGGCCCGCCCGGCGCCTGCAACACCGCCACGGGGGTGAGTCGATTGGTCGTTGTGCCGTCGCCCAGTTCACCTTTGACGTTGTCTCCCCAGCAGCGCACTTCGCCCCCACCCAGCAGTGCGCAACTGTGCCTCAAGCCCAATGCCAGCGCTAGCGCCCCCGTCAGCGGCGGCCCGCCCGACGTCTGAAGCACCGTCACGGGGGTGGACCGGTCGGCTGTGGTGCCGTCGCCGAGCTGACCGGCGTTGTTGAACCCCCAACACTCGACTTGGCCTCCGGTCACTAGCGCACAGCTGTGCCGCTCGCCGAGCGCCAGGGCTTGCACGCCCGTCAGCGGTGGCCCGCTCGGCGACTTCAGCACCGTCACGGGGGTTGGCTTGCCAAAAGGAGGCGCGGTGTCCATCGCCGTGCCGTCGCCGAGCTGGCCGTAGGCATTGAAGCCCCAGCAAGCGACTTGGCCCCCGTCCAGCAGCGCGCAGCTGTGGTTGTAGCCGAGCGCCAAGGCTTGCACGCCTGTCAGGGCCGGCCCCCCCGCCGACTGCAGCACGGGCACGGGGGTGAGCCGGACGGTCGTCGTGCCGTCACCGAGCTGGCCGTAGGCATTGGAGCCCCAGCAAGCGACTTGGCCCCCGTCCAGAAACGCGCAGCTGTAAGTATAACCGAGCGCTAGAGCTTTCACGCCGGTCAAGGGCGGCCCCCCCGCCGACTGCAGCACGGGCACGGGGGTGAGCCGGACGGTCGTCGTGCCGTCACCGAGCTGGCCGTAGGCATTGGAGCCCCAACACTCGACTTGGCCCCCAGTCACGAGCGCGCAGCTATGAAAGCCCCCCGCCACGACTTGGCTGACGAGCAGCGGCCCCCCGCCGCCGATGCCACCCGTGTCCTCCGCACCGCCTAGGCCACCGGAACCGCCCAGGCCACCCACGCCTGCCTGCCCACCGCCGTCCGAGCTTGCCCCAGCCTCGCCCGCATTGCCCTCGCCCCCATAGCCGCCTGTCGCCCCGCCTGTGCTCGCGCCCGCCGAGCCGCCCGAGAGGTTCGGGGTGACGTCGTCTTCGTCGCCCTCGAACCGACAACCCTGGCTATTACACGTCACGTCCGCCGGCAGGCACAAGCCCGCCTGGAAGCAGGTGCTGCGGGCGTCGCACGCCACGCCTTCGCACTCCTTCAGCATCGACACCGTCAGCCGGACGGTGTCGTGCGGCAGGTAGCGAAGCGCCCGCCGCGCCACGATGCACCCGCGGTAGGAATCATACCGGTTCGGGCTCGGCCCGCAGGCGTCGGTCGAGGACGCGGTCACGGCCGTAACGACCTTGAGGGCCAGGGGCCCGTCGCGCTCGCCGCTGGGCACGACGACCAGCATGCCCAGGCCGCTCGAGCCGTCGGGCCGCCGTTCGCAGAAGGTGGTCGACATCGCCGCGGGCTTGTCTTCGAGCTCGCCGAGGTGGCCGACGGTGACGGCGGTGCCGCGGACCTTGTCGCAGGGCAGGTCGGTCGACAGCCACAGCTCGAGTTGCGTGGGCTCGAGGCACGTCGTGACCGACAGCACCACGAAGGCAAGAAGCAGCCACGCCGCGAGGCGCGGTCTGCTCCGCAGTGCCCTGCGGAACGAGCTCCCCGAGAGCCGTTGCCTAAAAACTCGGTGGATGATGGCGTCCATCTCTGCCCTCGTTTCGAGCTTTGGCGTCAAGCAAAGTCAGATGAGTCACGTTCGAAAAGCTTGCCATTTCGTGGGATTGGCTTTGCAATTCGAGCGGTCGAATTGCACCAACCGAAATGTCAGAAGCGGAGGCCGAGGCCCGAGGGCTGCACGCCGAGCGGCCCGGAGATGCGCCCGAGCGGGCCAGACTTGGCGTCTTTCTCGGTCGTCATGGCGTAGACCGTGGTCGCGCCACCCACGATCAGCACGCCGGCGCCGGCCCAGAACCACCATTGCGACCAGAAGGGCGTGGCGGGGGCCTCGCGGCGCACCTCGCGCACGATGACACTCGGCTTCGGGTCGCCGCGCTGGGTAAGCTGCACGTCGAGTACGAGCGAGCCGGCGGCGGGCAGGTCAACCTCCTTGCGGTAGGGGTTGTAGCCGTCGGCGTTGACCTCGACCGTGGCGTGGCCCGCGTTGACCGAGACCCTGAGGGGTTTATCGGCGGGCTTGGCGCCGACGACGGTGTCGCGCAAGAACACGCGTGCCCCAGCCACGTTGGTGTTGACCGTGAGGGCGGTGACCTTGTTGCGCAGGACGGCGATGCGCTTGTCGAGGTCGGGCGCGCGCTGACGCACGTAGTCGGGCGGCGCGGCGGCCTTGAAGCGCAAGAGTGCGTCGAGCGCGTTGGGGTAGCGGCCAAGCATCTCATAGGCCTGGGCGGCGTTGAAAAAGAGCGCGGGCACTTGCACCAGACGAAGCGCCTGCTCGTAGTAGCGAACCGCCTCGTCGTAGCGGCGCTCGTCCTGGGCTTGGTCGCCCTTGCGGCCTAGCGCCCGTGCGTCGTCCGGGGTGGCCCCCTCGTCCGGCATCGGGGATGGGGCCGTTGCCGCCGGCGCTGCGGCCGTGGGCGCTGCCGTCGTCGATGGAGCGGTAGGTATGTCGGTCGGAGGGGTTTGGGCAGAGGCGAACGCGGCCGTGAGAACGAGCGCGAAGCCCTGCGCCAAGGGGGCGCGACGGGGCGGGGACAGAGCGGCGAGAAGGTTCATGGCGTGCTTGCGTCCGCGGAGAAGCCCGGAGCGGGGCGATTCTTGAGAAGACGAGCGCTTCAGGGAGGTCGAGTCCGTCGCGGTAGCGCTCGGCTTGGGCCTCGATTTGGGGCCAGGACGAGCAGAGCAGGCGCCCAAGGCGGCGGCCCCGGGGATGGTCTCGGTGCGGGCCGAGGGTAGAGACGCGGAGTGAGCCGGGGGTACTGGAAGCCAAAGCGCCGAAGGCCCGCTACTTCCCTCTCGTTTTCGAAGGATGGGACGTCGGCGCGCAAAGCTCGGCCGCGCACGCTCGGGAGCGACCCAGTGCCCTCTCTCTGACTCAACTGCTGCCTACCCTGCGACACGCAAGTACCCGATGGTGAGACGACTTGGACGGCGAACTCACGACGGCTTTTCGTGCGCCACCTGTCGTTCGATTCTGGGAACGCGACGCCATCCCGATGTGCGCCAGTTGATCACACGACAACACACCTGATGCAAAGATGGCGCGGGCGCATCAATCGTTGGTGTCGTCCCCGCGGGCAGGAGGCCGTCTCATGGTTGTGGGGTGCGCATTCACAGCGCTAGGCGGCGGTGGCTTCGGGGTATGAGCGTGCTCCCAAGCCACCGGTCCCGAGGGCGGAGGGACTTCGATTCGAGCGTCCTTAACGGGGCCGGCCCTGCGCGTACGCGCCGGGTGTCCCTTTCGCCGCTGCTGGACTTCCGCCGCGAATTGACGCCTCGTGGGCCCCCTTCGCGGCGACGGGGCGAAGCGCTGACGGAGTTAGCTCCTCCTGCGGGCGCGTTACACGCCCCGAGAAAAGGGAGGGAAGGCGGAGCCAAAGGGAGAAGCGTGCGTCGAGGTACAGCCCCCCAAAGAAAGGTGTCGGCAGATGCCCGTTCGCGTCGTCCAACCGTCGTGACCGTGGGCGATGATCGACAGCGTGGTGGCAGGGAGCACGCCCCCCATGTAAGTGCAGGTGCTTTCAGGGCGCGGTGACCGAGCCTTCCTTCGTGGAACCCGCGGACGCAGTAGCGAACATGCCTCGCGAGCGAGCACCCCTGATTCAGCGTGCCGCAGACGCCCTGTGCAGTGACGTGACGACTTCGAGGCACAGGCGACGCAAGGCCATCCGCCCTGTGGCGCCCTGGCGACGTGCTTGGTTTCAAAGCCAATCCGCTCGGAGGGCGCATCCAGGCCGATGATCTACCTCGACTTCTTCCTCGATGTGCGGGCGTCGTCGGATACGATGTGCCGCGTCACCGTGCGCTCGCCGCAGGGCGAATGCGATTACGAGATTTCTCTACCTCTGAACCTCAGTGCTCTCTCTGCGTTGCGTACAGAGTTGCATAGCGATGCGCTCCGCCTGGCCTCGGCGCCGCGAGACATGGGGGCACGCAGCGGCGCTTTGCTTGAGAAGCGCGACGTCGTTGTCGAAGCAGCCCCCAAGGCTAGCTCCTTCGAACTCGGGGAATCGCTCTACAATGCGATTTTTCAAGGCCAAGTCGCTGAGCTCTTTGCGGCCAGCCGCGAGCACGCGAAACACGTGGGCAAAGGCCTTCGGGTCAACCTTGTCACCCACGACGGAGCCCTGGCGCTTGTTCCGTGGGAGCTTCTCTGCTCGCGACATGGCAACCACTTGTGCTTGTCCGAGGTCACGCCGGTCGTACGCTACGTGTTGGTTGATAAGCCACCGGCGCCTCTGGGAGTTGAACCACCCTTGCAGATCCTCGGCGTTCTCTCGTCGGGGGGCGGTGGCCCCCTTGAGCTCGACGACGAGCGCTCGAGCATCAATGCGGCACTCGCCCCGCTTCGCCAAAAGGGCCTTGCCGACGTCACTTGGCTCGAGAACCCGACCAGCCAAGAGTTGCTCGAAGCGCTGGACCGCAAAGACTGGCACATCCTGCATTTTGCGGGGCATGGAACGTTTGACCAAACCACGGCACAAGGTTTGCTCTCGATTGCGTCTGAAGGCGGCGGGTACGGTCACTTGCGTGCGAGTGACCTGCGGGTCCTACTACGCGACCGACGTTCGATCCGAATGGTGTTCTTGAACGCGTGCGACGGCGCGAGCGGCGACGCGCGCGAGCTGTTTTCGAGCACGGCCGCCCTCGTGGCCGAAGCGGGGGTGCCCGCCGTGCTGGCGATGCAGTTCCCCATCAGTGACAAGGTTGCCGCCAAGTTCGCGCGCCAGATCTACCGGCAAATCGCAGCGGGCGACTCGATTGAGGAGGCCGTGACTGAAGCGCGCAAGGGTATCTGCGTCGGGGGGTCGCTCGAGTGGGCGACACCCGCGCTTTTCATGCGTTCGGCTGGGGGGGCCTTCCTACGCTCTCCGCCGCCCTGGCGAAGTCGCGGACGGCTGGCAGTCGGCCTCCTTCTGGCCGCTATGGTCACCCCGGCGCTAGCCGCCTATCTATCGCCAAAACCATCATCGCCTCCTACCCACACAACCATCAGCAGCGTTTCACCGCCCGAGAAGGGTCCGGGGCCTGCGAACAGCGCCCCCATGGAACCGTCGAACTTGCCACCCGCTACACCCAGTAGCGATGCTCCAAATGCGCACACCCCGGCGCCCTTCGAGCAGGGGAAAGCGGTGGCCGTCAATCCACCAAAGTCGAAAAAAAGGGACCAGCGCACGGTCGTACCAGAGCGGCCCAAGCCGGTGGACAGCGCGCCGAAGCCCTCAGCGAGTGCGCCCGCGCCCGCGCCCGCGCCCACGGCCAACCCCGCCCTTATAAGGGATTATTTAGCATAGAAACTGCCGTGACACCCACTCTGCCTACCATCGCCGACGCCGAATCTCAGACGGGGCAGTGATGTCCACGATAGCCCGAGGGGTCTTCGTAAAACGCCTTTGGGGGCGGCTCGTTCGATCGCACCCCGCGAGCGAGACCGCGCCCCGCGGCGTGGCTGCTTCCTGCGTTCGTGGTGCTCTCGGCCACCACCTGCCTCGAGCCGACGCAGCTCGAGCTGTGGCTGAGCACCGACCTGCCCTGCGACAAGCTCCACGGAACCGCCGTCACCGTCGGCCACCTGGGCGAGCTCGAAGACAAGCCCGCTTCGATGTCGAGCACCTTCTGCGAACGGCGGCCCGACGGCTCGAGCGGCCTGGGCATGCTGGTCGTCGTGCCCAGCGGCGAGCGCGACGGGCCCCTGGCCCTCAAGGTCGTCACGGCCGTGGACGCGTCCTCGACCGACGCGTGCGGGCCGAGCCCGGACCCGCTCAATGCCTACCGTGGCTGCATCGTGGCGCGCCGCGCGCTGCGCTACCTGCCGCACGACACCGTCCGGCTGACGGTGCCAATGCTGGCTGAGTGCGAGAACGTGTCGTGCGACGCGAGGAGCACCTGCTTCAAGGCGGGCTTGTGCCTGCCGGCGGACGTGACGTGCACCAGCCGGGGCTGCCGGTTCGTGGGCGACGAAGCCGACGTCTTCCCGAACCCCTCGGGCGGCGCGGCGGGCACGAGTGGGGCGGGCGGGGACCCAGGCGGGACCGGGGGCCGAGGCGGAGCCGGCGGTCAAGCCGGAGCGGGCGGTGTGTCGGTGGTCAACCAGATCGCGGCCGGGACGGATCATAGCTGCGCCCTCGTGAACGGGGGCGACGTCCGCTGCTGGGGGCGCAACGACTTCGGTCAGCTCGGCGACGGCACGACGACCTATCGGTTCACCCCCGTGGCCATGCTCGCGTCGCCGGGCGGGCCGCCACTGGCGGGCGTGCAAGCCCTGGCGCTCGGTGGGGACCACGGCTGCGCGCTGCTGGGTGGGGGCGACGTCCGCTGCTGGGGTCGCAACGACTCCGGTCAGCTGGGCGACGGCACGGAGACCGACCGGCCTACTCCCGTGGCGGTCTTGCAAGCGCCGGGCGGGCCGCCGCTGACGGGCGCGCAAGCCCTGGCGCTCGGCGACACCCACAGCTGCGCGTGGATGAGCGGGGGCGACGTCCGCTGCTGGGGGCTTAACGGCTCCGCTCAGTTGGGCGACGGCACGTCGACCGAGCGGCTCACGCCCGTGCCCGTCCAGTTCGAGCCGGGCGTCGGTGGGGCGTCGCCTTGATGGGCGTCGGTGGGGCGTCGCCTTGACGGGCGCCGGCTTGGGGCTCGTCTCGGAATGCTCCCCTCCCCCGACCGCCCCTTCGCAGTGCCCTCGGCCGTCCCGGGGCGCTTGGAATCCAAGCAGGATGGGCACTCGGACCCGGTCGATTCGCGAATTCGTCGGCGGTCTTCGGTGCCCGCAAGCCGCGCGCTCGGTGTCGCACCTCGCCCTGCCGGGACCCGTCCTCTCCGCTCGCGCTCGAAATCCTCCCCATCGCCTCTTGCTACCAGGGACGTCGGCACCCTGGTGGCCTCCACCGGCCGACGTCGATGCCCCGGGAGTGCCCCGAAGGGGCAGGAGGTCGTTGCCGAAACGTCTCGACGCGCTCGGGCTCGGAGCTCGCGCCGACGAGGGCGGCCCCCCGGACGGGCCGAAGCACGCCGCCCGCTTGCCCCAAGCGCTGCGTGAGCCACCTGGGCGAGCGCGTGGCGAGGGGACCTCCCGGCGACGAAAGACTGTCGTCCGACCGAGCCCGGCGACGTCTCACTGTCGCTGGGTGGGGGCATCCCCATCGTCACTTGCGACGGAGCAGACCCGTCGAGAGGGCACCTGCGAGCGGGTGCTGGGGAGACGTCGAGATGCGCGTTCTTTCGTTGACCGGTCTGGCCTTCGCGTCCGCTGCCCTCCTGGCCGTCGCCTGCGGCGACGAGGACGACGACCCCGGCAACGTGCCGCGCTCGGGCGCGTCGGGCGCGTCGGGCGCGTCGGGCAAGGGGGGCAGCGCCGGCTCGGCGGGCGGCGGGCAAGGGGCCGCGGGACAAGGCGGCGCCCAGGGCATGAGCGGCGCAGGCGGAGCCGGCGGGCAAGGCGGGGCCAGCGGGCAAGCCGGAGCGGGCGGAGGGCTGGTGGTCAACCAGATCGCGGCCAGGTACAATCATAGCTGCGCCCTCGTGAACGGGGGCCAAGTCCTCTGCTGGGGAGACAACGTCTACGGTCAACTGGGCGACGGCACGGCAATCGACCGGCTCACCCCCGTGGCCGTGCTCGCATCGCCCGGCGGGCCGCCGCTAACGGGCGTGCAAGCGCTGGCGCTCGGCTACCAACACAGCTGCGCACTGCTGGGCGGGGGCGAAATCCGCTGCTGGGGGCTCAACAACGCCGGTCAGTTGGGTGACGGCACCACCATTGCGCGATCCACGCCCGTGCCAGTAGTGCAGTCGCTGATGGGCGACGATTACTTCTGCAGGCCGACGACAACTATTTCTGCAGGTCGGCCGCCGTCCTGACGGCGCGTGCGAGGCTGCGGCTCGGCGCCCCGGGCCGGGCCCGGGGCTCGCGGAGCCCCGATGGTCACGGACGCG
>DASTPP010000149.1:0-2182 GCA_035762175.1 Polyangiaceae bacterium | reverse complement strand
GGCCGCGCGGCGCGGCCGTCGCCCGGGTCGCCGCCCCACGCGGCGGCGAGGTCGGCCGCCGAGACCGGCCGCGGGGGCGTGTCGGCGGCGCTCGGCGCGGGCGCGGGCGGCGCGGGCCTCGCCGCGCGGCGGGCGCGCCGGCGCTCGAGCGAGAGCATGCCGAGGCCGAACAAGGCGAAGAACGCCAGGGCCAAGGCCAGGGCGCAGATCGCGCAGGCGGCGGGGTCGCGCATCAGCCGGCCGGCGGCGCCCCGAAAAGGAGGCGGCCGTAGACGATTTTGAGGCACGCGCGGCGGCTGTAGCGCTTGGCCGGGTCGGTGATCGTGGCGCCCGACACCTCCGCCTCCTGCACCACGCCGGGCGAGTCGTCGGACTCGTCGCCGTAGACGGCCCCGGGGAAGACGTGCGCGCCGACGACCGTGGCGAGGGCCGTCTTGATCGCGGCGCACAGGTCGGTCGTGCCTTGCCAGCCGGCGTAGCGCACCTGCGGCGAGGCGAGCGGGAACTGCCCGGCGAGGCTGCCCGGCACGAGCCCGGGCAGGCCCAGCGCCGCGAGCGCGGCGTCGGCCAGCGAGACCACGGGCCCCGCCGCGCAAAAGCACCACACGCGTTCGTTCGCCATGTCACAGACCCCACTTGGCCTGAAAGTACGCGTGCAGGGCGGCGAGCTCCTGCGCGGTCAAGAGCCGGCCGACGAGCACGACTTCGCAGACCTCGCCCACCAGGAAGTCTCCCGAGATGCCGCCGATCGAAAGGTTCGACGTGCCGAGCGCGCCGGCGTTGCCCGACGCCTGCGGCGCGTTGTTGACGAAGCTGCGGCTCGAGGCGCCGTTGAACTCCGCCACGAACGCTCTGCGCGCCGACAGGTCGGGCGAGGCGGCGCCGGCCGTCAGGCTGAGCCCGTTGTGGACCGTGTACGTGGCGGCGTTCGCCCCGCGCGAGACGATCGTGCGCGGGGCCGAGCCGTCGACGAGCGCCCCGCCGTTGTTGGTGACGCGACCGACGATCGCGAGCGTGTTCGGCGGCGCGCTCGCGGCGAAGGCCGGCGTGACGATGTTGTCGCCGCCGTCGAAGGCCAGCGCCGACGCGGTGCACGTCGGGCGCATCGACGCGGTGCCCTGCGTCGCGTGGCGGGGCGCGCCCCCGTCGAGCTTGCCGCTCTTGTCGGCCCACGCGCCGCACGGGTCGGTGCTGCCGGCGGGCGCGCCGCCGACGGCCGCCAGGTAGCGCGT
Source organism: Polyangiaceae bacterium (assembly GCA_035762175.1). GTDB lineage: Bacteria > Myxococcota_A > Polyangia > Polyangiales > Polyangiaceae > DASTPP01. The sequence continues at coordinate 950 of DASTPP010000149.1, read as the reverse complement.
GCCCGTGTCGGCCGCGTCGAGCCAGAGCTCCGTGTCCGCCCCGAACGCCGCGAGCGGCGAGTAGCCCGGCGCCGCGCCGAACCTCCGCCGGGGGCCGATGCCGAGGTCGCGCATCAGGGGTCGGCGTAGTTGAGGACGAGGTCGGCGGGGGCCACCGTGGTGCCCGCCACGCGGATGCGCCGCACCAGGCCCTCGAAGACTTGGCCCTGCGCGAGGTAGACGGTGACGGGCGTCCCGGCGCCCCCGTTCGAGCGGTCTTCCGAGTAGACCACCGACAGCGTGCCGGCGGCGTTCGCCCTCGGGAAGCAGTGCCGGGCGAGGTCGACGGTGTCGGACCGGCAGTCGGCGCCGCCGCCGCCGACGAGCAGGCCCCCGGTGGTGCCCTGCACCCCGCTGGTGGCGTAAAGGAGTTTCGGCATTCGGTCGCCTCTCAGGTCGGGTCTTGCAGGACCATCTCGACGAAGAACTTCTCGACCGCGATCGTGTACGTGGCGTCGGTCTGCGACACCGTCCAGACGACGCCCGTGGCGAACGCCTTGGGCAGCGCCCGGAAGTCGAGCGGCAGCGTCGCGTTGCCCTCGACGGTGTACGAGGCGACGGGCACGGCGCCGGCCGCGGGCGGCGACGCGGCGAGGTCGTGCAGCTGCAGGAAGCGCCGCGAGGCCGAGCGGTTCTGGACGAGCGCGGTGACGACCGACCTCGGCGAGGACGAGGCGAGGCCCGCCGTCGCGCCCTCGGGGGCGCTCTGGTGGCGCGCGCGGGCCGCCGCCCCCCCCGCGTCGACCGAGGTCTCGACCGCGACGCGCAGCCGCCCCCGCGCGTCGGCCTGCAGCGGCACCCGCTGCCCGCTCGAGACGACGGGCAGGGGCGCGTTGTGTTCGCCGAGGCCGAGGAAGTTGAAGACCGAGCCGAGGATGCCCATCCGATCGATTCCCCTTTGCCGCGCGTCG
>DASTPP010000148.1:0-83004 GCA_035762175.1 Polyangiaceae bacterium | reverse complement strand
CCATCGCGCCGGCGAGCGATGCGACGGTCGACCGCCAGCACCTGGCCCCGAAGCGGGTGCCCGCGCTTCGTGAGGACGACCTCCGCGGGGGCCTCGGGGGCCTCTCGAGTTTCTCTGCCTATTCCAGCAACTACGCACTTCGTCGACCTGCTCGAACCCGGGCCCCCGCCCGCGGTTGACGACTGGGAGCTCGGCCAATCGGCCCTCGGCGAGAGTACCTCTTTGCACTAGCGCCCCAAATCCCACATGTCCGACCGGCCGCAATTGTCGCGCCAACAGCCAGCGTCCTGATTCTGTCGCATTCGAAGCCTTCTTCGCTACTCTCGTACGCCATGACGTTCGAAGCCAAGTTCCCCAGAGATGCAGCCCCGGAGCTCTATGAACGCATGACCGAGGAGGGGTCGTGGAAACTCCTCCGAGAGCAAGAACGGAACGCTCCTGATCTAGCGGCCCAAAACGGCGGCAATTTCAACCTAGTCCGGTCGCTACCTACAGAGCGTCAAGTACGGGACATGCTTGATGTCGCCTACCTGGCGAGCCTTCTCGAAGAAGAAGGTCGTCGCGTCAATTTTACCCTAGGTTTTCTCTCTCCCAGCGGGGCCGCAGCACTCAAGTATATCCCGATGCCGTTCGACAAGCCCAGGCCTTTTCGACCAAACACCTTGGCCAAGGTGGCGCTCGCCACTATGCCCGGGCGAACAACCTTCGGCGTATGGCCTTCTTCGGCAGGGGAGCTCGAAATTTGGGGATTTATCCAGCATGGCGACAACACCTTCGCCATCGACATCAATCCCGCGCCAACATATTTCTCCCTCGATGTCCTGCGTGCCGGCACCTTTACCGTCCACTTCGACGAATATCTTGTAATGCTATTTTCGAGGGACCACTATCACGTGTTCCGGAATTGCCCACCCGCAGGCTTCGACATCACGGGCCTACTGCGAGAGCGCGCACACCTACCCGGTGCGGTCGCTCACACCTTGCGTCGCCTGGCTCGCCGTGTGTTGTTCGCACATGGCCATGGCGGCGCCATCCTCTTCGTCGACAAGGACGTCCCGATTCACAGGCTAAAAACACACCCAGAATCCACATTCAAGGGGGAGGCGCACGGAATCCTAAAAGACACTCTCAACGAGCTCGAATCCTTCACCAGAGATACGACGACCGCGGGCAACCTCGACCGCGCGGAGAAGGTGCGAAAGCGCCTCCAATTGGAGCAAAAACATGCCGAAGCGCTGGACTTCGTCGGCCGATTGACCGCGGTCGACGGCGCTGTCGTGCTTCAGAACGATCTCGGTTTGCTCGGTTTTGGCGCGACGATCGTGACCTCGGAAGACTCCATGCCGGAAGAAGTTGCTCATATCGACCCACGGCGTGGCGACGAGGAACTGCCTCTTCGGCTAAGCGACCTCGGCGGAAATCGGCACCGCTCGGCCGTCTGCTTCTGTGCAAGCCAAGAGTCCCTCGCCCTGGCGCTCGTATGCTCCCAGGACGGCGACCTTTCGATCGTTGGTCGGCGCAACAAGGGAGATGTGCTGGTCGTGCGCCCGTATGAGTTCGCCCTGGGATTTTAGCCCCCTCCGACGAGGGACGGGTTCCTCGCAGTGGCCCCTCTGGCAGCCACCCCGTGTCCTGGGGCTTTCGAGGGCAGAGGGGAGCACTTTTCTGCTGTCCCCGATCGACCGCCGCTGGCTTTGTTCCCGTCGAGGCACCCGCCCGGGAGACCCATGGCCGACCGCGTCGACTACTACTTCCGCCAGAAAGTCACTGAGGCCGAGCTCGACCTGGGCTTCGAACTACTCGAGCGCGCCGATCGAAACCTCGCCGCCGACATCGGCCTCTTCGGCATCGTTTCCGGCGCCGTCCCCGCCCCGCACAGCCCGCTGCCGGGCCTATCGGTCGACCTGACGGCCCCCGCCCGCGCCTACGACCGGGCGGGCCAACGCGTCTTTTTCGGCACGGGCCAGACCGTCGACTGCTCGGTCGACCACAACGGCCTGCCGACCGAGGTCACCGCCGCGGGCAACGAGCGCTGGCTGAGCGTCTTCCTGCGCTTTTCCCGCTCGCTCTCCGACCCGCGCACCGACGGCAACTCGCAGCAGGTGCTCTTCCGCCGCGACGAGTCCTTTGAGCTCGTCGTGCGTCAGGGCCCCGAGGCCCCCGCGGGCTCGGCCCCGAGGCCCCTGCTCGAGGAGGCCGAACTGCTCGTCTGCGACGTGCGGCGCACGGCGGGGCAGACCCAGATTGTCGGCACCGACCTCGACCTGACGCGCCGGCAGGCCTTCGTCTTCGCCCCGGCCGGCGCCGTGTTGGTCGTCGCCGGGCTCTGGAAGGCGCTCGCGACGACGGCCTCGACGGTGCAGCAAGCCCTCGACTCGGCCGACGCCCTGCTCGCCCAGCAAGGGGGGCGCCTCGGCGCCCACCTCGAGGCCGCCGCGGGCGCCCACGCGGCCTCCGCCGTCGCCGTCGCCGACGCGGGGGGCCTTCTGAACGCCGCGCACGTCGAGGGCGCGCTCGCCGAAATTCTCGGCGCCTTCGGCGCGGGGCACGTGCGCGCGAACGAGGGCGCGAACGCGGGCCTGCACCGCGCCATCCGTCAGCCCGTGCTCGGCGCGGGGCGCGTCCTGCTCTTCGAGTCGGGCGTCACGGGGGCGAACGAGACGCGCCTGCGGGCCTACGGCGACGACGGCTCGGTCTGGGTCACCTTCAACGCGGCCTGGAACGGCGCGGCCTGGGCGCGCGACACGGCCTCGTTCTACGCGGGGGGCTTCCGCTTCGCCCGCCACGAGTTCGCCTTCCTGCACGACGACCTGCTCGCCCCCGCGTTCGCCGACTTCGCCAAGCAGTGGACGCTCCGCATGAACGCGGAGGTCAACTCCGGCTTCGAAACGTCGGGGGCCGTCCGCGAGGTAGGACGCCTCGGCCTTCACACGCGCAACCCCACCTTGGCCGTGGCCAACGCCACCGCCGGCGGCGCCGTCACGTTTCGAAGTCGCTTCCCGGCCACCCCCTCGAGCATCACGCTCGCGCCGAAAGCGAGCTTCAAGCTGCCGACGCCGAGCGTGTTCGAGGCCGACCGCGACGGCTTCGGCGTCTTCGCCCACGCCTCGCTGACGGCCGACGCGGTCGCCTACTGGCACGGCACCTACACGGCGGTGGCCTGAGTGACCGTGGCGGAGCTCTCGGCGACCGAGCTCGTGCAGGCCTGCGTCGTCTGCGGCGCCCAGAACCGCCTGCCCCTCGCCACGTTGCGCGTGGGCCTCGGCGAGGGCGAGGAGCGCCGGACGAGCACCGTCGCCCTGCCGCCCTGCGCGAGCTGCGGGGCGAGCGAGTTCCTCCTGCGCTCGCCCGAGGGCGAGCCGCCGCACCCCGCGCCGGGCAGCCCCGGGCACCTGCACCGGCTGCTCGTCGACCACCTCTACGGCCGCCTCGCCCTCGCCGAGGGGGGGGATGGCGGGGGGCCGGGGCGCCCGCGGCCGGGGCCGAGCGACGAGGAGCTTCGGCGCTGGTTTCCCGGCGGCCTTCGCATGCCGCCCTCGAAGGCGGAGGCGCTGCGGCCGACCGGGCCCGACGACCCCCTCTTGCGCGCCATCGCCGCGGGAAAGGGCCGTGGCTAGCGCCGGCCCCGACCGCCCCCGCTCGCGCCTTCGGGCGCCTGAACCCCCCGGCCCGCGCCCCGTCGCGCGCCGGCTCCCGAACCCGAACCCCGAGGCCCCGGAGGCCCCGCCCCCCGAGCCTCCGCATGATCCCTGCCGACGAACGTCGTCCCAACCCCCCCCGGGCGCCCGAGCGCGCCCCGCACGTCCTCCTCTTCTACCGAAACCGCTTCGCCGCCCCGGCGAACGCCCTCGCCCCCGCGCCCCAGTGCCACATCGGCCTGGGGGTCAACGCCCTGCACACGACGCGCGTGCTGCGACGGCTCGGCGTGCCGACCTATCCCTACGGGGTCTGGACCGTGGGCGACATCCGCACGCGCCTGCGCGAGCACCCCGAGGCGACGCACGCGGTGCTCGAGGCGCCCTGGGTGCCGCTCGACGAGACCGAGGCGCTTCTCGCCGCCTACCCCACGGTACACTTCGTCGTCCGGTGCCACTCGCAGATCGGCTTCCTTCAGGTCGAGGCGGGCGCCATCACGCTGCTGCGAAGCCTGCTGCTCCTGCAAGAGAGCGTGCTGAACCTGTCGGTGGCGGGCAACAGCCCGCGTTTCACCCGCTTCGTCGAGCGCGCCTACGGCGGCCGGTGCCTCTACCTGCCGAACCTGTACGACGCCGAGCGGCCCCCGGCAGCGGGCCGATCGCCCCTGCGCGGCGAAGGGCGCCCCTTGCGCGTCGGCAGCTTCGGCGCGATGCGCTTGCTCAAGAACCACACGACGGCCGCGGCCGCGGCCCTGCTCGCCGCGCGCGCGCTCGGGCGCGAGCTCGCCTTCTGGGTCTCGGTCGACGGGAACGACTACGGCGGCATGAGCATCGTGCATGCCCTGCGCGCGATGTTCGCGGGCCTGCCGTGGGCGACGCTCGTCGAGCAACCCTGGCAGGACTGGCCCGCCTTCCGGCGCACGGTCGGGCACATGGACCTGTGCCTGCAGCTCTCGCACACCGAGACGTTCAACCTCACGACGGCCGACGCGGTGGCCGAGGGCGTGCCGTGCGTGGTCAGCCCCGCCATCGAGTGGGCCCCCGACGCGTGGAAGGTCGACAGCGACCGGCCCGAGGACGCCGCGCGCGTGGCCTTGCAACGGCTCGCCTCGGACGAGGCGCCGGCCGAGGGCAAGGGCGCGCTCGAGCGCTTCGTGCGGCGGGCGGGTCTGCACTGGCTCGCCTTCCTCGGCAGGCTCACCGACCCCGACGCGCTTGCCCTCTTGTGGGAGGACGACTGAGGTGGCGGCCTGGGTCCTGTCGCTTCTCTTCGTGCTGCAGCCGGACGCGCCCTGGCGCGCGAGCTACCCCGCGCCCGCGCGCGCCATCGCCGAGGCGGCCGAGCGCTCGGAGCCGCTCTTCCCGGGGCCCGACGGCCGCGCCCGCACCGCGGCGCTGCTCGTGGCGGTCGCCTACCACGAGAGCCGCTTCGACCCGAAGGCCGTCGGCGACGGGGGGCGCTCGTTCGGGCTCTTCCAGCTGCAGCGCGGGGGCGCCTCGAACTTCACCCCGGCCGTCGCGGCGCGGCGATCGCTCGCCTTCCTCCGTTCCTCCATGAATTCGTGCCGCGACCGCGCCGAGGACGAACGGCTCGCCGCGTACGCCTCGGGCCGGTGCGACCGGGGCCTCGAGGCCTCGCGCGCCCGCATGCGGCTCGGCCGGGCCCTCGTCGCCGGGCACCCGCCGCCCGAGCCGACCCGGGGCGCGCCGTAAGTGACCTCGAGCGCGGCACCGTCGTCATTGCCTTGGTCGGCGCCTTCCGGGCCCGAAACGCGACGGGGCGAGCGCGCGGGGCGGTCCGGCCCAAATGCCACACGCCGGCGTGGGTCTGGGCCTCATTGCGCCCCGCCTCGCCCGAACGGTTTTGAGCTCGGGCCGGCGCGCAATCAGCCCGCAACGACGGGCCCGCGCTGCGGAGCTCGCCGCCCCGGCCGGGGGCCGGGGCGCGGTGCGGGCGGGGCGTCGATTGGCACTCGCGTTGCGACGACCGCCCGGATGCGAGAACGAACGCTACCACTCTTGATGGGCGCCGCCCTGTGGCTTTCCGGCTGTGAGCGGCACCCGCCGGCCCAGAGGCAAGAGGCCGAGGCCGGGCCTGCGCCCGCCGCGACGGTCGTGCCCGCGGGCGAGCGCGTGACGCCGGGGGTCACGACCGACGTGCCGGCGCTCGTGGCGTCGGTGCGCTCGGCGGTCGTGAACATCACGGCCGAGCAGCGGCACGTCGTGGGGGCCTCGACGCCGTCGTTGCCCTTCGACTTCTTCGACCTCAGCCCCTTCGGGCTGCCGGGCGGCGGGGGCGGTGACCGGGTGCTGCGGCGGCAGGCGCTGGGCACGGGCTTCATCATCGACGCGGAGGGGCGCGTGGTCACCAACGCGCACGTCGTGGCCGACGCGACCGCGGTGCGCGTGCGCCTGGCCGACGAGCGCGAGTTCGGCGCGCGCGTGCGCGGGCGCGACGAACAGCTCGATCTGGCGGTGCTCGAGCTCGAGGACGCGCGGGGCCTGCCCGTCGCCCAACTCGGCTCGAGCGAGGAGCTCGAGGTCGGTGAGCCCGTCGTGGCCATCGGCAACCCCTTCGGCCTCGCCCACACGGTCACCGCGGGCATCGTCAGCGCGAAGAGCCGCGCCATCGGGGCCGGCCCCTACGACGACTTCATTCAGACCGACACGTCGATCAACCCGGGCAACTCGGGCGGGCCACTCTTCGACCTCGGCGGGCGCGTCGTCGGCATCAACACGGCCATCAACCCCGAGGGGCAGGGCATCGGTTTCGCCATCCCGGTCGACGTGCTCAAGCTCGTGCTGCCGCAGCTCGTCGAGCGCGGGCACGTCGAGCGCGGCCGCCTGGGCGTCGTGGCGCAGCCCCTGGACGCGCGGCTCGCGCGGGCGTTCGGCCTCGAGCATGCGCGCGGCGCGCTCGTCGGCGAGGTCGAGCCCGGGGGGCCTGCGGCCGAGGCCGGGCTCGAGGCCGGCGACGTGATCGTGCGCGTCGGGGCGGACGAGGTGCGGCATGGCACCGACCTGCCCAGACTCGTCGCGCGCCACGCCCCGGGCGAGACGGTGCCGATCGAGGTGCGGCGCGGTAGCGAAGCCAAGACGTTCTCGGTGAAGCTCGGCCGGCTTGGGACGCCCGAGGCCGCGGTTGATCGGGGCCGGCCGGCCGACAAAGGCGACCCGGTGGGGCGGGCCGAGCTCGGCGTGCTGGTGCGCGAGGCGCCCGGCGGGGGCGCCCTGATTGCGCGCGTGCTGCCGGGCGGCCCGGCGAGCGGCGTGCTCGCCGTCGGCGACGTCGTGCTCGAGGTGAACCGCAAGCGCGTCGAGCGTGCCGATCAGCTCGCGCGCACCATCGAGTCGGCGCCCGCAGGGCGCCCGGTGCTGCTGCGCGTGCGCCGCGGCGAGCGGACCATGTTCGTCGCGGTCGAGCTGGGCTGAGGCGCCTGGGGCGCCCGGCCCGGGCGGGCGCGGGGCGCCTTCGGATCGCCGGGCGAAGAGGCTGACGTGGTTGCCGTCGGGGTCGTCGACGATGGCGTAGCGCTGGCCCGAGAAGCCCCTGCCCCGGTGCGCCGGGCGGGCCTGTCGCCCGGGACAAATCGCCTCACGGTGCGCCACCCTGCCATGCGCGCGGGGCGTCGGGGCAGCCCGCAGGCCTCTTCGAATGCTCGTTCTGTGCCGAGACATGTCAAAGCGGGGGGCCCAACAAAGAAGTCACCGCGCGCCGTCGCGGGGTCGTGATCTTATCGCGATGGATCGACCTTTGCCGTCCGGTCGCCCATGGCCCCACCTTCGCCGCGGCTTCGCCCGCCCGCCCGGGCGGGGCACCGGCGTCGCCGCGGGGCCTGGTACGGTGCGCTGGCCGGCGGGGCGATGCTCGTTTCAACGCCGCCGCGCGAGGCCGGCGCGTACAGCTACGGCACGGGCGTCTTCGGCCAACCCTGCCACGAGGGCATCACCTGGCGGGCGCTGCGCCAGGTGCGCGGCGAGTTCGCGACGGCCGCGCCCCCAGCCGAGACCGACCGCGACCGCGCCCTCGGCAACGACCTGCCCTTCAACGCGCCTGGCGACATGCGCGACCGCGCCGCCGCGGCCCTGCTCCTAGGCGTGCGCGACAACGACCTGAAAGGCGAAGGCGGGCGCTCGGCCGCCGAGCTCACGTTCGTCCATGGCGACCCCGACTTGCAGCCCGAGCACTGCCTTCGCCGCCCCGAGCATGACGAGCCGGGCGGCAGCGAGGCCGCGCTCGCCGACTGCCTCGGCTTCATCCGCGGCCGGGTGCTCGAAGCCCTCGACGGCCTGGGCGACTCGGGCGAGGTCGACTACGGGCGCACCACGCGCCTGAAGGTCACGCTCGGCGTCCGCGGCAAGGTCGAGCTCGACTTGCCGCTCTACTTCGTGCGCATGGGCCAGGCGCTGCACGCGGTTCAAGATGGCTTTTCGCACACGCTACGCACGCCGGATGGGCTTCGCGTGACGAGCGTCATGAACTTCGTCGACGAGGTCGAGGGCCGTCGCGAAGGGCCGCGCGACGGCCCCCCGCACATGAGCGGCATGGACGACTGCGAAGCCGACGACGCGTTGCGCGCCGAGCGCGCCGCGCTGGCGGAGCGGGCGACGGTCGACCTGCTGCGCGCGACGCTCGACCCGGCGTCGACGCGCCCTCGGAAGGAGGCCGCCGTCGAGGCGGTGCTCGCCACGTACTTCGCGTACGAGCCCGGTTGCGACGCCGGCAACGGCTGGTGCGACGCGCCCGAGCTCGAGACCGAGCCTTACCGCGGCTGCTCCTGCCGCGCGGCCGCCGTGCCCGGGGGCGTGGCGGGCTGGGCGGTCGGCCCCCTCGCGGTGGCGGGCCTCGCTCTCGCACGCCGCCGCGCGGCGCGCGGGGCCGCGCGGGGCGCGTGCGCAGGGGCCCTCGCGCTGGTCGCGGCGCCCTCGGGGGCGCGCGCTCAGGGCGTGGGCGGGGCGGCGCCGGTCGGCGGCAGCGACGTGCCCGTCGAGCGCGCCGGCGTCTACGGCCACGTGGCCTTCGGCGCCTCGTACGACAGCGCCGCGCTCGCCGGCGTCGGTAGCGGGCTCGTGCGCCTCAACAAGGGCTGGCTCGTCGGCCTCGGCGGCGAGTGGAACCCTTACATCAACCCGTACACGGGCTCGGTGCGCGAGGGTTCGATCAACGCCTTCGGCACGGTCGTCCGCCGGTACCGGCTCCGCTCCGAGACCGTGAACCTGCGGACGACGCTCAACCTCGGCGCCGCCGTCTTGCTCACCGACCTCGTCGGCGCCCCCGCCGGCAGCGTCGGCCCCTACGTCGGCGTCAGCGCGCTCGGGCTCGAATGGAAGGTGGCGCGCGGCTTCTACGTTATCTTCGACCCGACCTACATTGCCCTCCCGATGCCGAGCCCGAGGGGGGCCGCCTTCACGTATCTACAGTACCGGGTCCAGCTCGGCATTCAATTCGGCGGCTGAGGCGCGGCCGCGGCGCGTTCGCGGGCCGAGGGCACGCGGTCTGCACGCGCCGCACGGGCGGAGGCGTCCATGTACATAGCCCTACTCTTCACACTGTTGGCGCTCGGGGCGACGCTTCTCTTGCGCGGCCTGTCGCGGGGGCGGCGGCAGATCGCCGTGCCGGGCGCGCTGCTCCTCGCGGGGACGCTGGCCTTTTACGCCTTTCTGAGCTTCTGGGGCGAGCTTCTCTGGTTCGAAGAGCTCGGTCAGGCGCGGCGGTTCTGGGTGGTGCTCTTCGCGGCCTCGGGCACGGCGGCGGCGGGGGCGGTCGCCGCCGGCTCGGTCGTCTGGCTCGTCACGCGCCCCCTGCGCCGTGCGGCCCCGCGGGCCCGCCGGGCCGGCGTCGCCTTCGCCGCCGCGCTCGGGCTGCTCTGGGGGGGCGCCGCGTGGGACCTCGCGCTCCAGTGGCTGTACGCGGTCGATGCGGGCGTTCGCGAGCCCGTTTTCGGCCTCGACGCGGGCTTTTACCTCTTTTCGCTGCCGTTCTACGACGCGCTCTACGGGCTCGCGCTCGTGAGCGCGGCGGTCGCGCTGGCGCTGGCGTCGTGGGTCGCGTTCGGCAACTTCTCGCTCGTGAGCCGGCTGCGCAGGTCGGCGACGCTCATGGCGGCGGGGCCCCGGGAGCGGGCCGACGCCCCGGCCTCTGCCCCGAGAACGGCGCGAAAAACGCGCGCGCTCGAGGCGGAGGCAGAGGGGCAGAGGGGCCTCTACGCCGCCGCCGCCGCCTTCGCGCTCGCGCTCTGCTTCGGCCGCGTGCTCTCGATGTACCACCTACTTTATTCGAGCGCGGGCGTCGTGCGGGGCCCGGGCTGGACGGACGCGCACGTCCGGTTGCCGGCGAACGTCGTGCTCGCGGCGGCGCTCGCGCTCGCGGCGCTCGCGCTCCTTGTCCCGGGCACGCGGCGCGCGCTCGAGTCTCGGCTCGGTGGCCCGCGCCGCCGGGAGGCGGGCGCGTCGGGGGGGCCCGGCGCGACGTCGGCCATCGGGGCGCTCGCCCTCGGGATCACGGCCCTGTGGGCCCTGGGGCTCGTGGCGCTGCCCGCGCTCTTCCAGTGGCTGAGGGTGACGCCGAACGAGCTGGCGCTCGAGCGGCCGTACCTCGAGCACAGCATCGCCTTCACCCGGCGCGGCTTCGCGCTCGACCGGGTCGAGTCGAGGCAGTTCGACCCGAAGGGCCGCGTGACCGAAGAGCTCGTCGAGCGCAGCGAGCACGTGCTCTCCGAGGTGCGCCTGTGGGACCCGCAGGCCCTCGACCAGGTGCTCGAGCAGTTTCAAGAGATCCGGCTCTACTACGAGCTGACGGGCGTCGACATCGACCGGTACCAGCTCGGCCCGAACTACCGCCAGGTCATGATCGCCCCCCGCGAGATGGAGCCGCGCAACCTGCCCGCCGAGAGCCAGACGTTCGTCAACCGCCACTTCAAGTACACGCACGGCTACGGCGTCGCCATGGCGCCGGTGAGCGACTTCACGCCCGACGGGCTGCCGATGCTCGTCGTGCGCGACATGCCGCCGGTCTCCGAGCACCCGGCGGTCGTCATGACGCGGCCCGAGATTTACTACGGCGAGCGCGCCGACCACTACGTCGTCGTCAACTCGCGGGCGGCCGAGTTCGACTACCCGTCGGGCGCCGAGAACGTCTACGCCCGCTACGCGGGCGCGGGCGGCGTCGAGCTGCGCGGCTTCTTCCGCAAGCTCGTCTACGGCTGGAAGCTCGGCGGCACGCGCCTGCTCTTCTCGGACTACCCGACCGACGAAAGCCGCATCATGTTCCGCCGCAACGTGCGCGAACGCGTCGCGACGCTCGCGCCCTTCCTCGAGCTCGACGGCGACCCCTACGTCGTGCTCGTCGGCGGCCGCCTCAAGTGGGTCATCGACGCGTACACGACCTCGAACTACTACCCCTACAGCGAGCCCTTCTTCGACCGCGAGGGCGTGCCCTCGCAGTCGCCCGAGGGCGCCCCGGGGCGCCCGCCCGGGCTCGCGGTGCCCGTGAGGCGGCCGCGCTTGAACTACGTCCGCAACGCGGTCAAGGCGGTGGTCGACGCGTACGACGGGTCGGCCGCGCTCTACGTGTACGAGCCCGACGACCCGATCATTCGGGTCTGGTCGCGGGTCTTCCCCGAGCTGCTTCGGCCGAAGAGCGAGATGCCGGCCGAGCTGCGCGCGCACGTGCGCTACCCCGAGGAGATGCTGCACCTGCAGGGCCTCGTCTACGCGAAGTACCACATGACCGACCCCGAGGTCTTCTACAACCAAGAAGACCTCTGGGTCCGCGCGACCGAGAAGCACTACGGCGACGTCAAGCCCGTCGCCCCCTACTACGTGATGTGGCAGCCGCCGGGGTCGGGCCGGGCCGAGTTCGTCACGATGCAGCCCTACACGCCGAAGAACCGCCAGGTGCTCATCGGCTGGCTCGCCGGCATGTGCGACCCCGACAACTACGGCCGCCTGCTCGCCTATCGCTTCCCGAAAGACAAGTGGGTGCTGGGGCCGCAGCAGGTCGACACGAAGATCGACCAAGACGCCGAGCTGTCGGGGCAACTCACGCTCTGGAACCAGCTCGGCAAGCGGGTCATTCGCGGCAACGTGCTGGCCATCCCCATCGACGAGACGATTCTTTACGTCGAGCCGATCTACCTGCAGGCCGAGACCGCGGCCTACCCCGAGCTGCGGATGGTGGTCGTGATGAACGGCGAGGCCATGAGCTTCGCGCCGTCCTTCCGGGGCGCGCTCGAGGGCCTGCTCGGGCCCGGCGAACGGCGCCCGGCGGGCGAAGGGCGGGCGGAGGGCGGGGCGCCGCGGGCGGAGCCCGGGCCGCAAACGTTCGAGCGCGCCCAGCGGCACTTCGACGCGTATGTGCGCCTGACGGGCGAGGGCCGGTTCGCCGAGGCGGCGGCGGAGCTCGAGGGCCTGGGTGAGGTGCTGGCGGGGCGCGGCCGCGAGCCGCGCGACCTGCCCAACCGCTAGGGCGGCTCGGGCGCGCCCCTCGCGCGCCTCGGAGGCGGGCTCGCGCCCGCCTCCGCCCGCCCGCCGCAGCGAGAGGGCCGGGGGCGTCTGGGCGCCCGGCTCGAGGAGGCGCCCCCCGTGCCGCTTCTTCTCGCGCCGGCCGAGCGCGTGCGGGTGCGGCGGGCGTCGCCGGCCCGAGGCCCCGTCAAGGCGTTGCGCCGCGGGCGCCCCCCTTCGGTGGCGCGGCGCGCTCGCCCTTCGGCTCCCTCTGCGTGCGGGGCTCGGAGACCCACCGCAGCGTGGCGAACACGGACGAAGCGCCCGGCCCGGTGGCCGCGCGGCCTTCGCCCTGCGACGGCGCGAGGTCGCCGAGCGAGAGGACGCCGACCAAGCGCCCCGAGGCGTCGACCACCGGCAGGCGGCGGACGCGCCGCTGCCGCATGACGGCCTCGGCGCCGTCAAGCGTGTCGGCCGGGCCGCACGTGTAGACCTCGCGCGACATGACGAGCGACGTGGGGATCTCGCTCAGCCTCTTGCCCTGCGTCCAGGCGGCGATGCACACGTCGCGATCGGTGATCACGCCGACGACGCGCCCCTCGGCGTCGGTGACGGGCACGCACCCGCAGTCGCGCTCCCACATGATCTGTGCCACCCGGTCGAGGGTGCTCTCCGGCGAGCAGGACGCGACCTCGGGGGTCATTGCTTCGTGAACGTGCATGGCTCCATCTCCTTCGGGACGCGGCGGCGCGCCCGGTGGCCCGCCGTGAGGTCGACGGGCGGGCGGCTTGGCACTGCTCGGGCGGCGCCTTTGCGGCGCGAACGCCTCGTGGCCTCGGCCCCGGGCGCCGTGCAACCGCGGTACCCAGGGCCGCCGGCCGACGGGGCGAGCGGGGCCCCAGCCCGAGCCGTCGGCCGGCCGCGGCGGGCGGCTGCGTCCGGGCGCGAGGCTCAGGCGATGGCGCGGCAAGGGGGCTGAGCGTGCTCGTCGTCGGCGTAGGCGCCGAACTCGCGCAGCAGCGCCTCGGTGTGCTCGAAGCGGCCGAGGGCGGCGCCGAGCACGCCGCCGACGTCCTCGCGGGCGCCGGGCGCGACGCACTGCTCGTGCACGAGCTTGACGGCGCCCGAGAGGGTGGCGAGCTGGTGCTCGATCGTCACGAGGCGTTCCCGGGTTTGGTCCCAGTGCGCGACCCGCCGCGCGACGACCGAGGCACGCTGTCGCATGGCGCGGCGCCTGCCTTCGGGCGCGGCGCCGGCGCTCCGCTCGAGCTCGTCGCGCTCGTCGGCGAGGGCGTCGCGGTCGACGCCGGCGAGCAAGTCGTTGCCGGCCTTGAGGTCGATCGAGAGGCGAAGGAACGCGTCGAGCAGCTCATTCAAGCCGAGCAGCCTCTCGGCGGCGCGGGGGCTGGGCCAGCGGCGCGACTCGCGGGCCCGGTCGGCAAGCGCCTCGAGCCTTTCGAACTCGCGCCTGAGTTCGGGGGGCAGGCGCGAGAGCTGGGCCTGCTTGTGTAGTGCTGCCTCGACGAGGCGCTCGCACTCGAGCCGGGCCTCGACCCGGCGGCGTAGCGGGCCCACATAGGGCCCGAGCGCGACGAAGGCCGCCTCGGCGAGCACGGCCGCGGCGACTAGGGTCCACAGGTTGAAGACCACCCCCCAGACCGACGTCGCGAGCGGGATTACGCTCAGCCAGTCGACCAGCAAGTACTGCCGATAGGGGGCGCCGGCCCGCCGGGGGGCGGGAGCGTGGCCTTGCCCGCCGTCTACCCCCGTGGCGATCTCTGCCCCAAGGGCGACCGCCACGCCCTCACCACCTCGCGCGTCGACCATCATGCTCGCCTCCTCGAAGTGGCACCGAATCGCCCGTTGGACTATCCCAAAGGGGGGCCGACTTCGGCCCGCTCGGGCCATGCAGAGGGCGGGCCGGGCGCCTTCGAGTCGGGCCGAGCCGCGGCGATCTGGCGCGGCGCTCACCCCCTCGTGGCGAAGGGCGACGCCCGACGGCCGGCGCGGCTGCCGGGCCGATGGCCTCCGTCTTGCGTGCGCCCGGCGCCGGAGGTCACGTCGGGGGCACCACCATCGTCTCGCGAGCGCCGGCCCTCGCTGCCTGCGCGGCGTACGCGCTCGCCGCCGGGGCCTCGTGGCGGACTTCGAAGAGGGCTTGCGCCAGACGTCGAGCCCGCGGCCGGCGAGCGAGAGTGCGGCGCCTGGTGCGAGACGCGATCGACGGCGCCACGGGTCGAGCCGCCGCTCGCGTACGCCCCGCGGCGCCAACCCCGGCTTGTCGCCCCGATCCGCGCTCGTCGAATACCGCCGCGCCGCGCCGTACCAGCGACAGGGTGCCGGGCTTCCACCTGTCCCGATCGGGTGCGGCGGGGGCGCCGGTCGTGCCGGCCGGGTTCCGCTCGCGGCGGAGCTCCTCTCGCGCGGTCGCCCACGAGGCATCGGAGTCGTTGGTCCGCCTGCGGTGGCGGTCGACGGGTTCGGCGCCAGTGGCGTTTCCTTAGAGCGCTGCTCACTTGGGTTGCACGACGAGCTGGGCGCGTGCTCCGCCTCGGCATGCCGTCGGGGCCCTTTACTCGCGCGCCGGTGTGTCGCGCGGCCCCATGTTGCAAGGTGCCCCCCCGGGGCCTGCGCCGGAGAGGCCGGGCGCACTCGTTGCCTACCGCCACACGGCGTCGCGAAGGTGGGTGCCTCGGTCGCCGAGGCGCTCGTCGCCGGCGGCGTCGGCGGCTACGTCGCGGAGGCGGAGGCCGCGCTCCTCGAGGAGTGCGACTACGCCCTCGAGGCCGACCGCCAACGCCTGCCCGGCGCGCTCTTCGCGGACGACCCCGACGTCATCATCCCCGGCGTGGTGAGCGCCTCTGTCGAGGTGCTCGTCACCGAATACGTCGGCAGGCGTCCCCTCGACGAGGTGCGCGCGGGGCCATCCGTTGACAGGCTGGGCGAGGTGCTCTTCCGCTTCCACCTCGGTGGCCTCTACCGCGGCGGGCTCTTCCACGCCGACCCGCACCCGGGCAACTACGCCGTCGCGGCAGATGATGCGCGACAAGCGCGCCCTCTTCCGCCTTCGCGTGCCCGGGCGCCTGCTCTTCCTATTCCGCCTGCGCTTCGGGCTCTACGCCGTCCTGGCGCGGCTCGGCGCCGTCGCCGACTGGTCCGCCCTCGAAGAGGGGCTCGCCTCGTCGTGGGGGGCCTCCCCCCTGCCCTCCTTCGCGGGCCCGCCCCCCCGCGCCTCTTGAGCCCGCCCCGCCCCCGCCCCGGCCCCGCCGGACGCGTCAGGAGGCCACGAGCGCGAGCACGAAGCCGACGTAGCCCGCGAGCAGCAGGGCGCCTTCGGGCCGGGAAATGCGCCGGTCGCCGCGCAGGGCGACGGCGGCGAAGAGGGTGAAGCCCAGGAGGGCGAGCAGGTCGAGGCGGGCGGACCGGGGGTCGACGTCGACGCCCCGGACGGCGCCGGCGGCGCCGAGGATCAAGAGCAGGTTGAAGATGTTCGACCCGACGACGTTGCCCACCGCGATGGCGCCGTGGCCGCGCAGCGCGGCGACGAGCGAGGCGGCGAGCTCGGGCAGCGAGGTGCCGACGGCCACGACCGTCAGGCCGATCAGCCGGTCGCTGAGCCCGAGGGCCCGCGCCAGGCCCGTCGCGCCGCGGACGAAGAGGTCGCCCCCGCCGACCAGCAGCGCGAGGCCGAGCGCGGCGAGCGTCCCGAGGGCGGCGCGGCCCGCGGGGCGGTCGGCCGACCCGACGGCCTCCGCCTCGGCGGTGGCGGCGACGGCCGCCTGCGGGGAGTCGGCGGGCGCGGCGGCGACGGCGCGGGCCGAGCGAACGGCGTGCACGGTGTAGACGAGCGCCAAGGCGACGAGGCAGAGCCCCTCCCAGGGGGCGAGGCGGCCGTCGAGCATGGCGAGGGGCACGAGAAGGGTGGAGGCCACGAGCACGGGCACCTCGCGGCGGATGAGCGAGGGGTCGACGGCCGGCGGCGCGACGAGCGCAGTCGCGCCGAGGATCAGCCCGAGGTTCGCGATGTTCGAGCCGATCGCGTTGCCGAAGGCGAGGTCGCTCTTGCCCGAGAGTGCGGCGCGCACGCCGACCGCGAGCTCGGGGGCGGACGTGCCGTAGGCGACCACCATCAGCCCGATGACGAGGGGGCGCACGCCGAGCGAGCTGGCGATGCCCGCCGCGCCGCGCACGAGCCACTCGGCGCCGAAGTACAGGAGGAGGCCGCCGAGCAAGAGAAGGCCGAAATCGATCGCCATGAGAATCACCCGCCGGGCCGGAGCGCCGCCCCCGCCGGCGCCGCCAAGGTCTCGTGCGGCCCCGAAGGCCGCGCCGACGGCAAGGTAGGCACGGCCCCCCACGTGGCTAGGAAAATCGGCCCGCGCAGGTCCGATTTCGGCGCGCCGTCGCCGTCGAAACCCTAGCTTCGCGCCATGTCGCCCCGCTCCTCCGTGCTCGCGGGCTCCTCACTCTGCTTTCTCGCGTCGCTCTGCTTCTCCTGCGCCCGCGGCAGCCCGGTGGCGCTCGCGTGGTGGGCGGCGGGCATCGCCTCGGGGCTCGCGGCCCTCGGCTTCTTGCTCCGCGCCATCTCCGCCTCCCGGCGTTGAGGCCGGGCGCGCTCCGAGACCGTGTCGGACCCGGCGCCCACTTCGTTGTCTCTCTGGCCGAAGCGGGCGGACCGCGGGCGGTCGACGAGCCCGCCCTCGAGCGAGGGGCCTACTTATCGCCCCCCGTGACCGGGAGGCCCGGTCGCCGGCCCCATCGCGGAAGGCACCGAAGACGTGGCGCTCGTGACCGCCGCGTCGGGCGCGCCGTCGGGGGCTCGCGGGCGCGAGGCCGTGCGCGTCAGCGGTAGGCGCCACTCCCGTGCGTCGCCTCGAACACCGCCTCGACGAGCCGCCCGACCTCCTCCGGCTCGGGCGCGAGCCCTTCGAACTCGAGCGAGACGCACCCGGCTTCACCAACGGCGCGCGCGAGGACGGGCGGCGCGCCCTCGGCGAGCGCCTGCGCGTAGGCGGGCGCCTCGCCTTCGCCCGAGGCCCGGGCCGGCCCTCGATCGCGGGCGAACGGCGCCCCCCCGGCGACGCCGACCGACACGACCGTCACGCAGCGGGCCCCCTCGAGCCGTACCGAAAGGGAGAGCTCGCGCCCACGGCGCGCGCCCTGCGCCACCCTCGTCGCCCCTTCGTTCGCGAGTTCGCCCCTCGGCTCGACCGGGCCGAGGCCGAGCGCCGCTGCCAGCTCGGCGGGCGCGCGCGCGAGCTCGACCCATCGCTCGACGACGGCCCGCCCGTAGCGCACCATGGCGACGAGCGGCGCGGCCTCTTCGGGGAGGCCTCGGCACTTCATCGTGAGTGCCCTGCCTTCGATCCCGAAGCCCTCTTCCGAGTCGAGGGCGAGCGCCCGCGTGCGGGCATCGAGCAACTCGCGCCCGACCCCGGCAGGGCGCGAGTCGACGCGGAAAGCGGCGTCGAACGCCCCGTCGCCCGTGGGCGCCTCGCCGAGCGCGAGGCGCCGCGCGATCGCCGTGAGGACCGTGCGCGGCTCGACGCGCAATTCGACGCGGCAGAGGCCCGGCAGCGGGCCGGCCCGCAGGCGCGTGTAGTGCTCAGCGCTCTTGCCGCCGCGCTCGGTGAACGTATCGACCGTCAGGGCGACCCCCTCGACGTCGACCTCGATGCGTCGGATGGCCCGGCTCTAAAAGGCACCCCTTTAAACACGGGCTTTCTCGGGGCAGGCTTGGGGGGGCCGGACCCGGAGTACCCCGATGTTTGAGGCCGTCGTTGACCGTTTTCTCACCAAGAGCCCGCTGACGGTGATGGCGCGGCTCGTGCTCGACCGCGTGTGCGACCCCACCTGGGTCGAACAGCTCTTCGCCGAGCACGCCGAAGGCCAATACCAGCACACGCTGCTGTTCTCCTCGGTCGTCGACCTGACCAGCCAGGTCGTGCTCGGCCAGCGCCCCTCGCTGCACGCGGCCGCCCAACGGCAGGGCCTGCCCGTCTCGGTGCAGGCGCTCTACGGCAAGGTCCGGCGCACCGAGCCGGCCGTGCTGCGCGCCTTGGTGCGCGGCGCCTACGCCCGGCTCGCCCCCGTCTACGACGCGCTCGGGCGCACCGAGGTGCCGCTCTGCCAGGGGTTCGCGGTGCGAATCGTCGACGGCAACGACTTGCCCGCGAGCGAGAAGCGCCTCGGGCCCTTGCGCGGCTTCCGCGGCGCGGCCATGCCCGGCCAGTCGCTGGTCGTCTACGATCCGGAGCGCGACCTGGTGGCCGACGTGCTGCCGTGGCCCGACGCCCACGACCACGAGAGCGGCCTGCTCGGGCACCTGATGCCCGAGGTCGAGGCCGAGTCGCTGTGGGTCGCCGACCGCGCCTTCAGCACCCGGGCCATCGTGCTCGGCTTCGTCGCCCGAGGCGCGTTCGTACTCGTGCGCGAGGCGCCGCACACCCCCGCGCCGAAGGTCGAGGGCGAGCGCCGCCGGGTCGGGCGCGCCGAGACCGGCGTCGTCTACGAGCAACCGGTGTCGATCCCGGACGGCAAGGGCGAGGGCGGCGTGCTGCGGCTGCGGCGGCTCGAGCTCGAACTCGATGCCCCGACCGGCGACGGCGACACGGTGCTGCGGTTGCTGACGAACGTGCCCGCGTCGCGCGCGAGCGCGACCGCGCTCGCCCGGCTGTACGGCCACCGCTGGCGCGTGGAGGGCCTGTTCGGCCGGCTCGAGGCGGCGCTCGCGAGCGAGGTGCGTAGCCTGGGCACGCCCGGGGGCGCGCTCTTGGCTTTTTGCGTCGCCCTGGTCGCGTACGACGTGCTGGCGCTGCTGCAAGCGGCGGTCGAGAGGGCGCACCCGGCGCCGAGCACGCCCGAGCTGTCGTCCTTCTACCTCGCGGCCGACCTGCGCGCGACCTACGAGGGGCTCGCGATCGCGGTGCCCGAGGCGTACTGGGCGCGGTACGCCGGCCAAAGCGAGGAGGCGTTCGCGCGCACGCTCCTGACGATGGCCCGAAAGGTCGACCCGCGGACGTTGCGCAAGCACCCGCGCGAGCCGAAGCCAAGGAAGAAGAAAGGCTACGTCCCGGCGAGCGAAGTACGCCGGCAGGTCGCCACCGCCCGCGTGCTCGCCGCAGGGACGGTCGACGACGAGAAAAGACCGCGTTTAAAGGGGTGGCTCTAAAAGGTCGGCGGCTCGACGAACACCCGCCCGCCGACGCGGCGCGCCGCCTCGGTCCAGGCCCGGTCGAGGGCCGGGGCGGTGCCGAGCTCCCAGAGACGGAGTGCGGCCGAGACGCCCGCCCCGAGCACGCCGGCTGCTAGCAGGGTAACGACGGCCGGGTCCAAGGCTCGCCCCCTCGTCGCTTCCGGCCCACGCCGGCCCTCGGGCCAGAGCCCGATGAGCTCGTCCTCCGCGGCGGGGCAGCCGGCGCCGCGGGCGGCGCGAACTGCCCGGAGGCTGACGATCGTCTCACGTGTCGCGGGCGGGCTACCAAGGCCGGGTGCTGGCCATCGGCATGAGCTCGCCGGCGGGGGCGCCACCGCCCTAACCATAGCGCCACCCGCCCCGCGTGCTAGGCGCCAACGCCGGCGCTCGCCCGGACGCGCCCGAGCGACGGAGGCTCGAACGAGGGCCTCGCCGACGCCCGCGCGGGACGGCGACGCGCGCACCGGGCCACGAGCGAGCCGACAGGCCCCTTCGCGAACGCCCGACGTCCGAAGGCCGGCGCGCCGGCCACGTGACGCCCGCGCGGGGCCGCCCAGCGCTCGGACGACGTTTCGGCCCCGGCGGCGGGGACCGTGGCCCCGGCGTCGGGCGCGGCGGCCCTCGTCCGCCCGACGAGCGGGCCGCGACGGCCGCGAGCGCCGAGCCGACGAGCAGGGCGAGCTTCGAGGCCTGCAAGAGCGCCTCGGTCTCGAAGGCGAGGCCGGCCATGGAGATGGCCGTCGTGAAGCCGATGCCGGCGACGAGCACCCCGCCAGACGACGCCGGCCGGCAGGGCGACCACGCCGAGGCGCGCCGCGGCGTAGCTCGCCAGCACGGTGCCGAGTAGCCCGCCCGCGGCGAGGCCGGCCGCGATGCCGGTCGCCGTCGCGCATAGCAATGGCCTGGCTTCATTTGACGGCGGCAAAACGAACGCCCGACGCTGCCGCTCCGAAATGCCCCTGCGCTTCTCGGCACGTTCGGCACATCCGCGCGAGCCGAAGCGCCCAGCCGGTCACCCGTCCGCCGGCATGGTGCTCGCGCTTGCCGGGCCTGAGCCGCCCACCCTACCGAGTTGCGGCACCCGGGCTACGCGCCGTCGGTCGGGGCTTCACCGTCAACGCCGCGCCGCCCGGACCCCGCGGCGGTGCGTGGCTCGTCGGGGGGGCGGCCGTCAGGCCGAGCGCGGCCGCGAGCGCCACGGCGGCCAACAGGAACAAATCATAGCGCAGCCGCTCGGCGCAAGCCGCCGCGACCACGCCGCCAGTCGCGAAGGCGACGAGCTTCGCCGCGCGCAACGACGCCCACCGGAGCTCGCGCGAGCTGGCTTCGTCCGAGCCCAGGGCGGCGCGGACGAGGTTGCCCGCCAGATCGGTCGCGGGGCCGGTCAGGTGTGTGGACCGAATCGCGTTCGCTGTCGCCAACGCGACCGACGCGTTGAGCAGGCCCATCGCCGCCGCGAGCGCACCAAGCATCGCGAGACTCACCTGGGCGGCCTCCTCGCTCGTCGACGAGCCGAATTCGCCGAACAGACCGGCGCGCCCGGCCAAGGCGACCCCGACGAGCAACGCGAGCGCGAGCCACAGGGGCAGAGCGAATGCCATTCGCCGCCGCGCGCGCCACGTCTCGGCCGCCAGCACCGCGATCGCCGCGCCGGACAAGAACGCGCCGAGCACGAGCACGGACTCGAGAGCCAGCGTCAGCCGGGGCAGGTCGAGCGCGAGGCTCGTCACCATGCCCGTTACGTGGCTGATGAAGTTGCGGCAGGCCAAGAAGGCGCTCGCATTTACCCAGCCGGCGGTCAGCGAAAAACCCAGCCACCCGAGCAAGGGTCGCGGGGCGAAGATTTCGTCGTCGGTCCTGAACAGTGCGGGTGCGGGCATAAGGTATGGTCTCCTCCCGGGCGCGGCCCTCGGCTACGCCTGGGGGCGGCGTCCGGACGTATCTTTCAAAGGGTGCATCAGGCAATCTCGATACCAGGGCTCGAGGGCGCGAATCGCTGCGCGGGCGGGCGCGCCCCCGGCCGAAGTCGGCGGCGGCGCGCGCGAGTGTTTCAGTTCAGGTGGCGGTTTGGCAGGGCCGCTCCCGGCGGAAGGATCACCACGAGGGCGTGCGGCGCCGGCCTCACGCCAGACAGGGGGGCGAGCGGGGGCGGGGGCCGCACAGCCGAGCGCCACCTCGAGAGCGATAGCCCGCCGATCGTAGCGAGCAGTACGAGCCAGCCGGCGGGGCCGAGCGCGGCCGAGCGCAGTCCGGCGTCCAGACCGTGCACGAAGGAGGGGAGGCCCGCCGCGAGCGTCAGGACGGCGTTCGTAACGACGGCGGGCACCAAGCTCCGTGCGGCGAGCCGGAGCCACCCGAGCAGCGTGCCGAGGAGGACGCACGTCAGCACGAAGCCCGCGCTGCGGCCGAGCGACGTCGAGGGGGCGAGCGGCTCGTAGGTTGCGAAGAACAGGACCGGCGCGTACCAGAGCCCCCAGGCCGCACCGTGCGAGACCAGGCCGCGCCAGGCGCCCAGTCGCTCCATCATCCGTGGCAAGACGTAGCCCCGCCAGGCGACCTCCTCGGCGAGCGATTGCGCCCAGACGAGTACGAGGGTGCCGAAGAAGGTGAGCGCGAGTGACGCGAGCGCCCAGGCCGGGCGGACGTCGGCGGCAAAGCCGGCGGTCGCGTCGCCGTGCAGCAACGGGGCGCTCCCGAGACCGAGGGCGGCGGCGAGCGCCGCCACGAGCGCCGCGAGCGCAGTGACGCCGAGGGCGGCGACGCCCCCGACGACGGTAAACGACCAGGGGGCTCGGCGCAGTCCGAGACCAGGTGCGTCCGATGGGTCGACCCAGCGCCGTACCGCCCACACCGCCACGAGGGGCTGCCAGCCCATGGTCAGCGCGAACAGAAGCGATGTCGCGAAAAGGCGCGGGCCTAGGGACGTCGTCTCGGCCGTGAACCCGAGGACGCGTAGCGCGGCCGCTACGAACCATGAGCTCGAGAAGGACAACGCCCAGAAGAAGGCGAGGCCGGCGAGGGCGCGCTCGCACCGCCTCGCTCGGCCGCCAGCGACGGAAGCATGTGCCACACCCCGCTCCTCGTTGCCGGCTGGGGGGCGCGGGCGCGGAAGGCAGAGCGGCCGAACTTCTCGGCCCGTCACGGCCGCCGAGGGCGCAAGTGGCACGCCCGGTACGGGCGAAGTCGGCGGCAGGAGCCGATGGGCCGCGGCCAGCAACGGCAGCGCGAGCACAGAGAGCGGAACGCCGGGCGGCCAGCCATGCCCCTCGAGCGCCAGCGTGGCGTCAAGGAAGATGATCACGAACGCCACCAGGGTGGCCGCGGTAGCCAGGAGTACTTTCGCGCGCATGACATCTCCGCTCCGGAGCGACGAGACGTTCGGCACGGCAGACGCTGCCGCGTGAGCGTCGAGATTGAGGGCTCATTCTTTCGTGCCCGAACCGGGGACGAGCTCGGGCGTGGCGGGCGTGCCTGCGCCTCGTTCGGCGGTAGGCAGTGCGAGCAGGGGGCCATGAGAAAGTCGCTGGTTCAGAGTTCGACGACGAGTCGACTCGCGCCGACCAGGTCGACGCGCTCGTCGGCTCGACCTACGCCCAGGCCGGCCTGTAGGCGCCATTTGGGGCGCAACTGCACGTGCGCCTGCGGCATCACGAGCCAGTCGAGGCGGCCCGGGCCGCCGGCTCTCAGGTTCCCCTCGAGGCCCCAGGTGAGCTGCGCGTTCGATTCGGCAAATACGCTCGCGTTCGCCACGAGGCGCAGGGCGCGCTCTCCGGCGAGGGGCTTGCGATCGTACTGCGCCCCGACGATCGTCACGGCCGACCACGGGCCGCCGAGCCGCAAGGCGCCGACGTGCGTCAGCGACCCGAGCCAGCCCTTCTCGGCGGGGACGTATTCGACGAGGCCCTGCCACCCGTGAGCGGCCCCGAGCCGATGGCTCGCGCCGAGCGTGCCCTGGGCGCCGAACTTCAAGGCGTGGAGCTTGCCGGACGCCATCGGCACCTCAAGCTCGAGGGCGTGCCCTTCGGCGAAGGCGTACTCGACCTCGGGCGACCAAAGTAGGCCTCCGAGCCGGCGCGACGGTGCCGCCTGAAACAGCACGTTCGCCTCGAACTCGCCGCGGTGCGCGCCCAGGCCCCGCACGAGATCGTAGACCATGGGCTCGGGAAAGGCGATCGCGTCGGGGCGCCTCGGGTCGGTGCCGCGTGCGACTTCGACGCCGTCGGCCTGGCCGTCGCCGTCGGTGTCGGGCCGCAGCGGGCTGGTTTCGCCGGCGTCGAGCCGCGCGTTGCCGTTGCGGTCTTCGGCGCCGTCGGGCAGCCCGTCGCCGTCGGTGTCGAGCTCGCCCGGGTCGGTCTCGCCCGGGTCGACGCGGCCATTGCCGTTTCGGTCTTCGAGCCCGTCGGGCAACGCATCGCCGTCGCTATCGGGCGACGTGGGGTCGGTCCGGGTGGTCGGGTCGGCGTCGACCCATGTCGTCGCGCACGCCGCGTCGACGGGCGCGGCCCGCCCCAGCTCGACGCCGTCCGCGACGCCGTCGCCGTCGGTGTCCCAGTCGCCCGGATCGGTGCCGGCGCCGGCCGCACCGGACGCGAACTCTTCCGCGTCGGACAGGCCGTCGCAGTCGCTATCCCGTCGATCGTTATCGGCGCGCGACGGCTCGGGCGCGCGAATGGCGAGCGTCGGCCCCGGGACCCAGCAGCGGATCGCCGACCGTTGGGCCAGGCCCGCGGACGCGACGAGGGCGAGCGACGCGAGCCCGCCGACCCACGCCCGGTGCCGTCCCGAAGCGCTCCCCGCCGGCCCGGGGGCGGCCCCCGCCGGGGCGCGCTCGGCCGCAGGCCGCTTCGTACCGAGCGCGCCCATCGTGTCACTCCGCCGGCGCCGGTTCGGGCGCGCCGGCGTCACTCGCCGGCCCGACGTTTCCCGCCGGCGCGGGCGCCCAGCCCCGCAGGGCCACGGCCAATGC
This sequence comes from Polyangiaceae bacterium, assembly GCA_035762175.1. Taxonomy (GTDB): domain Bacteria; phylum Myxococcota_A; class Polyangia; order Polyangiales; family Polyangiaceae; genus DASTPP01. The sequence continues at coordinate 58,766 of DASTPP010000148.1, read as the reverse complement.
GCCCGGCAGGAGCAGCAGCGTGAGCGCCGTGCTCAGCCCGATGCCGACGATGACCACCGTGGCGAGCGGTCGCTGCACCTCGGCGCCCGCCCCCTGCGAGAGCGCCATCGGCAGGAAGCCCAGCGCCGCCACCGCGCCCGTCGTGAGCACCGCCCGCGTCGAGTGCAGCGCCCCGCCCTCGATCGCGTCGGCGAGCGACGCGCCTTCGACGCGGCGGCGCCGCACCTCGTTCGCGATCACCACCCCGTTGAGCACCGACAGGCCCCCGAGGGCGATGAAGCCGACCGCGGCCGGCAGGCTGAACGGCAGCCCTCGCGCCAGCAGCCCGAGCATGCCTCCGGTGGCGGCGAAGGGCACCATGGCGAAGACGGCGAGGGCGAAGCGGGCGTTTTTGAACATCCCGAAGAGCATGCCGAGGATGATGCCCACCACGGCCGGCACGACCACCGCGAGGCGGGCCGAGGCGCGCTCGAAGTTCTCGAACTGCCCGCCCCACTCGACGCGGTAGCCGCTCTTGAGCGGCACGTCGGCGGCCACGGCGCGCTTGGCCTCGCCGACCCAGGACAAGAGATCGCGCCCGCGCAGGTTGACGTCGATGCGCAGGAGGCGCTCGCGGTTCTCGCGCCGCACGACCGCCGGCCCGTCGCCCTCCTCGAGCGCCATGACCTCGTGCAGCGGCACGTTGCGGCCGCCGGCGGCCGTCACGAAGAGGTCGCCGATCGAGGCCGCGCTCGGCTCGGCGCTCGGCTCGAGCACGCGGAGCTCGAACTTGCGGTGCTGCTCGTACACGTCGCCGACGCGCACGCCCTCGCGCGCGGCGGCGAGCACGTGGAACGCCTCCTCGACCGTGACGCCGTGGCGGGCCATGCGCGCCCGGTCGGCCGTCGCCGTGATGACCGGCTGCCCCGTCACGCGCTCGATTCGCAGGTCGCCCGTGCCGCGGATGCGGCCCACCCGCTCGCCGACGAGGTTCGAGGCCCGCACGAGCTCGTCGAGATCGGGGCCGAAGAGCTTGATCGACACGTCGGCGCGCGAGCCGCTGATGAGCTGGTTGGTCAGGTCTTCGATGGGCTGCGAGACCGAGACGAACGTGCCGGGGACCTCGGTCTCGATGCGGTCCTTGATGAGCTCCGACAGCTCGTCGAAGTCGGCCGCGCTCGTCCACTCGGCGAGCGGCTTGAGCGGCGCGAGGATGTCGGTGTTGTCGTTGCCGACCGAGTCGATGGCGAGTTCGGCCCGGCCCGTCTGCCCGAGCGCCTGCTCGACCTCGGGGAACCCGAGCAGCACCTTCTCGGCCGCCAGGTCGAGCTTTCTCGCCTCGTCGAGGCCGATGCTGGGGGCGCGGCGCATCGCCACCACCGCGTCGCCTTCGAAGATGCGCGGCACGAACTCGGCCCCCGCGCCGCCGAACGCCCAGCCCGTCGCGACGAGCGCGGCCCCGCTCGCCCCGAGCAGCTCCCACCGCCGGCGCACCGCCCAGGGCAAGAGCCGGGCGTAGAGCGCCTCGACCGACGCGAGCCACCCCGGGCCGTGGCCCCCCGCCGGCGTCACGGCCAGCGCGAGCAGCGCCGGGAAGAACAGCACCGTGTACGCGAGCGCGCCGAAGAGCGCGCAGGCCATGGTGAGCGCCATCGGGCGGAACATCTTGCCCTCGACGCCTTCGAGCGCGAGCAGGGGCACGTACACGAGCATGATGATGGCCACCGAGACGGCCACCGGCGAGGCCACCCGCTCGGCCGCCCGCCCGTACTCGCGGGCGCGCGCCTCGGCCGCCAGCCGGCGCCCGGCCGTCACCGCCATCACCGCCTCCAGGATGACGACGGGCCCGTCGACCAAGAAGCCGAAGTCGATCGCACCGAGGCTCATCAAGTCGCCCGTGATGCCGAACGCGTGCATGCCCACGAGCGCGACCGACATCGACGCCGGGATGCCTAGCGCCGCGACGAACGCCCCGCGCAACGTGCCGAGCATGAGCGCGAGCACGGCGGTCACGACCAACACGCCCTCGAGCAGGTTGTGCGCCACCGTGGTGAGCGTGCGCCCGACGAACTCGGCCCGGTCGTAGACGACCTCGACGCGGACGCCAGCGGGCAGGGCGGCCTCGATCTCGGCCATGCGCGCCTTGACCGCGTGCACGACGTCGCGGCTGTTGGCCCCGAGCAGCATCATCACGATGCCCGTGACGGCCTCGCCTTCGCCGTTGTGCGTGATGACCCCGTAGCGCAGCGCCGCGTCGACGCGCACGTCGGCCACGTGCCGCACCAGCAAGGCGGCGCCGCCCGGCCCGGCGCGCACGACCACGTCGCCGATCTCGGCCTCGTTCTTCAGCAGCCCCTGGCCGCGGATGGTAAACGACTCGCCGCGCCGCTCGACGTAGCCGCCGCCCACGTTCTGGTTCGCCTTGCGCAGCGCCTCGATGACCGCCTCGAGGCCGAGCCCGTGCGCGCCGAGCCGGGCCCGGTCGACGACGACCTGGTACTGCTTGAGCTGGCCGCCCATCGTGTTGACTTCGATGACGCCGGGCACGCTGCGCAACTTGGGCACGATCTCCCAGTCGAGCAGCGTGCGCAGCTGCATCGCCGAGTGCTGCTCGCTCTTGACCACGAAGCGGTAGATGGTGCCGAGCCCCGTCGACACGGGCCCGAGTTCGGGCGTTTCGGCCGCCGGCGGCAGCTGCCCCTGCACCTGCCGCAGCCGCTCGAGCACCATCTGGCGCGCGAACCACACGTCGGTGCCGTCCTCGAACACGAGCGTCACGGCCGAGAGGCCGAAGCGCGAGACGCTGCGCACGAGAACGCCGCGCGGCACGCCGTTGAGCGCGTTCTCGATCGGAAAGGTCACCGTGCGCTCGACCTCGAGCGGCGACAGCCCGGCCGCCTGCGTGATGACGTCGACCTGAATGGTCGACACGTCGGGCATGGCGTCGATCTTCAGCCGCTTGGCGGCGACGGCGCCGACGGCGAGCAGGGCCGCGAGCAGCCCCGCGAACAGATAGCGGTGACGGATGCTCGTGAGGACGAGGCGCGAGAGCATGGAGAGGCCGATTGGTGCCCGGCGGCCGCGCGCCCCGCGCCGCCGGGAACATGGGCGGCGGGCGAGGGCGCGCGGCCACCCGACGCACAGGACCTAAGCATCGTCACCCCGCCCCGGGCAACGCGGCCCACGCATTGTGACACCGATGTCATTCGGCCGGCGCTACCGCGCCGGCGGCGACGGCGCGGCGGGGCCGCACGGGGCCACGCCGCCCTTACGCAGCCGGGCCGCCGCCGTCGGGGCGGGCCGCGGGGCGCTCGGCCAGCAGGCGGTAGCCGACGCCGCGCACCGTGGCGACCATCCAGGCGAACGGCCCGAGGTTTTCGCGCAGGCGCCGCACGTGGACCTCGAGCACGTTCGAGCCCGGGTCGCGCGTCATGCCCCAGACCTCGCGCAGGATTTCGGCGCGGGACACGGCCTCGCCCCCGCGGGCGGCGAGCAGCAGCAAGAGCGCGTACTCGCGCCCGCGGAGCTCGAGCGGCCGCCCGTCGACCGTAACGCCCTGGGCGACCCGGTCGATGCGCAACGCGCCCACCCGGAGCACCCCGGCCGCCCCCGCGGTGCGCCGCAACAGGGCGCGAATGCGCGCCACGAGCTCGGCCAAGACGAAGGGCTTGACCAAGTAGTCGTCGGCCCCCGCCTCGAGGCCGCCCACCCGATCGGCCACCTCGCCGCGCGCCGTCAGCATCAAGATCGGCACCGTCGAGCCCCGTCCGCGCAGCGCCCGGCAGACGCCGAGGCCGTCGCCGTCGGGGAGCATCCAGTCGAGCACGAGCAGGTCGTAGGGGTGCGAGCCGGCGCGCAGGAGCGCCTCGTGGCACGTCGCGCACGTGTCGACGGTGAACCCCTCTTCGGCCAGCGAGCGCTGCAACACGCGCGCGACCTTGAGGTCGTCTTCGACGACGAGGATGTCCACCGCCTCACCACTTATCACGCGCCCCGCGCGCCGCCGAGCGGCCGCCCCATTATGACATCCATGTCATCTGACGGCCCCGCCCAGGCCCCGCGCGGACCCTTGCCGCCGCCTCTCGGCGCGCTAGTCGTTCTCGTCCCATGTCGCCTTCGCCCGCCGCCACCGTCCGCCGACGAGGGGGCCCCGCGTGAGCCTACGCCGTCGCCTCGTCGGCGCCGTCACGGGCATGACCATGCTCGCGCTCGGCGGCGCCCTCGCGGCGCTGTGGTTCGCGTTCAACGACGCCCAGCGCCGCCAGCTCGACCGCGCGCTCGTCGAGCTCGCCGCCCAGATCGCCCGCGAGACCGCCCGCGCCGGCCCGCCCCCGCCGCGGCTGCCCGAGCACCCGGGCCCCGTCGCGAACGACGTCGAGCTGCCCAACTTCACGGTCGTCTACGGCGCCGGCGGCCGCCCCGTCTCGAAGACCGACGCCGTCGTCGAGCCGCCGCCGCTCGAGGCGCTGCGCGGCGGCGACCCCCCCGAGGTCTTCGACTTCGACGCGGGCGGGCGCCGGTTTCGCGGCGTCCTGCGCGAGGTGCCCGGGGGCGAGCTGACCGTGCTCGTGGCCACCACGCGCGCCGACATCGACGGCGACGCCCGCCTGCTCGCCCGCGCCATGGGGCTCGTCTTCGCCCTCGGCTCGCTCTGGGCGGCCTTCAGCGCTTCGTGGTTCGTCGGCCGCATGACCCGCCAGCACGAGGCCCTGCGGGCGCTCGCCCACCGCGTCGCCGGCGGCGAGCTCGAGGCGAGGCTCGACGAGAGCGGGCGCCCCGCCGACGACAAGCAACTCACGGCCGACATCAACCGCATGGTCGAGCGGCTTGAGCACCTCGTGCGGGCCCAACAGCGCTTCGTCGCCCACGCCGCCCACGAGCTGCGCTCGCCGCTCACCTCGCTCTCGGGCGAGCTGCAGCGCGCCGTCGCCCGGCCCCGCGCCGCCGAAGAGTACCGCGAGGCCATCGGCGAGGCGCTCGAAGAGACGAGCCGCCTCACCGAGCTCGCCAACGACTTGCTCGCGTTCGCCAGCCTCGGCACGGCCCCGGGCCGCGGCACCAGCGAGGTCGAACTCGCGCAGCTCGTCGACGACGTCTTCTGCGCCGTCGCCGACGAGGCGCACGCCGCCGGCGCCGCGCTCGCGCTCGAAGGGGCCGCCCCGCCCGTCTTCGGCCACGAAGGCGACCTCTACCGCCTGGCGCGCAACCTCGTCGAGAACGCGATCCGCCACGGCAGGCCCGCGGGCCGCGTGCGCGTGCGCCTCGGCACCGCGCCCGGCGCGGCCACCCTCGCCGTCGAAGACGACGGGCCGGGCGTCGACCCCGACGAGCGCGAAACGGTCTTCGAGCCCTTCTACCGCAGCCCGCGCGCCCGCGGCGGGGGCGTCCGCGGCACCGGCCTGGGCCTGGCCATCGCCCGCGAGATCGCCCGCTCGCACGGCGGCGATGTCTCGCTCGACCCCGCCTATGCCGGCGGCGCGCGCTTCGTTGTAAGGCTGCCCCTGCGGGCCGGCCCTTGACGTCGGCTCGCGCCCCTCGGGGCCGAGAGCCATTGGGCCGGTCGGCCCCGCGCCCCGGCGGCGGCAGCCCGGTTGGCTCAGCGCTCGGACGACGCTTCGGCCTCGGCGGCGGTGGTCGCGGCCCCGGCGTCGGGCGCGGCGGGGCCCGTCCGCCCGACGACGACGGCCGCGACGGCCGCGAGGGCCGAGCCGACGAGCACGGCGAGCTTCGAGGCCTGCAAGAGTGCTTCGGTCTCGAAGGCGAGGCCGGCCATGAAAATGGCCATGGTAAAGCCGATGCCGGCGACGAGGCCGACGACCAAGACGCCCCTCCAGCCGACGCCGCTCGGCAGGGTCGCGACCCCGGCGCGCACCGCGGCGTAGCTCGCGAGGCAGACGCCGAGCGGTTTTCCGACGACGAGCCCGGCGACGACGCCGAGCATCGTCGCGCGCGCCGACGGCTCGCCGAGGTCGAAGCCGCCGACGCGCACGCCCGCGTTGGCGAAGGCGAAGAGGGGCATGATAGCGAAGGCGACCCAAGGGTGCAGGGCGACCTGGAGCCGCGTGCCCGGCGGCAAGACCTCGCGCCGGGCGATCTTGATACGGTGGAGCAAGCCGAGCACCACGTGGGCCTCCTGTTCGGGCTCGTCGGCGCGCCCCTCGACTTCGTCGGCCACCCGGCGCGCGGCCTCGGCGAACCCGCGCGCCCCGAGCCAGGCGCGCGCCGGCGTGAGCAGCCCGAGCGCGACGCCCGCGAGCGTCGGGTGCACGCCCGCGAGCAGGAACCCCGCCCACAGGGCGACGCCCGAGGGCACGTAGAAGAAGGGGTTGCGGACGCCGACGCGCTGCAAGACCAGGATGGTGCCGAGGGCGGCGAGCGCGACGGCGACGCCGCCGAGCGACACACCGCTCGAGAAGAAGACGGCGATGACGGCGATGGCGCCGATGTCGTCGATGATGGCGAGCGCGAGCAAGAAGACACGCAGGGCCGCCGGCACGCGCTTACCGAGCGCGGTGAGGACGCCGACCGCGAAGGCGATGTCGGTCGCCATGGGCACGCCCCAGCCCCGCGCCGTCGGGCCGCCGCGGTTGAAGGCGAAGTAGAGGAGGGCCGGGGCGACCATGCCCCCGAGCGCGGCGACGACGGGCAGGGCGGCGCTCTTCCAGCGCGACAGCTCGCCCTGGTGCATCTCGCGCCGGATCTCGAGGCCCACGACGAAGAAGAAGATCGTCATGAGCCCGTCGTTGACCAGAAAGTGCAACGAGGGCTTCGCGAGCTTTGAGCCGACCCCGACGGTGACCTCGGTGTGCCACAGGTGCTCGTAGGTCGCCGCCCAGGGCGAGTTCGCCCAGGCAAGCGCGGCGAGTGCCGCAACGAGCAGGACGGCGCCGCCGGCGGCCTCGACGTGCAGAAAGTGCTCGATGGGCTCGAAGACCTTGCGCGCGAACTGCCGCGCCGGCCCCCAGGCCTCGGGCGGCAGCGGCAGAGGCGTTTGCTGCCCGGAGGCGGCGCTCATGGTCTAGCCCCCGGCTCGACGGACGTGGGTCGGCCGCCGCGACACGTGGCCCGGCGCGTGCCCCCGAGCCCCCGGACGGGGTGGGACGCGGCCAACGCCGGGCCCGGGCGTCGCCCCCGCCGGCGCGGGCGCCCTTCGGACGGGCCGCGGAGCGGCATCGAGTTCGGGAAGGCCATGAGGCGGAAGGTAGACGCCGAGGGCGCTTCTGCCACCGGAATCGAACGCAGCACGATCGTTCCGCGGGTCGAGAGCGCGACAGCGTCGACGGACATGCGAGGCGGGGCCTGCACGAGATGGCGCCGCGCGGGGCGCGACGAGGGCGCGTACGTCCCTCGGAGAAGGGAGGCGCCCCGTGCGGCTACCGGGAGGCGGGCTATAACGAAGGGCATGCCGACTCGCCCCGCCCCCCCTCCCGCCTGCCCCGTGGGGTGAGGCAGCGCTCGACGTCATGAAGCGTCTCAGCGCCCCCTCCCGCCCGCTTGCGCTCGTCGACCGGCTGTTGAGCACGCTCTGGTTCCTGCCCGCGACGCTCGTCGCGCTCGCCGTCGGGCTCGCGGTCGGCCTGGTCGAGCTCGACGCGCGGCTCACGGTCGACCTGGGCGCGCGCCTGCCTCGGCTCTTCGGCGCCGGCGCCGAGGGCTCGCGCGGCATGCTGCAGGCCATCGCCGGCTCGATGATCACGGTGGCGGGCCTGACGTTCTCCATCACGATGGTCACGCTCACGCTCGCCTCGAGCCAGTACTCGCCGCGCATGCTCCGCACGTTCAAGCGCGACCGCTTCAACCAGGTCGTGCTCGGCACCTTCCTCGGCGCGTTCGCCTACTGCCTCGTGGTGTTGCGCACGGTACGCGGCGGCGACGAGGGTCAGTTCGTCCCCTCGCTCGCGGTCCTCTTCGCCTTCTTCCTGGCGCTCGCCGGCGTCGTGCTGCTCATCGTGTTCATCGACCACGTCGCGAGTTCGATTCAAGTCGCCACGATCTTGACGAACCTGCGGCGCGAGACCGACGAGGTGGTCGAAGCGCTCTTCCCCGACGCCGACGAGCCCGACGACCCCGGGGGCGCGGGCGGGCCGCCCGCGACGCCCGACCTGGCGTGGCACGCGGTGCCGGCGCGCCGGTCGGGCTACGTCCAGCACGCCGACTTCGAGCGGCTGGCCGGGCTCGCGCGCGCCCGCGACGTCGTGGTACGGCTCGAGCGCGGCGTCGGCGACTTCGTCGTGGCGCGGGGGGCGCTGGCGTACGTCGGCGGGGCGCCGCCCGACGCGGACCTCTGCCGCGCGCTCGGCGGGTGCTTCGAGGTGCACGACCACCGCACGATCGAGCAAGACGCGGCGTTCGGCCTGCAGGTGCTCGTCGACATCGCGCTCAAGGCCCTGTCGCCGGGCGTCAACGACACGACCACCGCGGGCGACGCGCTCTTGCACGTCACGGCGGTGCTGGCGAACCTGGCCGGCCGCCGCGTCGAGACGCCCCACCGCTTCGACGGCGGCGTGGCGCGCGTGCTCGCCCGCGAGGTCGACTTCGCGCGGTTCGTGGCGCTCGCGTTCGGGCCGCTGCGGCGCAACGCCGCGGGCAACGTGACGGTGCTGCGCGGCCTGATCGAAGCCCTCGGCGAGGTGGCGCACTTCACGCGCAACGCGCGCCGGCGGCGCGCGCTGCTTCACGAGCTCGAGCTAATCTGCGGGACGGTCAGCGCGAGCGTACAGGCCGCCGAGGATCGCGAGGCGCTCGAGGCGTGTGCCCGCGCGGTGAGGCTTCGCCTGCGGCCGCCTCCGCAGGGTAGTGAGCACCCGTTGCGCTGAACCGCCGGCGTCGCGCGGCACGACGTCGGGGATCGCCGACGGGCCCGCCGGCGCGAGCTGACGTCGCAGCGAGGCGTTTCTGCTGACGATGTCGATGCATCGGCGCGCCCGACGACTATCCTTCTCGGTCATGGAGCTGTCGCTACCCAAGGGCCCCTCCGGGGCCGCGAGCGACGCGTGGGGGCCGGCGATCGCGGCGGCCGCCGCCTCGACCCTCGTCGCGACGGTCGCGCGCTTCGCGCTCGTGCCGTACCTCGGCCCGGCCGTGCCCTTCCGGCTTTACTTTCTCGCCGTCGCGGCGAGCGCGTGGCTGGCGGGGCTCCGGGGCGGCCTCGTCGCGACCGGGCTCGCCGCGCTGGCGGGCAGCTTCTTCTTCCTGCCGCCGGCGGGGTCGCTCGTGCCGAGCGGGGCCGAGTCGGTCGCCTTGCTCGTCCTCTTCGGCGCCGAGGCGTCGGTCATCAGCGCGCTCGGCGGGTCGATGCGGGCGCAGAGGCGCCGGGCGGAGGCGAACGGCGCGCTCGCGCGCGAGCAGGTCGCCATGCTGCAGCGGGCGCTCGAAGAGCGCCGGCGCGTCGAGCGCGAGCGGGCGGCATTGCTCGAGCAGGTGGCCGCCAGCGAGCGGGCGTACCGGCTTCTGGCCGAAGCGATCCCGCAACTGGTGTGGGCGTTCGGGCCGGACGGCCACTTGTCCTATTGCAACGAACGGGCCCGCACGTACTTGGGTCTCGGCCCCGAGGCGCTGCGGTCGGAGGGGTGGCTGCCGGCAATGCACCCCGACGATGCCAAGCTCTACCTTGACCGCAAGACGGCCGCGCTCGAGTCGGCCGAGCCGTTCGAAGTGCCCGCTCGGCTGCGCCGGTCGGGCGACGGGGCGTACCGGTGGCACCTGGTGCGGTTCGCGGTGATGCGCGAAGCGCGAGGGCGACCCGTCGCGTGGGTGGGCACGGCCACCGACATTCACGAGCAGAAGCGGGCCGAAGACGCCGAGCACTTCCTCGTGCGCGCCGGCACCGACCTCGCGGCCTCGCGCGAGCGGGGCGGGTCGGCCGAATGCGTCGCGCGCGCGGCGCTCAAGGGCCTGGCCGATTGGTGCGTCGTTTCCGAGGTCGACGAAGCGACCGGGGGCTGGCGCGTGGCGGCCGTCGCGCACTCCGACGCGGGGGCGGAGGCGGCGGCTCGGGCGGCGGCCGAGCGCTACGTCGCGGGGCGACGGGGTTCGGTGGCGATGCATGGGCCAGGGCTGCACCAAGGCGGCGCGCGACTCGTGGCCGAGGTGGGGGGCGAGGCCGGCGGGCAAGAAGACGCCGGCGGCGCGGCGAGAGGCCCGTTGCTTCGGGCGCTCGGGGCGACCTCTTGGGTGCACGTGCCGCTCGAGGCGAATGGGCGCAATTTCGGCACCCTCGACCTCGGCCTCGTCGGCGACGGCCGACACTACGACGAGCTCGATTTGCGCGTCGCCGAGCGACTCGGCCGCTGGGCGGCCCTGGCCATCGAGAACGAGGCGCTCTTCGGCGCCGCGCGGCGGGAGAAGCAACGGGCCGAAGAAGCGAGCCGGGCGAAGGACGAGTTCTTGGCCATCGTCTCGCACGAACTGCGGACGCCGCTCAACGCCATCCTGGGCTGGATACAGCTTCTGCAGCGGGGCGAGGTACCGGGCGGCGAGGCGGGCCGAGCTCTCGAAATCATCGCGCGCAACGCCCGAGCCCAATCGATGCTCATCGAAGACATTCTCGACGTGGCGCGCATCACCACCGGCAAGTTGCGGCTGCGGCCCGGGCCCGTCGAGCCGGCGCGCTTGGTCGACGCGGCCCTCGAAGCCGTGCGGCCGGCGGCCGAGGCCAAGCAGATTCGCCTCGAGACGGCCGACGAGGCGCCGGGGGCGAGCCTGCAGGCCGACCCCGACCGCTTGCAGCAAGTGGTGTGGAACCTCCTGTCGAACGCCATCAAGTTCACCCCCAAGGGCGGCAAGGTCATGGTCAGGCTGCGCCTTTCGGGCGGCGATCTCGAACTGGTGGTTTCTGACACGGGGCGCGGCATCGACGCGTCGTTCCTGCCCTTCGTGTTCGAGCGCTTTCACCAAGCCGACGGCAGTTCGGCGCGGGCGCACGGAGGGCTCGGGCTCGGGCTCGCCATCGTCAAGCACATCGTCGAGCTCCACGGCGGCACGGTGGGCGTCGACAGCGAAGGCGAGGGGCAGGGCGCGGCCTTCAAGGTGCGCCTTCCGGCCATCGCGGGCGAAGGGCCTTCGGCCGCGCTCTGAGCGTCCCGACTGGCGGCCCCGGACGCCGGACGATCGGGGTGGCTGCAAGACATCTGGGCCGGCGGCATCCACCTTGCAGCCTCGAGCGGCAGAAAAGTCGAGCGCGGCGACGGCGGCTTCTCGAGTGTCGGGTCGCACGGACGGAGCCGGCGCGGCGTCGACCGCGCGCCCGAGGGGCGAGAAAGGCCTTCGGGCGGGCGCGGCGTTCGGCACCTGCCCGACGGATTGGCCCCGGGCGACCCCACCCCCTACCCCAGAAAACGAGCAAGCCCATGCCCGACAGCGAGCAAATGTACGCCCGGACCCCGTTCGCCGAGACCATGCCGAGGGCGGATAAGCGCGCCCGAGGCCAAACCTCGGCCGCTCATACGCCGCTCACCGTTCGTACCGTCGGCCTGGAGATCGACGCGGCGACGCGCGGCCGCGCGCGCGAGCGCTTCGGACTGAAGCTCGGCAAGTTCGCACCGCACATCGAGCGCGTCTCCGTCCGGCTGGAAGACGAGAACGGCCCTCGCGGGGGCGCCGACATCGTGTGCCGAGTCAAGGTGGTGCTGAGCGGGCTCGACAGCGTCCTGTTCGCCGAGCAGGCCGAGAGCGTTGAGGTGGCGCTCGCGCGGGCGCTCCGCCGGGTCGACCGGTCGGTGCAGCGCGCGCTCGAGAAGGGCGGGGCGGCTTCCCGTAACGACGGGGGGGGCGGCGAAAAGCCGAGCGCGGTCGCTGCCGCGGCGGAGCCCACGGCGGGGCGATGGCGGAAGCGCAACCCGGCGCCGCCTCCGGCCGAAGGCAGCCTCATCGGCCGGCGGGTGGGCCGCGCGACGGAGAACCTGCTCCGGGCGGCCGACCGGCCCGAGAAGCGGCGCCGCGATCAACCCGTCGACACGGCCGAGCCGGGGCGCAGCGCCACCGACCGACGCGCGGGCGGCGGGTCGACGGCGGGGCGCAACACGAAGCTGAACACGGCCGGCCTGACGTCGGCGCTCGAAGACTCGGCCCGAGACCGGCCGTCTCGAAAGTCGACCCGCAAGGCCGCGGGGCGGGCGAAGCGCGACAGCAACCTGCAGCAACGGCAGGTCCGCCGGGCCCGTTCGCCGCAGGCCCGCGCGGCGTCCGGTTCGTGAGCGCCGGAGCGCCCGGGGGGCCGGCCGGCGGCCCGCGCGGCGCCGAGCCGCCGAGTCCGGGGCCCGCCGGCGCGGGGCCGGGCCGCGCAGCCCCGGCGCGCCTCGCAGCGCGCTGCCGGGGTGACCCTCCGCAGGAGGGAGCGGCCAGGGCCGAGCCCTTCCGGCCGCGGGTGACCGCAACCGCATGGAGACGAAGGCGATGAACGCAGCCCGACGCATCGAAGACTACGCGCTGATCGGCGACTGCCACACCGCCGCGCTCGTCGGCAAAGACGGCGCGATCGATTGGCTCTGCTTCCCGCGCTTCGACTCGCCGGCGTGCTTCGCGGCGCTGCTCGGCGGGCCCGAGCACGGGCGCTTCCGCGTGGCCCCCCGCGCGCCCTCGCCGGCGGTCACGCGCCGCTACCGCGACGACACGCTCGTGCTCGAGACGCGCTTCGAAACGGGCGAAGGGGCGGTCACCGTCACGGACTTCATGCCCGTGCGCAACGACCTCGCCGACCTGGTGCGCGTCGTGCGCGGCGAGCGCGGCGCCGTGCCGATGGGGCTCGAGTTCTCGCCCCGGTTCGACTACGGCTCGGCCGCGCCCTGGCTCTCGCGCGTCGAGGGCGGCGTCGTCGCCCTCGCCGGGCCCGACGCCCTGCGGCTGATCGCCGGCGTTCCGCTCGAGGCGGGCGACGACGACGTCACCGCGTCCTTCACCGTGCGCGAGGGGCAAGAGGTCGCGATGCACCTGACGTGGGGCCCTTCGCACGTGTCGATGCCTCCCCCGCCCGACCCGAAGCGAGCCCTCGAAGCGACCGAGCGGTTCTGGCGCAACTGGGTGCGCGCCGGCAGCTTTCGCGGCCCCGACCGGGACGCCGTCGTCCGCTCGATGATCACGCTCAAGGCGCTCACCTACGCGCCGACCGGCGCCATCGTGGCGGCCCCGTCGACCTCGCTGCCCGAACACTTCGGCGGGGTGCGCAACTGGGACTACCGCTACTGCTGGCTGCGCGACGCGACGTTCACGCTGCTCGCGCTGCTCGACGCGGGCTACGTCGACGAGGCGCGGGCGTTCCGCGAGTGGCTGCTCCGCTCGACCGCGGGCAAGCCCTCGCAGGTGCACATCATGTACGGCGTCACCGGCGAGCGGCGCCTCGACGAGCGCGAGCTGCCCTGGCTGCCGGGGTTCGCCGGCTCGTCGCCCGTGCGCGTCGGCAACGGCGCCTACGGGCAGTTCCAGCTCGACGTGTTCGGCGAGGTCATGGACGTCTTCCACCAGTGCTGGAAGCGTAACCTCGACCCGGGCCCCGCCGGCTGGCGCCTCGAGCGGGTCATGATGGATTTCGTCGAGCGCGCCTGGCAGCGCCCCGACGAGGGCATCTGGGAGGTGCGCGGGCCGCGCCGGCACTTCACGCACTCGAAGGTGATGGCCTGGGTGGCGGCCGACCGCGCGGTGCGCGCGGTCGAGGAGCACGGCCTCGAGGGGCCGCTCGACCGCTGGCGCGCGCTGCGTGCCCGCATCCACGCCGAGGTCTGCGAGCGGGGCTACGACGCCGACCGCGGGGCGTTCGTGCAGTCGTACGGGTCGAAGCACCTCGACGCGAGCGCGCTGACGATCCCGCTCGTCGGCTTCCTGCCGGCGACCGACCCGCGCGTGCGTTCGACCGTCGAGGCGATCGAGCGCGAGCTCACGCGCGACGGGTTCGTCGCGCGCTACGTCACCGACCCCGCGGTCGACGGGCTGCCCGAGGGCGAGGCCGCCTTCCTGCTTTGCTCGTTCTGGATGGTCGACTGCCTGTGGCTGCTGGGGCGGCGGGCCGACGCGCGCGCGCTCTTCGAGCGGCTCTTGTCGGTGCGCAACGACGTGGGCTTGCTCTCCGAGAGCTACGACGTCGGGGACCGCCGCCTCGCGGGCAACTTCCCGCAGGCGTTCTCCCACGTCGGCCTCGTCAACGCCGCGCGCCTCTTCGAGCCCGAACGCGGCGCCGGCCCCGACGCGCGGGCGCGCTGACTCGCGGGGCCGACGCCGACGACGACGGAGGTCGATTCCTCCGCAGAGCGGAAGCGCTTCGTGGCGGCGCACGTCGGCACGGTCGAGCGGCCGCGCGACGAACGAGACGCGCCACCGTGCGGTCGGCGTTTCGCTCGTCGCGTTCGCGTTGCTTCTCCGGGCCGCCGTCGACAGAATTGCGAACGGCGCCGAGGCCGCCTTCGAACGCATGAGCGCACACCGCCGCTTTCTCCCCACCTCCGCGACCGCCTCGGCGCGGCTGACCCTGCGTCCGGTCGACGCCGAGCGGTGGGGCTTGCGCCTGCAGGCCGGGCCCTGCGAGGGCGATGGCCCGCCGACCGACACGCCGACGGCGGGGGTGAGAGGCGGCCCGGTGGGCCTACCGCAGGCAGGCCCGTCGCCGGCGCCGACCGGCTCGGAGAGGCCCCCAGCGGCCCCCTCGGGCTCGGCGTCGGCGGGGGGCCCGCCCGCGAAGAACATGCCTGGCGTCGCGACACCCTCCGCCAGACGCAACGAGGGTCGCCCCCCGACCGAGTGAACGCGCTCGCCACCTCGAACTCGCCCGACCGATAAGCCAGGGCGAGCGCCGCCCGAGCCCCCGGGGGGCGCCGCGGCGGGCCCAGCAGGCGGCGACGGCGCCTCGCGCTCGCGCCCCGCGCGTCCGGCGTCGCCCTCCCGCGAGCCCGTCCGGTCGTGAAAGAGCACGACCGTGTGGGGGAAGGGCATGTCGACGCCCGCCCCGTCGAGCGCGAGTTTGATCGCCGTCGCCACGCGGTCGCTCACCCGCAGCACGTTGGCCTGGTGCGATTCGGCCCAGAAGTAGACCGTGAAATTGACCGACGAGGGCGCGAGCTCGGAGACGTAGACCCAGGGGCCCGGCTCGTCGAGCACGCCCTCCGCGGCGGAGACCGCGCCGGCGATCGTCGCGCGCGCCCGCTCGAGGTCGTCGGGGTAGCCGATGCCCACCGTGAACCGGATACGGCGCCGGTCGTACGCCGTGCGCACGACGATCGCGCGGGTGTACACGTCGCCGTTCGGCAGCACGACGCGCTCGCCGTCGTAGGTCTTCAGCCGCGTCGAGCGCACGTCGATCTCTTCGACCGTACCCTCGTACTCGCCCGAGCGGATCTGGTCGCCGACGTGGAAGGGGCGCCGCCAAAGAATCAGCACGCCCGCGAAGAAGTTCTGGAGCACGTCCTTGAGCGCGAACCCGATCGCGACCGACGTGATGCCGAGGCCGGCGAGCACGTCGCCCGGCCGGAGCGTCGGGAACACGACCACGGCGGCGGCGAGGACGGCGAAGAATCCGACCAAGGTCGAGGCGAGCCGGCTCAGCAGGTAGCCGAGCGAGCTGTCGAGTTGCGCGCGCCGCGACGCGCCCGCCGCGAGGCGCCCGGCGACGCGCGCCGCCAGGAGCCCGGCGCCGAGGACGATCAGCCCGACGAGCAGGTAGGGGACGCGCGCGACGATCGAGGCGGCGAGCGCCTTCATCGATCGCACGACGGTGTCGGCGTCGAAGGACGGCGTCGCGTCGGAGGCGTCGGGGGCGGCGTGCATGGCTGAGGATTCGGCGAGTAAGGGGGGGCCCGCGCGGCGGGCCCCTCGGGCCCCCGACGCCCCCGCACGCCCCCGCGTCCGCCCCCCGGGCATCTACTTCGCGAGCCGGATGTCGACGCGCCGGTCGTACGACCAGCCGTGCTCGTCGGTGCCGGTCGCCATCTGCTCGCCGCGCGAGTCGACGTTGAGCTTGCCGCGTTCGACGCCCTGGTTCGTCAAGTACTCGGCGACCGAATCGGCCCGCGTCTTGCCGAGCTGCTTGTTGTACTCGTCGGGCCCGCGCGGGTCGGCGTGCCCGACGACCTGCAGCGCTCGCCCCTTGAGCGGGCCCGATTTCAGGCACCTCGCGACCGCGTCGAGCGTCTCCTGGTCGGCGCGCTGAACGCCCGCCGAATCGTACTCGAAGAAGGCCTTGGGCGGTTGGATGCCGCAAGCGGTCGCGATCGTGGGGTCGAGCCAGACGCCGGTGACCGTGACCCGCGTCACCGTCGGTTGGGGTTGGGCCGGAGGCTCAGCCTGGGGGGCGGGCGCGGCCGCGGGTGGCGTCGGCGGCGAGTTGGCCCGCTTCTCGTCCGAGCCGCAAGCGGCGAGCGCGAGCAGAGCGGACGTCGCGACGGCGGTGAAGGCGCGTTGGTTCATGGGTTTGCTCTCCTTTGCCGAGCCACGCCAAAGCACCGCCCGTGCCGCGCGGGGCGCTCCGCAGAGCGTACGTTCGCCGCGGGCGCGCTTTGTCACCGCGGTGTTCGACGAAGGGTGGCCGGGACGGCCGGCTCGAAGCCAAGCCGAAGGAAGGACGGGAGCCCGCGGAGGGCCGACCGGCGAAAGGGAGTCTGCCGCGTGGCGCGCCCGAGACGCCCCCGTGACGAAGCGGCACGCTCGGGCCGAACCGAGCGCCGGAACGCTGCCTCGGCTCGAGCGCGCCGCGTCTCGGGGCCGATCAGACCATCCCCCGGGGGCGGACGCCGGTAGGCATGATGTTGCTGTCGTGAACATGGTAGGGCAGGCTCGTGCTGTAGCGATAGCCTCGTGCGCGCAGCCGCGGTCGGTCGCCGGCCGACGAGGCGGGCCCGGGCGGCTCGATCTCGGGCGAGGTCGCCATGCCGTCGTAATCTTTGGGCCGCGCGACGAGCACGGGGCAGGGGGCGCTGCGGGTCAGCGCTTCGGCGATCGAGGGCGTGAACACCTTCGCGAGGCGGCTGCGCCCGTGGGTGCCGACGAGGATGAGGTCGGCCCCCAGGTCGGCCGCGAACTGGACGATCTCGCGCTCTCGGTCGCCCAGGCCGATGTGCAACGAAACGCGCTCCGCGTCGCCTCCAGGCGCCGCGCGCCAGCGCCTCAGCACGACGTCCCGCAGCGCGGCCATGCGCTGCTCGAGCAGCGTGGCGCGGTCGTCGGCGCGCGCCTCCGAGCGCAACGCGTCGTCGACGTCGGTGACCACGTGGACCAGGTGCAACTGCGCCCGAGGTTCGCGGCGCGCGAACGTGAACGCCTCGTCGAGAGCCGTCTCGCCCGTTTCGTCGAGCTCGACGCCGACCACGACGACGAAAGGCGGGCGGCCCTCGGCGCGGCTCCTGACGTCGTCGGTCTGGTGCTGGGTCTCTGCCATGGTGCCTCCGGAGACGAAAAGGGTGTGCCGGGCGAGTTCGGGCGCCCACTCCGCCCTGCCGAAGCGAAGAACGGGCCAAGGCCGCGCCCGTCGACGCACGTGCCGTCGTGCGCCGCCGGCGCGGGCCCGGGCCCCGAGCTCGGGTGCGCGGCGGGGCCGATGACCGCGCCCGGCGCGGCCGCATCGCCTCTCCGCAGGCCACGCCGGCTCGCTACCGAGAGGCCTTGTCGATCGCGGCTTCGAGGTCGTCCACGGCCTTGTCGACGTTCTCCGTGAACGACGACCAGACGCCGTCGGCGACCGTGCCGGCCATGTCGAGCTGCCGCCCGACGGCCGCCCGTTGCTCCCTCAGACGCCGCACGGTGGCGTCGAGCTCGACCTTGGCCCTCCCCGACGCCCTCGCCGCCTCGGCCTCGAGCGACGCGAGCTTCTGGTCGAGCGACGCGAGCTCGTCGCGGTGCTTCCTCAGGTACTCGCCCCGGTTCGGCGCCAGCACCGCGTCGGCGTTCGCCACGGCAGGCGCGCCGCGCACTTCCGCGGCGGCCTCCCGCGCCCGCCGCTCGGCCTCGGCCACGTCCCTTTGCGCCTTCTGCTGCGCTTCGGTAGCCGCGCGGCGCGCCTCGTCCGCCTCCTCTTGCTGCTGCCGCGCCGACTTCTGGCAGGCCGCGGCCGCGAGCGACGCGGCGAGCGCGCCGACGGCGAGTAGATTGCTCGATGCCCTCATGGCTCTCTCCTGTCTCGGGGCCTCCCCTCGGCGGTCGTCGACCGAACGAAGTGGGGAAGCGCGTGCGTGTTGTGCTGGGCCCGGCGCCGAGAGCGCGCGGCAAGCGGCCCCGGCGTCGTGCGACGAGGCCCGCGGGGTGCACGTGGCGAAGCAAGTCACGTGCGCGGGCGGGGTCCGCAGCGCGCCAAACGTCTCGTCGGCAGAGCTCCCGCCCTCGCCCAAAGTCCCCCGAGGAAAGAAGGGCAGCCTCCGCCGAGGCCCGTACCCGAGCGAGGGGCGCCCGGCACGAGCACGTGCGCGGGCGTAGCGGGCGCGCCCGACGCGAGCGCAAAGCGCGCGCCACGCTGCCGACGCGGTTTCACTCCGCGGCGTTCTGCTCGGCAGGTGACACGATCGCCACAGGCAGCCCCCCGACGCCTTCGATCGCTGGCGTGCGCGCGGCGTCGGCCCGCGGCACGATGCCAAGCTCGCCGACTGACTCGAGCACGGCCGCCTCGGCGCGGCGCCGCCGGGGCGAGGTCGGGTTCGAACCAGCCCATCGAGCCCCTCGGCGGTCCGGCGCCGGGGCCATGCCCCGGGCCGGGGCCCCGTTCGTCGGCGTGCCGAGCCCCCGTTCGCCGAAGCGCTCGTCGTACCGACGCTGCGCGGGCAGCGCTTCACCCCGCACGACCGGCCGCTCTTGTCGCGTCCCTTCGGCGGTCGCGCGGGAGCGCACGCGGTCATTCGAACGCCCTCGCCTCGTTGCGCGCCTCGATGCGGGGGCCGGCCGGTTCGTCGGGCGGGGGGCCGGGACGGCCAGAATCGGACGGGCCGCGTCCGGTTTCGTTGGACAGGCGCGGCCGGAGTTCGCGAGAACGGAATGCCACGCCCCGCCGCGCCCAGTCGCGCGAGGGGCCGACGCCATGGCCCGCCCCGCGCCCCCGCTGCCCCGGCTGCTCTTCGCCTTCGTCGCCCCCTTCCGCGAGTTCCTGCGCACGCAGTCGGCCAGCGGCCTCCTCCTCGTGGCGGCGACGGCGGCGGCGCTCGCGTGGGCGAACTCGCGCTTCGAAGGCTGGTACGAGGGGCTCGTTCACGCCCGCGCCTCGGTCGGCCTCGGGGCGAGGCAGGTCGCCTGGCCGCTCTCGCACTGGGTCAACGACGCGCTGATGGCGCTCTTCTTCTTGCTCGCGGGCATGGAGATCAAGCGCGAGCTCGTCGTGGGCGAGCTCCGCACGCTGCGCCGCGGCGCCCTGCCGCTCGTCGCCGCGCTGGGCGGCATGCTGGCGCCGGCACTCATTTTCGTCGCCTTCAACGCGGGCGGCCCCGGCATGGCGGGCTGGGCGGTGCCGACGGCGACCGACATCGCCTTCTCGCTCGGCTGCCTGTCGCTCGCCGGGCCGCGCGTGCCGCCGTCCCTCGGCGTCTTTCTCGCCGCGCTCGCCATCTTCGACGACCTCGGGGCCATCATCATCATCGCCCTCTTCTACGGCACGGGCCTCGGCTTCGCCGCGCTCGGCGCCGCCGCCGTACTCTCGCTCCTGCTCTTCGCCCTGGGCCACTTCGGCGTACGTTCGCTCTGGCCCTACCTCGCGCTCGGCGCGGCGCTCTGGGTCGCGCTCTACCACTCGGGCCTGCACGCGACGCTCGCCGGCGTCGTGCTCGGCCTCGCCATCCCTGCGCGGCCGCCGCGCGAGCCCACCGACGTCATCGACGACCTGGGGCGCGCGGTCGACGCCCTGCACCGGGCCCGGCTGGGCGCCGAAGGGGGCGCCGACGGCGCCGTCGCCGCGCTCGAGCGGCACCTCGAGTCGGTGCAGTCGCCCCTCGACCGGCTGCGCCACGGGCTGCACGGCCCGGTCTCGTACGGCATCGTGCCGCTCTTCGCGCTCGTCAACGCGGGCGTCACCTTCGGGCCGGGCGCCGCCGCGCTCGCGGCCTCGCCCGTCGCGCTCGGCGCGGGCCTCGGGCTCCTCGTCGGCAAGCCCGTCGGCGTCTTCGGCGCGACCTACGCGGCGGTGCGGCTCGGCCTCGCCCCCCGGCCCGCGGGCACGAGCTGGGCGCACGTCCTCGGCGCGGCGCTGCTCGCGGGCATCGGCTTCACGATGTCGCTCTTCGTCACCGGCCTCGCCTTCGCCGCCGACCCCGCCACGCAAGACGCGGCCAAGGCGGGGGTCTTCGCCGGCTCGTTCGGAAGCGCCGTCGCGGGCCTCGCGCTGCTGCGCCGGGTGGGCAGAAAGGCGGCCCGGGCGGGCGGAGGGCGCGACGGCGAGGGCGAAGTGCGCGTCCTCGTCGACCTGCCGCAGTTCGACAACGACTACCGCCTGGCGCAGTGGGCCCCTCGCGGCGCGCTCGTCGGCCGCACGCTCGGCGAGCTCGACGCCCGCAGCCGTTACGGCGTGAACGTGCTCGGCGTCTGGGCGCACGACGACGGGGGGGTCGCCGAGGCGACCCGCAAGCTCAAGCCCGTCGGCGGCGACTACCGCGTCGAGCCCGGCGACACGCTCTTGCTCGTGGGCGAGCGCGAGGCGGTCGAAACCTTCCTTGCCCTCGACGGCACGGAAGCCGCCGGGGACGAGGCCCCGTCATAGAGCGCGCGACCGAGGCCGCGCTCGAATCAGTGCGGCCCGCCGCCCAAGTTACGCCTTCCGTGCGCGGCGGACGAACTTCGCCCGAACGCGAGCTGAGCGCCGCGGCCGCCCCCTTCGCGTCCGGGCGGGCGCGCGAGGCCCGGCCGGCCGACCGACGACGGACGATGACGCCGGCCTGCGTTCGGAGGGTGGTTCGGGACTTACGAGGCGCCCCCTTCGAGCCGAAGCGCGGCGGCCGCGAGGCGGCGGTAAGCAATGCGACTCGCTTCGAGCCTTCCGGCGAGCCTCGCCCTGCGCGCCCGCGCGATGGTCAAGAGACGCCCGTTCTGTATCCACTCGCCCCCCCGTCGCACGACCTCGCCCGCGGCGCGTGCGTCGGCCGCCCCCGCGCCTTCACCACGGCATGTCGGCGGGCCCTGACAGTGGCCGGCGTCGCGCACGTGCGCCGGTGAGCCGGCCCCAACGGGGCGCCCCCTCGGCGGCGGCGAGGCCCCCGCCGCGTCATTCGGATCGTTCACGGTTCTTGTCGACGATGGCAACGAGGAGGATGAGGAACGCGACCAGGCGGACGATGAACGCATAGTGCCGGGTCTCCTGGGTGACGCGGTAGAAGGCGAGCACGACCCAGTTCAGCCCGAGCACCCAGAAGGCGGCGGCGAAGAGCAGAAAGAGCCGGTCGCGCGCCTGGCGGTAGAAGCGCACGAAGAAGAGGCCCGCGACGGCGCAGCCCATCACGAGCGCGCCGCGCAGGAAGAAGATGAGGGCATGGTCGAGCGCCATCATGCCTCCCCGACGAGGCCGTAAAGGAGCACCGCGATCGAGGCGAGGGCCACCGAGGCGCGCCAGAGCTCGAGGTTGATGCCCTGCATGAGGACGAGGTCGACGAAGAGCAAGAGGTTGTTCAGGGCGAGGCCGAGGAAGCAAAGGCTCGCCCAGAAGAGCAGCTTGGCGCGGCCGCGCCGGTAGGTCCGAAAGAGCAGGGCCGCGCACGCGGCGCTGGTCAGAAAGCAGAGCAGATACACGATCGCGGCCATGGCCCCTCACTTGTCTCTCTTCAGCCGGAAGGCGTCGGCGAAGTCCCGCACGCCCTCGGGCGGCCGCGCGTAGATGAGCGCGATGAGCGAGACGCGCCGCTCGCGGTAGGCGGCGGCCACGAGCTGGACGGCGCGCTCGACCGACGCGTCGGCGGGGCGCAGCCGCACGCCACCCTCGGCCTCCTCGCAGAGGCCGGTGGCGCAGAGCCGGGCGAGGCGCACGGCGGCCGACATGGGCGAGGTGCGCAGCTCGTCGCTGACGCGCTGGGGCGTCCAGACCTCGGCCGGCCGGCGCTGCAGCAAGAGCAGCACCTCGAGCTGGTCGACGGTGTCGAGGTGTGCGGCGACGAAGCGCTTCAACTCGTCGGGGAAATCGTGCTCGGCCACGCGTCTCCTCGGCCTTGGGCCCAATCGGGTGAATCAGGAGAGCCGCCGCAACGCCCGCGGCCGGGCGATCGACGCCGGGCCGCGGGGCCGTCGCCCGGCCGCGGGGGGTCGCGGCCGGGCAACGGGGCCCTCAGGGCTTGGCCGGTGGGGCCGGGGTCGCCGCCTCGCCCCCGGGCTTGCCCCCGGGGGCCTTGACCTTCGGCGCCGGCCCGCCCCCCGGGCCCTTGTCTGGGGCCGGGGCGCCGGCCACCGCGGGCAACGGCTTCGGCTTGATGCCCTTCTTCATCGCCAGCTCGCAGCCGCCCCACTGCACCCCGGTGTCCTTGCCGTCGCGCTGCAAGATGTGGAAGCCCACCCGGCGGTTCTGCTCGTGCGCCTGCTCGTCGTCGCCCTGGGCGCGCGGGCAGTACTTGCCGTAGCCGACGGCGCGCAGCCGCGCCTTGTCGACGCCGTTCCTGACGAGGGCGGCCAGCACCGAGTCGGCCCGCTTCTGCGTCAGCTGCTTGTTGTACTGGTCGGTGCCGCGGTCGTCGGCGTGGCCGGCGAGCTCGATCACGTTGAGCTCGGGGTGGTCGTTGATGACCTTGGCGATGTCGGTGAGGAGCTTGTCCGACTTCGGGTCGATCTTGTCCGAGCCGAGTTCGAAGAGGATCTTCTCGGCGATCTTGATCTCCTTCTCTTGCACCTCGACGACGGGCTTGTCGTCGGGGCAGCCGTCGGTGTCCTCGAAGCCGTTGACGACCTCGGCCTTGTCGGGGCACTTGTCGGCCTCGCCCCGGATGCCGTCCTTGTCGGGGTCGTCGGTCGGGCAGCCGTCGTTCGGCTCGGGCGCCTCGCCGTCTTCCTTCTTGTCGACACACTTGTCGTTCGCGTCGGCGATGCCGTCGCCGTCGGTGTCGGGCGGGGGCGGGGGCGGCGGCGGGGGCGGCGGGGGCGCGGCCGGCGGCGGGGGCGGGTCTTCGCCGCAGCCGGCAACGGCGAAGGGCAGGGCCGAAGCGGCGAGGCCGGCGGCCAGCAGCAGCGCGAACGGACGGAAGCGTGTCATCAGTGTTCTCCTTGTGGCTAACGCGAGCGCGCGCGGAGCCAGCCCTTGCGCTCCGCGGACGACGAGGACGTGGCGGCGGGACATGTTCGTGACCATGATGGAGGTCGAGCCGAGGACGCCGTCGCGCAGGTGCCGGCCGCCGCCGATGACGACGACGTCGGCGTCGAGGCGCTCGGCGGCCGAGAGGATGGCGAGCCAACTCGACGGGGCGCGCTCGAGGAAGGTCCTCACCCGCAGGCCGGGGAAGGCGTCCGCGAGCGCCCGGGCGCCGTTCGCGAGCGCGAGCCGCGCGCGCACCTCGGCGCCCCGCTCGTCGTCGGCCTCGTCGGCGGGGGGCCGGCCCTCGGGGTCGAGCGCGTGGACGACGATGACCTCGGCCCCGAAGCGCGACGCGAGTTCGGCGGCCGCGGTCAGGACGTCGGCGGCCCCGCCGAGGGCGCCTTCGGCCGACGTCGAGACGTCGATGGCGGCGACGACGCGTTGAAGCTTCATGCCGCCCCCGCCGGACCGGGCCGGGGCGTCACGAGCGCGTCGCCCTCGACGTTACCCTCCGAACGCTTGGCGAGCAGGGTGAACATCACGGGCACGAGGAAGAGCGAGAGCAGCGTCGAGGAGGCGAGGCCGCCGACGACGGCGAGCGCGAGCGGCTGGTTCGACTCGGTGCCGTGCTCGAGCCCGAGGGCGGTCGGCAGCAGGCCGATGATGGTCGCCAGGCTCGTCATCGCGATGGGGATGAACCGCGCCCGGCCCGCGGCGACGACCGCCTCGAAGGCGCCCCCGCCCGCCTGGAAGGACTGGTTGGCGTGGTCGACCAGGAGGATGCCGTTCGAGACGGCGATGCCGATGACCATCAGCATGCCCATCAGCGCGGGGATCGAGAGCCCCTGCCCGGCCGCGAGCAGCGCCAAGACGACGCCAACCAGCGAGACGGGGATGGTGAAGAGCATGACGAGGGGCAGGCGCAGCGACTTGAACTGCGTGACCATGATCATGAAGACGACCATGACGGCGAGGCCGAGCGCGACGCCGAGGCCCGAGAAGGTCGTGCGCATTAGCTGCACCTGGCCGACGAAGTCGAACGTGACGTCCTTCGTGCGCGGGTCGGCCTTCAGGCGCTCCTCGAGCTCGGCGGCGGCCGAGCCGATGTCGCGGCCCTCGGTTTGCATCAGCACGTGTGCGGCGCGCTGCAGCTTGTCGCGCTCGATGGCGATGGGCCCGACCGACCGGCTCACCTCGCTGTAGGCCCCGAGCGTGACCGCGTCGCCCCCGTCGGCCGAGCGCACGGGCACCTCGCGCAGCCGCTCGGGGTCGGTGACGGCGGCGCGGTCGTAGGCGGTGACGACGAAGTAGCTCTGGCCGTTCGAGCCGTCGACCCAGACCGCCGGCGTGTTGATGTTGCCGAGCGTCGCCTCGAGCGTCGTCTGCGCCGCGGCACGGGCCGTCACGCCGACTTGGCCCGCGGCCTGCCGGTCGGTGTCGACGCGGATCTCGGGGTAGTCGAGCTGCAGCGTCGGGTACACGTCGCGCACGCCCGGCACCGAGCGGGCAACCTCGGCGACGGCCTTCGACTGCTCGTCGAGCTCTTCGAGCCGCTCGCTGCGCACCTGCACCGCCACGGGGGCCTGGTACCCCTCGGAGAAGACGCTGTTGACGAGGCCGCCCGGGGCTTGCAAAAACTCGACCCCCGGGAAGCGCTCGGCGAGCAGCGCGCGCATCTTGTCGGCGATTTCGCGCTGCGAGAGCGAGCGCTTTTCGGGCGGCGTGAGCGCCACGCGCAGAAAGCCCATGTGGGGCCCCGCGTTGGGGCTGCTCATCTTGCTGCGGGCCTTGCTGGGCGAGCCCACGTTGGTCAAGACGAGCTCGACGGCGTCCTTCGGCAGTTCGTCGGCGAGCACCTTGCCGATCTGCCGAAAGATGCGGGTCGACTCGTCGAGCGAGGTGCCCGGCGCGAGCCGCACGTACACCCGCTCCATCGACTCGTCGATCTCGGGGAAGAACGCGCTCGGCAGCCGCGAGGCGGCGTAAACGCTGCCCGCGACCAGTACCGCGGCGGCGGCGAGCACCGTACGGCGGAAGGGCAGGACGAGGCGCAGCGCTCCCGCGTAGCCGTCGGCGAACGCGGCGATGGCGCCCTCGATCCGGCGAGCGAGGGGGCCGGGGTGGGTGTGCTTGAGCAGGTAGCGGCAGGCGACCGGCGTCACGCACATGCTGACGAGGTAGCCGGCGACCATGGCCGTCGCGACGGTGACGGCGAGCGGGGCGAAGAGCTTCTTGGCGAGCCCGGCGAGCAGAACGACGGGCAAGAGGACGGCGATGGTGCAGAGCGTCGCCGCCAGCATCGGAAGGGCGACGGCGTTGGTGCCGCGGAGGGCCGCCTCTTCGGGCCCGTCGCCGGCCTGCTGCCGGCGGTGCACCGACTCGAGCACGACGACCGAGATGTCGACGAGCGGCCCCATCGCCAGCGTCAGCCCGCCGAGCGTGAAGGCGTTGAGCGTCTGCCCGGTCGCGTAGAGGACCAGCAGAATGATCGCGAAGCTGAGCGGCACGGCGATGGCCGAGATGAGCACCGAGCGGGGGCTCTGCAGGAAGAGCAAGATGACGGCGGCGATGAGGCAGAGGGCCTGCACGACCTCGCGCTTCAGGCCGTCGACCGAGTTGCGCACGAAGGTCGACTGGTCGAAGATGGGCTTGACCTGCACGCCGGCCGGCAAGTCCTTCAGATTGCCGAGCGAGCCGAGAATGTCGTCGACGATCTGCAGGGTGTTGCCGCCGGGCACGCGCAAGACGTTGAGGTAGACGGCCGCCTCGCCGTTGATGGCGACGAACTGGTTGGGGATGGTGCCGCCGTCCTCGACGTTCGCCACGTCGCGGATCAGCACGGGCGCGCCGTCGATGACCTTGACGACGGCCTCGCCGATGTCGGGCACCTTGCGGGCGACCGCGTTGGTGTACACGTTCGCCTCGAAGCCCGGCGCGAGGAAGCGGCCCGAGGGCAGGAGGGCGTTGGCCTTGTCGATGGCGGCGGCGACCTCGGTCGAGGTGACGCCGCGGGCCTGCGCGCGCACCGGGTCGACGACGACGTTAATCTGCCGCTCGCGGCCGCCGTTGGGCGACGCGCTCGCCACGCCGGGGATGCCCTCGATGATGGGCTCGATGGTGTTGACGGCGTAGTCGTAGATCTGCGGCCCGCTCAGCCCGCCGCCGTAGACGGCGACCTGCAAGACGGGGGCGTTCGACGGGTCGTACTGCAGCACGAAGGGCGGCAAGACGCCGAGGCTCTTGGGGATGCTCGACATCGCGAAGGCGACCTGCTGCTGCACGAGCCCTTGGGCGGCGTTCAGGTCGGTGCCCCACTTGAGCCAGACGTAGATGATGCTGAGACTGTTGCGCGACTCGCTCTTGATGTGGTCGACGCCGGGGGTGGCGCTGACGAACTTCTCGAGCCGCCAGGTGATGGTCTTCTCGACGTCCTTGGGGCCGAGGCCCGAGGCGAGCGTGCCGACGATGAGCACCGGCGGCGTCAGCTCGGGGAAGGTGTCGACGCTCATGCGCGGCGTCGTGACGGCCGAGAAGACGACGACGGCGAGGCACGCCATCAGGACGGCGAGCGGGTTCTTCAGGGCGACGCGCGTCACGGCCGCCCCCCGCCGGCCGAAGCCGCGCCCGCCGGACGCGCCGCGCCGGCCGAGGACGCGCCCGCCGAAGGCGCCGCGCTGGTGGGCGCGGCTGCCGGGCGCCCGGCCTCGGCGGGCGCGTCCTCGGCCGGCGCCGCCCCGCTGCTCGCGCGCTTGGCCGCGACGCGGTCGTTGTTGCGCAGGAGCGCGCGCCCCTCGGTGACGACCGCCGCGCCGGGCGCGAGCGGCTCGACGAAGAGGCTCGCGCCCGACTCGCCGAGCACCTTGGCCGTGGCCGCCTTGGCGGCGCCCCCTTCGACGAGGAAGAGCGACGCCTTGGTGCCGCGGACGACGGCCGCCCGCAGCGGCAGCTCGCTCGCCGGCTGGGGCTCGCCCACCTCGACCCGCAGCTCGCCCGTCGTGCCGACAGGCAAGAGCCGCCCGGGGTCGGCGAGGTCGAGCTCGACGTGCACCGTGCGCGTCGAGGGGTTGGCGGCCGGCGACCTTCGCGACACGGGCGCCGTCAGCTCTTTGCCCGTCGCGAGCAGCCGCACCTTGACCTGGGTGCCGGGCGCGACGGCGGCGAAGTCACCCTCCGGCACCTCGGCCGAGAGGCGGACCGTCGTCCGGTCGATCACCGAGACGACCGGCGTGCCCGGGCGGGCGAAGGCGCCCGGGTCGATCGAGCGCGACGCGATCTCGCCGTCGAAGGGCGCGCGCAGGACGCAGTCGTTCACCTCGAGGTTCTTGCCGGTGAGCTGCGCGTTCAGCGCCGCGAGCTGCGCGAGCGAGGCCGCGGTGTTCGCCGCGCGCTGCTCGACCTCGTTCTCGGAGACGAAGCCCTGCCCGCGCAGCCCCTCGACCCGCGCCGCCTCGTGGGCGAGCGCGCGCTGGCGCTCCTCGAGCGCCCGCGCCTGCATGGCGACGCCCTGGCTCGAGGCCGAGGCGTTGCGGCAGTCGAGGGTGGCGAGTACCTGGCCGCGCTTGACCGCGTCGCCCGGGCGCACGAGCACCGTGTCGACGTAGGCCGAGACGAGCTGGGGGCCGACCTTGGCCTCGAGCCAGGGCTGCAGCGTGCCCACGAAGCGCCTGGTCGGACGGAAGGTCGCTCGCGCCGCCTCGACCACGGTCACGCCCTTGGGCGCCGCGTCGAGAGTGACGTTGTTCGTCGAGGCCGAGGCGCGGGCGAGCAAGAGGCCCCCGCTCGCGAGGACGAGCGCGACGGCGCCCCCGATGACGAACGGAACGCGGGCGCGCCCCCGCACGGAAGGGGGCGAGGTAGCGCCTCGGGTGGGCGACGGGGCCGGGGAAACGGCGGGGGGCTGGGTCGGTCGTTCCATGCTAGCTCGGCAGTCAGTTGGGCTCTCGATTCAACCCAAGGGCAGCGGGATGGCGGGGCCACCAGGGCGAGGGATGGGCAGAGGTTTCGGCGCAGACATGCTTGGGAAGGGCGCTGTCGGTGGTGGCCCCGACGTGGGCGGCGGGCGTAGCGGCCCGCTCGGTGGTGGTCTCGGGCTGCTGCCGCTGGTCGGGGGTCGTGGTGAGCCCGACGGCGTAGGGCGGGCACCACTCGGCCCCGGTTGCGGCGAGGCCGAGCCGGACGCAGGCGCAATAACGTTCCGATCGGCCTCCGCGCGGCCGCGCTCTTCGAGGGAAGTGAAGCCAAGCGGGACGAAGATGACGGCCGTCAGCGCCACCGGCCCTGCCAAGTTCGCCTTGGAACGGCGGCGAGGCCGAGCGGGGCGAGGCCCTCGGCTATCTTCCGATTTCGTGAGATCGGTCACGGCGGCCCCGAGGTAGCGGCGATCGTTCGAGAGAGGACGGCGCGGTTGCGCCCGAGCTGGAAGGCGCCGACCGCGAGCTGGATCTCGGCGTCGGTGCGCAACGCCTCGGCGTCGGCGACCTCGAGCGCGGTGCCGAGCCCGGCCTTGAAGCGCGCGTCGGCCTGCTCCTGGTTGGCGCGCGCCGCCTCGACCGAGCGCTCGAGCGCCGAGAGCGCCGTGCGCGCCACCTCGACCGCCGTGTACGCCTGGCGCACCGCCGCGCTCTGCCGCTGCTCGAGCACCCGCGCCTCGGCCGCCCGCGCTCCCTCGGCGACGCGGGAGGCGTCGCGCCGGGCGAGCACGTTGGCGTCGTAGAGGGGCAGGCTCAGCACGAGCCCCGCACTCCAGTTGGGGATGTGGGGTACCCACCCGCCGTACCTCGCCGCCTCGCCGCTCGAGGGGTCGGCGCCGCCCGCGCGCCCGGAGAGCGACCCGGTCAAGAAGAGGTCGGGTCGCAAGAGCGCGCCGATGGCCTTGGTCTGCGCCCGCTGCCACGCGACGCGCGCCTGCGCCTCGAGAATGGCCGGGTCGTGTGCCATTGCCTGGCTGAGGGCGGAGGCGAGCGGGGGCGGGGCCGCCTCGGGCGCCGGGGGCTCGTCCCGGGCGTCGAGCAGGGGCGAGGGCACGCCGACGGCGGCCGCGAAGACGCCCTGCGCGACCGCCAGCCCGCCCTCGGCCCGCACGCGGCCGACCTCGAAGCGCGCGACGTCGGCTTCGGCCCGCGTCCGCTCGAGCGGCGGGCGCAGGCCGCGGTCGACCCCGGCTTTGGCGAAGTCGCGTTGCGTCTTCGACCGCCCCTCCGCGCTCGCCGCCGCCCGGAGCACGGCCTTCGCCGCGAGCACGGCGTAGTAGGCCTCGGCGACGGCGAAGTCGACGTCGAGCCGCGCCGCCTGGCCGCGCAGGGCCTCGACGTTGGCGGCCGCGTCGGCGGCGGCGGTCTGCGCGGCGATGCGCCCGAAGTCGTAGAGCTGCTGGCGCACGCCGACCGCGACCAGCGTCGAGGGCGAGGGCGCCCAGTCTCCGCCCGAACGGACGACGGGCGTCGCGCCGATGCGCGGCAAGTCGACGCGCGGGTTGTTGACGACCGTGGTGGTCGAGTTGTTCGTGGTCGAGGCGACGACCTCGGCGAAGGCCCCGACGGAGGGCGCCCACTGCGCGCCGGGCACCTCGGCCTCGGCGCGGAAGGCGGCCAGCCTCGCGCGCGCCGCGAGCACGGCCGGGTGATGCTCGCGGGCGTAGCGCAGCGCCTCCTCGAGCCCCATCGCCGGCGATGGCGGCCCTTCGACGGCGGCAGCCAATTGCTCGCCGGTGGCGCCGGCGTGAGGGCTGAAAAGCAACGCAGACGCGAACAGCGCCACCCTCCGGACCGACCGCCAAGGTCGCCACCGAGGTTCGAGAGCACGCGGCATCGCCCGGGCCCTTGAGCAAATGTCAGACCAAGCGGCTTCGTAGCCTAAATCTCCCTGTTTCTGCATCCGAACAGCCTCCGGGGTGCGGAAAGAATCCGCAAGTTGGGTAGAGTTTCCGCAGGCAAACCTGCGCTCGTGCTTGCTTCTAGCCATTTTCGCGCACCAAACCCCTTGGCCCCCGATTTGCTTGGGCTTCGAAGGCGATGTCGATGAGCGACCGCAGAGCAGCGGGGGCCAAAGGGCGTACGAGCCCCCTCCGACTTTCGGGCTCGTACCGACCGCTGCGGGGCTGGTCGTGGATCGGCCTGTCGATGCTCATGACCGTGGCGCTCGTGGCGACGCTCGCCTTCTGGGACGAGGAGCGCGAGGCGAGCGACGCGCTCGACGACTACGCGCGCGAGCAGGCGACGCTCGCGCTCAGCGTCGGCGCCCAGCTCGGCAACCGGCTCGCCGTCGCCCGCCGCGACGCCCTCGTCGCCGCCGAAGACACGCTCGCCGGCCGGCCGGTGCAGCCCCGAATCGCCGACCGGTACCTCTCGCTGCGGGTCGTGCCCAAGGGCGCCGTCGCCCCGCCGCGCGTGGCCGTCGAGGGCGCGGTCTTCTCGTTCGCGGTCGAGGTGCCGGCCGAGCGCTACGTCCTGCTCTCGCTCGCGCCGACCGACCTTCTTACCAGCCTCGCCCCGATCGAGCGGCCGGGCGCGCTCGTCGTGCTCGTCTTGCCCGATGGGGCGCAGGCCTTCCACGCGACCGACGGGCGCGTGGTGCGCGCCGACGAGATCCGCGAGGCCCTCGGCACGGGGAGGCCCTCGACGCGCCTGACCCGCCCGCAGGCGGCCCGGCTCGGGCTACCCGCGCGCATCGCGCTCGCGGGCCTGTCGAACGTCGACGCCGGGCCCCTCGGCCGCTGGGGCGTCGCCGTGGTGGCCACGGCCGAGCGGCTGCGCGACCGCGAGCAACGCGCCTACTGGCGGCTGGTGCTGAGCGTCGGCGTCGCCGCGGGGCTCGTGCTCGCCTTCGGCGGCGTCGCGCTCGCCTTGCAGCGAAAAGAGCTCGAACTCGGCCGCGACCTCGCCCTCGCCACCCTGCGGGCCGAGCGCGACGAGCGGCTCGAGCGCGCGACGAAGGCGGCCGTGATGGGCACGCTCGCCGCGGGCATCGCCCACGAGGTCGGCACCCCGCTCGGCGTCATCCTCGGGCGGGCCGAGCAGTTGGCCGGGCGGGTCGAGGGCGACGAGCGCGCCGAGCGGGCGCTGCGCACGATCGTGGGGCAGGCCGAGCGCATCGACCAGGTCGTGCGCGGCTTCCTCGGGCTCGCCCAGGGCGAGAGCCCCGCCTTCGACCGGCACGACCCCGCCGTCCTCGCGCGGGCGGCGGTCGAGCTCGTGGCGCACCGCTTTCAGCGCGCCGGGGTGCTCTTCTTGTCGAACGTGCCGGACGACCTGCCGCGAATCTCGTGCAACGCGCGCCTGCTCGAGCAGGCCCTCGTCAACCTCTTGCTCAACGCCTGCGACGCCTGCGCGCCCGGCGGCCTCGTCGAGCTCGCCGTCACGGCCGGGGGCGGGCGCGTCGCGTTCACCGTGACCGACGACGGCGTGGGCATCCGGCCCGAAGACGCGGCGCGCGCGACCGAGCCCTTCTTCACGACCAAGCCCGCCGGCAAGGGCTCGGGCCTCGGCCTCGCCGTCGCCAGCGAGATCGTCAACCTGCACCGCGGCAGCCTCGCCCTCGGCCCCCGGGCGCCGCGCGGCACCACGGCCGAGATTCGCATCCCTACCGCGCGCGAGGCCGACGATGCAGCGCCCTGAGGGACGCCCCCGCGTGCTCGTCGTCGACGACAAGATCGAGATGGCCGAGACGCTCGCCGACGGCCTCTTCGACCGCGGCTACGACGCCGCCGCCTGCGCCTCGAGCCACAAGGCCCTCGCCCGCCTCCAGGCCGAGCCCTTCGACGCGCTGGTGACCGACCTGCGCATGCCGGGCGACGACGGCCTCGAGCTCCTGCGTGCCGCGCGCCGGCTCGACCCGAACCGCCCCGTCATCGTGATGACCGCCTACGGCGCCGTCGAGACGGCCATCGAGTCGATTCGCCAGGGCGCCTACCACTACCTGACCAAGCCCTTCAAGCTCGACGAGCTCGCCGTCTACCTGGGGCGCGCCCTCGACGAGGCGCGCGTGCGGCACGAGGCCTCGGCCCTGCGCTCGGCCCTGCGCGAGCAGTTCTCGCGCAAGCACCTGCTCGGCCAGGGCCCCGCCATGCGCCGCGTCTTCGCCCTGCTCGACCGGGTCGCCAGCACCAGCGCCCCCGTGCTCTTGCTCGGCGAGACCGGCACCGGCAAGGGCCTCGTCGCCCGCACCCTGCACGCCGAGAGCGACCGCGCCGGCGCGCCCTTCGTCACCGTCAACTGCGCCGCCCTGCCCGAGCCGCTGCTCGAGAGCGAGCTCTTCGGCCACGTCAAGGGCGCCTTCACGGGGGCCACATCGAACCACCCGGGCCTGTTCGTCGAGGCCCACCGGGGCACGCTCTTCCTCGACGAGATCGGCGAGATGGGCCTCGCCCTGCAGGCCAAGCTGCTCGACGTGCTCGAGCGCCGCGTCGTGCGCCCCGTCGGCGCCAGCAAAGAGCGCCCGGTCGACGTGCGGCTCGTCGCCGCCACCCACCGCGACCTGCGCGAGCGCGTCCGCGCCGGCGCGTTCCGCGACGACTTGCTCTACCGCCTCGACGTGCTCTCGATCGAGCTGCCGCCCCTGCGCGCGCGCGCCGAAGACCTGCCGCTGCTCGTCCACCACTTCGTCGCCCAGATGCGCGAGCGCCACCCCGGCTCGCGCCTGCGCTCGGTCGCGCGCCCGGCCCTCGAGCGCATGCTCGCCTACCCCTGGCCGGGCAACGTGCGCGAGCTCGCCCACGTCGTCGAGCGGCTCGCCGTGCTCAGCGCCGGCGAGGAGGCCGGCCTCGACGACCTGCCCCCGAGCCTGCGCGAGGGGGCGCCGGCGGGCCCCGGGCCCTTCGAGGGCCCCGTGCTGCCCATCCGCGAGGTCGAGCGGCGCTACGCCCAGTGGGCCTACGAGCAGCTCGGCCGGAACCAGGTGCGCACCGCCGAGCGGCTCGGCATCGACCGCAAGACGCTCGCCAAGTGGCTCGCCCGCGACGACGAGCCGAAGGCCGAATGAGCGCAGGCGGGGGGCCGCGGCCGGGCACGACACGGACCTGAGAGGGGCAGGCGCATGAACCAAGGCGACCAAGCGGGAGTCGAGCCGGCCTTCGTACCCCCAGCACCTGGCATGGATGCGAGCGGCACGGGCGGGCCGTTCGGGCTCGCTCGCTACGCGGCGGCGACCGCCGGCGTGGCAGCCCTCGCGGCGGCATTCGCTGTCGCCTTCCGCGCGGCGATGGAGTTCGCCATCCGTCGCGCGTACCGCGCCCCCGACGTCGTCGCGGCCTTCTCCGCCCTGCCCGCCCCGCTGCGGCTCGCCGTGCCCGCCGCAGGGGCCGCGATCGCCGGGGCGCTCGGGGCGCTCGCCGCCCGCCGCCATGGCGCCGCCGGCGTCGGCGACATCATGGAGGCCGTCGCGCTCGGGCGCGGCCGCCCCTCGCTCGGGGCGACGCTCTGGAAGGCGGCCGGGTCGTACTCCGCCCTCGCTTCGGGCGGTTCGATCGGGCGCGAGGGGCCGCTCATTCAGTTCGGCGGCGCGATCGGCGGGCACCTCGGCGCCCTCGCCCGCCTGGGCCCGAGGCGCACCCGGGCGCTCATCGCCGCGGGCACCGCGGCCGGTTTCGCCGCCGCCTACAACACACCGCTCGCGGCCGTCCTCTTCGTGCTCGAGGTCGTCGCCGGGGTCGCCACCCTCGAGATCGTGCTGCCCGTCGTCGTCGCCACCGCCGTGGCGACCGCCGTGACGAGGGCCGCCGTCGGCGGCGGGCCCATCTACGGCGTGCGAACGTTCACCCTGAGCTCGACGGCCGAGCTGCTCGCGCACCTCGCGCTCGGGGCGGCGGCGGGTGCCGTCGGGGCGGCGTTCCTCGGCCTGCTCTCGGTCGGAGAACGGCTCTTCGCCCGCGCCGTCGCGCCGAGGCCGCTGCGCGCCGCGCTGGGGGGGCTCGTCGTCGGGGCGTTCGCCCTCGGCCTGCCCGCCGTCGTCGGCAACGGCTACGAGGCCATCAACCTCTTGCTCGAGGGCCGATTCACGGTCGCGACGATGCTCTTGCTGCTCGTCGCCAAGGCCCTCACGACGACGGCGTCGGTCGCCTCGGGCAGCCCGGGCGGCGTGTTCACGCCCTCGCTCTTGCTCGGCGCCACGCTCGGCGGGGCGGCCGGCACGGCCCTGGCGGCCGTCGCCCCGGCCGGCTCGGTCGGCGCCGTCGGCGGGTACGTGCTGGTCGGCATGGCCGCCCTGGCCGCGGCCACGACGCACGCCCCCTCGATGGCGGCGGTGCTCGTGTTCGAGCTGTCGGGCGACTACCACATCGTCCTGCCGCTCTTGCTCGCCACGACGGCGGCCACGCTCACCTCACGCCGCCTGCGGTCCGAGTCGGTCTACACCGAAGAGCTCCGCCGCCGAGGCGTCGCCTGGCGGGGCTCGCCGGCCCTGCGCTTTGCCGGCGCGGTCCGCGCGGCCGACATCATGGAGCGCCACGTCGCGACGGCCGCCGCCGACGCGCCGCTCAGCGAGCTCGTGCTGGCGCTCGCCGAGGGGCGCCCGGTCTACGTCCGGCTCGCCGGCGGCTGGGGCGCCGTAACGTCGCCGGCGACGCCCGGCACCGGAACGGCGGCCCAGGCCGCGCGGCCCGTCGCCACCGTCCCGCCCGACTTGCCGCTGCCGGCGCTGGCCGAGGCGATCCGGGAAGCGGCCGCCGGCGAGGTGCCGGTCGCCGACCCGGCGTCGCCTTCCGAGCTCGCCGGCGTCGTGACCTGGCGCGCGCTGCTCGGCGCCTACGACGCCGAGCTCTTCCGGCGCGACGCCTTCGTGACGCGCGTCGTGTGGTTCGAGGGCCAGCGCGACCAGGCCGACTACCTCGAGCTGCCGCCCGGCTTTCGCGTCGAAGTCGTGCGCGCGCCCGGCTGGGCCGTGGGCTCGACGCTCGGCTCGCTCGGCCTCGGCGCGCTGCGTGCGACCGTCGTCGCCGTGCAGCGGCGGGGGCCGAGCGCGCCGTGGGCCGCCCCGTCGGACGCCGACCCCGTGTCGGAAGGCGACCTCTGGAACGTCATCGTCGACGCCCCCGGGCTCGCCGCGCTGCTCGCCGCCGAAAGGCCGCCACGACCCTAGCGGCCCTCCCCGCCGCCGCTTTCGCCCCCTCTTGCTCCGAACGCCCGTGACGATTGCCCCCGACCGCCAGCGGCCCCCCCTTCTCCACCACCGCGCCCCCTCACTCTTCCGAGGTACGCCGTGCTCGAACCGCGCGTCCCCTTCCTCACGCTGCCCGAACTGCCCATCCTGCCCGACCTCGGCGGGACGGGCCCCGTGACGCTCAAGCCCTTCGGGGCCCTCGTCGCTCTCGGCATCTTCGTCGGCTGGCGGATAGCATCCCGTCAGGCGCAGCGGCTGGGCATGCCGAGCGGGCTGTTCGGCTCCTTCGGCACCTGGGTGCTGGCAGGCGGGTTCGTCGGGGGGCACGTCTTCGACGTCCTCTTCTACCGCCCCGACCTGCTGCGGGCGCCGGCCGCGGACGTCGCGAAGACGCTCCTGACGGTGTGGGGCAGTCAATCGTCGTTCGGCGGCTTCCTCGGCGCATCCCTCGGAATGCTCGGGTGGAAGTACTGGCACGACGTCGCCGACGCGCTGCCCTACTGCGACACCGTGGCCAGCGCCTTCCCGGTGGGGTGGGCCTTCGGGCGGGCGGGCTGCGCGATCGCGCACGACCACCCCGGCGCCCTCTCCGACGCCTGGTTCGCCGTGCAGTACCCCGACGGCGGCAGGTTCGACCTGGGGCTCTACGAAATGGCCCTCACGATCCCGCTCGCGCTGGCCTTCCGGGCCTTCCGGCGCGAGCCGCGCCCCTGGGGCTTTTACCTCGGGGCCATGTGCTCGTACTACGCCCCCGTCCGCTTCTGCCTCGACTTTCTGCGGGCGCGCGACGTGCGCGGAGCAGACGCCCGCTACGCCGGGCTGACGCCGGCGCAGTGGCTCTGCGCGGGCCTGCTCGCAGTGGGGGTTGCCTTCTTCGTGCGCGCCCGTCGCGCGGCCCGGCGCGATGACGTGCCGCGATACCACCCGGGCATGGCCGCGTAGCCAGAAAGAGGACCGATGTCACGGAGCGAACACATTGGCACGAACGGCCTACCACTCGCGCCCGGCCTCGGCGACGTCCCGGCGGCGCCCGCGAAGGCCCTCGGTTCGCGCGAGCGCCTCGTCGAGCTCATCCGCGAGCGCTTCGCCGGCCGACGGCTGGTCGTGGTCTCGAACCGCGCGCCCGTGCTGCACGTGCGCGGCGAGGGCGGGCGCCTCGCCACCCTGCAGCCCGCGAGCGGCCTGACGACCGCGATGCTGCCCATCGTCGAGGCGTGCGGCGGCACGTGGGTGGCGCACGGCGGCGGCACGGCCGACTTCGACGTGACCGACGCGCGCGGCGGCCTCGGCTGGCCCCCCGAGCGCCCCGCCTTCCGCCTGCGCCGCGTGCGCCTCGCGCCCGACGTCGAACGCGGCTACTACTACGGCCTCGCCAACGAGGCGCTCTGGCCGCTGTGCCACGTCGCGTACGTGCCGCCGGTCTTCCGCCACCGAGACTGGGCGCACTACCGCGAGGCCAACCGCGCCTTCGCCGACGCCGTGCTCGACGAGCTCGGCGACGGGCCGGGCGTGGTCTTCGTCAACGACTACCACTTCGCGCTCCTGCCGCGCATGCTGCGGCGGGCCCGGCCCGACCTTCTCGTCGCCCACTTCTGGCACATCCCCTGGCCGAACCGCCAGGTGTGGGGGCTCTTGCCCTGGGCCGAAGAGTTCCTCGACGGGCTGCTCGGCAGCGACCTCCTGGGCTTCCACGTGCAGGGCCACTGCGGCCACTTCCTCGACACGGTCGACCGCGCGCTCGAGGCCCGCGTCGAGCACGAGTACCACCGCGCCACGCGCGGCGGCCACGCGACCTTCGTCCGCCCCTTCCCCATCAGCATCGACGCGCGGGCGTTCACCGCGCTCGCGCGCGCCCGGCCCTTCGAAGCCGCCTTCCCCGGGGTGGCGGCGCGGACCGACGGCCGGCTCGTGCTGCTCGGCGTCGACCGGCTCGACTACACGAAAGGCATCCCCCACCGGCTGCAGATGTTCGAGACCCTGCTCGAGCGCCACCCCGACTTCCGGGGCCGGGCGACCCTCGTGCAGGTCGGCGCCCCGACGCGCAGCGTCCTGCCCCGCTACGCCGCCCTCGCGCGCGAGGTCGCGGCGCTCGTGGCCGGCATCAACACACGCTTCGGCACGCCGGGCTGGAGGCCCGTGCTCTACCTCGACGAGCACCACGATCGCGACGCCCTCGCCGCCCTCTACCGCCGGGCCGACGCCTGCCTCGTCACCTCGCTGCACGACGGCATGAACCTCGTCGCCAAAGAGTACGTCGCGGCGCGGGCGGGGCTGCCCGGCACCCTGCTGCTCTCGAAGTTCACGGGCGCGGCGAGAGAGCTGCTCGAGGCCTCGCTCATCAACCCCTACGACGTCGAGGGCTCGGCCGAGGTGCTGGCGGCGGCGCTCCGGCTGCCCGACGCGGCGCGGGCCGAGGGCATGCGGCGCATGCTCTCGAGGCTCGAGCGGCACGACGTCTACAACTGGGCGCGGCGCCTCTTCCGCAGCCTCGACGAGGTCGCCTGGCGGCGCGAAGCGCTGGGCTTCCCCGGTACTTAGCGAGCGGGCGCGCGGCGCGGCGCGGCCGCCCGGGGCACGCCCGAGCGGGCCCGCCCCGGGGCGGCGGCCGGGGGCGAAAATCGGACGGGCGGCCCCACGGTTTCGTTGGACAAAGGACCGAGGCGTTCGCAAAGAAAGAGGGCCGCGCGGGGCGGCCCCCTACGGCGCGTCGACCATGCGACCCGAGCTCGCGTTCGTCTTCCTCTTTTCGGTCGCCACGGCGGTGGCCATCGCGGCCCGCCGCTGGAAGGTGCCCTACACCGTGGCGCTCGTCGTCGCCGGCACCGCGCTCGGCGCGTCGCACCTCGTCACGCCGCCGCACCTGACCAAAGACCTGCTCTTCGCGCTCTTCCTGCCCGGGCTCGTCTTCGAGGCGGCCTACCACCTCGAGGCGCGCGCCTTCTGGCGCAACAAGCTCGCGGTCAACGCGCTGGCCGTGCCGGGCCTGGTGGCGGCGATGGCGCTGACGGCCGCCATCTTGGTGCCCCTCGCCAACGGGCTGCACTTCGTCGAGGGCTTCGGCCTCGCGCACGGCCTCGTTTTCGGCGCCATCATCGTCGCGACCGACCCGGTCGCCGTGGTCGGCCTCTTCAAGAGCCTCGGCGCGCCCAAGCGGCTCGCGACCCTGGTCGAGGGCGAGAGCCTCGTCAACGACGGCACGGCGGCGGTGGTCTTCTCGCTCGTGCTCGCCGCCGTCGCCGGCGGCGGCCCCTTCTCGGCCGCGGGCGCGGCGCTCGACTTCGTGCGCGTCGTCGGCCTCGGGGGCGTCGCGGGGGCCCTCGTCGGGCTCGCCGCGAGCGAGGTCATCCGGCGCGTCGACGACCCGATGATCGAGATCACGCTCACCACCGTCGCGGCCTACGGCTCGTTCGCCGCCGCCGAGCACTTCCACGTCTCGGGCATCATCGCCACGCTCGTCGCCGGCATGCTCTGCGGCAACTACGCGGCCCGCACCGGCATGAGCCCCTCGACCCGCGTGGCGGTCGAGACCTTCTGGGAGTACGTCGCCTTCGCCCTCAACTCGACCGTCTTCCTCCTCATCGGCTTCGAGGTCGACGCGGGCCGGCTCCTCGCCTCGTGGCTGCCCATCGTGGCGGCCTTCGCGGCGGCGGCCCTCGGGCGCGCGGCGGTCGTCGCCGGCGTGGTCGCCCTGCTCGGGCGCACGCGCGAGGCCGTGCCCTGGCGCTGGGCGCCGGTGCTGACGTGGGGGGGCCTGCGCGGCGGCCTCTCGATGGTGCTCGCGCTCGGCCTGCCCCAGGGCTTCCCGCACCGCGACCTGCTCGTGACGATGACCTACGGCGTCGTGCTGCTCTCCATCCTCGTGCAGGGCCTGACGATGGGCCCGCTCCTGCGGCGCCTCGGCCTGAGCGGCGGGGGCCCCGCGCACGCGGCGTACGAGCTGCACCGGGGCGCGGCGAGGGCGGCGCAGGCGGCGCTCGAGGCGCTCTCCCGCCTCGAGCGGCAGGGGGCGACGCAGCGCGACGTGCTCGGCGCGCTCCGCGGCGAGTACCGGGCGCGGCTGACCGAGGCCGAGCGCGCGATCGACGCCCTGCACCTCGAGGCGGCCGAGTTGCGCGAGGCCGAAGCCGAGGCGGCGCGGCGCGGCCTCCTGGCGGCCGAGAAGGACGCGCTGCTCGAGGCACGTCGGCAAGGCCTCATCGGCGACGAGGCCTCCGAGCGGTTGCTCGCCGACGTCGACGCCCGCCTCGTCGAGCTCGAAGAGTCGGGGCCGCCCCCGTCAGCGCCCCGGGCGGGGCGCCAGCTCACGACCCGCTAACGTCGCGACGCCCTGGGGGAAAGGCGAGCCGCCCCGCCCCCCCGGGCGATCCGCGGCGCCGGGGGCGCAGAGAGTGCCTCGAACGACGCCGCGCCCTACGCTCGGCCCCCGACTACGTCGCGCCGACCGTTACGCGGGCGGTTGGCCCGAGGCCTCGACCCTCCCCGCGAGCGACGGCTTGCGGCTCTCGGCCTGACGCAGCTCATGCCCGAGGAAGAAGTTGAGCGCGGTGCGGAGCACGGCGACCGCGGCGAGCAGGCCGATGTCGTTCCACGCGGGGGCGACGGCCGTCTTCAAGATGTCGGCGCCGAGCTCGAACTCGAGCGCGAGGGCGAGCGACTTGCCGAGCGACAGCCGAAGGGCCTCCTAGGGCACGTCCGCGCCCCGCTCGCCAACGCCCGCCAAGTACCCGACGAAGGCCCGCAGCGAGGCGAGCGCGATGACGAGCGCGGCGGCGCCCTCGACGAGGCGCGCCAGGTTGAGCGTGAACCCCTTGAGGCGACCCCATGGCGGGGCGGCGTCGGCTCCTCCCCCACGGCGCCTTGCAGAGGAGCCCACCCCAGCTCGCGCAGCGTTGGCCAGGGCATTGCTGGCGCGGACCGACCGTGGCCCTTGCGCCTCGGCCGCCCGGCGAACGAAGACACGACGATGTGCCCTGCCCGAGCCACGCCGGAGCGCGACGCGGCGGTCACGATCGCGTCAGGACGCCAGGCTCTACCTCGTCGTTAACGTCATTGCGGCTCGCAAACCGCCAACCGCTGGTTACGTTCCCTCTCGTGCCGAACAAGACGAGACGCCGCCGAGGCGCGAACGCGTCGCTCGGCGCCCGCCGCCGGGCGGTGGCCTTCGACGAGCTTCGCGCCGAGGCGATCGCACCCGCCGCCGTCGCGCCGGCGCGATGAGCGCGGCCCCGCCCGCCGGCGAGGGCCGCTCGCCGCCCGCGCCGACGTTCTCGCCCCCGCGCGCCTCGCCCCCGCGGCCGGCGCCGCCCCGGAGGGCGACCACCGACCCGCACGCCATGAACGAACCGACCATCCCGCAAGCCGCGCATGACCTCGCGACCAAGCCCGACGGCACGCCGCCCGAGCGGGCGCCGACTCGCCCCTGGCGCACCGAGGGGCTGCCCCCCGACGGCAAGGGCGAGCCCCCCAAGAAAGAGCGCAACTGGTGGGCCCTCGCGACGCGGGCGTTCGTCATCTACCTGGTCGTCTTCGGCCTGCTGACCCTGCAAGACCGGCTGAACGGCCCGCAGACCGTGACGTACTCGGAGTTCGACCGGCAGGTGCAGGCCGGCAACGTCGTCGAGGTCTTCGCGCGCGGCCAGACCATTCAAGGCAAGCTGCGCGAGGCCAAGCCCCTGCCCGACGACAAAGAGGGGCGCACCTACGAGCGCTTCGCGACCGAGCGGCCCGTCTTCGCCCAAGACGACCTGCTCGCCAAGCTCGTGCAGAGCAACGCCGCCGTCAAGGCCACGCCCGTCATTCAAGAGCGCGGCCTGCTGACCAACCTGCTCATCTCGGTCGCGCCGATCTTGCTCTTGGTCTTGTTCTACCGCTGGCTCTTCAAGCGCCAACAG
Source organism: Polyangiaceae bacterium (assembly GCA_035762175.1). Lineage (GTDB taxonomy): Bacteria > Myxococcota_A > Polyangia > Polyangiales > Polyangiaceae > DASTPP01. The sequence continues at coordinate 17,657 of DASTPP010000148.1, read as the reverse complement.
GCGGCCATGGGGGGCATGGGCGGCCTCGGGGGCATGTTCGGCGCGGGCGCGAAGCGCAAGCCGGTCGACCCCGAGACCGTGCGCGTCACCTTCGACGACGTGGCCGGCATCGACGAGGTCAAGGGCGAGATCACCGAGATCGTCGACTACCTGCGCGCGCCCGAGAAGTACCGCGAAGTCGGCGCGCGCGCGCCCAAGGGCGTCCTGCTCACCGGCGGCCCCGGCACGGGCAAGACGCTGCTCGCGCGCGCGACGGCGGGCGAGGCCAAGGTGCCGTTCTTCTCGGCCAGCGCGTCCGAGTTCATCGAGATGATCGTAGGCGTCGGAGCGGGGCGCGTGCGCGAGCTCTTCCAGGCCGCGCGCGCGGTGGCGCCGGCCATCATCTTCATCGACGAGATCGACACCATCGGGCGGGCGCGCGGCGGCTCGCGCGCGATGGGCGGCCACGACGAGCGCGAGCAGACGCTCAACCAGATCTTGACCGAGATGGACGGCTTCTCCGGCTCCGAGGGCGTCATCGTGCTCGCCGCGACCAACCGGCCCGACGTGCTCGACCCGGCGCTGCTGCGCCCGGGCCGCTTCGACCGCAGCATCACCGTGCACGCGCCCGACCAGGCCGGCCGCAAAGCGATCCTCCGCGTGCACGCGCGCAAGGTGACCCTGGCCCCCGACGCCGACCTCGACCGGCTCGCGCGGGCGACGCCGGGCATGACGGGCGCCGAGCTCGCGAACCTCGTCAACGAGGCCGCGCTCGTCGCCGTCCGGCGCGGCCACAAGGCGGTGGGCGCGGCCGACCTCGCCGACGCGCTCGAGCGGGTGCAGCTCGGCGCCGCGCGCAACGTGGTGATCCCCCCCGAAGAGCGCCGCCGCACGGCCTACCACGAGGCGGGCCACGCGCTGCTCGGCATCCTGCAGCCCGGCGCCGACCCCGTCCGCAAGGTGTCCATCATTCCGCGCGGGCGCGCGCTGGGCGTGACCCTGTCGACCCCCGACCAAGACCGCTACGGCTACGACGCCGGCTACCTCAAGGGCCGCATGATCGGCGCCCTCGGGGGCATGGCCGCCGAGCACGTGGTCTTCGGCGTCGTCACCACCGGCTCCGAGAGCGACCTGCAGGCCTGCACGGGCATCGCGCGCTCGATGGTCGGGCGCTGGGGCATGTCCGAGCGCATCGGGCCGGTTTCCGTCTTTCCGGCGGAAGGCGACCCGCGCATGCTCGGCGTCTCGGAGGGCACGCTCGACGCCGTCGCCGAAGAGGTCCGCCGGCTGGTCGACGAGTGCTACCGGCACGCCGTCGAGCTCTTGCGCGAGAACCGCCACCGCCTCGACTCGATCGTCGCGCAGCTGCTCGAGCACGAGACGCTCGACGAGGCCGCCGTGTACGTCGCGGCCGGGGTCGTGCGCGAGCACGCCGACGTCGCGTCGGCCCGCGGCAGCGCGCTGGCGCCGCCCGCCGCGCCGCCCCTCGTGCCGGTGCCGGGCCGCCGCGACGTCGTCGCGCCCCACGGGGGCGGACGAGACGCCGTCGCGCTGCCGGGGGCGGGCGAAGCGACGTCGCCCGCACCGTTCAACGGCCCGCCGAACGCGCCGCCTTCGCCCCGCGGGCGAGGGCCAGGTACCGGCTGAGCAGGCCGACGGCCGACCACGCCGCGAGCGGCGCGAGCGGCCAGGCGAGCGCGCGCGGCCACCAGAGCCCCAGCACCGCGACGGCGGCGAGCGCGGCCGCGCCGCCGAGCAAGACCTTGCCCTCGCCCGCCCCGAGCACGCGGCGGTCGGCCATCGCCGCGCCGACGGTGCTCGCGATCCGCAGGGCGCCGGCGGCGGCCACCGCGCGGCCGCCCCGCGGCCGGCCCCCGCCGCGGTCACCGCGACGCCGGCGGAGCCGCCTCTCGAGAACGACCTCGGTCGCGCCGCCGAGGTCGCGCTCGAACTGCGCCTGCATGCGCCCGGCGAAGGGCTCGTCGTCGATGGCCACGTCGATTTCGGCGTTGCCCAGCCAGCTCGCGACGTTGAGGTTACTCGCCCCGACTCGCGCCCAGCGCCCGGCGAGGTGGTACGCCGGGCTCAAGCGACTCGGCGTCCGCGGAGGGCGCCCGTTCGTTTCCAAGCGACCGCGGAACGACGCCGACGCGACCCCCCGCCCCGCCTTCCCCAGGCGCGACCGCGCCCCCCCTACCGCGCCAGCTCGGCGCGAACCTGCTCGCGCGCCCGGTGCAGCCGGCTCTTCATCGCCTCGAGCGAGATGCCCAGCGCCTCGGCCACCTCGGGCCCCGGCCGCTGCTCGACGTCGCGCAGCAGTAGGACGTCCCGGTGGGCGGCGTCGAGCCCGGCGAGCGCGCGCAGCAGCGAGAGCCGCACCTCGAGGTCGGTCGCGTCGGCGAGCGGGGGCCCGAGCTCGCCTTCGCCCTCGCGCCGCAGCCGCGCGAGCAGGCGCAAGCACTCGCGCTTGACGACGGTGAAGAGCCAGCTCGTCAGCCTCGCCGCCTCGCGGAAGGTGCCGAGCTTGGCGGCGAGTTGCACGAGCGCGTGCTGCACGGCGTCGTCGGCGTCCTCGACGCGGCAGACCCGGCGCGCGAAGCGGCGCACGTCGGGCTGGTAGGCGAAAAGCAAGCGCTCGATGCTCGCCCGATCGCCTGCCCGCGCCCGGGCCAGCACCTCGGCGTGCTCGGCCCCCAGCCGCCCGTCGGCCTCGGCCCTCCCGGCCCCCGCGCGCCGGTCGGCCCCGGCCCCCTCGGGCGCCTGCGCCTGCGGCCCGAAGGGGCCCGCCGCCCCACCCGCTCGGGCCCGCTCGCCGCTCACGGGCAGCCCCCCGCGAGCGAGGCCCGCGCCGACCGCAAGCGGCCGAGCAGGGTCGGCAACGCGACCCCCACGCGGGCGGCGGCGTCGCGGGGGGAGAGGCCGAGGACGTCGACGAAGAGCAGCGCGTCGCGTAGGTCGGGCCGGAGGGCGGCGATGCGCCGGGCGAGGTCGCGGGCGGTGGCGTGGTCCATGCGAGGAGGCAGAGGGCGGCCGGGCGCGAATGGATTCGTCCCCCGCCCGAGAACCCTTTTGGGGGCGCCGCGCCTCTGCGGGCCGAGACCCTCGAAAAGGAGCCCATCATGGCCCAAAACCTCGGCCACTTCGACCGCCTCGCCCGCCTCGTCGCCGCCATCCCGCTCGCCGCTTGCGCCTGGCTCGCCCCGTTCGGGCCGGCGGCTCGGGCGGCGGCCTTCGGGGCGCCCGCCCTCTACCTCGTGGCGACCGCCTTCGGCGGGGTTTGCCTCGGCTACCGCTTGCTGGGCAAGAGCACCTGCCCGTCGCCGCGCCCGCTGGGGTCGTGAGCGAGGCCCCATGTTCGCCAGCAAGAGCCTCCCCGAGCATTTGCTCCGGGGCGCGCTCGGCGCCGCCGCCCTCGCCTGCGCCCTCGCCTTGTCGCCGCTGGGCTGGCCGCCCTTCGTGCTCGTGCCGCTCGCACTCGTCGCCCTGCGCGGCTGCCCGCTCTGCTGGACGATGGGCCTCGCCGAGACGCTCTGGGCCAAGGCCCGCGGCCGCCCCGCGTCCGGCGCCTGCCTCGACGGCGGCTGCGCTCGGCCCCAGCCCGGCGGCGCGCGCGGACGCTCGAACGTGCGCGCCTCGCGCCCCGGGGCCACGCCAGCGTGCTCCTCCTCGGCCCCTCGGCCCCTCGGCGCCCGCTCGATCGAAGCCGCTCGATCTCGGCCCCGCGGCGCGACGACGGGGCGCGGCGCCGGCAGATGGCGCCATCAGACCCTGTGCCTCGCTTCTTTGTGCCGGCCCCTCCGACCATGACGCATGGCATCATTTTGTCGCCCCAGCGGGGTCCTTGCTCCTCGTGGGCCATGGAGAGAAGAGAAAAAGCCACGTTCTCAGCGGCCCTCTTTGTGCTGCCTGAAGGCCCCCTCGCTCTTTGACAACGCCGAGACGACAGCGGCTCTTTGTGCCGGAGGTTGAGCTGCCCCTCAGATTCTCGGAGAATTTGTTAGTCTAGGTGGCTTAGTGCGGAGCCACAGTTGTCCTCACGCGAAATTCGGACGCAAGCGGTCAACGCAGCGTCGCTTCGCAGAGAGGGCGGGTGCAGCGGCTTTTTCCTGCGGTCGCGCGCAAGGGCCCCGTCTTGGCGTCGGGGACACAAAGAACGGCGGGGGGCCAGGCGGGGCGTCCGAGGGCCGTCTTGGGGTCGCGCTGGGGCAAGAATGGGCTCAGAACCGGGTCGGGTGGTGAACTCAAACGGGCACAAAGCGACCCGGTGGTTAAGGGGCTTCCCCGGGAGCGCCTCGCAAGTGATTGAACTTACAGGCGCTTTCGGTTTGCGTTGTCGCGTGGGGCCCCCATTGTTCACTGCTGGGAACCTTGCGTCATAACCGGCGGTAACATTCTTTGTGTGTCCCCAGATCGAGAGCGCGATCGAGTCCGTCCGACACCGCGGGTAACGATCCGACCCGGGCGAAACATGGTGTTTTCCAGGGGGTCGGCTCCAACGCCCCCTCCTCGTCGGCGACCTGGCGGTCAACAGCCCTCGCGACCAGATGGTCAACGCCTTTTCGCTGCTCTCCATGCCGTTCTTGACCTGCCGAGAAGGGCCCGCTGCGCAGGAGGTGAGCCCGCCCCCCGAAGAGCGCAGAAGCAGCGATTTCAGGCTGAGAAACGGGGAGCGCCCATCCAAAGGTACCTCTTGGGCGTACCCTCGCGGCGAGGCCAGGCTCTCGACCTGCCAGCCCTTGGGCGCGAGCATGCCTCTATGAAGTCGTCCACGGCGGTGTAGCGCCTCCCAGAGACGGGCGTGGGGCCCTCTTCTACGACCCGGCGCCGCCCGCGCTGGGCGGGCCTGCTGCCTCGTCCGGTCACCACCGCTCGCAGGCTCCACGCCACGTGGCCGAAGGGTCGTGACCCCTGGACTTGCTTCACAGGCTCCGAGGGCGCGCGAGGTCGCACTACCTACACTTCGCAAATCTGCGCGCTCTGCTTCGAGCATTTCGTCAGACTCGAGGGCATCGTTACCTAGCCCCTACACAACCATCGCCTCGCCTCTCGCGGGGAGAAGCGACAAGCGGCCGTGATGTCGAGTTCGGAGGCGTTCGCCGGCGCCTTCGTGTTCGCGGCTTCCCACGGCTTGGCCCCCCCAATATACTCAGTAGCTGACGAGGCGTGCGTCGTGACACGCGCCGCCGGGCGCGCAAGCACGCACAAGCGACGGCAGCTCGAACGCGGGCAAAAAGCTGCGGTTCTTAGGCTCCATAAGGATCGAGCATCGCACTTGTTGCGCGAAGACCTGAGCTCAAGGTGCGTGGTACATTCTTCGGCACGATTAGACATGAAACGCCATTCGTCGTCAGCGAGTATGACCCGGCACTCGGGACTCACTTGTCCAAGGGGCAGTAGCGAAGGGTCGACTTTGTCGAGCTCGACAGCTCAACCACAGCGCGCGCAAATTCCTTACACAAGACAATGTGAGTCTAAAGAGTCAGCATCACTTGCTCAGCAGGACAAGGCCACCGTGGCGCCTACATGTGCCACAGAGGGCACCTCCTCTAAGAAGAAACGCTGGTGCTTCTTTAATGCAGAACGCCACTAAATAGGGAAAGCCCATGGTTGGTCCGTAGAAACGACTCGCCCTCGAAAAGGCCCCGATGTCAGATAGGCACGTTCTGCGGCACAATCCGTATGCACCCACAACAAAAAAAACGCTACCCGCAATTCCACCTCACGGTCAGCAGAATCAGGCCCGATGCCGCGAAAAAGCAAAAATACGCAACCGTCCCAATTGCCCGCAAAGATGCAACCAGGGATTCGCCGCGGACAGACGCCGCCGTTTCACGAAATAGGGCCGTACGTATTTCAAGAGCTCTGCCGCGATCTTCACGACAAAGAACAGGATGTGGCCACCTGTACCATCTATGGCATTAATGGACAGCAGCAGTACGGCATTGACACCATAGCCAGGCTCAGGGCAGACAGAGGTATAGAGGTTGGCCAGTGCAAATGCTACCGGCAATTTGGGGCAAAAAACATCAGGGAGGCCTCCGACGCATTTTTTGATCATTGGGCCGAAGTCTGGTCCAAAGAAAAGATTCAACGATTCGTTCTATTCGTCGCTTGCGATACAGATTCGACTCAGTGTCAAAGGGCAATAGATGAGCAAGCAAAAAGATTCAAAGATCATGGCATTCTGTACGAAGTTTGGGCCGCCTCCACCATAAGAAACAAACTTCGTCCACATGCCGACATAGTAAGAACCTACTTTGAACCGCCGGATTATTGGGCATCGGTAATTTGCGGCACATCCGTCCCGTCGACAGCAACACTTGACAAGCCTTCCAATGCCATAATCTCTACGGCCCTTGAGAACTATGCGTCGCAGCTCGCGGACATAGTAGACGCATCAACACAAAAAGAGATTATCGCAGCTCGCGCCCATTGGAGAGATGGCAACAAAGACGACGCCCTGTCGGTCGTTCAGTCCATAAAAAGCGACAAGGTCAAATGGGGAACCCTAGCAGCCGTCACGAAAGCAAAAGTCCTCCGCTTTGAAGCAAGCATATGTCTGTCGAACAACGAGCGCGGCCAAGCTTTGAATCTAGCCGACCAAGCGCAAGCCATTGCCCCCGGCGAGGATGACACGAGGCTACGAGCCTTGCTTGACCATGCTTTCGGTCGCACAGCCGAAGGCGCCGCCCGTCTAAAGTCTCGAGAGGATCTAGAGAGTCGCCAGCTCTACGCAGCATTTCTAATAGAAGGCGGCAGCTACAATGATGCGCAACTTGCGCTGAACTCTGACGAGATGAAACTTAGTGCAGAGGGAGCTCGGCTACGCGCGCTCCTGTTCTTGCTCACCAAGAATATCAGTCAATCGCTTGAAGAGATCGATCGAGCAAATAAGCTTGAGCCGACGTGGGAAACGGTCCGCAGCGCATCAGGGATCATAAAATATTATCGCTCCGTATCGCCCACGGCCATACCAGAGCGGCTACCACCTTGGCCAGAGCCAATAAGCTGGGACTTGGTCCGTCGAGACGACGAGAGCCAAAGAAATCTCAGAGATGCTAGCGTCATCTTTGCAGACCTAGCATCGAAAGCAACAACCGACTTGGAGCGGGGGCATTTGGACGTGTGGCACATGGCCTGCCTCCTAAACGATCCATCGCGCCAAAGCGAAGGCATCGACTGCTGTAAGAAAGCTCTCCAAAGAAATCCATGCAACGAAGGAGCGATACTGTGGACAGTCGCAAGGAGCCTAGGCGTTGACCTTAGCAGCGCCTCTTTGATGCTTGAACGTCGCATCAGCGAGCAAGCCGTCGAGCCCTTGCAACTGCTGGCCCTAGTCGCCATATATCTATCTGCCAATAAAAAATCTGACGCGCTTCGTGTCATAGTCGACAATGAGCGCCTTTTTGCGGAAGCCAAAAACCACAACGCGTGGGCATTTTGGCACGCTCAATGTCTGGTGGCGAACGGCCAAATCAACGAAGCCCTTGAGCTAATCGGCCGTCTGGGAGATAGCAACGCCAAACAGAGCATAGCAATCCTTGCGCTGCGAACCAATCAGGTAGATAAAGAAATCGAGCACAAGATAATCAGCGAGCTATTGTCGGATGATAGCGACCCTCAGCTGTTGCCGGACTTGTGCATCGCGATGGCTCGCAGAGGCAACTGGCAATTCGTTGCTCAGCGCGCCGAGCAATTGGTAGAAATCGGGTGCACTTACGAATCTCTTAGGCTGGCAGCCATGTGCTGCCACAACGCAGGTAGATTTGACGCATGTCTTGATCTGATCGAGCGAAATCAGTCGCTGCTTCCGCAAAAAAGACCGCCCATTGAACTGCGACGCATTCGAGCGTCATGCTTCAACCAGTTGGGCCGAACTGCACATGCGCTAGCCGAGACCGAGAGCATAGTTGCCGAGAGCCATAATTTTGAAGATCAATGGCATTTGGCACACCTGCTTGTCAAAGCAGGCGACATAAAACGACTCGCACTCATTGCGCGCCAGATCGAGCCCGACCCCAAGCTTGAAGCAGCTCAAGCGCTGGACATGGCTTACGCACTGAAGGCAGAGGCTCCTGAACTAGCCGAGAAATACTGGCACAGAGCCATTGGACTTGAGCTTGCAGACGATCTCGTCGTGAAAGCACTTATTCTTGGCAAAAGGCTAGGGCTTGAGAAAGAGACAAGACAACTAATGCCTCGCCTCGAATCCCTTGCGCAGGAAGGCACAAAAGGTGTTCAGAAACTTCCTACGCAAGACGTTTTGGACAACCTTAAGCGTGGTCAAGACGAGGCAGCAGAGGTAATCGGGCTTTATCTAAGCGGCAACATGCCAATACATGCCGTCTCCTCTAAGATCAATCGTTCAATAGCCGAGCTGTACCGTCAAACCAAAGCGCAGGGAGCCGGTGGCAACGAACCACAAGGCATTCCATTGTTGATTCGCCACGGCGGCCGGCCGAGCTTGGCGCTCCAGAATGGCAATCCCTTTCAAGAACTGTGGCTAGACATCACCGCAATTTTGCTAGTCGCCCATCTCGGGGTGCTTGACAGCGTAGAGCAGCATCTAAAACCCTTGCGTCTTGCGCCAAGCACGATTTTGGCTCTGCTGGACATGCGCAGTGACGCAGAACACCATCAGCCAAGCAGAATACGAGCAATAAAAATCATATGTGAGCTAATCGCCAGTGGGGAGCTAAAAATCTTTAAGACTGACCGGTCTGATCGCACCTTGGTTGCCTCAGCATTGCACCATGATTCTGAACGACCAGACTCCTTTGAGACTACCATGCTTTCCGACGGTTTTTCTGTCGATTTTCTGCCGACTAATAACTTGGCCGACGAGTCGCCATCCACGGCTCACGGTGCACCGAAGCAGGTTGCAACTTGCTGGTCTGTTGCCAGGGCTCTTCAGAACATGGGAGCCATATCAGACGAAAGATTTAGCGAGGCTATTGAGGCGCTAGGCACATGCGGAGCCCCCGACGATGGAATCGTGCCATTTCAGGGCGCCAGGCTCTATTGCAAAGGGGCGACCGCCGAACTTCTTGCCATGGCAGATCTCCTTGACGTAGCAACGAAGCAGTTTGAAGTCTTCATCGAGCGTGACGAGAGCGAGCGGGTCGGCGCTGAGCTCCGTTCTGCAGAGCGTCAAGAGTCCTTGGCCAGATGGATAGATTCGATAGTCGACAGAATTCGCTCGGGAATAGAGGCTGGAACATATGTGCACGTACCTGTTGCACAAGATGGAGACGACGAAGAGTCTTCCCTAGCGGAGTGGAATGCACCAGCGCGCTGTATGATGGAGCTGCTGAAAACCGAGCCTACGTCACGGGTTGCATGGTGGGTGGACGATCGCTTTCTGTCTGCCCACATGTTTATATCTGGCAAGCAAACATTGGGAACCGTAGACGTTTTGGATATTCTTGTGGCCGAAGGAGCTATTACAGCAGCGGCGCGATCCAAAGCTGTACAGCAACTGCGGGAGCAGCGGTTCAATTTTCTCCCGCTGACCGCGCAAGAACTTGTTGCGGAGTTGATGAAAGCACCTATCGAAGGCCATGTCTTGCGAGAGACTCATTCACTAAAGGTGTTGCGCAGATCATGGGCCACTATGCTGGAGCAAAGCATTTGGCTCCAGAAGCCGGATGACCCAGAGGATCTTGGCGAGCGGTCAATTTTGCAGGCATCATTGGGTGCCGTCGCAGAAGCAATGGTGCAAATATGGAGTGATGCCAATGGCCACCGCTCATCCGTTGTTGCACGAGCTGAATGGCTTCTTAGCGCTATGCACGTCGACACCTTCGTCATCGAAGTAATGACAGAGCCAGGCAATGAACGTGGGGCTAACCATGACCTGTCTATCGCTGTCGACACTGCTTGCTCGCTGTTGCTTGCCACTGCAATCTCTAGTCCGAGCTTCGACAACGTCAGAGCCAACTACTTGCGTTGGATCTGGTCGCGACTATGGGAACCTAAGATCGCATTGTCTCCTATGCTGGCAGCACGAGCAGCAGAAGCAATAAAGCGCATTACGGCTCGCGCGGTTCGTTCGCGGCAAACGACCCAGCAACGGATGGAAACGGTCCGTCGCATTGATAGCATTCTGAGCGACATGCCAGAACAAGTTATCAATGAAATAAACCGGGATGTTGATTATCTTGCCGCTGTTGGTAGAAAACTGATTCCGGCCATTGTCGTTGGAGAGGCTCATTTTGAACGAACCAAGTTCTGGTCGGCCGCTGTGCGAGCATTGCATGGACAAAAGGTAAGCATCACGTCTCTAGACGGCCATCGTGTGGCTCTACAAGCAGAACGCGTTGGCACTGAGGATGTGATTGCCGTGGTATGGTCATCGGACAAACGGGCCACGGTTACTGACTCGGCGATTGGCGCGCTTACGGGAGACAGAGAAGCTCGCGCTTCAGTCTTCGAGCGCCATCCCGAATGGTTCGACATGCCCCGAGATGCTGCTCGCAAGGCGATTGAGAGCATTTTGGATGCAAGTGGCCCGTCGGCCATGTTCGATGCGCTCAATCGATTCAGAGAGCAGAGCATGCCGCTGCGATACGAAACGCTCGCACGTCAGCTTCGCACAGTTGGCACAATTGCTACATCTGATCTTAGTCCCACAAGCTCCAGAGCTCTACTTATGTACCATCGCTTGGATTTTGCCTCGCCTGACGACTTGGCCAGAAGGCTGGATGAAGCCGCGAGTCAGCTAATTCGTGACAATGGCATTGAAGATGCAATTTGTAGACTATGGCACATTCCGGTGCCATTGCCTGACGCTCTAATTAGAGAGCTGGACGCCATGGGTTCTGGCGAGCGCTATGAGCTGCTGCGTCGCCTTTCTGGTAGGCCTAGATCCTTTGTGTCGACGGCGCACTTGATCAGGATGCTGTGGAGATTTTGCAGCGAGAGGAAATGCTATCAAAAACTGGCCGTCTGCTTGGCACTTGCATTGCTGGACAAAAAGATGTCTGACGCATTTCGTGCCTTTGTCGCTGTGCTCGGTTGGTGTCTCGCAGACAGTCGACGATGGGACGACATTGACATGTGGGCCAGCGACACGCGTCTATCGATTGCTTGGTCTCATGCTGGACATGTGTACTCCTTGCTGAAGGATGCATCCCCGTCATATGAACACATGGCGACTTTCTTTGAGCGAGCCTCGGCCAGAATGACCGATCCTGTTTTTGACAACGAAACGCGAGTCAACACCACCGACATCGCTCACCCTTATAGAGTCACGTGGCCATCGTCTATTCTGGACATGGTGCTTTATGCCTTGGGTTCAGCTGCTACACCTGTGCCAGCTTCTGTGGTAGAGCGAGGGCGAAGTTTGTTCCTCGAGCGACGTAGCGACGGCTCGTCAGCTATCTCCGCAGAAGATCTACTGTTCGACGCAACGCTGGCCACCAACGCAATGGGTACGTTTTTGGGCAAGGAACGCTCGATCAATTTTTCGACGCTGGTCAGCGACGAAGAGTCGCAGCTGTTTTCTCATGCGATTCTGGAAAAGCTTGCCGCCGAGTCCCTACAGCAAATTCGGGCTCAGGTAACGAATAAGGACGCCTGGGCGACGATGTGGCTAGTTGTAAAAGATCTTCCGATTTATGATTCTCTGCGCCAGCAGTTGGAAGAAATTGTACTTAACATTGATTTTGTAGCCATGTTCAAAACCAACCCCGATGTTGGCCTCATTGCGGCTCGCGTTGCATGCGCCCAATGCTTGAGGCTTCGCTCTGAAAAAATTCGAAAATTCTTGCACCAAAATTGGCCAGCGGTGTGCGCCGGGGTGATGGACCAATCTCCGCTCCTCAGAAATAAGCTTGACGCGGGAACTGTTGCGCCGAGCGATGAACACGAAATCAACCTTCTGCTAAATCTTAGTGCTGATCTTGCACTGTCTGCTGGCTCCCCACCAGCAGCAAGAACGGCCTTCGCAGAACTTCTTTCTTGTATTTCTAATGTATTGGCAGCACAGAAGAGCGCGACTTTTAAAGAGGCGCTTTGGCAACTGTGCGTAAGGCTGCCACCATCCCGAGCGGCGGCGCTTTGGCCCACGTTGACAAAGCTCAGATCGCGAAACTAAGTGTCTTTTCTCGCCCTGACCTATCCTTACGGGGTAGTCGCCTCCAGAGAGCCTGCCCTGCGCGCACACGCGAGCGCGCAGGAGGTTCGCCCATGTTCGATCTCGAGGCCACCCAACTGCGCCATGCCCTGCACACCGCCGACTAACCTGGTGCTGGGCACGGCTATCCCAGGGCCTTGCGCGAACCCCTCGCCGTCTATGCCGAGGTGCCGTTGCCGCGGGGCGGACGCGCGCAGAGGTCGCCGACGCGCTCGGCCTCACGCCCGCCACGCTCGGGCGCCCGTGCGCCGGGCCGCATCCCCTGGCTTTCGACTCGCCGTCGTCGCGGCCAAGCTGGCGCGTGCACCCCTACCCCTGGCCGACGGCGGCGTCGCCGTCATGCCGGCCGACAGACATACTCACCGCTGCCCGTTCTGACGAAGTAGGCGTTGCGATGCCCTCACCGCGGCGAACCGATCCCGCGACCGCACGAGTCGGGCACGCCGACCAATCGCCCGTAACCCTCGTGTTCCTTCCGCCCGCCAGAGCGCCCGAACCTTCGTCGTCGGCACGCCGTGCTCCGCACGGTAGCATGTCGCGCAAGCTACCGCACGCCGTGATCCGGCGAGGTGTTCCGGCGCGCCGGCTCGACGGCGTGCCGCTGCACCGGACGAGCGAGGCCATCTTCGAGGCACTCGGTGACGCGCTCGAGCGGCTTCGTGCCTCGATGGCGGGGGCCAGTTTGAGCGGCGGGAACGCTTCGGGCCCCTGAGCCCCGGCCCTCCTCGCGCCTCCTTGGTCGGCCAGGGGGCGGCCAGCCGCCCCCCGCGCGCCTGCGGCGCGGCGAGCCCTCTCGCCCGTCAAGGCGCCCGGCGGTCGGCCGAGATCCCGGAAAAACAGCCTCGGGAATTACTGGTAAAATTTACCAGTAATTCGCGGCCCGAGAAAAAGGCTCAAAACGGCCTGCGCCTCGGCACGGGCGGCCACGGCCGCCTTGTTTTCAAGGGGTTTGCGTACGGTTCGAGCGCGACATCCTGGGCGAGACGTGGAGGGCATGGCCCCCACGACCGCAGACATCGTGCGCCCCAACATCCAGGGGCCGCCCCTCGGGGAAGGTCGAAAATCGCTCGGGGCACGTGTCCCCAATCGGGCGGTCACCTGGCCTTGCTCAGGGGAGACCATGCGCACTCACCCCAACCACCGGGCGCCCGCACGCGCCGCCCCTCCCCAACCCACGCACGATTCGAAGCGATCGCTCTCGATGCCGACCCGAGAGGCGAGCCGCGAGCCGGCGGTGCTTGCGCCGCCGCCACCCGAAACGAGGGCCGAGCTCGGGGTGTTCTGCTTCGACGGCGACAGCTACCCCACCATCCGCAACGAGAGCGGGCTCTGGCTCGAGGTCGGCGCGCTCTGCGCCGTGTTCCACAAGGACTTCAGCAACCAGCTCAAGGCCCTAAAAACCGAGCCCTGGGCGAAGCTGCTGAAAATCACCCAACCGAGCCCCGGCCGCGGCCGAAAGACCAAGACCTATCTGCATGCTGACTCCGTCCCGGGCTGGCTCTTCACCTTGCAGCCGACCGGCATGCCGGCCGACTTGGTCGACAAGCTGAACCGGTACAAGGCCGAGTCCGGGCGGGCCTTGCGCGATTACTGGTACGAGGGCGGCGCGATCAACCCGCGGGCGACGCGGCCGCAGGCCTCGCGCCTCCTCGAGACGCTTGAAATCGTGCTCGCCGACGACCCCATCCGGCACCGCTCGCTGTGGGTCAAGAAGCTCGCCGGCGCGCTCGCCCTGCTCCGAGGTCGCGAGCTCGACGAGGGGCTCTACCCGTTCCCCCTCTACCTGCTGCGCGACGTGGGCAAGCTCTACGAAATCCTGCTCGGCAAGGAGACGTACGCCGAAGTACGCCAGCGCACGGGCCGGGGCGTGGCGCGCACCAAGCGCTACCACGCGCTGCGCTCGCCCGCCTACGAGGCCCTCGATCGCGAGCTCGGCAAGGTCGAGATGCTCGCCCTGCAATGCCGGACGATGCGTGAGTTCTGGAACCGCGTTCGCTATCACTATGAGGGCGTCCCGCTGCAACTCGGCTTCGGCGACGAACGCCGGCGTTGACCGTTCCGACGTCGGGCCGCGCCGGTTCGTAAGCGCGGGCGCGCGCCCGCGCCCCGGGCGCTCGGCTTGCTTCGACGGCCCCCATGCGGGCGCGCCTACGCGCCCCCCGCCATCCCGCACCTCTTCGCCCCGCCCTCCACGGATCTCGCCCGGGCGGCGCGTTCCACGCCGACGCGACCGAGGCCGGCGAAGGGCCAAGGAACAGACGTCGCGGCGACTACGGCGTCGGAGAGCTCGCCTCGAACCCGCGCACGACTTCGTAGCCGCCGAGGCGCAAGCGCAGCGACAGCGAGCGGCCCTCGCTCCCGACGTCGACCACGACCAGACCCTCGGGGTCGGTGCCCCGGACGGTCAGTCGGCACGCCTCGGGCGCGAGGCCGCGGGCGCTCAAGAGCGCGCGCAGCGAGGGGGCGATGGGCGCGTCCTCGGCACCGACCCCTCGTTGCCCGAGGGAGTGGGTGTCGTCCGGGCGCCGGCCGTCGTGGTGGCGCAGCATGAGCAGGTAGGCGGTGTGCAGCGGCTCGTACCGTCGGAGGTTCGGCGTTCGTCGCATGCCGAGCGCGAGTCTGCTCGCCTCGCGCGTCGCCGCGGTGTCGGCTCTGGCACACCGCGGTATCTTCGCCCGTGCCCCCGGCGGGCCCCGCCCGCGAGGCGAAACGCCCCGGGCGACGGGATACGTGGCCCTACCGACGCCCCCGCTCGCGCCGCCGGCGCAAGCGTGCCGAGAGCCACGCGAGCCCGTGGTAAAAAGGCATCAACGCCCAGGCGAGGGCGACGGCGCAGCCGAGCGCGATGCGGTGGATCGGCGAACGACGCACGGAGCGGCGCCTCGGCGGGCGCATGTAGCTCACGGCGCGATCGCCTTGCCGTCGTTCCCGGCGGTATGCTCTCGGCTCGGGCGGGCGGCAGCGAGGGCGCGACCGAGCGCGGTGCCGACGTGGTCGCCGGCGTACTTGAGCGCCGTCATCACCCCCGCGGCCACCGTCCCCAGCACCACGCCACGCGCGAGCGCGTGCCAGGGCGGCGACGGGCTGCCGATGGCGCAGAGCGCCGCCCCGACCAAGGCCGCCAGGAGCGTCACCGCGTTGCCCTCGAGGAAGGGCGCGTACAGGTGCCCCGCGGCGTTCCGGGCGCGGAAGGCGCCGACCAGGGCGATGACGACGGCGACGCGCTCGAGGTCGCTCACGGCGCGCCCCGGGCGGGCTCAGGCGGCGGGTGACCGGCGATAAGCGCCCTGCCGAGCCGCATGCGGGTGCGCGAGGCCTCGAGGCCGCGGTCGCAGCGGCCCGAGGCGTAGGCGGCAAGTCGCTCGTCTTCGGGGCGGTCGCGGCACGTGTTCCTCGAGGACCGGAGCAAGGCGAGCGACCGCCGCGCGGCGACCTCGGGGGTGAAGTTCGAGGCGCCCCCGCGCTGCAGTTGGAAGAGCCCGAACGACCGCCCCCCGTCGCCCACGGCCTTCGGGTCGAAGCGGCTCTCGTGGTAGGCGACCGCCACGAGCAGCGCCGCGGTGCGGGTGCGGCCGTCGGGCCCCGGGAAGAGCGGCTCCGAGCGCTCGGCCGCCTCGGCGATGGCGCGCGCGGTCTCCTCGTAGCTCGCCCGCCAGGGCGCGTCTGGCTGCAGCACGAACAGAAGCGACAGGACCCAGGCCGCCACGTCAGTCGTCCTCCCCGAGCAGGGCGAGCGCGTCCGGGTCGGTGAGCCGGCCGAGGAAGGCGAGCCAGTGAAGCCCCGCCCGCCGCACGAAGCGCTCGAGCGCGCCCTTGCCCTCGGCCGGCGCCTCGTCCGAGGCGAGGAGCCCGAGGGCCACGCGCGCGGCGTCCTCGGGCCGGTCGCTGTCGACCTTCCACGCGTCGGGGGCCCACTCGATGGCGGGGCTCACGACGCACGGCACGCCCTCGGCCACCGCGTCGGCCGTCGTGAGGTTGAAGGTCTCGGTGTGCGACAGCTGCAGGCACAGGTCCATGTGCCCAACGGTGCGGCGGAAGGCGGGCCAGTCCTGCCAGGGTTGCTCGACGAGCGTCGCCCACGGCAGCCCCGCGAACATCGCGCGCAGGGCGTACACGACGCTCATGCCGCCGTCGTCGTTGCCGTCGACCGACACCCAGAAGGCGAGCTCGCGACCGAGCGCGCGCGCGGCGAGCAGGGCCGCAGCGGCCGATGTCGTGTGGTTCTTCAAGAGGCGCATCGCGCCGAAGCTGCCGATGCGCAGGGACCGTCCTTCGCCGCGCAGGGGCGGGCGGCCTGGTGCAGCGGGCCGCTCGGCGTCGTAGAGGTTCGGCAGGTAGGCGCAGCGGCCACCGTAGGCGCGCTCGACGAAGCGGGTGAAGCGCGGGCTGTTGCCCGCGACCGACAGATTCAGCACGCTCTCCTGCAGGAGCAGCAGGCTTCGGAGGAGCGTGATGGCGCCCGCCTCGACCTGCAAAAAGCCGATCTGCGAGTGGCACCGGACGACGAAGTGCACGTGCGGGTAGGCGGCCAGCAGCGCCTCGGTCTCGTCGAGCGGCACCCAGGGCGCCTCGAGCACCGCGTGCGTCGCCTCGGGGTGCTCGCGCAGGCGCGCGCGGAGGTCGCCGACGGTCCAAACGCCGTACGGGTAGGTCGGCACGCCGAGCCGTCGCAGCACGCGCGTCGTGTGCAGGGCGTTGACCCCCAGGCCGATGTGGCACTGGGGGGCGGGGGCGAGGGCGTTCGCCGGGGCGGCGAAGCGGTTTCGGTAGAACAGGAGGACGTGCGGAACGCGCTCGGGCGCCCGGGAGGGTCGGGACGTTCGTTCGTCGGCAGGGGTCATGCGGAGGCTCGGGGGGGCGGGGCCTCCGGGGCCTCGGGGTTCGGGTTCGGGAGCCGGCGCGCGACGCAGTGCGGCCGGGGACATTCGGGCGCCCGAAGGCGCGAGGGGGGTCGGTCGGGGCCGGCGCTAGCCACGGCCCTTTCCCGCGGCGATGGCCCGCAAGGCCGGGTCGTCGGGCCCGGTCGGCCGCAGCGCTTCTGCCTTCGACGGCGGCAGGCGAAGGCCGCCCGGAAACCAACGCCGAAGTTCCTCGTCGCTCGGCCCCGGCCGCGGGTGGCCCGGCCCCCCGCCGTCGCCGCCGGCGGCGAGCAGGCGCGCGTGCAGGTGGTCGACGAGCAGCCGGTGCAGGTGCCCGCGGCTGCCCGGCGCGGGGTGCTCGGGCTCGCCTTCGGGCGAGCGCAGGAGGAACTCGACCGCGCCGCAGGGCGCGCACGGCGCGAGCGCGACGACGCCCGCTCGGCGCTCCACGCCCTCCAAGGGGCTCGCTCGCAACGCCGCCAGCGGGTGCCGGCTCCGGGCGCCGCAGACCGCGCAGGCCTGCACCACCTCCTCCCCCGTCAGCTCGGCCACGGGCATTCAGGCCTCGGCCACGAACGTGCCGTGCCAGGACGCGGTCGCCCCCGGCCCGAGCGTCTGCTGGCTGGCGACCGAGAAGCCGTCGCGGTCGGCGAAGACCGCGCTCGGCACCCCCTGGAAGTTCG
>DASTPP010000147.1:0-3761 GCA_035762175.1 Polyangiaceae bacterium | reverse complement strand
CCGACGAGGCCACCTCGTCAGCCCTCGGGTCGGGGCCACAGCCGAGGTGGCCGGTCAGTACGAGCAGCGTGAGGGGCGCAAGGTGTCGGGGTCGCATAGCCCATCCTCCTGGGGGACAAACCGTCCCGGGGGGGACATGCGCCAGACCGTGGTCGCGCCCCCCATCGCCCGGTGTACATTTTCACCGACCGGCGGCGGAGAAGGGAGAGCCCCCCGGTCGTGGGTCGGAACGTAGCTGCCAAACCGGCCCGCCCCCCGGAGGGTACCCCCGGCGGCCCCCATCCGCTCCGCCCTCCCTTTACACAGCCTGCCTGCCCTCACCACCCCCGGCGCCGAAGCGGGCTCAGAGGCCGAGGCTGCTGTAGAGCGGGCCGCCGTCGCCGCAGCTCGCGAGGTCGTAATGGCGGAGCACGCACACCGTGGCCACGCCCGTGCAGTGGGCGCCCTGGGGGTCTTTGGCCGTGAACTCGATGTGGTAGACGCGGCCGTCGGGCTGCGGGTTGGTCGGCGACCAGGTGTCGCGCTCGGCGCGCACCGCCAGCGGCTCGAGCGTGGCGTCGGCGCAGGTGCCGCCCGGACACCACGAGGTGCTGACCGGCTCGTCTTGCCACACGCCCGTCGCTACGACCGTCACTGGGTCGCCGTCGGGGTCGGTCACGCCGTCGATGGCGACCGGCGCCCACATCTGCCCGCTCGAGGCCAGCAGGAAGGCGGGCGAGGCGGACGCGCCCGAGCAGTCGGGGGCCTCGTTCTCGAGGGCGCAGCTCGACGCGCAGCCGTCGCCATCGGCCGTGTTGCCGTCGTCGCATTCTTCGCCCTCGTCGAGCGTGCCGTTGCCGCAGCTCTCGCCCCCGTAGCGCACGTGCACGGGGAAGGACACCATCGTGAGCACGCCCTTGGTGTCTTCGGCCTCGCACGTCACCGTCGTCGTGCCGAGCGCGAACGCCGAGCCGCTCGCGGGCGAGCACGCCACGGTCCGCTCGCCGTCAACCAGGTCGACCGCGAGCGGCGGGTCGTACGTGACGACCGCGCCCGCGGGCGACGTGGCCCCCGCCGTGACGGCCGCCGGCACGTTGCCGAAGGCGGGCCCGAGGTGGTCGACGACGGTCACGACGAACGACTCGGACGCCTGGTGGCCGAGCGGGTCGGTGGCCGTGCACGTAACGACCGTCGTGCCGATCGGAAAGACCGAGTTCGGCGGCGGCGTGCACTGCACGCTCACGCCGGCGTTGCCGCCGTCCAGCGAGGTCGGGGGCAGAAAGAAGACCTCGGTCCCCGCCGTGCCTGTCGCTTCGAGTGTCATCGGCTTGGGCACATGCGCTTCGGTGACCACCGGCGGCGTGACGTCGGACGTCTTTGGCACACCGAACTTGGCCAGAAACGTGTTGCTGACGCCCGCCTGTTCGGGGATGGTGCTGACGAGCATGCGGTCGTCGACCAGCATCGAACCGGCGAAGGTGCCGCTCAGCACGACGCGCTCAAGGCTATCGAGGTGTAGGCCACGCACCGTGCCGCTAAGAACCATGGGAATGTGTTTGGCCCAGAGCGGCACAAGCTCGGGTGAGAACGCGGCCACGAACACGTCCTCGGTCGCGTAGGTGGGGAAGGCCCCGGCGCCGAAATCGATCGGGGCACTGCCACCCCCCAGCACGCCGATGACGACGTTGCCGGCAGCGTCGAACGCGATGTGGCGGCCTTCAACCCAGCCAGAAGTACCACAAGGGGGGGCCGAGTCGCCGCACTCTGGGATGAGCACGTGCGCGTTAAGGGGGGTGCCATCTGCCGCGTACTCGACGACGAAGAAATCGCCGCGCGAGGCCGTAGGTGGCACGTCGAATGAATAAGCGTTGTCAAACGTGTCGACTTTGTCGAGCGCGCCGGTGGCGTAGACATGGTTGTTGGGGCCGACGGCCACGCCCCCGTAGAAGCCCGACCGCTGCCACATGGTATCGCCCGTCGTGGCGTCCAACTTCCACAGCACGCCCTTTGCGTTGTAGTCGAGGCTGAGCAGCGCGTTGCCTTCCTGATCGACGGTGAGCGTTTTCGCTCCCCAAGACGTCCCGTATGTGAAGTTGACCGCCCATTGGGGCACTCCGTCCGGCGACACCTTGAGCACGAACTGACGTTCTGGCTGTGATGGATGGCCCAGCACGATCGTCCCGAACGTTACCCTGCCGGAATAGACGCCCGACAGGAACAGGTTGCCGCTTTGATCGATCGCGAGCGTGTCGGCGGCTCCAAAGTTGAAGTTATCGTGCGCGGTTTCCGCCAACGACCGTGACCATTCCAAATCCCCATTTGGCTTGAATTTTCCGAGCCAGATACGAGAGCCACCGGCGTCGTTCTCGGTCATTGCAACCCCAATGCTTCCGTCAGGCGCGACCGCGACCGAGGTGGGAACGACTTGCCCGCTGAACCCGAACCCAAACCGCTTGCTCCACAAGTGGTCGCCCTTCGGACTGTACTTCGCCAGCGCGCCGTACAGCTTGCCGTCAGGCCCCATTTCGAGCGGGCCGCCGCCGAGGTCAATGGTCGACGGCGCAACGCCGGCGAGTACCAGGGTGTCGCCCGGGCCGTGCGCGGAAATTCTTACCCAGGAATCCGGCGAATCTGTGTCCGCTTGGTCTCCGGTCGCACCAACACTGCCGCCGAGCGGCACCGCGAACGAACGCGTCCAGCCGCCGGGGTGGCAGTCGCTCGGGCATGCCCCCTCCGCTCCGGCATTCGTCGCATCCTCCTCGTCCTCCTCGCACACCGAGTTGCCGCACACCTCGATCGGACGCTTCAGATAGACCGTGATCACCTCCCGGTAGTGCTCGCCCCGGTTCGCCGGGTCGGTGCGCTCGTAGCAGTCGCGCATCGCCCCCGTCGCCGCGTCGCCGCTGACCCCGAGGCACGCCGCGCGCGGGAACTCCGGCCGCGGCTCGCACGTGCCCGGAACGCCGATCGGCCCCCCCGCCCCCTGGCTCGAACAGAAGCGCTTGGTCACCTCGGGGACGTTGCTCCCCGGCCCCGCGCACGCGTAAAACCGCGGCGCCATCACCGCCGTGCCGTTCGGCGGCCCCTCCTGCCGGAACAGGTTGCCGTAGAAGGCCCCCTCCCGCAGCGGGTACGCGGCTCGCTCCTCGTCGGTCACCGCCAACGCCGCCTTGACGTGCGCGGGCGCGTCGTCGGGCGCGCGCATCGACAGGTCGACCTTCACCCCGTAGGCGTTGGTGCGCGCCAGCACGCACGCCGTCACCCAGCGCTGGCACGACTCGTCGCACGCGCCCCCGGGCTGCCCCCATCCGGGCGCCAGCCCGACGAGCCCGTGCAGCTCGAGGTTTGCGCCCCCGGGGCTCGGGTCGAGCACCGTCGACTGCGTCGGCCCCATGGCACACTCGTACACGTACTTGAGCAGGTCACGGGTAGACTGGTTGGCGCGCAAGGCCTCGAGCGCGGCCGGGTTCTGCTGCCAGAGCGCGTCTTGCCAGAGCACGCCCGAGAGCAGCCCGTTCTGCATCAGGCTGTTCTGCATCAGGCTGTTCTGCATCAAGCTGTTCTGCATCAAGCTGTTCTGGAACAGCGCGTTCTGGAACAGCGCGTTGCTCGACAGGCTGTTCTGCGTCATGCCGTTCGGCGCCGTCAGCCGGCCGGCCGACGAGGCCACCTCGTCAGCCCTCGGGTCGGGGCCACAGCCGAGGTGGCCGGTCAGTACGAGCAGCGTGAGGGGCGCAAGGTGTCGGGGTCGCATAGCCCATCCTCCTGGGGGACAAACCGTC
>DASTPP010000146.1:0-97145 GCA_035762175.1 Polyangiaceae bacterium | reverse complement strand
GAGGGCTCAGACAGCGGGGGCCCCGCCCTCTGGACGTACCCGCCCGGCCGGCGCCCCGCGCTCGGGTCGGTGTCTCATGGGGGGGCGAGGGCCCCGGGCGCGCGGGCGCGGAGAATCTCCGGCCGGCCGCGCGGCCCGCGCAGTAGCATCCGGCGGGCGGGGCCATGCCGAGCTTCGACCACGAGCTTTTGCTGCGCGTCCGGCTCGATCTGGGGCTCACCCAGGAGCAGGCGGCCTCGGCGCTCGGCGTCGACGTGCGCACCTACCGCCGCTACGAGGGCGGGGCCGTCAACGAGGGGGGCGAGTTTCAGGTGCGCCACGCGGCGAGGCGGCGGCTCTTGCGTAAGATGTGCGAAGAGTTCGGCGTTGCGAGCGAGTCCGACTGGCTGAAAGGCCCGGCGGACGGGGCGCCGAAGGTGGCCGCAGAGCCGCCGGTCGAGGCGGAGGCGCGGGCCGAGGGGCCGGCGCCGGGCCCGCGCGCGGACGAAGGGCCGGCGCCGAGCCCCGCCCCTCGCCCCGACGAGGCGAAGGCGTGGCAGCCCTGCTACGCGCACCCGCTGCAGCGCGCGCCGCACTTCGTCGGGCGGGCCGATCTCTTGGCGTCGCTCGAGGCGTGGCACCGGGGGCCGGAGCCGACGCCGCGGGTGGTGGCGATCGTCGGCGTGGGCGGCAGCGGCAAGACGGCGCTGGTCGAGCGCTTCTTGCGGGGGCCGGCGCTCGGGGCGGGCGGGGGCGGCGCCTTCGTCTGGAGCTTCTACGACGACACGCGCGTCGAGGCGCTGCTCGCGCAGGCGCTCGCCTACTTCGCCGGCGAGCCGTCGGGCGGCGAGGGCGGCCGGCTCGAGCGGCTCGTCGCGGCGCTGCGCGCGGGGCCGCGGCACCTTCTGGTCTTCGACGGCCTCGAGGCGCTGCAATCGGAGGGCGGCAACGGCCGCGCGCTCGGCGAGATCGACGAGCCCTCGCTGCGCCGGCTGGTGCGCGCGATCGCGGCGGGGCTGGGCGGCGCGCGCCTCTTGCTGACGTCGCGGCTGCGGCCGGCCGATCTCGAGCCCTGGGAGGGGGCCGAGGTGCGGACGCTCACGCCGGGCGAGCTCGGCCCGGACGAGTCGAAGTCTCTCTTGCGCGCCTGGGGCCTCGGCGGCGACGAGCCCTCGCTCGACGCGCTCGCCCGGCGGGTGGGCGGGCACGCGCTCTCGGTGGCCGTGCTGGGGTCGTACGGGGGCGCCTTCCTGGGGGGTGACGCGCGGCGGGCGGGGGCGCTCGTGCTGCGGGAGGCGGCGCGCGACGACCCCCGGGCGAGGCGGCTCGAAGGGGTGCTGGGCGCGTACGCGGGCTCGCTCGAGCCCATCGAGCGCGACGCGCTCGCGCGCCTCTCGGTCTTCGGCAACGGGGCCGAGCTCGGGCGGCTCTGCGAGCTCGGCGCGGCGGGCGGCCCGGTGGCGGGCGCGCTCGCCGGCGCCTCGGAGGCGTCGATCGCGCGGGCCCTCGGTCGGCTCGAGCGGCTCGGCCTGGTCTACCGGTCGGGCGAGGCGCCGGCGCGTTACGCGGCGCACCCCTTCGTGCGCGAGTTCTTCAAGTCGTTCGTCCACGCCCCGGCGGAGCGCGTCCACGAGGCGGTGCGCGGCGCGCTCGCGGCGCGGCTCGAAGGGCGGCCCGGGGGGCGGGTGGCTGAGCCCGCGGCGCTCGACGCGCTCGAGTCGCTCTTCGTGCACACGCTCGAGGCGGGGCGTCCGGTCGACGCGTGGGCCGTCTACGCCCGCGGGCTCGGCGGCTTCGACCACCTGGGCCTGCGGCTCGGCGCGATGGGCCGGGGGGCGAGGCTCTTGCGGCGCTTCGCCCTCGACGCGTCGCCCGAGCGGCTGCGCCCCGGCCTGAGCCCGGGCGTCGCCGCCGCGCTCACCTACGACTGGGGGCTCTACGCGGGCGCGCTCGGCGATCTCGGGCTCGCGTGCCGCTGCTACGAGGCCCAAGGCCGCGCGGTCGCCTCGCTCGACGCGGGCCCCTCGCGCCCCTCGCTGAGCGCCATGGGCAAGCGCACGCTCGCGTACACGCACTGGCTGCGGGGCGATCTCGGCCGGGCGGCCGAGCTGCTCGAGGCGTCGCTCGGGCTCGCGCGCGAAGCAGACAGCGCCTTTCACTACGCCCGAGGCCTCGCGCTGCTCGCCGCCGTCGAGCACGATCGCGGCCGGCCCGCGCGGGCGTCCGAGTGCCTCGAGCTGGCGCGCGCGTACGACCCCGAGCCGGTGGCGCGGCGGGCCTTCTGGGAGGCCGAGCTGCGCCTGGCGCAGGGGCGCGCGGCCGAAGGCGAGGCCCTCGCCCGCCACGGCCTCGCCTTCTGCGAGGGCCGCGGCTGGCCCGGGCACGTCGCCCACGGCAACGTCTTGCTCGGCGAGTGCGCGCTCGCGTCGGGCGACCCCGAGGGGGCCCGCGCGCTGCTCGATCGGGCGCGGCCCTGGGCGCTCGAGAGCGGCGAGGTCGAGACAGCGCTGCGCTGCCACCAGCTCGCGGCCCGCATCGCGCTCGCCCGCGGCGACGCCGAGGGCGCCGGGCGCGAGGCGAGGCTCGGGCTCGAGCCGGCCGACCTCGACGGCTTCCGCCCCTTCGCCGTGCGGCTACGCGCGCTCGCGTCCGAGGCCGATCGGCGGGCGGGCGCGGCCGGGCAGGCCGAGGCCCTCGCGCGCGAGGCGCTCGCCCTGGCCGAGGCGTGCGACTACGTCTGGGGCCGGGCCGACGCCCTGCACGCCCTCGGCGCCGCGGGCGTCGCGCTGGGCCGCAGCGAGCGCGCGAGGGCGGCGCTCGGCGAGGCGCTCGCGCTGCGCGAGCGCCTCGGCCACCCGCGCGAGGGCGAGACGCGCGAGGCGCTGAGCCGGCTGCGCTAATACCAGACCCGATCGAGCTCGACTTCGAGGCGAGCGCCCGAGGCGTCGAGCAAGGGCGCGTGGTGCCGGGTCGCCGCGGGGTGCAGCGCCGGTAGGGCGGCGCGGACGCGGCGGAGCGTCGAGGCGGCGCCCGCCTCGTCGCCGAGCTCGGCGAGGGCGAGGGCCGCCTCGAGCCCGCTGAGCCGCGCCACCCAGCCGTAGAGATCGTCGAGGCCCTCGGCGGCCGCGAGCGCGGCTTCGCCGAGCCGGGCGGCGTCAGCGGGGCGCCCGGTGCGGCGCAAGGCGCGGGCGAGGGCGCGAAGGGCGCTCGCCTCGGGCTGCTCGGCGGTGGGGGCGGCGCCCGAGGCGGCGCGGGCGAGCGAGACGGGCGCGCGCTGGCCGAAGGCGCGGCGCTCGTCGCGCGCCCAGCCGAGCGCGAGCTCGTGGCGCCCGAGCGCGACCAGGCCCCGGACCAGCGCGGCGGCGTTGAAGCGGCGCTGCGCCTCGTCGCCCGGGCGGGTCGCGGCCTCGAGATCGAGCACGAGGCGCTCGAAGGCGTCGGCCTCGCCCGAGCGCGCGGCGTCGAGCGCCAGGTGGCAGAGCGTCGCGGGCAGCACCTTGCGGAGGGCCTCGCTGCGCTCGTGCAGGGGCAGGTTGCCGCGCCGCACCGCGAGCGCCTCGCGGTGGCGGCCGGCCATCGAGAGGGCCTGGGCCAGCATGCCGCGGCAGCGCAGCTCGTTGCGCAGCTTGAGGAAGGGCGCGCCGAGGCGGGCCTCGAGCGCCCTCGTCGCCTCGCCCAGGCGAAACTGATCGATCGCCGTCGCCCAGCACTCGAGCTCGAAGCGCTCGGCCGCCTCGCCGCCGATGACGGCGCGCTCGGCGTCGAGCAGCGCCCGGGCGCGCTCGTGCAGCCGCGCCGCCTCGTGGCTGTGGCCGAGGTTCCGGCGCAGGGTGCCGAGATCGAACAGCAGCCGGGCCCGGTCGGCGGCCGGCAGGGCGTCGGGCTCGAGCGCCTCGAGCATCGCGACGCCTTCGGCCGCGTCGGGCGCCGTGCGGGCGCGGTGCAAGACGACCTCGAGCGGGGCGAGGGCGACGTCGATCGCGAGCGGCGCCGGCCCGAAGACGGCGCGGGCGGCGCCCTCGAGATCGAGGGCCCGGATGGCGCCTTCGGGCGCGCCGTCGTCGCCGCCCGGCACCACGATCAGGCCCGCGCCCCGCTCGGCCGCCGCGAGCGCGCCCTTGGTGGCGAGGCGACCGACGGGGGCGACGCGCCCGCCGTCGAGCAGGCGTCCGGTCGCCAGAACGGCGCTCCGGGGCGCCCGCGCGGGCGCGAAGTGGGCGAGGAAGGCGAGCGCCGCGGGCAGCCCGATCGAGGGGCCGAAGACGGCCAGCTCTTCTTCGAACTCGAAGCGCAACGCCGGCAGGGGCCCCGGGCCGAGCAGGCGGCGGGCGCACTCGTGCGCGAGGGCGCACGCCTCGCGGAAGTCGGCGTCGACGGCGCGCGAGCGCCCCGGCGAGGGGCGCAAGGGCAGCGCCGCCCCGCCCCCGTCGGGCAGGGCGACGAGCGCGTAGACCCCGGGGCGCAGCTCGGCGCGCGCGGCCGAGAGGCGAACGCGGTTGGCGGCCGCGCCGCGCGCCCCCCCGAGCACGTTGCACGCCGAGCGCCCGGCGCCGGCGTCGAGCAGCCAGCGCGCGAGCGCGAGGCGCCGCTCGCCCTCGCCCCGCGCGGCCGGGGGCCCGCTCACCCCTCGCGCCCCCCCGGCGGCAGCTCGAGCCCGAGCGGGCCGCGGGCGAGGGGCAGCGTGAGCCAGGCGCTCGTTTCGTCGAGCGCGCGCGCGGGCAGCGAGAAGGCGAAGCGCTCGACCGCGCCCTCGACCTCGTCGGCCTGCACGATCGAGCCGTCGCCGAGGCGCAACGTGGGCCGCGCCCCGGGGCGGCGATCGGCCACGAGATCGACGATGAGCGCGGCGGGCGGGCCCCAGGAGATCTGGTAGTCGGTCTCGTCGATCAGCACCACCTCGTCGTCGGGCGCGGCGGCGAGCGGCAGCCGTTCGGACGCCGGCGCCCCCGGGCCGCCCCGCCACGCGCGCCGCTCGACCCAGTCGCGTAGCGTATACGGAGGCCCGGCCGGGGGGCGCGCCGGCGCGGACGAGGCCCCCGGCTCGCCCCGCCCGGGCGACGACGCCCACGCCCGGCGCGCGCGGACGAGCGACGCGAAGCGCTCGCCCGCGGCGGGGAAGCTCGCCACGAGGGCCGCGACCGCCGGCAGGGCCGCCGCCGCGCCCGGGTCGAGATCGGCCCCCTCGTAGTGCCACCAGAAGCGCGCCCGCAGGGCCGGGGCGAGGGCCGCGAGGGCCTCGCGGCGCGCGGGGTTGAAGGCACAGAGGCGGAAGAGCTCGGGCCGGACGAGCGCCTCGAATTCGAGGCGCCCGGCGGCGCCGGCCTCGACCCGATCGGGGTCGACGCCGAGGGCGAGCGCGGCACCGAGCAGGCGGAGCTCGGCCCGATCGCGCCGGGCGAGCGCGGCGGCGACGTCGGCCGCGAGCCCGCCCGCCTCGGCGCCCTCGTCGAGCGCGTCGAGGCGGCTTCGCAGTGTGATCGCCGCGTCTTCGAGCTCGCCTTCGGCGTCGTCGCGGGCGAGCGCGCGCTCGGCGGCGGGGCGGAGAGCGGCGCGCCCCGCGAGGGCTTCGGCCGCGATCGCGCGGGCGCCGAGGGCGACGAGGCGGCCGGCCGCGACGAAGATGTCGTCGTCGGACGCCCCTTCGCCGCCGCGCGCGAGGGCCTCGTCGGACGCCCCTTCGCCGCCGCGCGCGAGGGCCTCGTCGGCTGCCCCTTCGCCGCCGCGCGCGAGGGCCTCGTCGAGGTCGCCCCGTGCGGCCGCGAGGGCGGCCGGGTCGGGACGGTAGAGGGGGCCCGAGCTCACCGCGCCCCCCGCCGCGCGGGCCGCGCCGCCTTCGCCTCGAGGCACTCGGCGAGCTTGACGTGCACGCGCTCGCGGAGCTTCCAGATGTATTGCTCGGCGCGCCGGGCGGCGTCTTCGTCGCCCTCGGCGCCGGCGAGCAGCCCGAGCCGCTCGGCGAGCTCGCGGGCGCCGAGCTCGGGCTCGTCGGCGATGGCGTAAAAGAGCTCGCGCAGGTGCTTGTAGCGGGCCAGATCGCGGTCGGCGCAGTCGCAGGCGTGCCGCCAGAGCTCGCGGGCGCCCACCTCGGCCTCTTGGGGCGGCGGCAGCGCGGCGGGCGGGGCCCTTCGACGCGAGGGCACGTCCGAGTCGGGCGCGGCCTCGCCGGCGAGGGGCTCGGCCGCCGGGCGGCGGCTCAGATCGAGCAGGTGGTTGACGGCGACCGCGCGCGCCCAGGCGGTCAGGACGGCGAGGGGCGGGTGGGCGCCGGGGTTGTCGGGCGGCGAGGCGAGCAGGCGCTCGAAGGCGCGCTGCACGACGTCTTCTTCGTCGACCCGGCAGCGCCGCACCAGCGCTTGCTGCCGGCGCAGCGAGCGCCGGATGGCCGGCTCGAGCGCCGGCACGAGCCTGGCAAGGCAGACCCGGAGCAGGGCCGCGTCGCCCCGCCGCGCCGCGGCGAAGAATTCGGCCGCCGCCTCGTCGCTCATCGGGCCCCACCCTACCAAAGGCGGGGGCCCCGACCAGCCGGGCGCTTTTTTTTTGTCAGGCCCGGCCGCCCCGCCCGTCCATGCCCTCAGCCCGAGCGCGAGAGGCGCGAAGGTGACCACGATGGAAGCCTTTCTCAAATACCCCGAGTTGCCGACCCTCGACAGGCTGCCCGAAATCTTGTCGGTGCGGCAGGTCGTCGCCACCGAGAAGTTGCACGGCTCGAACTTCCGGGCGTTCTTCCCGGCGGGCATGGCCTCGCCCGACGAGGTGCGCTTCGGCGGCCGCAACGAGATCTTCGCCCCCGGCAGCGACGGCTTCTACGGCGGCCGGCCCGTGCGCTGGTTCCGCGAGCGGCCCGAGCTCGTGCGGCGGCTCGCCGAGGCCTTCGCCGCGCGCGACCTCGGCGACGTCGTGCTCTACGGCGAGGTCTGCGGGGCGGGCGTGCAGAAGGGCGTGCGCTACGTCGAGGGCGGCGAGGTGTTCTTCCGGGCGTTCGACCTGCGGGCGAGCGGCAACTTCGTCACCTACGACCTCTTCGCCGCGATCTGCGACGGGGCCGGGCTGCCGCGCGTGCCCGAGGTCTGGCGGGGCGAGCCCTCGCGCGAGGCGCTCGACGCGCTGCTCGAGCGGCCGTCCGACGAGGCCGCGCGCAACGGCGTCGCCGACGCCGCGAACCTCGCCGAGGGCGTCGTCGTGCGGTCGAACCCGCTCCTGCGCGACACCTACGGCACCTGGCTCGTCATCAAGCACAAGGCGCAAAAGTTCCGCGAGGCGCAGCCGCGGGCGGCGCGCGAGGCCGGGCCCGACCGGGGCCCGGTCGACGAGTTCGTGGCCACCTACGTCGTGCGCGGCCGCGTGGTCAACGCCCTCGGCCGGCTGCGCGACGCGGGCACCGAGCTCAAGGCCTCGATGCAAGACATGCCCCTGCTCTCGGCCGCCGTCGTCGCCGACCTGCACAAAGAGTGCGGCCCCGAGCTGCGCGCGCTCGAGGCGCGGGGCTTCGACGAGCGGGCGATTCGCAACGGCGTCTCGCGGGCGCTCGCGGGCGTCTACCGCGTGCTGCTCGCCGAGGGCGAGGTGGTACCCTGAGCGGGCGGCCGCGCGCCGCTCGCACCGGGCGGCGGGCCGTGACGGCCGCCGGGCGCCCGCGTGAGGGCAGGCCGCTCTGAACCAGCAGCGAGGCGACGGCGATGGCGACGACGAAGACGGTCGACGAGCTCTTCCCCCCGCGGGCGAACATGCCCTGGCTGCGCGCGCGCACCCTCTTGCTCACGCGCCACGGCTCGCACGCCTACGGCCTGAACACGCCCACGTCCGACGAAGACTACAAGGGCGTGGCGGTGCCGCCGCGCGAGTACTTTCTCGGCTTCGCCAACGCCTTCGACCAGGCCGAGTCGTCCGAGCCCGATCTCGTCGTCTACGAGGTGCGAAAGTTCTTCCGGCTCGCGCGCGACTGCAACCCCAACCTCATCGAGGTGCTCTACACCGACCCGTCCGACCACCTCCTCTGCACGCCGGTGGGCGAGCGGCTGCTCGCCGGCCGCGACCTCTTTCTCTCGCGCAAGGCGCGCCACACCTTCTCGGGCTACGCCATCGCGCAGCTCAAGCGCCTCTCGTCGCACCAGCGCTGGCTGCGCGAGCCGCCTTCGCCGCCGCGGCGCGAAGACTTCGGCCTGCCCCCCGCCGCCGACGCCGAGCCCGCCGCCGAACTCGGCGAGGCCGAGCGCGCGTACCGCGCCCGCAAGCACGAGTGGGACGCCTACCAGAACTGGCTCGCCACGCGGAACCAGGCGCGCGCCGAGCTCGAGGCGCGCTACGGCTACGACGTCAAGCACGCCATGCACGTCGTGCGGCTCTTGCGCATGTGCCGCGAAATTCTCGAGTCGGGCCGGGTCGTGGTCAAGCGGCCCGACCGCGACGAGCTGCTCGCGGTGCGCTCGGGGGCCTGGCCCTACGAGCGGCTGGTCGAGTGGGCGTCCGAGCAAGATCGCGCCATGGCCGAGCTCTCCGAGCGCTCGCCGCTGCCGCGCGCGCCCGACGCGAAGGCCCTCGACGCGCTCTGCGTGAGCGTCGTCGAGGCGGCGCTCGCGGCGGGCTGAAGGGGCGCGGGCTCGGCCCGGGCCGAGCGCGCCCGCGCGCCGAGAGGCGGCCACGAGGCGGCGGCCCCCGGGCGCGCCCCCCGCGGGCTCACTGCGAGGCGGCGGGCGCGGGGCGGCCGGGGGGCGGCCCGGCCGAGCCCGCGGCCGAGCCCGAGGCGCCGGGGCGCGGCATGCGGCCGTGGCCGATGGGCGCCTCGGAGAACGAGACGAGCTCGATATCGTAGACGAGGGGGCCCTGGGGCTGGTCGGCGCGCGAGGGCTTGTCGCCGTGGGCGAGGTCGGCGGGGATCCAAAAGCGCATCTGGTCGCCGGCCTTCATGAGCTGCAGGCCTTCCGTCCAGCCCTTCATGACCCGGTCGAGGCGGAACTTCGCCGCCCGGCCGTTCGGAATCGAGCTTTCGGCCAGCTTCCCGTCGGGCGTCCAGCCCGTGTAGATGATCTCGACCATGTCGGTGGGCTTGGGCGAGTCTTTGCCGTTGCCCTTCTTGAGCTGCACGTACTGCAGGCCCGAGGCGGTCTTCTTCGCCGTCTTCGGCGCCGCGGCGACGTCGGCGGGCGCCGGCGGCGGCTTCGGCGTGGGAATGATCTCGAGCAGCTCGACGTCGAAGCACAGATCGCCCGAGGGCCCGCCGGGCCGCTTCGCCTTGTCGCCGTAGGCGAGCGCGGCGGGGATCCAAAAGCGGCGCTTCTCGCCCGCGACCATGAGCTGCACGCCCTCCGTCCAGCCCTTGATGACCTGGTCGAGGCGGAACTCGGCGGGCCGGCCCTTGTTGACCGAGCTGTCGAACATCTCGCCGTTGCTCTGGTTCCACCCGGTATAGTGGACCTTGACCTTGTCGGTCGCCGCCGGGTGCTCGGTGCCGGTGCCCGGCTGAATCACGAGCGAGGCCAGCCCGCTCGACGTCTTCTGGGCGTTCGCGGGCGGGGCGGCGACGTCGGGCGGGGCGGGAATGGCATTCGCGCGCCGCTTGGCCGACGCGCTGGCCGAGGCCGCGGCGGAGGTCGACGTGTCGCGCGACGCGCTCTCGCTCTTGCAAGCCCCGATCGCCGCAGCGATCAGGGCAAAACAGGTAACGTACAAGGGTTTCATGGCGGCGGCATCCTGGGACAAGTGGGGCCCAAAAGCACGCACGAAGCGCAGCAGACGCGCCGGGGCCCGGGGCCTGGGCGCCGCGGAGGTGCCCCCGGGCGCCGGCCCGAAACCGCCGAGGCCTGGGCGAGATTCCCGGGGGGCGACCGCGGCGCCGTCGAAGGGCGGGCGGCCCTGGCGCTGCCCTCGCGGCCATGGCCGAGACCCGCGAGCCACCCGCCCCACCCTCCCGCGAGGGCGCCCCGGAGCCCCCTGCCCTGCGGAGCAGAGCCGGAGCGCCCCCAACGCCCCCCCAGGCGGGCCCGAGACGACAAGAGCGACCCCCTCGAGCGACCCCCTCCGACGGGCGTGAGACGACGAGGGCGACCCCCTCCGACGGGCGTGAGACGACGAGAGCGACCCCACCAGGTTTTTGGCCCGCCCGAACCCCCCGAAAACGGGACGATTCACGTTTTTGGCCCGCCCGAACCCCCAGAAACGTGAATCGTCCCGTTTTTTGGGGTTCCGGAACCCCCGAAAACGGGACGATTCGCGTTTTTTTGCCTTCTGGGACCCAAAAAAACGTGACGATTCGCGTTTTTTTGCCTTCCGGAACCACAAAACCCTTAACGATTCACGTTTTTTTGTCCGCCGGGGCCTTCGAGACCGTAACGATTCGTGTTTCCCACCGATGCGCGGCCCTTGGTGACGCTCCGCGCGCCGATCGGCGGCACCCATTCGTGACGTCGTATGGGGGCAGGTGAAGCTCGGCGCTAGGTGGCGGGCGGGGGCCAGAATGAGGTCTCGCCCGGCCGCCCGTCGGGGGGGGCACACCATGGCCCCCCTCACCCCGACCGACCGCCCCTCGACGTGTGACGCGCTCTCGACGACGCCCGACCGAGCGGGCGCCGGCCCCGGTGCGGGGGCGCCCCCCTGCCCCGCCCCGCGCCGACGCCGGCCGGCGCTCTCGCGCCCGAGCCGCTTCTTGCACGGCCTCGGCGTGGTCCTGGGCAGCCTGGCCTCGGGCCTCTTCGTGGCCAACGCGTGGCTGCCGATCGCGCCGGCGTCGGGGCAGAGCGCCCCGATCGAAGAGCGGGGGGCGGGCGCGGCCCGGCTCGAGGCGCGCAGCGAGGACGGCGCCGGCGCGGCGCTGCCGCTGGTGGGCGAGTCGCTCAGCGTGCGCTTCGACGACGGGCACGTGGCCGAGACCTTCGACCACACCTTTCAGAACGAGTCGAAGGCGCGGCTCGAGGGCAACTACAAGCTCGTCGTGGGCGAGGGGGCGTCGGCGACCGGTTTCGCCTACTGGAACGGCCCCCAGAAGATCGTCGGCGAGATCTTCGAGCGCGAGGCGGCCCAGCAGGTCTACGAAGCGCTCACCGGGTTGCGCAAGGACCCTGGGCTGCTCGAGCAGGCGGGCGAGGGCGTGTTCTCGTTCCGGGTGTTTCCGATCGAGCCGGGCGAGCGCAAGCGGGTGCAGGTCTCGACCTCGCGCTTTCTGCCCCGGCGGGGCGCGGCGATCGAGTACCGCGCGCGGCTCTCGCGGGCGGACGCGCGGGTCGAGATCGCGCTAAACGACGCGCGCGGCATCGCCTCGCTCGAGAGCCCCTCGCACGAGCTCTCGATCGAGCGCACCTCGGACACCTCGTGGAAGGTGAGCGCGCTCAAGCCCAAGGCCTCGCCCGACGAGTTCGTGCTGCGCTACGAGCCGGCCGAGGCGCCGCTCGTCTTGCGCGCCTCGACGCACCACGACGCGGGCCAACCGGCCTTCTTCAGCGCCACGCTCGCGGCGCCGGCGAGCAAGGCGACGCGGCCGCCGTCGGACGTGACGCTGGTGCTCGACCACTCGGGCAGCATGTCGGGCGAGCCGATGGAGAGCGCGCGGCAGGCGGCCAAGGCGGTGGTCGAGCGGCTCCAGGCGTCGGACCGGGTCAACGTCGTCATCTTCGACGACAAGGTCGACGCGCTCTACGAGTCGCCCCGGCCGCTCAGCGAGGGCGTGCGGCGCGAGGCGCTCGACTACATCGCGAAGATTCGCGAGTCGGGCGGCACCGACATCGCGAAGGCGCTCAAGCGGGCGCTCGACTCGCAGCAGGCCGACGCGCGGCCCGACGTCGTGCTCTTTCTGACCGACGGCCAGTCGGACGGGCCCTCGGCCGTCAAGGTGGCCGAAGAGGACAAGAGCGGCACGCGCGTCTTCACGGTGGGCATCGGCACCGGCGTCGACAAGGCGCTGCTCTCGCGGGTCGCCACGCTCAAGCACGGGCGCTTTACGTTCATCGCCGACCCGCGGGCGGTCAAGAGCGAGTTTCCCAAGGTTTTGTCGCAGCTCGAGGCCCCGGCGGTCAGCAACCTCCGGCTGCGCGCCGAGGGCGGGCGCATCGAGCGGGCGTACCCCGACGTGGTGGGCGACCTCTTCGCGGGCGACGAGATCCGGGTGTTCGGGCGGGTGAGCGGCGAGGGCCCCGTCAAGCTCGTGCTCGAGGGCGACGAGGCCGGCCAGCCGCGCCGCTTCGAGGCGCCGCTCGACCCGGCGGCGCCGGCCGCGCGGCCCTGGGTGGCGCGGGGCTGGGCGCGATCGCGGGTCGACGATCTGCTCGAGGTCTCGCGCGCCAAGGGCGAGAGCGAAGAGCTGAAAGACGAGGCGATCGAGCTCGGCCTCGCCTACGGGCTGGTCACGCCCTTCACGTCGTTTCTCGCGGTGCCCGAGAGCGAGCTCACCGAGGCGGCGAGGCAGGCGGTCGGCTCGATGCGCCAGCGGCGCAAGGCCATCTTGGCGGCGCAGAAGGACGCGGCGGCGGTCTCGCGGCTGAACATGCCGCCGGGCGACCCGGTGCTCAAGGTCAAGGCGCCGCGCGACGCGCGGCGGGTGACCGCGCTCTTCCCCTTCGGGCTGGCGCAAGATCTCTTCTTCGACGCGTTCTCCGAGTCGTGGACGGTGCGCTTTCTCGTGCCCGTCGAGGTGCCCGACGGCCAGTACGAGGTGCCGGTCGTCATCGTGCTCGCCGACGGCCGCGTGACGGCGACGACGGCCCGCTACACCATCGACAGCCGCTCGGCCGAGGTCGACGTCGACGCGCGCCCCGCGCCCCAGGGCGTCGAGCTGCGCGTCACGCTCGACGAGGCCGCCGGCGAGGTGCGCGCGGCCCCCGTCGCCGACCCCTCGAACGCCGTGACCCTCGCCGCCGACGCCGACCGGCGCACCTTCCGCGGCGCGCTCGCCCTGCCCCCGGGCCGGCACCAGCTGCGCGTCGTCGTGGCCGACCTCGCCCGCAACGAGGCCGAGCGCCTCGTCGAAGTCGAGGTGAGCCCGTGAGCGCTCGCTGGCTCGCCGGCGCCGCCGTCGTCGCGGCCTTGAACCTCGCGCCGGGCTCGGACCACGCCCGCGTCGCCCCGCCGGCCGAACCCGCGCCGGAAGGCGCCGCCGCGCCCGCGGCCGCCGCCGCACCCGCCGCCGCGGCCGCGGCCGCCGCCGAGCCGGCCCCGAGCCCGGACGACGGCGTGCCGAGCCTCGCTCCGCTCTACGTCGCGGCGAGCACCCGCGAGGTGCGCTCGGTCGCCGCCTGCGGGCCCGACGCCTGGATCGCGACGCGCGGCGGCCTCGAGCGCTACGAGCGCGCGACGTGGCGGCGGCGCCTCTACGGCGTCGGCGAGGGGCTCGACACGCTCGACGTGCGCCGGGTGCGCTGCGCGGGGGCGGGCGTCGAGGTCGAGACCGCGACCGGGCTCTGCCGGCAGGAGGGCGACGCCTTTCGCTGCCGGGCGGCGGCCGCGCGCGCGCCCGACCCGCCGCCCGCCGAGACCTTCCGCGGCGTGCCCGTGAGCGCCCGCGTCGATCTCGACGGCGGCGTGCTCGTCGGCACCCCGGGCGAGGGCGCCTTCTGGGCCGCGTCGTCGGGGGCGGTGACGCGCCTCGGCCCGGGCGAGGCGCCGCCCGAGAGCTTCGTGCGCAAGGCCCTCGCCTACCGGGGCAAGCTGCTCCTGGGCACCTTCAACGAGGGGCTCTACGCGCTCGACGCCGCCCCGGGCGAGCTCGCCGCGGGCCCGCCGGCGCTCGCGCGGGCGCGGCGGGTGCCGGCGCCCTTTCGCCTGGTCAACGACGCGCTCGAGTCGGGCGGCGCCCTCTACGTCGCGTCGAACGAGGGCCTCTTCGTCTCGCCCGACGGCGAGCGCTTCGAGCGGGCGCCCGAGGTCGACGCGCGCGGCGTCACCTCGCTCGCGAGCGACGGGCGCTCGCTCTACGCCACCTCGAACGCCGCGCTCTACCGGCTGCCCCTGCGCCCGGGCGCGCCCCGCCCCCGCACCTTCTGGAGGCCCGCCGGCAGCCGCTCGCTGCAGGCGGTCGTCGCCGAGGGGGGCAAGGTGTGGCTCGCGTCCGAAGATCGCGGGGTCATCGCCTTCGACGGCCGGAAGTTCAAGGCCTACGACAGGCTCGCGGGGCTCCCCACGAGCTGGATCGTGGCCATGACGGGCGACGGCAAGGGCGGGGTCTTCGCCGGCACGCTGCGCGACGGCGCGCTGCACGTCGG
This sequence comes from Polyangiaceae bacterium, assembly GCA_035762175.1. Taxonomy (GTDB): domain Bacteria; phylum Myxococcota_A; class Polyangia; order Polyangiales; family Polyangiaceae; genus DASTPP01. The sequence goes on along the minus strand of DASTPP010000146.1, from coordinate 82,983 downwards.
GCCCGACGGGCGCTGGGCCCGCCTCGCGGGCTTGCCGAGCGCCTGGACGCTCTCGCTCGCCCGGCACGGGGGCCTGCTCTGCGTCGGCACGCAGGGCGGCGCCGCCTGCTACGACGCGGCCGAGGCGCGGGGCGAGGCGGGCGGGAAGCCGCTCGGGCGGCTCGGGGGGCTGCCCGACGGGCGGGTGCACGCCTTCGCCCCGGCCGGCGATCGGCTGCTCGTCGGCACCGAGGCGGGGCTCGCGCTCTACCCGCGGCCGGCGTCTCGCTGAGCGCGCGCCCGGCGCCGCGCCGCCGCGCTCGGCGTCTTGGCGCAGGCGAGCTCGGCGGCCAAGAGCTCGGCCACGGCCCGCACCCTCGGGATGGCGAGCGCGCTCTTCGCGCACACGAGGTGCAGCCCGCTGCGCACCTCGGGCAGGCCCTCGACCTCGAGCTCGACGAGGCCCCTCGGGCGCTCGAAGCGGTGGCGCACGCAGCCGAGGAAGATCGCGCCGAGGCCGAGCTCGGCCGCGCGCAAGAGCACCAGAAAGTCGTCGGACGCGAACGAGGGGCGGAACCCGGGGATCAGGCGGGCGAGGACGGGGTTCGGCGCCAGCTCGTCGAGCGGCGGCGCCCAGCCGAGCCAGTCGACCTCGTCGAGGCGGGGGCGCCGCCCGAAGCGCGCGGCGTAGGCGGGCGCGACGAAGGGCGCGACGTCGAACTCGAGGGCGGCGAGGCAGAGCAGATCGCGCTGCGCGGGCCGGTGCTGGCGCAGGGCGAGGTCGGCCTCGCGGCGGGACAGATCGAGGTAGCGCACGGTCGAGACGATCTCGAGCCGCACCCCCGGCAGCCGCTCGCGCAGCAGGGCGGCGAAGGGCGCGCCGACGTCGAAGGCGACGCCCGGCGCGGCCGTCAGGCGCACGACGCCGGCCGGGGCCGCGTCGGGCTTTTCGGCCGCCCGCCCGAGCTCGGCCGCCCCCTCGGCCATGCGCCGCGCCGGCTCGAGGAGCCGCTCGCCGAAGGCGGTGAGCGACGCGCCCGCGGCGCCGCGGTCGAAGAGCGGCTCGCCGAGCCTCGCCTCGAGCTCGGCGAGGCGGCGGCTCGCCGTCGGCTGCGCGACCCGCAGCCGCCGCGCGGCCGCGCTGAGGCTGCCGGCCTCGGCGATGGCGAGAAAGAGGCGGGCGTCGTCCCAGGGGATATCCACCAGCGTATGGTACCATGCCCCTTTGGCCAATCGGCATACGCCCGCGTAGGGCCCATCGTGGGGGGCATGAACGCCCCCGCGCCGCCGCGCGCCCGCAAGCTGCTCTCGATCTCGCTCGCCCTCGTCGCCCTCGTCGCCGCCCCGGCCGCCGCCCTGGGCCTGGTCGGCTGGCGCACCTCGACGCACGCCGTCGAGCCCTCGCCGCTGGGGGTGCCCCGCCCCGCGCGCGAGCTGGAGGCCTCGCTCTCGGCGCCCGGCCCCATCACCGTCGAGACCGTGGTGGGGGCCGACTGGCAGGTCGACCGGTCGGGGCTCATCAACCTCGACCACCCCCGCGCCCGGGCCGCGGGGCTGCGCGACGGGGGCGAGCCCATTCAGATCTACCTGCATGCCCTCCGCCACCCGACGCGGGGCCTCTTCTTGATCGACACGGGGGTCGAGCGGGCGCTGTCGCGCGCCCCCGAGCGGGCGGCGATCCGGGGCCTGGTGGCGAGCGCGCTGCACGCCGAGACGATGCGCGTTGGCACCGACACCGCGACCTGGCTCGAGGCGCAGCCGGCGCCGCCGGCGGGCGTGCTCTTGACGCACCTGCACCTCGATCACGTCTCGGGCATGCCCGACGTGCCGGCCGCGACGCCGGTCTACGCGGGCCCGGGCGAGGCGGCGTCGCGCGAGGCGCTCAACCTGTTCGTGCAGCCCGTCACCGACCGGACGCTCGCGGGGCACGGGCCGCTGCGCGAGTGGGGCTTCGTGCCCGAGCCGGGGGGCGCGTTCGCCGGGGTGCTCGATCTCTTCGGCGACGGCACGCTCTGGGCGATCTGGGTGCCGGGGCACACGCCGGGCAGCACGGCCTACCTGGCGCGCACGCCGGCGGGGCCGGTGCTCTTCACGGGCGACGCCTGCCACACCGCCTGGGGTTGGGAGCACGCGGTGGAGCCCGGCACCTTCTCGCACGACCGGCCCGGGAGCGCCGAGAGCCTCGCGCGCCTGCGCGCGCTGGTCGAGCGCCACCCCGAGATCGACGTGCGCCCGGGCCACCAGCGCCTGGCCGCGGCGCGCGAGGGCGGGCGCGAAGCGGGGGCCGTGGCGGGGCCCTCGCGCTGAGGCCGAGACGCTCGGGGGTCGCGGACCGCGCGGAGGGTCGAGGCGCTCGGGGGTCGCGGACCGCGCGGCGGTCGGGGTGCTTTGGCGCCGCCCGTCGCGCCGGGGCCCCGGCGTTCTGGCGTTGCCCGGCGCGGCGCCCCATGACACGCTGCGTCCGTGCGCACGACGAGGCCCCCGACGATCGCGCCGCCCGTCTGGGCGCTGCGGGTCGTCTCGGCGCTTCTGCTCTGCCTGCTCGCCTGGGCGCGCCCGGCGCCGCCGGCGGCGTGGCGGGGCGCGCCGGCGCGGCCGGCGGCCTGCTCGCAGGGCGAGGTCAAGGCCGCGCCGGCGCGCGCGCCCGGCCCCTCGTTCGAAGGGGCGCGCGCCGAGCTGCGCGAGCCGGGCGAGCGGTCGGGCGGCCTGGGCCCTTACCTGCCCGCGCCCGGCGGGCCCCGGCTCGCGAGGCCGGGCCCGAGTTCGACCCTCGTGGCGCGCGCGGTGGCGACGCCGGCGCCGCGGCGGGCGCCGCGCGGCCCGCGGGCGCGCGGCCCGCCGGCTCCGTCGCTCGTGTGCTGAGGCCCCGCCGGGGCGCGGGGCCGAGGCCCGCGCGCTGCCCGGCGCCTTCGGGCGCCCGGGCGGCGAGGGCGGGGCGTGGGCTGGCTCGGGCCGGAGGGCGTCATCATGCACATGCACGAACGACTCGAGGGGTTGCTCTTGGTCTTGGCCGTCGGCGCGATCGTCGCGATCGCGGCCAAGCGCGTCGGCGTGCCCTACAACGTCGCGCTCGTGCTGGTGGGCCTCGCGCTGGTGCTGCTCGACGTGCTACCGCAGACGCCGCTCGACCCCGAGATCGTGCTGGTCGCCTTCTTGCCGGTGCTCGTGTTCGAGGGGGCGCTCTTCGCCGACGCGGGGCACCTCGGCGAGATGCGCGGGCCCATCCTGGCGCTGGCGGTGCCGGGCGTGGCGCTCTCGCTCGTGGCGACCGCGGGCGTCTCGGCGCTCGCGCTCGGGCTGCCCTTCGCGGCCGCGCTGCTGCTCGGGGCGCTCTTGTCCATCACCGACACGGTGAGCGTGCTGCTCGCCTTCCGGGGGGTGCGGGTGCCGCACCGGCTCGCGGCCATCATGGAGGGCGAGAGCCTCTTCAACGACGGCACGGCGCTCGTGCTGGTGAGCCTGACGGCGAGCGCGGTGGCGGGGGCGGCGTTCGACCCGGTCTCGACCGCGCGCTCGCTGGTGGTCGCCATCGCGGGCGGGGCGGCGGTCGGCGCGGCGTTCGCGGTGGTGGGCGGGGCGGTGCTGCGGACGACGCCCGACCACCTGACGGCCATCCTCGCGTCGGCGGTGTTCGTCTTCGGCGCGGCGCTGCTCGCCGAGCGCGCGCACGCCTCGCCCGTCATCGCCGTGGTGGTGGTGGGCCTGGCGCTCGGGCGGGTCGCGCGCCGCTCGCTCGCGCCCTCGCACGTGCTGGCCCTGCACGGCTTCTGGGAGACGGCGGGCTTCGGGCTGAACGTGCTCATCTTCCTGCTGGTGGGCATGCAGATCGAGGCGCGCATGCTGATCGACGAGGCGGCCTCGATCGGGCTGTCGCTGGTGGCGCTGCACGCGGGGCGGGCGGCGGCGGTCTACGGCTGCATGGCGCTCGTGCGGCTGCCGGGGCGCGAGCGGGTGCCGGGGGCGTGGCAGCACGTGATGGTGGCCGGCAACATCAAGGGCTCGCTCTCGATGGCGGCGGCGCTCGCGCTGCCCGACGGCCTGCCGCACCGCGAGCGCATCTTGACGATCGTCTTCGGGGTGACGTTCGTCACGCTGGTGACGCAGGCGCTGCCCTTCCGGTGGCTCTTGCGCGCGCTCGGCGTCGCGCTCGCCGCGCCCGACGCGGCGCTCGAGCGGGCGCGCGCCACGCTGGTCGCCGCCCGGCGGGGCCAGGCCGAGCTCGACGAGCTGCTCGCCGCGGGCCTCGTCTCGCGCAAGGCGCACGCCGAGCGCCGCGCCGCGTTCCAGCACCAGGTGATCCGGGCCGAGGCGGTGCTGCGGGCGGCGCCCGACTCGGGCGGGGGCGCGCAGGTCGACCTCGCCCTGCTCAACGCGCAGAAGGCCGCGCTGCTCGACGGCGCGCGCCGGGGCGTGCTCGACGCCGGGGCGGCGGCCGAGGGGGCGGGCGAGATCGACCGGCGCATCGTCGAGCTGTCGGGCCGCCAGGAGGGACACTGACCATGCGCATTCTCATCGCCGGGGCCGGGCAGGCCGGGCTGAGCGTCGCGGCGCACCTGCGCAGCGCGGGCCACGAGGTGACCGTCATCGACCGCGACCCGCTCACGGCGCGCCAGGCCTTCGAGAAGCACGGCCTCTCGGCGCTCACGGGCGACGCGACCGAGGCGCAGCTGCTCGAGGAGGCCGAGGTCGACCGGGCCGACGTGGTCGTCGCGATGCTGCGCCGCGACGCCGACAACCTCGCGGTCGCGCTGCTCGCGCGCTCGGCGGGCGCCAAGCGCGTGATGGTGCGCATGCGCGACCCGGCCTACCGCCCGGTCTACCTCGGGGCGGGCGTGCACCGCATCCTGTCCGAGATCGACGTCTTCGTCGGGGCGCTCGCCACCGCCGTCGAGCACGAGGCGGTGCGCCACGCGATGGTGCTGGGCGAGGGCGGCTCGGTCGCGTTCGAGCTGACGCTGCCGGAGGCGGCGGCGGTGGTCGGCCAGACCGTCAGCGCCATCGCGTCGTCGCCGGGCTTCCCGCCCTCGTGCGTGTTCGCGGGCATGTACGAGGCGGGCGGCACCTTCGAGGCGCCGCGCGGGGCCTCGGTCGTGCGGGCGGCGATGACGCTGCTCTTGGTCGCCCGGCGCGACGAGCTCGGGCAGGTCATCGCCTTCTTCATGCGCCCGATGGTGCCCGCCGCGGCGCGGGGGCCCGGGCCCTGATGCGGGCGGCGGGTGACCTTCGCCCGGCGTCGCCCCGGACTCGACGTCCGGGGCCGCCGGCCGAGCGAACGCATCCGCCGCGCGGAGCAGGCCCCGGATGCCGCCGCGCGCCGCCCCCCTCCCCCCGCCCGAGCCGCTGGCGCGGGGGCCGGCGCCCGCGCACCCTAGATGTGGCCCCGACGCGGCCGGCGCCGAGCCCCGACGCCCCCCGACCCCAACCCCTACCGCGAGCCCGACCGCCATGCCCCTCATCTTCGGCGCCGCTGTCTCCTCCGCCGCCCTCATCCGCCTGGTCTGCCCGCGCTGCGGCGAGGTCCAGGCGCGCGCCCGGCAGCCGGCCGGCGCCCGCTACGCCTGCCGCGCGTGCCGGCACACCTTCGCGCCGCCCGCGCCGGGCGCGCTCTACGAGCCACGGGGGCGCCGCCGGTAGGGGCGCGCCGGCCGGCGGGGCGAGGCTGGCGGGCGCGGCGCGGCGGGCGGTAGACTGCGCCCGATGATCCGCCTTCGCCCGACCGAGCCTGGGCCCGACGCCGGGGGTGCGCCCTGAGACGCGTGCTCGTGATCTTCGCGCACCCCTCGTTCGAGAAGTCGCGCGTCAACCGGCAGCTCGTCGCGCAGGCGTCGGGCCTCGAGGGCGTGCGGCTGCACGATCTGTACGACGAGTACCCCGACTTCGACGTCGACGTCGAGCGCGAGCAGGCGCTGCTCGCGGGGCACGAGGTGGTCGTCGTGCACCACCCCTTTCACTGGTACGGCACCCCGGCGCTGGTGAAGCAGTGGCTCGACCTGGTGCTCGAGCACGGGTGGGCCTACGGCGCGCGGGGGCGGGCGCTGGTCGGCAAGTGGTGGGGGCACGCGCTGACGGCCGGCGGCGGGGCCGAGGCCTACCGGCCCGGGGGCTTCAACCGCCACACGGTGCGCTCGATGCTCGCGCCCTTCGAGCAGACGGCGCACCTCTGCGGGATGCGCTTTCTGCCGCCCTTCGTCGTCTACGGCACGCACGGGCTCGAGGCGGCCGCGATCGACGAGCACGCCCGGCGCTACCGCGCCTACCTCGAGCGCCTGCGCGATCCGGGCTTCGACCTCGCGCCGATCGCGCACCTCGACACCTTCGACGCCGCCGCCCCGGGCGGCGCCTGAGCGACCCGCATGCACGCCGAAGGGTTCTTCTTTCAGGCCTTCGTCTACCTGGCCGCCGCGGTCGTGGCGGTGGTGGTCGCCAAGCGGCTCGGGCTCGGCTCGGTGCTCGGCTACCTGCTCGCCGGCGCCGCCATCGGCCCCTTCGGCCTGGGCCTCGTCGGGCGCGAGGGCGCCGACGTCATGCACTTCGCCGAGTTCGGCGCCGTCATGATGCTCTTCGCCGTCGGCCTCGAGCTCGAGCCGAAGCTGCTCTGGCAGATGCGCACGCCCATCCTGGGGCTGGGCGGGGCGCAGGTGGCCGCGACGTCGGCCGCCGCCGCCCTCGCCTGCCTGCCCCTCGGCCTGCGCTGGAAGGAGGCCGTGGCGATCGGCCTCGTCGTCTCGCTCTCGTCGACCGCGATCGTGCTGCAGAGCCTCGAAGAGAAGGGCCTCTTGCGCACGACGGCGGGCCGCAGCGCGTTCGCCGTGCTGCTCTTCCAGGACATCGCCGTCATCCCGATGCTGGCGGTCTTTCCACTGCTGGCGTCGCGGCCCGCGGCGGCCGCCGGGGGCGAGGGCGCGTGGGTCGAGAGCCTGCCGGCGCCGCTGCGGGCGCTCGTGGTGCTCTCGGCCATCGCGGCGATCGTCGTCGGCGGCCACTACGCGATGGGGCCGGCCTTCCGGCTCGTGGCCAAGACGCGCCTGCGCGAGCTCTTCACCGCGGCCGCGCTGCTGCTGGTGATCGGCATCGCGCTCCTGATGCAGGCGGTGGGCATGTCGCCCGCGCTCGGGGCCTTCGTGGCGGGCGTGGTGCTGGCGGGCAGCGAGTTCCGCCACGAGCTCGAGGGCGACATCGAGCCCTTCAAGGGCCTCTTGCTCGGCCTCTTCTTCCTCGCCGTCGGGGCGTCGATCGACTTCCGCCTCGTCGCCGCCCGGCCGGGCGCGACCGCCGCGGCGGTCGGCGCCCTCGTCGTCGGCAAGGCGGCGCTGCTCTACGGCCTCGGCCGCGCCTTCCGGCTCAGCGCGAGCCAGGCCACGCTCGTCGCGCTCTCGCTCGCGCAGGTCGGCGAGTTCGCCTTCGTGCTGCTCTCGTTCGCGGCGCAGCACGGGGTGCTCGACGGCGGCGCGTCCGCCACGCTCACCGCCGCCGTCGCGCTCAGCATGGCGCTCACCCCGCTGGTGCTCCTGCTCGGCGAGCGGGCGATCTTGCCGCGGCTCGGCGCGCCCGAGCGCGCCGAGCGCGAGGCCGACCCGATCGACCACCGCGGCGCCGTCATCATCGCCGGCTTCGGGCGCTTCGGGCAGATCGTCGCCCGCTACCTGCGCGCGGCCGGCGTGCGCACGACGGTGCTCGAGGACGACTCGGACCAGGTCGAGCTCTTGCGCCGCTTCGGCCACGAGGTCTACTACGGCGACGCGACGCGGCTCGACCTCTTGCGCGCGGCCGGCGCGGCCGAGGCGCGCGCGCTCGTCGTCGCCATCGACGGGGCCGAAGAGCGGCTCGCGCTCGTCAAGACGGCGAGAAAGCACTTCCCGCGGCTCGCGATCTTCGCCCGCGCCTCGGGCCGCGTCGACGCCTACGATCTCATCGACGCGGGCGTCACGCACGTCTACCGCGAGACCTTCGACACCGCGCTGCGCGCCGCCGCCGACGCGCTGCGCGCCCTCGGCGCCCGCGCCCACCGGGCCCACCGCCTCGCCCAGAACTTCCGCCGCTACGACGAGCAGAACTTGCGCGCGATGGCCGAGGAGCGCTCCCGCCGCGACCGGCAGGGCTTCCTCGACTTCGTGCGGGCGCAGACCGACGAGCTCGAGCGCCTCTTGCAGAACTCGGCCCGCGAGCGGGGCCTCGTCACCTCCGACGACGCGTGGGACGACGCGACCTTGCGCGACGAGATCCGCCGCGGCGCCTTCGTCGTGCACTCGCCCGACGAGGCGGCCCCCGCGGGCGGGGCGGCGGCCGGGGGGGGCGGGGCGGCCGGAGAGAATGGGGCGGCGGCCCGAGGGGGCGAGGCCGCGGCGGGGGACGGGGCGGCGGCCCGAGGGGGCGAGGCCGCGGCCGGGGACGAGGCGCGCGGGGGTGCCGGCGGCTGAGCCGGGGCCGCGGGGGCGGGGTCAGCCGCCGGCGGCGCGCAGGTGCCCGAGCAGGGTGCGGATGACGCCGCGGGCGAGCTCGGGCGACTCGTCGAGCAGGGCCTCGAAGTCTTCGCGCGGCACGCGCAGCGCGCGCCCGCCGCTCGCGGAGGCGACGACGGTGGCGGCGCGGGGCACGCCGTCGAGCAGCGACATCTCGCCGAAGACGTCGCCGGGCCCGAGCTTGCGCACGTCGCGCCCGCCGCGCTCGACCTCGAAGCTGCCGTCGGCGACCACGTAGAGCGCGTCGCCCGGGTCGCCCTCGCGCACGACGGGCTCGCCGGGCGCGTAGGCCTTGACGCTCGAGACCTCGGCGACCGGGTAGAGCTCTTCGCCCGCGAGCCCGTGGAAGAGGGGCGAGTTGCGCAGGACGAGGACGCGCTCGAGGACGGTGAACATGGCGTCGGTCGGGGGCAGCTCGTCGCGGTCGAAGGCGGCGCAGCGCTCGAGCCAGCCGTCGAGGCGCGGGGGCGCGCCGTCGGCGGAGGCGGGGGCGGGCTCGAGCAGCGCGAGGGTGCGGCGCCCGAGCCCGCGCGGCAAGAGCTGTTCGAGCAGCTCGAGGGCGGTGCCGCGCTCGCGCGCCGGGCCGTCGAGCGCGTCGCGGGCGCGGCCGATGCGCGCGCGGTCGCCGACGAGCGAGGCGAGGTCGAGCAGGCGCGCGGCGGTCTCTTCGACGCGGTGCGAGATCTCGCCCGCGAGCAGCCCCCCCGGCCGCGCGCCGGGCAGGGCCCGGACGAGGACCTCGGCGTAGGCGACCGTGGACTCCATCGCGGCGAGCACCGCGGCGGGGTCGAGCGCGCGTCCGGTCGCCTCGGGCACCCGCCCGAGGGCGCGGCAGACGGCCGTGCGGGCGCGGTAGCCGAGCCGGTCGTAGTCGCGCAGCACGCGCTCGCAGGCCGCCGGCCCGAGCCCGGCGAGCGCCCGCGCGGCCCGCACGGTGCCGGCGATGGTGCGCCCGCCGCTGGCACGCGCCGTCGGCGGGGCGCCGGGCTCGCCGCGCGTCGTGGGCAAGAGCTCGATGAGGTCTTCGGCCGCCTCGGGCCCCGCCAGCGCGAGCGCCCGCGCCGCGGCGGCCGCGTGCGGGCCGCTCGCCAGCCGCGCCGCCAGCACGGTGACGGCGCCGGGCAGCTCGAGCAGCACCGCCGCGCGCGCCGCCTCGGCGAACAGGTCGGCGTCGGGCTCGCCGAGCGCCTGCATCACCAGGCGCGACGCGCGCCCGTCGCCGAGCTCGCCGAGCGCCCGCAGCGCCTGGGCGCGCCGCTGCGCGGGCCCGCCGGCGGCCGCCTGCCGCAGCGCCTCGAGCGCCCGCTCGCGGTCGATCGCGACCTCGGCGCGCACCGCGTGCGCCCAGAGCCTCGCGCGGGCCGAGTCGACCGGGCGCAGGTCGGCCTGCGCCCGGGCCGCCGCGAGCCGCGCCCCGTCGGGCCGGCCCCCGAAGCGCACCGCGAGCGCGAGCAGGTCGGCCTCGGCGTCGGGCTCGTCGAAGGGCGGCGCGGCCGCGAGCAGCGCCGGCCCGTCGCCCGCCCGCAGGACCCGCCGCGCCGCCTCGAGCGCCGCGCGGCGCACGGACGGGCCCGCCGACGCCGCGAGCGCCGGCGCGATGTCGGCCACGGTGAAGAGGTGCCCGTCGAGCACGGCGAGCACGGCGAGCGCGTCGGCGTCCTCGCCCCCGGCGAGCGCGTGCTTGAGGCGCGCCTTGAGCTCGCGGCGCACCAGCGCGGCGCTGTGGGGCGAGACGTCCGAGAGCTCGCGCCCCTTGCCGAGCGCGCCCGCGAGCGCGTCGGCGTAGGCCCGGCGCGCCGCGCGCGTGACGCCGAAGCCGAGCGCTCCCGTCAGCGCGACGAGGGCGCCGACGATCAGGGGCGGCGGCCCCTCGGCCCCGGACAGGCCGATGAGCGCCCCGGCGAGCCCCAGGCCCAGCGGGCCCGCCGCGCCCTTGACCAGCGCCTTGACGCGCAGCCGCGAGGCGGCCGGCACCGGCGTCAGCAGCAGGTCGGCCGCGGCGGTGCCGACGCCGTAGCGGGTCACCACCTCGGCGCCCTTGAGCGCGGCCGCCGCCGGCACGCCGGGCGCGATCGCGAAGAGCGGGCCGAGCAGCACGAGCGCCGCCGGCGGCACCGCGAGCGAGCCGCGCACCCCGACGCGCGCCACGAACGCGCCGGCGACCAGGAGCTGCGCGGCGAGCGTCAGCACGCCCGTGGAGATCGAGAAGCTCGCCAGCGCCGCCGCGACCGCGTCGGGCCCGCCGCCCTCGGCCTTGAGCGCCGACTTCCAGGCGTAGTCGGTCAGGTTCTGCCCGAGCGCGCTCAGCAGCGCGTACGCCGCGACCAGCTTCGCCGCGGGCACCGCCCCGAGGTCGCCGAACGATTCGTAGATCGTCCGGAAGAAGCTCGGCGCCGGCTCGCCCGGCCCCTTCGCCGCGCCGGGCGGCGGGGGCGCCGCCCCGGCCCAGGCCTGCCGGTGCAAGAGCCCCGGCAGCGGCAGGGCGGCGGCGCAGAGCAGGGCCCCGAGCGCCAGCAGCCAGGCCGTGCCCGCCGCGCCCGCCAGCGCCCTCGCCGCGCCGCTTGCCGCGACGGTGCCCGCCGTCGCCGCCGCGGCCAGCACGGGCAAGAGGCGCTTGGCTTGCCGGGCGTTCAGGCAGTCGATCGCGGCCTGAAACCCGATGAGCGGCAAGAGCTGCGGCAGCGTCGAGAGCGCGAGCACGACGGCCGTCAGCCCCGCCGGTCCGAGCCGCGACGGGGCCCCCGCGCTCGCCGCCATGAAGGCCCCCACCCACGCGACGACCGCCGCGTCGAGCCGCGCCCGCCCGCTCTTCTGCCCGAGCGTCGCGTACGCGAAGGCGACCGCCACGCGCCCGGCCGAGGTGAGCACGTAGAGGCGCCCGAGCGCCCCGGCCGGGAAGGCGGCCACGTAGAGCGCGCTCGAGGCGACGTCGGCGAGCGTCGTCGCGCCCACCGCCAGGGCCGCATAGAGCGCGGCGGGGGCCACGACCCCGGCCTCGCCCGGCCGCAAGCCGAGCGCCCGCACCACCGCTGCCCCTACGACGCGCAAGCGCGGCGCACCCTAGCGCCTTTGCCGCGCCACGTCAGCCCGCGAGCGCGGCGGGGCCCCTCAGCCGCCGGCGGGCCCCGCCGGCAGCCGGTAGATCGCGCCGTCGGGCGCGCCGACGGCGCCGTTGTAGCTGATGTCTTGGGCCTCGAGGCCCGTGACCGTGCCCGGGTCGGCGAAGTACACGAAGCCGCCGTTCAGGACGATCGCCGAGGCCCCGAAGGGGGCGGCCCAGTAGGCCGTGCTCTTGACCATCGCGCGCCCGAGTACACGCGCGCCCGCGCCATCGAGCCCGGACCGGTGCAGCTCGAGGCTCGCGCCCGAGAGCGCGAGCCAGTAGAGCCGGTCGCCCTCAACGGCGATGCCCTGCAACGCGCCGCCGACCTCGGCCTGGGGCACGACGACCTCGGCGGAGGCCCCCGCGCCAGCCTTCGCCGCCCGCACGATGCCGCGCCCGCGGTCGGCGACGAAGACGGCGTCGGTGCCAACGGCGAGCTGAATCATCTGCTCGCCCGTCGCGATGCGCGACGGCTCGGACGCCTCGCCCTTGCGCCAGAGCCCGCCGTTGGCCGCGGAGCTCGCGTCGCGGTTGACCCAGTACGCGACGGCCGCCGGGCCAGCGCCCTCGACCGCGAGCGCGTCGACGCGTCCGATCTGAAGCTCGACCACGTCCTGCGCCGCGACGTTGTCGCCCGCCGACGGCGCCCGGCGCAGCGAGCTGGTGCCACCGTTGAAGCTGCTCCACCAGAGGCGCTCGTCGGCGGCGATCAGGTGCTGAACCGTCGGCTGCCCCTCAGCCACGTGCTGGTCAACCCCATCGCTGCCGTCGGCCGGGCCCTTGAAGATCACGCCGCCGTTGGCGAGGTCACCGAAGTGCAGAACGCCGGCGACGAGCGCGAGCGAGCGCGAGCGGAAGGTTGGGTTGCCGGCGAACACCGACTCGGGCGGGCCGCCGCCCCTAGGCGCCCGACGCACCGGGGCCAGGAGGCCGCCCGTGTCTTTGACCGGCGAGACGAAGTAAACGTTCTGCGCGTCGAGCACGAACGCGTAGGGCGCGAGCACGTTCTCGACCACCACGAAGGCCGAGCAGGCGCCGGCCGAGCAGGTCGAGCCCTGGCCGCAGGCGTAGCGGCACTCGCCGCAATGCTCGGCGCTCGCCCCGACGTTGACGCAGGCGCCCCCGCACTCGACCTCGGGCGCCTCGCACTGCAGGCCGCCCGCCCCCCCCGCGCCCGACGAGCCCGACGAGCCCATCAGGGGCGCGCCCCCGCTGCCGCCCCCGCCACCCCCTTGCGTCGGCGAGCCCCCGCCGCCGCCCGCCCCCCCGGCGCCGGCCCGGCCCCCGCTGCTCGCGCAGCGCGAGTCGGAGGGCTCGTCGAGGCAGAAGCCGGCGGGGTCTTGGACGTAGCCCCCGGTGCAGGCTCCGATGGCCGCGGCGGCGAACGCCGCGCCCGAGGCCGCGCGCCAAAATGCCCGCCACGCCATGCGCTAGAACCTCCCCTTCACAAGGGCCGCCGCGCCGCCGCCGAGCGGCTCGACGCCCGCCCAGACCGCGGGCCCGCGCCCGACGCCCGCCGGCGCGCGGTCGGACGACGACGAGCGCCACGCGACGTAGGCCCCCGCCCCCGCCCCCGCGCCGACGCCCAGCGAAACGATCGCGAGCGTGCTGTAGAGCTTCGAGCGGTAGATGGTGTCTTGCTCGTCGAAGCAGCGCTTCGCCCCCGAGCACGCGTCGCTGAGATCGCCCTGCTGCCCCGCCCAGAGCGCGAAGAAGGCGCCCGCGCCGACGAAGCCGGCCAGGCCGATGCCGCTCAGCACCCAGGGCAGGGTCTGCGCGCGGGGCGGCGGGGGCGGCGGCGTGGGCGGCGGCGGCGGCGGCGGCACGTACGCCGCGCGCGGCGGCTCGGGCGCGGGCCCCTCGAGCAGCACGCTCTGCGTCGAGCCGGCGTAGACCTGGCCCCGCCCCTGCGCGCGCACCTCGCCGCCTTGGCGCACCTCGAAGCGGTGCTCGCCCGCGAGCAGGGTGCGCTCGTTGCGCTGGGGCCCGAAGCGGCCCTTGGGCTCGCCGTCGACGAAGAGCTCGCCCTCGAGCGTGACGCCGGGCGAGGTCACGAGCCGCACCTCGCCGGCGCGCTCGGCCTCGAGCAGCCGCAAGACCAGGCGCTCGGCGACCTCGTCGGGCGCGTCCGGGTCGTAGCGCAGGCTCGACTGCCGCAGCGTGCCGTCGCGCTGCCAGAGCCCGAGCGTCACGCCCACGGCGCCGCCGCCCGCGTCGTAGAGCCAGCCCCAAAGGAAGCGCTCGGAGGGCGGCGGCCCGAGCGCCCCGGCGACCTTCTTCAGGCACGAGGGCTCGACGAGCTGCCCCGCCTCGGCGTCGAGCGGGGAGCCGCGGCCGAAGGCGCGCTCGACGAAGCGCGGCGCGCACTTGGCGGCGTCGAGCGCCTCGAGCAGCGCGAGGTTCGAGTTGATGAGCCGCACCGAAGGCGTCTTGGCGATCTGCGCCTCGATCGCCTTGGTCAGCTTGATGGCCTCGTACGGATAGGGCCGGCTCGCGGCCACGTGCAGCACGTGCACGCGCCGCACCGCCGGCTCGGGGGCCGCCGCCGCCACGCCCGCGCCCGAGGCGAGCGCGCAGGCCACGAAGGCCGCCCCCAGGCGCCGCGTCGCGCGGCCGCTCACTTTTCGACGCACGGGCCGCCCTCCTGCTTCCAGCAGCGCTGCTTGTGCGCCCAGGCCGCGTTGCCGCCCCGCGGCGCCGCGGGCGCCAGGCCCTGACCCCGCCCGCTGCCGGCCGCGCTGCCCGGCGCCGAGGGGGTCGGCGGTTCATCGGGCGGTGGGGCGGCGGGCGCTTCGGCCGCCGCGACGACCGGCGCCTCGGCGACCGGCGCCGCCTGCGCCGGGCCGGGCGGCGCGACGGGCCCGCCCCTGAGCGCACGGTCGCCGGCCTCGGGCCCCACGACCAGCGTCTCGCCCCGTCTTTTTTGCAAGAGCGACATCGCACCCAAGAGCCCCATGGCCATGGCGAAGAGCGAGAGCGCCAGCAAGCGCGTCCACTCGCGGTGCCAGCCCACGCCGGCCTCGCCCGACACCCGCGGCGCCGGGGCGGCGCCGGTTCTGGCCGGCGCGGCCTTCGGCGGCGAGGGGGGCGCACCCGGCACCATCAAGGGCGGCTCGGGCTCGTCTTCGATCTCGGGGACCGGCCACCAGGGTCGGCCCGGGTCGGCCCCCGGGGACGCGCCCGGCGCGCCCTGGCCCGCCGCGGTCGCCGACGCCCCGGCCGCGGCCGCCGCGGTCGCCGCCGCCCCGGCCCCCGCCGCGCCGCCCCCACGGCCCGCGGGACGCCCCGCGGCCCCCCGGCCCCCGGCCGCCCGCCCCGCCGCGCCCACGCGTACATTCCGCGACCGGTGCCCGCCCAGGCGCACGCTCGCGTTGCGCGCGGCCTTGAACGACGCAGGCTCGGGGTTCGCGGCCGGTACGGGCCTGGGCCCGACCGCCTCGAAGCGACCGCTCGGCCCCACCGCCACCGCGTCGCCCTCTTTCGGAGGCTCGTCGGACCTCTCGGGCGGCGCCGGCATGCCCCCCGCCGCGACGCCGTCGAAGCGGGGGTCGGACGCCTGGTTCGGCTCGAGGTACCGGATCAACGCCACCCCCGCGAGGTTGATGGCGTCGCCGCCCTCGAGCACCTTGCGCGAGATGGGGTGGCCGTTGACCAGGAGGCCCTCGCCGCTCGTGTCGACGACCTCGTAGCGCCCGTCGGGCAGGGGGCAGATCATGGCGTGCACGGCGATGATCTTCTCGTGCAAGAGCCGCACGCTACAGTCATCGGAGCGGCCGAGCGTGACCACCTCGTCGCGGGCGAACACGTGCTCGGTGCCCGCCGCCGGGCCGGCCAGCACGCGCAGGCGCGCCGGCGGCACGTAGCGCGGCGCCGGCGTCGGGTCGCCGGCCGAGTCGCCCTCGGAGAACGAGAGGCGGTAGTTGCTGATCTGCACGACGTCGTCGACCCCGAGCCGCGTCGGCCCCTCGACCGGGCGCCCGTTGACGAAGGTGCCGTTGTCGCTGCCCTCGTCGACGACCAGCCACAGGTCGCCCTCGCGCTCGAAGCGCGCGTGCCGCCTCGACACGTCGACCTGCGCGAGCACGACGTCGCTGTCGGACGCGCGCCCCACCGTGTAGCGCTCGCGCGCGAGCCGGTGGTAGAGCGTCGTGCCCTCGTCGTCTTCGATCGTCAAAAGCCACATGCGAAGTCCGTCTGGCCCGAGAAGAGGTGACCCCTCGAAGCCCCCGCCGGGCGCAGCCCCGCAGTCGCCGTTAGCATCGCACATGCGCCTTGAACTCGCCAAAACACCCCCCTTTCGGGGCCCCGGCCGCGACCAGGGGTAACCTTCGCTCTTCGTCGACGAGGGTAAAAACCCGGACCGGCGAGCCTCCGCCCCGACCCCCGAGAGCCTGACGCCCGCCAGCGACCCTCGCCAGAAGACCCGCCCCCAAACGTCAGAAAAACGGAGCGCGCCCCCCTTTTGGGCCGGCGCCGCCCCTCCTGGCAGGCGGGTTTGTTACCTTCGCCCTCGGCCCGCGCCCGCCGCTCACCCACCGGACGGCCTCCGAGGGCCCCCGCCGCCCTCGGCGCCTTGGGTGCCGCCGCTCGGGCCGCCTTGCGCGGGGTGCCCCGTGCCGAGCGGGGCGAGGGCCGCGGCCGCCGGGGCTTCGCGGACGCCGTCGAGCGGCGCGCTACTCGGCGCTCGAGGTGTGGTCGTGCACGACGCGCCAGCCCTCCGCGGTGCGGCGCACGAACAGGGTGAAGAGGCCGTGCGGCGAGTCGTTCTGGCGCGCGAGGCGCCAGGCGCCGAAGACGAGCGCGGCGTCGCCGCCGGCCGGCCGAATGTCGAGATCCGAGAACGAGAGCGTGCCCATCGCCGCCCGGTCGGCGTAGCGCTTCTTGTAGCGCTCGAGCGTGGGTTGAAAGCCGCGGGTGACGGCGCCGCCCGAGGCGAAGCGCAGCTCGGGCGAGTTCCAATAGCCTTGCATGTAGCCGTCGATGTCGCCGCGGTTCCAAGCCGCGACCTGCGCGTCGAGCAGCGCCCGGACCTCGGCCGAGGGGTCGCGCTCGCGGGCGCCGCAGTGCACGAGGCACGCCGCGACGGCGGCGAGCGAGGCGAAGGCGAAGGGGCGGCGAGCGGTCATGGGCGGGGTCTCCCGGCGGCGAGGCGGCGTTGGGGCGCGGCGGCATTATAGGTCGAGGCGCCGCCGTCGGCGGGCGGCGGGCCTGGCGGCGCGGGCAGAGCGCGGCTACGCCCGCCAGCGCGGGGCCCGGCCGCCCGGGCCCCCGGGCCCACGAGAACGCATGTCCCCTGCCCCCCCCGAACGCGATCCGGTCCCTGCCGCCCCCGACGCCCCGACCGAGGGCCCCCGCCGCTTCGACCTGCGCGCCTACCCGGCCCCCGCCCGCGTCGCCGCCGCCGCGCTGCGCGCCCTCGCCGCCCTCAACCTCGCCTACCTGGGCGCGCACGTCTTCTACGACATCGCGATGGGCACCAACACGGCGCCGCCCGAGCCCGCCGCGCTCGGCTTTCTCACGCTCTCGGCCCTGCCCTGGCTCTCGGCCGCGCTGCTCGGCCGGCTCTTCCGGGCGACGCTCGCGATCGAGGCGAAAGGCCTGACGCTGGCGCTCGGCGAGACGCGGTATGAGATCCCGCTCGCGTCGGTCAAGGCGCTGCGCCCCTTTGCCCTGCCCCTGCCCGGCCCCGGGCTCGCGCTCGAGCTCGGCGAGGGCCGGCTCTTTCGCTACCGGCTGCAGCTCGACGCGCCCGGGGCCTTGCTCTCGGCGCTCGCCGACGACGTCGAGCCCGCCCGCGCCGCGCTCGGGCGGCCGCCCGTCGCCTACGCCGACGCGAAACACGAGGCCTCGCGCCGGCGCTGGCACTACCACGCCCTCAAGTGGGTCGTGTGGCCGCTCGGCATCGCGCTCGTGCTCTTCCGGCTGAATCAATACATCATGTACGGCGGCCCCTTTGGGCAATACCAGATGTACGGCGCGGGCCCCTACCTGCGATCGCTGGCGACCTATTGGGGGGGCGTCACCGCCGTCCTCGCGCTCTACGCCGCGGCGCTGCGCGCCGTCGCCGAGCCCGCGGTCTTCGCGGCCACCTGGCTCGCGCCCGCGCGGGCGCGCACCCTGCGGCGGGCGGCCGAGGCGATCTGCCAGCTCGCGTACTTCGTCCTCGTACCCGCCCTGCTCGCCCTCCGGCTCTTGCAGTAGGCGCGAGCTCAGCGCCGCTTCTGGCGCCGCGCGGCCTTGCCCTTGGCGGCCTTCGTCGCCGGCGGCCTCGCGGCGGGTGAGGGCGCCGGCGCGGCCGCCAACGCCGGCTCGGACGCGGGCGCCCCCTCGCCCGGCTCGGGGCTCGCCGAGCGGCGCGACGCCGCGGCGCGCTCGGGGCGCCCCGCCTCGGCCGGCGCAGCGCTCGCCGAGGCCGGCGCCGCACGACGCCGCCACAGCTCGGCCAGGACGACGAGCGACGCGAAGGCGACGAGCGCGGGCCCGAGCCAGGGCGCCAGCAGCACGGCGAGCGTCGGGCCGCCCCCGCCCGAGGGCAGCGCCCCGGCGAAGGCGCGGCGCTCGCCCCACCCGGCGCCCGCGATCACGTCGCCCGTCGGCGCGATGAGGGCCGAGACGCCCGAGTTGGTCGCCCGCACCTGCGGCAGCCTCGTCTCGATGCTCCGGAAGGCGGCCGAGGCAAAGTGCAAGCGCGGCGCCCGATCGTCGGGGAACCACGAGTCGTTCGAGAGCGTGACGATGAGCTCGGCGCCCGCGCGCGCCGCCTCGGCCACGAAGCCCGGAAAGAGCGCATCGTAGCAGATGAGCGGCGCGACCGAGAGCGTTCGCCCGCCGCGCAGGGCGAGGCGCACGACCTCGGGCCCGGGCCCCGCGTGCCAGTCGCCGACCCAGGGCAGCGCCCCGCGCAGCCACGCCGAGTCGAGCGCCGCGGGCACCCGCTCGGTGAAGGGGAAGAGGTTGCCCTTGCGGTAGGCCGCGACCGCGGGCCGCCCGCCGGCCGCGGCGGCGCCGAGGAAGAACGCGGCGTTGTACTCGCGTCCGCCCTCGCGATCGTAGGAGCCGAAGACGAGCGGCAGGCCGCGCGAGGCGGCAAAGGCGACGAGCTCGGCGTCGAAGGCGGCGCCCGCCTCGCTCTTGGGCGCGCCGAAGGTCGTCGGGTACATGGTCTCGGGCCAGACGACGAGGTCGGGCTCGCGGCCCTCGCGCAGCCCGTCGGTGAGCGCATAATGGTCGTCGAGAATGGCGCGCACGGCCTCGAAGGCGCCCTTCTCGGCCCGCAGCTTGTCGTAGTTGGTGACGTTCGCCTGCACCACGCCGACGAGGCTCGGCGCCGCGCCCGCGCCGCGCCCGGCGATCTGCCGGTAGCGCACGAGGCCGTACGCGTAGAGCGCGGCGGCGATCGCCGCGGCCGCCCCGAGCGGCGCGAGCGCCGCCCGGTACGACGACGCGGGCCCGCCCCCGCGGGCCCGGAAGGCCCCGGCGGCGCGCCCGGCGGCCGCGGCGAGCGCCTCGTTGGCGAGCACGAGCAGCAGGCTCAGCCCGTGCACGCCGGCGAGGTCGGCCGCCTGCCGCAGGTAGGGCGAGGGGTAGAGGCCTTGCCCGAGCGTGTCGACGAGGAGCTTGTCCGAGACGAGCTCGGCGCCGACGTAGGCCGCCGCCGCCGCGAGCGCGGCCCGGGGCCCGGGCGCCCCCGGCGCGCGCGCGAGCACGCGGCGCGCCAGCGCGAACGCGACGAACTGCGGCTCGAGCAGCGGCGCCGCCGCGACGAGCGCGAGCCAGGGCAGCGCCGAGTCCGAGCGCGCGTAGCGCTCGACCGCGCCGGGCAGCCAGGCGAAGACCGAGAGCGAGAAGGCGGCGCTCATCGCGAGCCCCGAGCCGAGCGCCGAGCCGAGCGAGGCGGCGCGCCCGAGCGCGAGCAGCCAGGGCACGAGCGCGACGAAGCCGAGCGCGTGAAAGGGCGCCTCGGCGCGCGCGTAGAGCGCGCAGAGCGCCGCGGACGCGAGCACGCCGGCCGCGTGGCGCGCGAGGGCCCCGCGCGCCCGGCCGCTCACTTGCCCGCTTCCGCCTCGGCCTCGGCGTCGGCGCGCTCTTTCTCGGGGTCGGCGTACGCGTCGGCCGGCACCGCGAGCGTCTCGAGCGCGAGCCCGGGCGGCGCCAGCTCGGGGGGCACGACGCGATCGGGCGGCAGCGGCACCGGGCGCCCCGAGGCGTCGACCGGCTGGTAGTCGGGGTGAAACATCAAGATCGCCTGGAGCATCTCACCCTTGTCGGTCGCCTGGTAGTGCCGCATGTACCCGGGCGGCAGCTCGAAGCCCTCGGGCACGACGAGGCCCGCCTTGATGCGCTTGGTGCCCGGCGGCGGAAACGCGTGAATGCCCTCGCGCGGCGGCGGCCCGGCCGGCGGCTCGTCGGGCGGGGCGCCCGCGTCGGGCTCGGCGTCGTCGTCGGGGGCGCGGGCGGTCGTCACGGCGGGGCCCGGCTCGCGCCGCGCGGCCGGCGGCGCCTCGGGGGCCTCGGCCGCGCGCGCCGCCGGCGTCGGGGCGGCGGGCGCGGGGGGCCGTCGGTCGCGGCCGCCGGCGGCCAGAACCAGCAAGCCGGCCAGCGCCGGCAGCGCGAGCAAAAGCGGCCAGAGCCGGCGCCGCCCCTCGCCCCCCGCCCCGGGGCCGACGCGCACGACGCCGTCGCGGTCGACCGAGCGCGTCGGCGTCTTCGTCATGCGGCGGGGGGCGGGGCGGCGGCGGCGCTCAGGGGCTCGCCGGGTTGAAGAGCGAGCTCGCCCAGCCCGCGCGCTCGTGGCCGAACTGGTTGAAGATCGGGTTCCGGCCGTTGACGATCTGCGAGCCCGAGTAGGTCGGCGCGCTCGTGCCCGAGCCGGTGCCGCCGAACAAGCCGACGTAGACCGTCGGGCCCGAGAAGGTCGGGTGCGTGTTGTCCGAGAGCAGGTAGTCGAAGCTCGTGGACGCATTGACGAAGTGCGCGTTCGCGTCGCGGATCGTGCCGCGCAGCGCCTGCGAGATGCGCGCGACGTACTGGTCCTCGGTCTCGAGGGGCGACCAGCGCAGCGCCTCGGAGTCGACCTGGCCGTCGCCGTTCGAGTCGTAGTCGGCGCCCATCCAGTCGGCGAAGGCGTCGACGCAGGCGAAGCCGTACTGCTGGGCGAAGGCGCAGGCGCGGTAGTTGCTGCGCGCGAGCCGCGGCAGGAAGGCGCTCTGCTTGTTGATGCGCACCCCGCCGACGGTACAGTTCGTCAGGACGTTGTCGGCGTCGTAGCCCGGGTAGTAAAGGTTCATGATCATCTTCCGCGCCGCCGGGTTCGCGTACTGGTTGATCGCCTGCATCGCGAGCTCTTGGTACGTGGTGCAGGCGGCGAGCGCGTTGTCGATGGGCGCGAAGTTGCACGTGCCGGTCTGGTCCGAGAACGCGCTGCGCGCCTGCAAGAAGTCGTTGCCGCACATCTCGAAGGTCACGACGCGCGTGTTCGCCGACTGCATGTGCGAGCGCTCGGCGACGATCTTGTTGTTGTAGATGTCGTCGGCCTTCGCGCCCGACTTCGTGCGCCGGATGACCTCGATGTCGGTGCCCCAGGCGTTCGACAGGTACTCGCCCTGCACCCAGGGCGCCGCCCGGCGCGACACGTTCGAGAGGCTGCCCTGGTAGCCGGCGAAGATCGAGTCGCCGTAGGCGACCACGCGGTACTTGGTCGAGCTCGTGCTGCGGTCGATCGTCCAGGAGGTGTTCTGCGTGAGCGTGTTGGCCAGGGCCTCGCCGCTCACCAGCAGCAACCCCAGCGTCAGCGCGAGGTGCAAAAGGTACTGCAGCGGGGGCCTGCTCGAGGCGTTCGTCTTGTTCAAGGCTCTCTCTCCTCTCGGCGGAAGGCTGGGACGGGCGGGCGCGCCCCGCGACGCGGGCCCCGGGGGCCCCATGCCCCGGGGTGAAAACTTGAAACGACCGTGTAGGGCGAAGGGCGTATTGGCCGACGCCTTAAGCGGTATAGCGCGGGCGCTACAAAAGGACAAAGGACGCCCCCGATGTCAAGGCACAACCACACGTTTTTCGAACGAAAAAGCGACGCTGTGGGATGAAGACAGCCCCCCGCCCCAAGCCCACCAAGCGCCTAGTTTCAGCCTTTTTAAGCGGCTGCACCGAAAGGGCTACACCGCACGACACACGCCTTCGCCATTGGTCACGGCCGCCCAACGCATTCTCACGAAGCTTTCAACGCGATGCGCAATCATTCGAACTTCGGGGGTAAAAAGCCAACTCGTAAGAATATTGAACTCTCCGCCGCGCGCGCCGCGCGTACAAAGATTGAACGGCCAACATCCGAAAAACGCGGAGCAGTAAAGAGATTGAACTCCGCCACCCCGACGCCGGGCCCCCCCTCTCCGCCCGCGCCCGCGCCCCCGCCGGCGGCCCCGGGCCTGCCGACGGCGGCCAGGCTGCCCATGGCCTCCGCCCGCGCCCGCGCCCGCGGCCCTCGAACGACGCGCCGAACGCGGACCGCGACGACCCTCCGCCCGCACCCGCGCCAGCCCACGCCCCGGCGCCCTCGCCCCCCCATCTCCCCGACCACGCCACTCGCGCCCGCACCGGCCCTCGCCCCGGCGCGCTCGCCCCGCACCGGCCTCGCCCCGGCGCGCTCGCGCCGCACCAGCCCTCGCCCCAGCGCGCTCGCCCCGCACCGGCCCTCACCCCGGCGCGCTCGCCCCGCACCGGCCTCGCCCCAGCGCGCTCGCCGCTCGCCACGACCACGGGCGGCCGGCCGGGGGCCCGCCTGGCCTTTGACGCGCCCGCCTGGGGCGCTACACTCGTCCCCGCCGACAGCGTCGTTGCGCACGCTGCGAGCCGCCGATGCGAATACGACCCTCCCCGAGCGAACGCTACGCGTCGCCGGCGCACGCCCCGTGCCCGGCGCGTCGGGGCTCGTGGTCCAGTAGGCCGGCGGCGTCTTATAAGCGCTAGCTCCGGGGTGCGACTCCCCGCGAGCCCACCGAAGCGGCGGTGCGGTACGGGCCCGCTTGCGCGGCCCCGGGCCCCGCGCCAAGGTGCCGCCGGTGAGCGCCGAAGGGTCGAAGCAGCCCGACGAGGCGGCCCCCGCCAGGCCGCGGGCTCTGCCGCTCGTCGGCGCCTCCCGTCCTGCCGAGCCCGGCGCGCTCGTCGGCGCTCCTCGGCCCGCCGAGCCCGGCGCGCTCGCCGACGCCCCCCGGCCCGCCGAGCCCGGCGCGCTCGCCGACGCCCTCGCCGCCCGTACGGCCCCGGCCGAGCTCCACGAGGGTCGCGGCGCGGGGCTGCGCTGCACCGCCTGCGCGCACCGCTGCGTGCTCGGCGACGAGGGGCGCGTCGGGGCTTGCGGCGTGCGCTTCGTGCGCGACGGCGCGCTGCGGGCGCCCTTCGGCTACGTCGCCCGGCGCTACGTCCGGCCGGTCGAGACCAACACGATGTACCACGTGCGTCCCGGCGCGCGCGCGCTCACCTTCGGCATGTTCGGCTGCGACCTTCGCTGCGGCTACTGCCACAACGCGAGGCTCTCGCAGGCGCTGCGCGACGGGCTCGAGCTCGACCGGCCGATCGACCTGTCGGCCGGGGCGCTGGTGGGCGAGGCGCTCGCGGCGGGCGCCGAGGTGCTCTGCGCGGCCTACAACGAGCCGCTCATCGCGGCCGAGTGGGTGCGCGCCGTGTTCGCCGAGGCGAAGGCGGCCGGGTTGGTGACGGGGCTCGTCTCCGACGGGCACACGACGGCCGAGGCGCTCTCGTACCTGCGGCCCGTCACCGACGTGTTTCGCGTCGATCTGAAGGGCGCGACCGCGGCGCAGTACCGCGCGCTCGGCGGCCGGCGCGAGCCCGTGCTCGAGGCGCTGCGCGAGGCGAAGCGGCTCGGCTACTGGGTCGAGGTCGTCACGCTCGTCGTGCCCGGCTTCAACGACGAGCCCGGGGGGCTGCGCGACATCGCCGCCGAGATCGCCGCCGTCGACCCCGCCATCCCCTGGCATTTGAACGCGTTCTTCCCCCGCTATAAGCTCGCCGACCGGCCGCGCACCGACGCGCTGACGTTGCTCTCGGCGGCGGGCACGGGCTACGCGCGCGGCCTCTCGTTCGTCTACGCGGGCAACCTCGCGTCCGAGCTCGGCGAGCTCTGCCACACCCGCTGCCCCCGCTGCCGCGCGATCGTCGTCGAGCGGCACAACTACGAGACGCGCGCCTGCCGCGTCGAGCGCGGGCGCTGCCCCGCCTGCGGCGAGGCGTTGCCCGGCCTCTGGCGCTGAGGGCCGGGCCCCGACGCGGGGCGGCGGGCGACGGTCGCTCGCGCATCGGAACGCTCAGGCGGTGGCCGCTCGCGCGTCGGGACGCTCAGGCGGCGGGCGGCAGGCGCTCGCGCGTCGGGACGCTCAGGCGGCGGGCGCGGGCGGCGGGGCGGGCCGGGCGAGGCCGGCCATCTCGGCGGCGAAGCGCAAGAGCCCCTCGCCCCAGCCGCCCAAGACGTACGTCTTGTCGTAGAACTCGGGCACGATCGTGTCCTGGTAGCCCGCGACCTGCACGAGAAAGATCAAGACGTCGGGGTTTACCTTCTCGCGGTAGGCCTTGATGAGCTTCGCGACGTCGATGTTCTTCGTGCCGCCCCAGCGGTAGTCGCGGTAGGCGCCCGGGTCCGAGCCGTAGAGGCCGCCGTGGCCGGCCTGCAGGTCCGAGTAGACGAAGACGTAGTCCCAGTGCTCGCGCGCGCGGATGGCGCGGTCCCAGAAGAGCCAGAGGCCCGTCTCGGTGCCGCCGCCGACCCCGGCGCCCAGCAGCTCGGCGCACTCGAGCTGGTCGAAGGTCGACGATCGCGGCCGCACCGAGAAGGTCTCGAGCCGGTCGCCGAAGACGCCGAGGTAGCCGTCGTCCGCGCGCATGCCCGTCAGCACCCCGCTCAGGTTGGCGATGGTCGCGATCGGCATGGTGCCGAGCGAGCTCGTCGTCGCGCTGCGGGCCGAGCCGCTGTTGTCGCAGAGCGACATCACCCGGCCGGGGAACGACGGCAGGTTCGCGAGCGCGGCGTCGAGGCAGGCCTCGATGCCGTCGCGCAGCGCCGCGGGCGCCCGGTCGCCGACGGCGCGGTAGGCGCTATAATACCGGAAGGGCAGCTGCTTGCCCCGCGGCGCCCCGGCCACGAGCTGCGCGACGAACTCGCGCGGCTCGACCCCCGCCTCGAGCAGGTTGCGCAGGTTGCGCAAGAGGGCCATGTGCCCCATCACCCCGAGCGCCTCGCGCCAGGCCGCCGCGTTCGAGCCCTTCGCCGACACGATCGCCTCCCAGGTCCGGTCGGCTTGGGCGAGCTCGCCCCGGGCGAGGCGACCGACCGCGTCCGACTTCGGGTGCGTCAGGTTGACGACGTCGACCGCCTTCACCTCGCGCGAGGCGAGGCGATACTTGGCGAGCTCGTAGTCGTCGAAGCGCGCGAGCGCCTCGCGCCACGCCCGCTTCAATGCGTTCGGAACCGGCTTGCCGAAGCGCGCGAGCTGGTAGGCGAGGCCCGTCGCCGGCTCGTCGGCGCGGCGCACGATCGCCTTGGCGTGCCGGCGCACCAGGCCCGTGCCCTTGAGCGCCGGGAGGTTCGCCGCCCGCACCAAGATCACCTGCGGCGTCGCGCGCATATGCTCTTCGTTGCGCAGCCGCGCCGCCTCGGCGAGCGTGCGCTCGGGGTCGGCCGCGAGCGCCTCGTCGATGGCGCGCTCGAGCAGCTCCGCCGGGCCGAGCCCCCGCCACGCGCGCGGATCGATCGCGCGCAAGGTCTCGCGCAGCCGATCGACGTCGGCGTCGCTCAGCGCGGCGCCCGGCGCGGCCTTCGCCCGCGGCCCGCGGCGGGGCGCGCCCCCCTCGCCCCGGTGGTAGTACATCGGCTCGCCGAAGAAGCACGACGAGGCCGCCAGGCGCAGCCGGGCGACCGGATCACTGACCTCGTACGAGGCCCCGCCCATCCAGTTGAGGTGCCCGCCCGCCGGCGGGCCGCCGCCGCGGACGCGACGGCGGTTCAAGGTGCCCATCGTAACCTTCCCCGTTCCGACCCAAAAAAGGCGGGAGAACACGCGCCCGGTGTTGTTTCGTAACCCTAACGAAGTAACCGGATCGCTCACTGCCCGCCAGAACCCTCTTGCCCGCGCCGAGGCCCGCCGCCCCCGCGCCCTCCGCTTCGTGTCGGGGCGAGATTCGAACCCGCGCCGATCGGCGTAATTTCGAAGTAACCCCGTGCCTCCCTGCCCCCGCGGGCGACCCCACGATGCGGCGCATTCTGCCGATCGCTCGGCCGACTGGCCTACCCTGAAAGGCCCGGGGCCGCCGAGGCTCGGCCCGCGTCGCGCGCCGCGCGGGGGGCCTCGGGCGGCGTCCGGACGCCAACCAGGCTTTGCAGCGCCCGTGCCACCGCCCCGCAGGCACGCCCGCTCGGCGTCGCGGGGCTTCTTTTGCCTTGCTGCACGCCACCAAGGGCCGGGCGCGAGCCCCCGCCGTCGTAGAGGGGCTTCTAAGTCTTTAGAAAAACCATCGCCGCCGGACAGACGTTCGTCACCCTCACCAATTCACCCACGTCGTCGCCTCGTTATCGAGCTAAGGGCCGGGCCGAAGGTCGGCCTCTTACGTCGCACGTACCGACGATCTTCCCCGGCGCGTCCGTAGCCCCGCCACGCGAACACCCCAGCTCGCGCCGACCGGGCCGCCCGCCGGCCCCACCCCGCTCGCTCTGCTATCGTCCCGTCGGCCGATGGCCGTCACCTCGCCCGCACGCCCCCCGCCCCGCCCGTACGGCGAGCGCCCCGCCCCACACGCTCGACCTCGCCTCAAGGTGATCGCCCGCCAAGCTCGACCGAGAGAGAGCCCCCGCCCGAGCTTGGGCCTGCGGGCCGGCCTCGCCGCCCTCGCCCTCGGCGCCCTCGCCTGCCCCTCCCGCTCGACGGCGCCACCCCCGCAGCCCGGCTACCCGCCCCCCGGCGGCTATCCGCAAGGCGGGTATCCGCAAGGTGGCTATCCCCAAGGTGGCTATCCCCAAGGCGGCTATCCCCAAGGCGGCTATCCCCAAGGCGGGTATCCGCCCGGCCACGCCCCGCCCCCGGCGACCCAAGGGGCCCCGCCCGCCCCCTGGGGCCTGCCGCTGCCGCCGGGCCTCGCCTTGCCCCCGCCGAGCGCTTGGTTTCCGGGCGGCGGCCCCTGGCCGGTGCCGACCGCGCCGCCGGGCCCCGCCCCGCCCCCCGGCAGCCACCCGCCCGCCTGGGCCGCCCTCGAGCACGAGGTGCTCGTGCGCGTCAACGCCGTCAGGTCGCGCGGCGCCCAGTGCGGAAACCAACCCTTCGGGCCCGCCGCCCCGCTCGAGCCGCACCCTGCGCTGCACGCCGCCGCGCGCGGCCACAGCCAGGACATGGCGACCCAAGACTATTTCGATCACACCTCGCGCGACGGGCGCACGATGGTCACGCGCGTGCGCGCCGCGGGCTACGGGGGCGGCGCCATCGGCGAGAACATCGCCGCCGGGCGCGCCACGGCCGAGGCCGTCGTCGACCAGTGGGTGCAGAGCCCGGGGCACTGCTCGAACCTGATGAGCCGCGAGTTCCGCTTCCTCGGCGTCGGCTACGCCTTCCGGCCCGGCTCGCGCTTCGGCCACTACTGGACGCAGAACTTCGGCGGCTGACGCGGACGCGGGCGGGCCCCCGCGCGGGCCGGCTCGCCGGGGCTCACTGGCAGGCGCCTTCGAGCACCTCGCAGCCGAGCTCTTCCTGGTAGGGCAAGAAGAACTCGAAGCCGCTCGGGCCGGGCTCGCCGCGCATCCAGGCCGACCACTCCGAGATCGGGTACTCGGCCGCGATCGGCGCGTCGCAGTACGCCCGCAGCGCCATGAAGAGGCTGAAGCTGTCGATCTCGTTGTTGCGCAACCGCTCGTCGTAGCAGGCGTCGTGCTCGACGCAGCCCTGCGTCGTGCCGCACTCGACCTGGCGGAAGCCACAGCGCTGACACTTGACCGCGCCCGTGTCGCACTCGACGAAGGTGCGCGCGACCACCTGCTCGTCGACGAGCCGACACGAGGCCTCGCCCGAGCGGCCGCACGAGCCATACTCGCACCAGCGCGCGCGCTCGTCGTCGGTCGTCAGCGCCCCGTCAACCAAGATGGGCCGCATCTCGCAGCGCGGCGGGTCGGCGAAGGGGCTCGCCGCGGGCGGCCCCTCGGGCCCGGCGCACGAGCGGTCGGTGAACGCGTCGCTCGACGAGCCGTTCGCCCCCTCTTCGGTCGCACAGGCCGCCGCGGCCAACGCAACCAGCGGAACCACCATGACCCCGAACGAGAAACGTTTCTTTTTCATGGAAAACCCCATTATCGAAATTGGAAAGACCGGCGACCCGGGCGCTCTCTCGCCCCGACGCACAAAGTAAGAAAGATGACGTTCGTCGCAGGCCTCCCCCTCGCCGAACGGTCACCCACGTGTAGTACAGTATGACACCCGGCCGGGCAAGGCGCTTTTTGGGCTTTCGCAGCCCGATCGCCTGCAGCGGTTGCGTCCGACCGCGCTAAAGCTTTCTGTGGCCAACAGATAGCGCGGGGCCGCACCCTATCCGAATGCGTTGCCCCCGGGCACGCCCCGCGCATGGACGCGAAGCGCCGGGCCCGACGCCCTCCACCCCCGAGCGCCCCCGAAAGCGAGGGCATCGCGCCGAGGGCCCCGAGCGGCGAGCGGGCGCGGCGTGCTCGCCGCACCTGCGTCGGGGCCGCTACGCCCGGCGCTACGTCCGGCGCGGGGAACGGGTGATTCAAGTGTGTACGAATCCGGTGCCCACCGGCCCGAAGCTGGCACCCTACGGCGCACGCAGATAGGGCGTCGTGCTGCTGAGCCTCCGGAAGCCGAGCCGCTCGAGGATGGGCCGGCTCTCGGGCGAGGCGTCGACCTGCAGGTAGCGCACGCCGCGCTCGGCGGCGAGGCGCGCCCGCGCGGCGACGAGCGCCCGGTAGACGCCCCGGCCCCGGAAGGCGGGCAGCGTGCCGCCGCCCCAGAGGCTCGCGAAGTCGGCCCCCGGGTGGAACTCGACGCGCCCCGAGCACACGGGCGCCTCGCCCGCGAGCGCGACGAAGGCGGCCATCGCATCGGGCGCGCGCTCGAGCTGCGCGAGCATCGCCTGACGGAGCCAGCCGTGCTCGACGCCGAAGACCTCTTCGTGGGCGCGCACGACGAGGTCGACGCCGGCGGCGTCGCGCACGCGCGCGAGGCGCAGGTCGGGCGGCAGGGCGGCGCCGAGATCGAGGCGAGAGACCTCGGCGACCATCAGCGCCTCTTCGTCGCCCGGCTCGAAGCCGGCGGCGAGCAGGCGGGCGGGCAGGTCGGCGGGGCGATCGTGGGCGTAGTGCTTCCACTCGAAGGCCTGCCCGCGGCCGGCGAAGAAGCGCACCTGCTCGTCGATGGCGCCGTCGGCGGACGCCTCGTCGAGATCAGACCAAATGATCGCCGACCAGCCGGCCGGGTCGGGGCTCAGATAGCGCACGACGCGCCCCGACCGTTCGACGGTCGCGCCGGTGCCGTCGCCGGGGGCGTTCTTGCGCATCTGCTCGTCGAAGGCCGCCAGCAACGCCGCGTCGTTCATCGCGGATAGATCAGCACAGGGCGCGGCAGGTGGCGATGCCCACGCGCGGGCGCGGGGGCGGCGGCCCGACGGGCGCGGTGCTATGCCGTGGCCATGGCCAACGAGCACCAACGACCCGCGTCCAGAGAAGACGTCGCCCCCGCGAAGGTGCCGGCGCCCAGCCACGCCGAGCGCTGCCGCACCCTGGTCGCCCGGGCGAAGTCGGCGACGCTCTCGACGATCGCCCGCGAGCCGGCGGGCTTCCCCTACGGGTCGCTGGTCACGGTGGCCGCCGACGCGCGGGGGCGGCCCCTCTTTTTGTTGTCCGAGCTGGCCGAGCATACCGGCAACCTGCACGCCTGCAGCGACGCCTCGGCGCTGCTCACCGAGCCGCTCGGCGGCCACGACGAGCCGCTGGCGGTGGGGCGGGTCACGATTCTCGGCGCCTGCGCGAAGGTCGAGGGCGACGAGATCGCGCCGGTGCGCGAGGCGTTCTTGCGGCAGCAGCCGGGGGCCGCGTATTACGTCGACTTCAAAGACTTCGCGTTCTACCGCCTCGAGCCCCGCGCCCTGCGCTACGTCGGCGGCTTCGGCCGCATGTCGTGGGTCGGCGCCGACGAGTACGCCGCCGCCGAGCCCGACCCCCTCGCCGACGCCGCCGCGGGCATTCTCGAGCACATGAACGACGACCACGCGAGCGCGGTGCTCGCCTACGCCACGGCCCTGGCCAAGGTGGCCGACGCGACGGGCGCCACGATGACGGCGGTCGACCGCTACGGCTTCGAGCTGGCCGTCACGACCCCCGAGGGCCCGCGCGCGGTGCGCCTCGCCTTCGACGAGCCGGTCGCCACGAGCGACGAGGTGCGCCGCGCCATGGTGGCGCTGGTGCGGCGCGCCCGGGCGATCGGCGGCGCGGCGCCCGCGGGGCACGCGGCCGGTTTACCCCGGCCTCGCGCCCCTCGCCGCGGCCCGGCCGCTCACGGCGCCGCGCGGGTCTTGTCGGCCGGGCGGCGCCCCGACGACCGCGCCGGCAGGCGCGCCGGGGCGCGCCGGGGCCCCGCGGCGCGGGCCGGCTCGACCGCGCTCGCGGCCTCGAGCGGCGGCGCGGCGGCGCGCTTCGAGACCGCTTCGGCCGCGGGCAGATCGAGCTCGAGGCTGATCGGGCAGTGGTCGGAGCCGGCGACCTCGGGGTGAATGCGCGCGTCGCGCACGAGCGGCATGAGCTCGCGGCTGACGAGAAAGAGGTCGATGCGCCACCCGACGTTGCGGGCGCGGGCGCCGCCGCGCTGCGTCCACCAGGTGTAGAGCCCGGGCACGCCCGGGTTGCGCTCGCGCAGCACGTCGACGAGCCCCGCGGCGAGGTAGCCCCGGAAGTCTTCGCGCTCTTCGTCGGTGAAGCCCGGGTTCTGGCGGTTGGCGGCCGGGCGCGCGAGATCGATCTCTTCGGGGGCGACGTTCATGTCGCCGACGACGACGAGCCGCTCGCCCCTCGCGTGCCGCTCGCGCACGATGCGGGCGAGGTCGCGGGCGAAGGCGCGCTTGTACGGCAGCCGCACGAGCTCGGCCGAGGCGTTGGGAAAGTAGCCCGCGATCAGCGTGAACGCCGGGTGCGTGCTGACGACGATGCGCCCCTCGCAGTCGTAATCGCCCAGGCCGAGCCCGGGCGCGTGCGCGAAGGGCAGCCCGCTGCGCGAGAGCGTGGCGCTGCCGGCGTAACCCTTCTTGCGCTGGCAGGCGAACCAGCACACGTCGTACTCGCGCTCGAGCGCGGCGCGGTGCCCGTCGGGCACCTCGTGCCACTCGGCGCGCACCTCTTGCAGGCACAACACGTCGGGCGAGAGGCCGCGCAGACACGAGTCGAAGCCCTTGCGCAAGACGGAGCGCATGCCGTTGACGTTCCAGCTGACGATCTTCATGGGGCGACCTGCCGCGACCCGCCTGCGGCGGGCGCCGCGTTCGTCTACCAGATCGGGCCACCCTTGGGCCAGTTCGTACGGGCGCGGCGCGGGCCGGAGCCTCTGCGCGTCGGGCGCGGACGGAGAAGCGACCGCACGAGCGCCGTCGTGGCCGCGGGCGCGCCCCGAGCCCCGCCTGCGGCCGGACCGGAGCGACCTGCGGCGCGCCCGATCGTTGCCCGGCCGCTGCGGGGCGTACGTCTCGGCCAGCCGGCGGCCGGGCGGTAGCCAGGGGGCGAGGCGGCGCCCCTGCCGCCGCAACGCCCCGGCCGGACCGCGAATGCATCCGAACGCGGGGCGCGATCGAACGCATGATGCCGGCGCCGGCCGACCCGCGCGTCGAGCTGCGGCCGGTGCCCGAGCGTCGCGTCGCGGCCTTGCGCTTTGCGGGGCGGTTCTTGCCCGAGCGCTTCGACCGCAAGGGCCGCGAGCTCGTCGAGGCGCCCGCGCGCGCGGGCCTCGAGGCGCGCGGCGGGGTCGAGGTGGCCGGGTATGACCCGCCGGGCGTCTTGCCCTTCTTGCGGCGGAACGAAGTCTGGATCGAGCTGGCGGCCTGAGGCGCCGGGCGCGGGCGGCGCGCGCCGGGGCGTTCGGCGCGAAAGAACGCCCGGGCCCCGCGGGCCGCGGGGCCGCCGCCGACCTACCCGGAGCGGTCGCGCAGCCGCTCGACGCTCGCGCGCATGCGCGCCAGGCTCTGGAAGGTGGCGACGGCCCGGAGCACCTGCTCGCGCTGCCACGGCTTCGGGATGACGGCCGCGACGACGCCCTCGGCGCGGGCCTCGCGGACGACCGCGAGGCCGTCGTGGGCGGTGATCATCAGGCGCACCATCGCGGGCTGAATCCGCGCGGCCAGCCGCAGCAACTCGACGCCGCTCACGTCGGCCATGGCGTGGTCGACGAACGCGAGGTCGAAGGGCTGGCGGCGCAGGAGCGCGAGCGCCTCGGCGCCCGAGGACGCGCAGCTGATGACGAACTCTTTGCGGAAGACGCGGCGGAAGGTGTCGAGGTTGTCGACCTCATCGTCGACCACGAGCAAGCGGACCTTGGGTTCGTCGTTCATTGTTGCCCTGACTCGCGCTCGGCGCCGGGCGTATGGTACTTGTATTGGCAAGCCGTAGGGTGATCTGTTTGGGCCGAGCAGCCATGACGCAACGCTCCGGCCGCCGGGCGCTGGCGTCGCTCGCGCTGCTCGGCGGGCTCGCCGCGGCGCCCGGGGCGCGGGCCTCGCCCCCCCCGGACGGGGCCGCGACCCGGCCCCCCGCGGCGGCCCCGACCCCCCGCGGGCAGTTGCCCTTCGTGTCGTTCGGCGCCGAGCTTGGGCTCGAAGAGATCAGCCCCTGGCAGATCGCGCAAGACTCGGCCGGCTATCTATGGTTCACGGCCGAGACGGGCGTTTACCGCTACGACGGGCGGCACGCGCGGCTCTTCGGGGTGTCCGAGGGCATCCCCGGGTTGTACACGACCCTGCTCGCGATCGGCCGCGACGACCGGGTCTGGTGCAAGACCGCGCGAGGCCTCGCGCTCTACCACGCCGGCCGGTGGCACCTGGTCGGCGAGCGGCACCCCGACCTTGGCCTCGACGAGGTCGCCGGCCTGGCGGTCGACGGGCGCGGGCGGCTGCTGACGGCGACGCCGCGGGGCCTGGTTCACGAAGGCGAGGGGGGCGAGTTGGAGGTCGAGCGGGGGTGGCCCGGGGGGCCGGCGTATAGCGTCTTCGCCGAACCGACGGGCGCGGTGTTGGCGGGCGGCGAGGGGGCGATCTACGTGCGCGAAGGCGGTGGCGACTTCGCGCGCGTCGGGCTCGCCCCGGTGGGGTCGGCGGAGCGGGTGACGTCGGTCGTCCGCGACGGGCGCGGGCGGGTGTGGGCGGCGTCGCAGGGCGGGGTGGTGGTGCGGCGCCCGGGCGAGGCGCACTTTCGGCGCTGGGGCGACTTCGCCGGCGCGGTCACGTTTCTTTACCTCGACCGCGAGGCGAACCCGTGGTTCGCGTCGGAGCGGGGCCTCTTTTCCGCCGACGAGCACGAGCGGGTCGAGCGCGCCGAGCGCCTGCCGACGCGGCGGGTGACGGGCGTGTACGCCGACCGCGAGGGGACGCTCTGGGCGGGCACGGGCCGGGGCCTGGCGCGCGCCGCGGGGCGGGGGTTGTGGCGCTCCCATTCGGAGCCCGAGGGGCTGCCCGACGAGGCGCTCTGGTCGGTGCGGCGCGGGCCCGACGGCCGCCTGTGGGCCGGCACGCAGCGCGGCTTGGCGGTCGGGGGCGCCGGCGGCTGGCAGCGGGTGGCGGCGGTGCCCGCCGAGCCGCTCCGCGGCATCACGCCCGACCGCGAGGGCGCGCTCTGGTTGAACGGGCCCGTGGGGCACATCTACCGCTACGAGCCGCGCGCCGACCGAGTCATGACCTTCGACGACGCCGACGGCCTGCCGGGGGCGCGCACGCTCGCGCTCGCGCTCGACGCCGACGGCTCGGTCTGGGTGGGCACCGACGGCGGCGGCGTGCTCCGGGGCGAGGCGGCCGGGGGTCGGTGGCGCTTCGCGCCGGCGACGCTCGGGCCCGAGGGCCCCGTCAAGCGGGTGCGCGACGTCGTGCTCGACCGGCGAGGGCAGCTCTGGGTGACGTCCGAGCGGGGGCTCTTCGTCCGCGAAGGCGTGGCCTGGCGCCGGCTGACGACCGCCGACGGCCTGCGGACCGACGCGACCATGCTCGTGCTCGACCGCGCGGGCGGCGAGACGTGCGTCGGCTACGAGCTCGGCAACGGGCTGAGCTGCTTTCGGTACGAGGGCGGGGTCCCGTCCGGGTGGTGGCACCTCGACGCGCGCTCGGGGCTCGCGAGCGACATCGTGTACCTGCTCGGCGAGGACGCGGCCGGGCGCCTTTGGGCGGGCGGCAACGCCGGAGCCGACCTCATCGAAGGGGGCCGCCTCACGCACTTCGGGGTGCTCGACGGCCTGCCCCACCACGACTGCAACGCCCGGGCGTTCTGGGCCGACGAGGGCGGCGACGTGTGGGTCGGCACCTCGCGCGGCCTCGGCCAGTTCGCCGGGGCGCGCTACCCCGGGCCGCCCGCGCCGCCCGTCGCGACCCTGCGCGCCCGGCGCGAGGGGGCGGCGGGCGCCATGGCGCCGCTCGCCCCCGGCGCGCGGCTGCCGTACGCGCCGAGCGCGGTCGAGTTCGAGTTCTCCGCGCTCAGCTTCTTGCACGAGCCGGCGATGCAATTCGAGACCCGCCTGATCGCCGGCGGCGCGGGCGCGGCGTGGGCGCCCGCGCCGAACGACGGCGTGCGCTACGCCGCGCTCGGGGCCGACACGTACGAGTTCCAGGTGCGCGCGCGCCACCCGGGCGGCGACTGGGGCCCGCCCCAGGCGCTGCCCTTCGTCGTGCTGCCGCCCTGGTGGCAGACGACGTGGTTCTTCGCCGCGGCGGCGGGCGCGCTGGGCGCCGCGCTCGCGCTCGCCGTGCGCTGGCGGAGCGCGGCGCTCGCGGGGCGCAACCGCGAGCTCGAGCGGCTGGTGGCCGAGCGCACGCGCGAGCTGACGCGGGCGCAGGCCGAGATCGCGCGCGCCGAGAAGCTCTCGGCCCTCGGCCGCGTGCTCGCCCAGCTCTCGCACGAGCTCAACAACCCCATCAACGTGGTGTGGAACAACGTCGACCCCCTGCGCCAGTACGTCGACGCGATGGTGGCGATGCTGTCGGCCTACCGCGAGGGCTGCCGCGCGCTGCCCGACGCCGGCGCGGCGCTCGAGCGCACCTGGCGCGAGGCCGAGCTCGACTTCGTCGTGCCGGACGCGGCCGCCGCGCTCTCGGTCATCGCCACGGCGGCGGCGCGGGTGCGCGACCTGCAAGCGGACCTGGCCGCCTTCCTGCGCGGCGACGACGGCGAGAAGCAGCGGCGCGACCTGAACGAAGACCTCCGCGCCACGGTGGCGATGGTCGCGAGCTCGCTGCCCGGCGGCGTGCGGGTCGAGGCCGCGTACGGCCCGCTGCCCCCGGTCGAGTACGAGCCGG
The DNA here is from genome assembly GCA_035762175.1 of Polyangiaceae bacterium. GTDB lineage: Bacteria > Myxococcota_A > Polyangia > Polyangiales > Polyangiaceae > DASTPP01. Next base: position 47,916 of record DASTPP010000146.1, on the reverse strand, counting down.
GGCGCATGAACCAGGTCTTCTTGAACCTGCTGCAGAACGCCGCGTACGCCGTCGGCGGCGCCGGCCGCATCGCGGTGCGCACCTGGGCCGAAGGCGGCGCGGTGCGCGTCGAGGTGGCCGACGACGGGCCGGGCGTGCCGGAGGCGCTCCGCGAACGCATCTTCGAGCCCTTCTTCACGACCAAGCCCGTCGGCCGGGGCACGGGCCTCGGGCTCTCGATCTGCCGGCAGATCGTCGTCGAACTCCACGGCGGCGAGCTGACGGTCGGGGCGGCGCAGCCGCGCGGCGCGTCCTTCGTCATCACGCTCCCGGCGGCCGGGGCGGTCGGCGCGCCGCCCCCCGCCCCCGACGCCCGCTCGGCCCCCGCCCCCTGACGGCCGCGCCCGCGGGCCGATCTACACGAGGCGCGGCGAGAGAATGCCCCGCTCAGGGGCCCGACGAGAGCGCGCGCAAGAAGGCGACCAGATCGCGCCGTTCGCCCTCGTCGAGCTCGAGCGGGTGAACGTCGCGCGCCTCGCCCGCGCGCGGGTCGCCGCCGCGCGCGTAGTGCTCGACGACCTCCTCGAGCGACGCGACCGAGCCGTCGTGAAAGTAGGGCGCCGTGCGGGCGACCTCGCGCAGGCTCGGCGTCTTGAAGCCGCCCCGGGGGCCCGCGCCGGGGCCGAGCGCGGCGCGCCCCGGGTCGTCGCCCGCGAAGGCGACGCGATGAAATTGGTTGTCGGTCAGCGCGGGGCCGCGGTGGCAGGTCGAGCACTCGGCCTTGCCCTCGAAGAGCGAGAGGCCCCGCCGCGCGGCGCCGTCGAGGGCCGAAGCGTCGCCGGCCAGGTACCGATCGTAGGGCGACGAGCGGCTGACGAGGGTACGCTCGAAGGCGGCGAGGGCCCGGGCGACGTTGAAGACGCTGACCCCCTCGCCCGGAAAGCTCTGCGCGAAGAGCGCGCGGTAGCCGGCGTCGGAGGCGAGCTCGGCCTCGAGCCCCCGCAGATCTTGCCCCATCTCGTCGGGGTCGGTGAGGGGGCCGAGGGCCTGCTCTTCGAGCGTCGGGGCGCGGCCGTCCCAGAAGTAGGGGGCGCGGGCGGCGAGGTCGAAGAGGCCGGGGGCGTTGCGGCGCAGCGGCCGCCCCGAGACGCCGACCGAGACGCGGCGCCCGTCGGAGAAGGCGCGCGTGGGGTCGTGGCAGCTCGCGCAGCTCAGCTTGTCGTTGCCCGAGAGGCGCGCGTCGAAGAAGAGGCGCTCGCCCAGAGCGACGAGCCCGGCCGCGGGCGACGCATCGGCTGACGTCGGCGTGGCGTCGGGCGGAGGCGTCGACCGCCCGCCCGTCGGGGAGTCGGGGCGCTCGGCGCTGCAGGCGAGGCCGAGGAGGGCGAAGGCGAGCGTCGCGAGAGCCGGGGGGCCGGCGCGGCGCGAGGGGAGGCGTCTCGGGGAGAAGACCATGGCGATTTGCCCGGGGCCTCGAGGGTAGGCACACGCGGGAGGGGCCTGCTTGCGCCCCATTGCCAAGGATTTGCTCCGGCCTGCCATGCGGCGACCTCGGCCCGACCCGGCCCCCGAGGTCACGAGCCTCGATGGCGGGGCACTCGAGCGTTGCTGGGCTACGAGCTCGGGCGGTGGCTGAAAAGGCCTTCAGGGCCGGGAAGATCGACCCCACATGTGCGTACAACCCCCTCGACTGGCCAACGACACCCAACGGGCTCATCGCCAGTAACGCTCGGGGGGTGGGGCGCGCCGGCGTGGGGGCACCGGCGAGGGCTCGCCGGCGGCGGGGCGGCCGCGGGGCGGGCCCGGACACCGGGGCCGAGCACTTCGTTGGCCGGTCTCGTTTTTGTCACCAAACCTGGGGCGCGGCGGGGCCGTCCCCGGGCGGCTCAGAGAGGCAGAAGAGGAGCGGGCGCCATGTCAGTGTTCACGTATCTGTTTCCACTCATCATCTTCGGCGCGATCGGGTTTTATTACTTCCGCATTTACCAGAAGGGTAAGGCGGCGGGCGGCGGCATGATGGCCGGCTTCCAGGCGGCGGCGCACGAGCGGTGGCAGGGGCTCATCGGCCCCGGCGAGACGATCGCGGCGTACGGCACGGGGGTGCTCTGGCGGCCCTACTGGCAGGCGCTGCTGGCGAGCCAGGTGCCGGCCTTGCGCCTCGTCTGGCCGACGGTGGTCTACGAGATGGTGGTGACCAACCACGGGCGCGTGCTGATGGGCGAGTCGGGCATGCTCGGGCTGAAGGGCGGGCGGGCCTACGACCGGGGCGCGGTGCGCTTCGACCAGGTGGTCGAAGAGAAGCCGGGCCTGGCGATGAAGCTCAACCCGCTTTACCAAGCCTTCGGCAAGGGCCACCAAACCTTCGAGGCCGTGCTGCAGCTGCCCGAGGGGCCGCGCCGGCTCTACTCGGTGCCGGGCACGTTCCTGTCGGCGCTTCAGGCCTGAGCGTTCGGGGCCCTGGCGCCGGCGCGCGGGCGGCCGGCGCGCGCCGGGGGCGGGGTGGCCGGGGGCCCCGGCGCGCCGAGGGGGCAGCAGGGCGTCGCGAGCGAGCCCCGGGGCCCGGCGGGGCGCCCGGGGCGCGCGCAATTCGGGGGGGCGGTTCGGGTCGGCCGGCGGGCGTTTCTGGCCTCGGGCGGGGGCGGGGCGCGGGGGGGCGAGCAAAAGGGCGGTGGCAGCGGGCGCGGCGGCTGGCAAGGTAGGGCGCCGTGAAGGCCGTCTACGAAAGCCCGTGGCACAACCCCATCCTTTTTTTGGCGGTCGGCGCCGCCTTCCTCATCATCGTCGCGAGGCAGCTGCCCTTCTTCCGCGCCTACGCGGTGCTCTTCACCATCGAGATCATGGCCGACGCCCTGCTGACGGGGGGCTGGTCGCCGCTCGCGGCGGGCTCGAAGGCGGCCTCGGCGTTCGCGGTGTTCTTCGTCGTGCTGGGCGACTGGCGCTACTTTCTGCTGCTCGAGCGGCAGGCCGTCCGGCCGCACGCGCGGGTGCCGCTCGGGCTCCTGTCGCTTTTGGCGAGCTTGGTCGTGCCGGTCTCGTCGATGGCCATCGTGCAGGCGGGGCCCGAGAGCTGGCGCGCCTCGTCGCGCACGCTCTTTCTGGTCTACGAGCTGCTCTTCGCGGCGCTCGCGGCGCTCTTGCGCCTGCGCCTGAAGGCCTGGGCCTTCCCGAAGCTCGACCCGACGCAGCGGCCCTGGGTGGTGGCGCTGACGACCTTCGAGCTGGCGCAGTACGCCGGCTGGGCGCTCGCCGACATCGTGCTCTTGTTCGGGGTCGAAGACCTCGGGTATGCGCTGCGGCTGGTGCCGAACATCATGTATTACGCGCTCTTCTTGCCCTTCGCCTGGTTTAGTGCGCCGCGCGAGGTGCGCGAGTCGTGAGGGCCCGGCCGCGCGCGCGAGGCCCCGCCGGGGCGGCCCCGGCGTCGGGGGGCCGGGCCCGACACGGCCGGGGCGCGCCGGGGCGACTCGCGCCGGCCGCGCTCGCGGCGCTCGCGCTCGCCGCGGGGTGCGAGCGGGGGCGGGCCGCCGGCGCCGACGGCGCGGCGACGCTCGCGTTCCTGCGCGAGGGCGCCACGCTGCGCACGGTGCGGCTCGACGAGCTCGCCGCCCAGGTGCCGCCCGAGCGCTGGTCGGCCTTCGACCCCTACTACAACAAAGAGAAGCGCTACCGCGCCCTGCCCCTGCGCCCGGTGCTCGAGCGAGGCTTCGCGGGCGTGCCGGGGCCGCTCGAGTCGCACCAGTACGTGCTCCGGGCGCGCGACGGCTACTCGGTGCCGATCGAGGGCGCGCGCCTGCTCGGCGGCGGCGCCTACCTCGCCATCGCCGACGACGAGGTGCCCGGCTGGGAGCCCATCGGCCCCCAGCGCGCCAACCCCGGGCCGGTCTACCTGGTCTGGCGCGAGCCGCACCAGCGCTCGCTCGAAGAGTACCCCCGGCCCTGGCAGCTGGTGAGCGTCGAGATCACGCGCTTCGAGCGGCTCTACGGCCACACGGTGCCCGAAGGCGAGGCCCCCGGGTCGGCGGCGATGCGGGGCTTCGCGCTCTTTCGGGCCGAGTGCGTGCGCTGCCACGCCGTCAACCGCGAGGGCGGGCGCGTCGGGCCCGACCTGAACGTGCCGAAGAGCATCGTCGAGTACCGCCCGGTCGACCAGATCAAGGCGTACATTCGCGACCCGCGGGCCTTCCGCTACAGCAGCATGCCGCCGCACCCGCACCTCGGCGAGGCCGACCTCGACGCGCTCGTCGCCTACTTCGAGGCCATGCGAAGGCGCAAGCACGACCCCGAGGCCGCCGCCGCGAGCGCCCCCGCGCCCCCGGCCCCGAGCGGGCCCGCGCCCTCGCCCCCCGCCGCGAGCCCGGGCGCCCGCGCGCCCTCGCCCCCCGCCGCGACGCCGTGAGGGCGCCCGCCGCCCTCCTCGCCGCCAAGGCGTCGTTCGCGTGCATCGCCCTCGGCTTCGCCCTCGCCATGCTCTTGCACGACGCCGGGCCGCTCGGCCTCGCCTTCGACCTGCCCTTCCGCCTGCTCTGCCACCGGCTGCCCGAGCGCGTGCTCTCGCTCGGGGGCGCGCCCATGCCCCTCTGCAGCCGCTGCGCCGGCCTCTGGCTGGGCCTCTCGGCGAGCGTCGTGCTCGGCCGGCCCGCGCTCGGGCTCGGCGCCCTGCGCGTCGTCTTCGCGCTCGCCATGGCGTTTCTGCTCGGCGAGGTCGCGCTGCAAGATCTCGGGCTGCGCCCGCTCTCGCACGCGACGCGCGTGCTGAGCGGGCTCCTCGTTTCGGTGCCCTTCGGCGGCACGCTCGGCGCGCTCATCGAGCGGGAGCTCGGCGGCGCGCCCCGCCCGCCGGCGTGAGACGGGGCCGAGGGCGGTGCGCGGCCCCGACGGGTGCGCCGGGCGCGCCGTCGTTCAGCCCGCCAGCGCGCCGAGCGCGCCCATGGCGACGGCGAAGATGACGTAAATCAGGCAGCAGATGGCGGGGAAGAGAAACACGGCGAGCAGGGCCTTGCCGATGCCACACTGGTGCGTCTCGTCGACGCCGACGACGAGGGCAATGATCTGGGCGATGGGCGCGAGCAAGAAGCCGACGCAGGGGATCATGAGCAGCGCCATCGGCCCGTGCGCGTAGGCCGCGACGCGCACCGTGCTCTGGTAGGGCCGCTTGGCGCCGCCGAGCAGCGCGAGCGACAGGTGCACGATGCCGCCCTGGATCCACGGGTAGATGAAGCCCTGGAAGGCGAACATGATCGGGTAGACGACCGCGGCGAAGACGCCCATCGCCGTCATGATGCCGAGGGCGGCGCCGGCGCCGCCGCCGCCGCCCCGGCCGCCCGCGACCTCCGAGAGGACGCCGACCGCGCCCATCACCACGTACATCGCGGCGACGAAGATGCCGAGGCCCAGGCCCATCAGCAGGCCGTTGGTCGCCGAGAAGATCACCGGGGGCATCGGGTCTTCGCTCGCCGCGGCGGCGCTAAAGAAGGAGCGGGGCTCGAGCGCGGTCGCGCGCACGGTGTTGTACCAGCGGCCGAAGAAGCCGCGCGAGCGGTCCTCCCAGGCGACGGTCGAGCCGCCGGCCCCGCGCCCCGGCGGCGCCCCGTAGCCCGGCTGCCCGCCGAACCCGCCTGGCGCGGGCCCGTACCCGCCGGGCCCCTGCCCCGGCCCGAAGCCGAACCCGCCCCCGCCCGGCGGCACCGGCGGCGGCGGCGGAAAGCCATAATTGCCGCCGCCCGGAGGCTGCCCGAACCCGCCCGGCGGGGGCCCCCCACCGCCCGGAGGCCCCGCGCCGCCCGGGGGCTGCCCGTAGCCACCACCGCCCGGCGCTTGCCCGTAACCACCGCCACCAGGGGGCTGACCGTAGCCACCACCGCCGCCCGGAGGCTGCCCGTAACCGCCACCGCCAGGAGGCTGCCCGTAGCCACCGCCACCACCGGGAGGTTGGCCGTAGCCACCACCGCCGCCGGGAGGCTGGCCGTAGCCGCCGCCGGGAGGCTGCCCCGGGCCCTGCCCGCCCGGCGGCTGCCCCGGCCCGCCGCCCCCCTGCCCCCCCCAGCCGCCGCCACCCCAGCCACCACCTTGCGCCATTGCCCCTGACCTTCTTCCTGTTGGAGCGCGAGGCCAGCCCCGCGACACTCGCCGAACGACAGTACGCGAAGCCGGCCGGCGCACCAAGCCGTGATGGCTCGCGCGGGCGACGGCTTTGCGCGCTGGCGCCCTCGGGCAAATCAATGGCCGGGGCGCGTAAGCCCGCCCGAGCGAGGGCGCGTAGGTTCCGGGGCACGTCGCGGGCGCACCCGCCCGCCGCACCCCGAACGCCAGGAGACACGCCATGCGCACGTCGAACTTCGCCCTCTTCGCCGCCCTCTTTGCCGCCCTCGCCGCCGCGCCCGCCTGCGCCCCGCGCGACGACGACGGCGCGAGCGCGAGCACGACGGACGCCGCCACCGAGGGCCAGTCGCTCGGCGCCGGCGTCGTCGTGAAGGCCAGCTACGCGATCGTCGTCACCGGCACGCCGACCTACGGCAACGACGCGACCGAGCCCGTGCTCAACGTCGAGATCGAGGTCGACGACGCCGAGGTGCGCCGCCAGCACCCCGGCTTCGACGGCTACGAGAGCGCTTTCGTCTTGGTGCCGAACCGCGACGGCGCCTGGCAGCCGTCGCCCCTCGCCTGGAAGGGCAGCGCGGGCCGCGGCTACTACGCCCAGATTCGCGTCGACCTGCACGAGAGCCAGCCCATCTTCGGCGTCGACGTCCCGACGCTCGAAGCCCTCGGCGTCGCCGTCGGCCTGACCACCAACGTCGGCACCCTCTGGGCGCAAGCCCCCGGCCAGAACCACCCCGTCACCAAGCGCCAGAACGGCCTCTGACGAAGGTTCGCGCCCCGGACTTCGAGAGGGCGCCGCGCAACGGTCGGCGGACGCCGCCCAGGCTCAAGCCCGTGGGCTACGCCAGAAAAGCCCGGCGAGCGTGGCGCGCCTTCGGTAGGCCCCGGACGCGGGGCGCGCCCGAGCGTTTGGGCCGGGCGCGCCCCGCGCTCCCCGCGAAAGGCGGGGCTCGGGTAAGGGTAAGAGGTAAGGTCAAGCCAAGCGAAGCGGGCCGGGCCCCGAGCGGGCGGGGCCGGGTAAGCGGGGGTCGCGAGCGAGCTCGCGCTCGAAGCGGTAGCGCGCGCCGGGGGCGGCGCGGCGCCGGGTAGGAAACAGCGAAGTGAAGCGACCAGCGTAAGGAAGCAAAGCAAAGCAAAGCAAAGCGAAGCGAAGCGAAGCAAAGCATCGCGACCGGGGCGCAGGCCCGGGCGCGCGGTAAGCAAGGAAGCAAAGCCAAGTTCTTCGTGTCTCTTACGGTCATCGCCCGGTCGGTCGGGAAGCCGGGCCTTCTCGTTCGTCGGGCGGGGCTGGTGTGCGGTGGCCCCGCCGCGGTGGGCTGGAGAATCGTGCGTTCTATGCCCTCCCCTATTTCAAGGCCCGTGCCAGCGAGCCCTTGCGCCCAATTCCGGGCTTTCTCCAACAGTAAGGGGGGTAGCAGGCCGCCCTGGCTGCTCAACGGCGGGGGCAACTTGTGCAAGCCTGAGCAAGTTGTCTAAACAGCCCCCGCCCGGCGGCCCCGCCCTCAGGGCGCGCGCCGGAAGACCAGAAAATACTGCCGCGGCAAGACGTCGTGCCGGGCCTCGAGCTGGTAGCCCGCCTCGCGCATCTCGGCTTCGACCTGGGCGGGCGTCAGGCGATGCTCGGGCGGGGGGCCCTCGGGCGACTCTTTGGTAAAGTCGATGACGGCGACGCGACCGCCCGGTCGTAGCTGCTTGCCGAGGCGGCGAAAGTAGCCGGCCCGGTCGGCCAGGTGGTGGTAGGTGTCGACGACGAGCACGAGATCGACGGGCGCGTCGAGCGGCACCTCGTCGGGCTTGGCCAAGACGGGCCGCAGGTTCGAGAGCCCCTCGCGCGTCGCGCGCTCGCGCAGATAACGCACCATGTCGGGCTCGACGTCGGCGGCGAACACGACGCCCTCGGGCAGGCGCCGGGCGATGCGCGCGGCGAAGTAGCCCGTGCCGGCGCCGAGATCGACGACGCGATCGGTGCGAAAGAGCTTGAGCAGCTCGACGACCTGGTCGGGCTTCTGCCACGCGTCGCGCGCGGGGTCGTCGAAGACGCGCGCCCAGTCTTCGGCCCGCTCGAAGCGGTGCTGCACATGCCCGCCCGGCGCCGCGTGCCCATGACCGTGGCCGCGGTCGTGGCCGTGGCCATGACCATGACCATGACCGCGGTCGTGGCCGTGGCCGTGCCCATGACCGTGGCCCTGCCCGCTATGCGCCGCGTCGGGCCGGCGCGCCGGCGGCCGCTCGCCCGCGCACGAGAGCGTCCCGAGCGCGAGCGCCCCCGCGAGCCCCACCACACCCCGCCCGCCGCGAACCCGCGCGTTTGCCATCGACCCGGCAAGAAAGCCCAGCCCTCCCCCTCGTGCAAGCGCGAGCCCGGCCCCCGGGGCGCCCCCCGAGCCCCACCCTTAACCCCGGCCGGGCCCGGCCGGCGGCCCCGCCCCGGCGGAAAGAAGCGCCCCGAGGGCCCTCGGCCCCGCCCACTACGGACATTGATGATCCGCCGTGGCCCCCCCGGTGGGTGATTCCGGAGGGCGAAGCGTCGTGGTAGGCGTCGTACCAGGAAGGCGAAGTTTGCCCGGGAGGCATTCTCCATGTCCATCGAGCTGACGGCACAGATGGTCGCCGCCATGTCGCCCAACGACGGCGCCTTGCAGGGCGGCCGGGGCCTCATCAAAAAGGGCGCGTTCCGCGCGCTCGCGAAGAACGACGACGGGACGCTGGTGTGGGGCGAGTGCAAGGGCTCGGCCGCGCAGCCCTACAAGCTCTCGTTCGACCTCGGCACGGGCGGCGACCGGCCGACGACGCGCTGCTCGTGCCCCTCGCGCATCTTCCCGTGCAAGCACTGCGTGGGGCTGATGCTCGCCTTCGTCGAGAACGGCACGAGCTTCAAGGTCGCCGAGCCCCCGCAAGATTTGCTCGACAAGCGGCAGAAGCTCGCGGCGAAGAACGAGGGCGAGGGCGCGGGCAAGAAGCCCGCGGCGCCGCGACAGGTCAACAAGACCGCCCAGCTCAAGAAGGCGCAAGAGCAGCTCGACGCGCTCGAGACGCTCGAGACCTTCTTGGTCGACCTCGTGTCGGCGGGCCTCGGCGGCCTCAGCAAGAAGAACGTCAAGGCCGTCGAAGAGCAGGCCAAGCGCATGAACGACGTGCAGCTGCGCGGCGCCTACGCCCGGCTGATGCGCCTGTGGGACCTGGTCGCCCGCGCCAACGAGAAAGGCGACGACGAGGGCGACGGCGACGACGACGACGATGACGACGATTACGACTACGTGTCCGAGCGCCGCCGGGCGGCCACGAAGCTGAGCGACGAAGAGCGGCGGGCCCGCGTGGCGCAGCTCGTCACGCAGCTCTGGGTCACGGTGCGCAAGGGCAAGAAGGCGCTCGAGGGCAAGCTCGAGGAGGGCGAGTCGAAGAGCGAGGCCGACGCGCAGGTCGAGCTCTTGCTCGGGCGCGTCTGGCAGCTACCCGAGCTGAAAGAGGCGGGGTACTGGGCGGCCGACCGGACGCTCGTCGAGCTCGCCCACGAGTCGATCGACGACCCGCTGCTCGAGATGATCTCGGCGGCGGGCTACCTGCTCGATCTGAGCGACGGGCGCATCCACGTCGAAACGACGCCGATGCCCTACAAAGCGCTGCAGTTCGGCGGCAAGCTGCGCGCGAGCCGCGCCGGCGTGCTCGCGGTGCGCGAGGCGGCGCTCTACCCGGGCGAGGTCGTCAACCGGCGCATAAGGTGGAACGAGCGCGACCCCGAGGCGGTGCGCGAGCGGCCGCGCACGCCGGCCGACTACGCGAAGGTGCACGAGCTGGCGCGGCCGCTCGAGCCGGCGCTCAAGGCCTTGCGCGACCAGCTCAAGAACCCGCTCTCGCCCCAAGAGGCGGTCTTCCTGGTGCGCGCGGCGAAGTACGGGCTCGCCGGCGACGCGCCCTTGCTCGACGACGGGGCCGGCGGGCGCGTCGTCATGCGCGACCCCCGCGAGGCCATCTACCCGACCACGCGCAACTTCGCGCAGGCGGCGGGCGCCTTCGGGCCCGGCTCGGTCGCCCTGCGGCTCTGGTTCGACCCGGGCGAGCGTTGCGTCTTCGGCCAGGCGCTCGCGCTCGTCGCGGGCGAGACGCACCTGCGCCTCGGCCTCTGAGCCGCCCCACCCCCGCGCCCGGCCGGCCGCGCGCCTTCGCGGGCGCGCGCGGCCGGGCGAGCTCGCGCCGCGCGTCGCGTTCTCTGCTGTGAGCCCTTCAAGGTAAATTCTCGGGAGGCAAACTTGTCCAAAGAGCTATTTCGTGCCCTCGACGGCGACGTCGAGCGCCTCTTGGTCGCGGGCGGCGGCGCCGCGGGCGCCGACGACGGGCTCATGGCCCGCCGAGAGGCGCTCGCCAAGCTCGGCGAGAAGGTGCCCTTTCTGGCCAAGATGGCCGAGCAGGCCGGCAAGGTGACGGGGGCGAAGGCGCGGGCGGCCGCGACCGAGCTCTTGAACCTGTCGGCCATGAGCATGCAGCTGCGGGGCGCGCAGGCCGCCCCCCGCCCGGCCGAGGGCGAGCCGAAGCCCCTCGCCCAGACCGCGAAGCTCGAGACGCCCCTGCCGCCCTTCGAGCTCGAGCCGCTCTTCTACGCCCTGACCAACAGCCAGCCGCCCGGCCGCGACCGCGGCGGCGTCAAGCGCAACAAGGTCATCGCCTCGGCGGTCGAGCGGGGCGCCGTGCACGACCTCCGCCTGATGGAGCTCTGGGTCGCCGCCCTGCGCGACAACGGCATCGGCGACACCATCGTCGACGAGGTCATTCCGAAGCTGGGCGAGGCGTCGGTGCCCTACGTGCTCGCCGCCTACGACCCGAAGGGCAACGCGCCCGACGCGCGCCGGCTGCGGGCGGTGGTGACGGTGCGGGGCCCGGGCGCGCGCGCGCTCGTCGACCGGGCCTTCGACGAGGGCTCGCTCGCGGTCAAGGCCTCGGCGCTCGAGTTGCTCGGCCGCCTCGACCCGCCGGCGGCCGAGGCGAAGGCGCTCGCGCTCATCGAAGACAAGAACCAGATCATTCGCAAGGCGTGCGTCCGGGGCCTCGCCAAGTCGACGAGCGACGCGGCGCTCGAGGCGCTCTTGAAGGCGCTCGACGACACCGACGAGGTGCGCGAGGCGGCCGTCAAGGTGCTCGGCGCGTTCGAGCACCCCAAGACGACCGAGCGGCTGCTCGGCCTGCTCTCGCCCGAGGCCCTCGACGTCAAGCCCTACAAGGCGCCGCGCGCGGCCAAGGGCGCCGCCAAGGCCGTCAAGAAGGTCGCCAAGAAGGTCGTCGCCCGCAAGCGCGTGGCCGCCGCGCCCTCGAAAGAAGAGCGCGACGCGATGCGCCTCATCGAGAAGAAGACCGACTTCGCCGTCGCCGTGATGGAGGCCCTCGGCCCCCGGCCGCTGACGCCCGCGACGCTCGAGCGGCTCGTGCCGGTCTTCCGGCAGCACGCCATCGAGAAGCTGCGCGTCGCGGCGGGCGAGGCGCTCTTGCGCTCGCGCGACCCGGCCGCGCTCGCGGTGCTCGCCGAAGAGCTGACGAGCGACGTCTACGAGCTCAAGATGATCGCCGTCAACGCCTTCTTCCGGCTCGACCCTACCAACGTGGCCGCCCGGGCCAAGGCCTACTTCGGCGAGGCCGCCCTCAAAGACAAGAAGGGCCCCGACCGGGCCGAGCTGATTCTCGAAGAGCTTGCCACGCCCGGCTACCACCTCAACGACTACGAGCACTTCTTCGACGACAAGAAGAAGCGCGACGACGACGACGACGATGACGACGGCGACGGCGACGGCGACGACGATTCGAAGAAGAAAGAAGAGCCCGCGCTCGACGCCGCCTGGGTCGACGTGCTCTTGCCGGCGCTCAAGCACCCGAAGGCGTCGAAGTTCCACGAGCTGTACGAGGCGCTGGGGCGTACCCGCGACGCGCGCGTCGTCAAGCCGCTCAGCCAGCTCTTCGAGACGGACAAGGGCAACGAGCACTCGATCGCCGACGCCCTCGTCGCCGCCGGCGGCCGGGCGGTGGTGCCCCTCTTTCTGAAGGGCCTCGCCGACAAGCGCACGCGCGACGCGGCCGCCTCGGCGCTCGGCGAGCTCAAGGCCGCCGAGGCCGTCGACCCGCTCGTCAAGCTCTTGCAGAAGGCGCCGAGCGACGACTCGAACATCGTCAGCGCGCTCGGCCAGATCGGCGACAAGCGCGCCGCCGCCGCGCTCGTCGAGCACCTCGACAAGCTGAAGAGCAAGTACCCCGGCTACGTCTTGCAGGCGCTGCGCAAGCTCGACGACCCCTCGGTCGTGCCCGCGCTCAAGGCCAAGGCCGAGAAGGTCAAGAAGGCGAAGACGAAGAGCTGGCTCGCCGACCAGTACGAAGAGCTCATCACCCACCTCGAGCGCGACCGCGCCGTCGCCTTACCCCCCGCAAGAAAGACCAAGACCAGCCATGGCCTCGAAGAAGAAAGACGAGATCGCCGGCGCCGTGACGACCCCCTCCGCCGGCAACGGCAGCGCCGAGGCGGGCGCCCCGCGCCGGGCCCCCGCGGCCGCGGGCCCGAGCCAGGCGGCGGCGAGCACCGCGCTGCGCGAGCCCGCCGAGGTGCTCTTCAAGCACGAGCTCGAGGCCCTCGCGGCCGCCGACACGCACGAGAAGCCGCCCGGCTGGCGCCTCTCGCCGCGCGCGGTGCTCACCTACGTCATCGGCGGCGAGGCGAAGGGCGTCAAGATCACGCCGAAGTACGTCGGCGCCCCGCGCCTCGTCGAGATCGCCGTCGCCACCCTCGCCACCGACCGCGCCCTCTTGCTCATCGGCGAGCCGGGCACGGCCAAGAGCTGGCTCAGCGAGCACCTCGCCGCGGCCATCTCGGGCGACTCGCAGCTGCTCGTGCAGGGCACCGCGGGCACGAGCGAAGAGCAAATTCGCTACTCGTGGAACTACGCCCTCTTGCTCGCCGAGGGCCCCACCGAGCGCGCCCTCGTGCCCTCGCCCGTCTACCGCGCCATGGCCAAGGGCGAGCTCGTGCGCTTCGAAGAGATCACGCGCTGCCCCTCGGAGGTGCAAGACGCGCTCATCACCATGCTCTCCGAGAAGGTGCTGACGGTCGCCGAGCTCGGCACGCACGTCAAGGCGCAGCGCGGCTTCAACGTCATCGCCACGGCCAACACGCGCGACCGCGGCGTCAACGACATGAGCGCCGCCTTGAAGCGCCGCTTCAACATCGTGGTCTTGCCCCTGCCGACCGACCTCGCGACCGAGTGCGACATCGTCGAGAAGCGCGTCGCCGAGATCGGCGCGAGCCTAAGGCTGCCGGCGGCGCCGCCGGCGCGCGAGGCGGTGCAGAAGATCGTGCAGATCTTCCAAGAGTTGCGCCGCGGCCAGACGCTCGACGGCAAGCAGAAGGTCAAGAGCCCCTCGGGCGTGCTCTCGACCGCCGAGGCCATCAGCGTGCTCGGCAACGGCATGTCGCTCGCGGGCCACTTCGGCTCGGGCGAGGTCAGCGAGCGCGATCTCGCCGCCGGGCTGATGGGCGCCGTGGTCAAAGACGATCTGAAAGACGCCGAGGTGTTCGTCGAGTACCTCGAGAACGTGCTCAAGAAGCGCGGCGGCGAGTGGACGCCCATCTACAAGGCCTGCAAGGAGCTCGTTTAATCATGGCCTCGGCCAAGGCCTCGGCAGGCATGGCCTCGGCCAAGGCCTCGGCAGGCACGGCCCCGGCCAAGGCCGCGGCGGGGGCCGCCCCGAAGGCCGCGGCGGGGGCCGCCCCGAAGGCCGCGGCGAAGGCCCCGAAGGCGGCGCCCCGGCCCGTGCCCGAGTCGGGCCCGATGGGGCACGTCTTCGGCATTCGCCACTTCTCACCCATGGGGGCGTACCACCTCGCGCGCTTTCTCGACGAGGTCGACCCCACCGCCGTGCTCATCGAGGGGCCGAGCGACGCGACGCACCTCGTGCCGCACTTCGCGCACAAAAAGACCAAGCCCCCCATCGCCATTCTGGCGTTTACCAAAGAGCGGCCCGTCCGGTCCATCCTCTTTCCGATGGCGGCGTACTCGCCCGAGTGGGTCGCCGCCTCGTGGGCGCTCTCGAAAAAGCGCCTCGTCCGCCTGATGGACTTGCCAGCATCCGCCTTCCTCGGCCTGCAGGCGGCCGAAGAGCAGAAGCGCGACCGCGAGCGAGCCGAGGCCCCGGGCAAGGGCGAGCCGGGCGGCCAGGCGGGGCCGGGCGGCGGGGGCGCGCCGGCCGACGCCCTCGACGGGGGCGAGCCCCGCCCGACCGAGGCCGAGACCAGCTCGCAGGCGTACCTCGACGACCCCTACGAAGAGATCGCGCGCCTGAGCGGCGACCCCGACCACGAAACGTGGTGGGAGCGCGTCTTCGAGCACAGCACCGAGCCCGGCTCGTACCGCGACTCGATCTACGAGTTCGGGGCGGGCCTGCGGGCCCTGCGCGACGAGTCGACGCTCGAGAAGCGCGAGACCCTGACCCGCGAGGCCTTCATGCGCCGGGTCATCCGCGAGACGGTGGCCGCCGGGCACGATCCCGACAAGATCGTCGTCGTCTGCGGCGCCTTCCACTCGCCGGCCCTCCGCTGGGAGGTCGAGCCCATGAGCGACGCCGAGCACGGCAAGCTGCCCCTGCTCGAGACGACGCTCGCGCTGATGCCCTACAGCTACGTGCGCCTGAGCTCGCAGTCGGGCTACGGCGCCGGCAACCACGCCCCGGCCTACTACCAGGCCCTGTGGGAGGAGGCCTCGCGCCAGGGCATCGAGCGGCTGCCCGCGCGCTACCTCGCCCAGATCGCGGGCCTGCTCCGCAAGGCGGGCACCGTGCGCTCGAGCGCCGAGGTCATCGAGGCGGTGCGCCTCGCCCGCACCGTCGCCGCGATCGGCGGCGATCGCTGCGCGCCGACCTTGCGCGATCTGCGCGACGCGGCCGTGACGCTGCTCGGCCACGGCGACCAGGGCGTCATCGCCCGGCACCTGCAAGACATCGAGGTGGGCGTCGAGGTCGGGGCGACGCCCCCCGGCGTCGCGCGCACGTCGATTCAAGACGACTTTCACCGCCAGATCGAAGATCTCGGGCTCAAGCCGTACCTCAAAGACAAGGCCGAGATCGTCAAGGGCTCGACCAACAAAGAGTGGCTCGATCTGCGCGAGAACCGCTTCGCGAAGTCGAACGACCTGGCCTTCCGCGACCGCCGCCGGTCGGTCCTCTTCCACCGCCTCGCGGTGATGGCCGAGCGCACGACCCAAGAGCGGCGCAAGCACCGGGCCGAGCGGGGCCTCGACCCCGACGGGGCCGACGGGGCGACGGCCTTCGCCCAGCTCGAGGAGGCCGCCAACAGCGCCGAGAGCACCTACAAAGAGTGCTGGCGCGCCCAGTGGACGCCCTCGATGGAGGTCGACCTCGCCGAGAACTCGCTGCGCGGCGACTCGATCGAGACGGCCGTCATTCGCTGCTTCGCCGAGATGCTGGGCGAGGCCGAGGGCGTCGGCGACGCGGCCGAGCTCGCGCGCAAGGCGGCCAAGTGCAACCTGCCAGACGCGATGCGCCTCGCGGTCGCGCGGGTGCAGGCGCTGGCGGTCAGCGACGCGGGGCTCGCCTCGGTGGCCAAGGCGGTGAGCGAGCTTTCGCGCCTCGTGCGCTACCGCGACGTGACCGAGGTCGACGTCGAGCCGCTCAAGCCGCTCGTGGCGCAGCTCTTCTTGCGCGCCATCTTGCTCGCCCCGCCCGCCGCGCGCGCGAGCGACGACGCGGCCGCCGCCGTCGCGCGCTCGCTCACGCTGGTGCACGAGGTGGCGGGCTTCGACGACTGGGGCGACCTCCTGCCGATCGACCGCTGGCACGCGACGCTCGACGGCATCACCGACGACGAGCTGGCGAGCCCGCGCGTCGCCGGCGCCGCGCTCGCCCTGCTCATCGAGGCCGGCCGCGCGGCCGACGACGCGATCGACCGGCGCGTCGCGAAGCGCATCTCGCCCGGCATGCCGCCCGGCTCGGTCGCCGGCTACTTCGAGGGCCTCGCCTCGCGCAACCGCATGGCGCTGCTCTCGCGCCGCAAGCTCTGGTCGTCGCTCACCGACTTCCTCGAGGGGCTCGACGACCGGGCCTTCCGGCGGTCGCTGCCGGGCCTGCGGCGCGCCTTCTCGGGCTTCGACCCGGGCGAGGCGCGCCGGGTGGTCACCATCTTGGGCGAGTACTGGGGCGGCGGCACCGCCGAGCTCTTGGCGGCGGTCGAGACCAAGATCGACGCCGACGAAGAAAAGCGGCTCGGCGAAGACCTCGCCGGCCTCGAAGATCTGGGGCTGTGATGAGCGACGCGGACGATCTGACCTTCGACAAGTTCCAGCGGTGGCGGCTCTTGCTCGGCAAGGGCGTCAACGACCAGCTCTCGCAGATGCGCGGCGCCGCGGGCGCGGGCGGCGGGGGCTGCCTCTCGGGCGGCATGGGCGAGATGGACGAAGCGCTCGCCGCCATCTACGACCGCGACCCCGGCGAGGGCGACGGCAAGCGCGGCGCCGGCCTCGGCGCGAGCGCCCCCCGGCTCGCCCGCTGGCTCGGCGACGTGCGCAAGTACTTCGAGCGCGACGTCGTCGTCGTGATTCAGCAAGACGCGATCGAGCGCAAGGGCCTCAAGCAGCTACTCTTCGAGCCCGAGACGCTCTCGCA
The DNA here is from genome assembly GCA_035762175.1 of Polyangiaceae bacterium. Taxonomy (GTDB): domain Bacteria; phylum Myxococcota_A; class Polyangia; order Polyangiales; family Polyangiaceae; genus DASTPP01. Next base: position 31,197 of record DASTPP010000146.1, on the reverse strand, counting down.
GATCACGCCCTCGGTCGAGCTCGTGGGCACCCTGCTCTCGCTCAAGAACATGATCCCCGATAAGACGAAAGAGACGGCCCGCCAGGTCGTCTCGGCCGTCGTCGAGGAGATCAAAAAGCGGCTCTCGGCCTCGATCGAGCGGGCGGTGCGCGGCGCGCTGAACCGCTCGACCCACCAGCCCATACCCAGCCTGCCCAACCTCGACTGGAAGAAGACCATTCGGTCGAACCTGAAGAACTACCAGCGAGACAAGAAGACCATCATACCCGACCAGTTCTTCTTTCACGCCCGCCAGCAGCGCCGGCGCGAGTGGAACGTGATCGTTTGCATGGACCAGTCGGGCAGCATGGCCGAGAGCGTCGTCTGCGCCTCGGTGATGGGCGCCATCTTCGCCAGCATCCCCGCGCTCGAGACGCACGTGGTCGCCTTCGACACCGAGGTCGTCGACCTCACCGAAGAGTGCGACGACCCGATCGAGCTGCTCTTCGGCGTGCAGCTCGGCGGCGGCACCGACATCAACCGCGCGGTCTCGTACTGCCAGGGCCTGATTCACGACCCGAGAAAGACGCTCTTTCTGCTCATCACCGACCTCTACGAGGGCGGCAACGAGACGCAGCTCGTCAAGCGCCTCGAAGAGATGACCCAGAGCGGCGTGCGCTCGGTCTGCATGCTCGCGCTCAGCGACTCGGGCGTGCCCTCGTACGACGAGCGGCTCGCCGCGCGGCTCGCCAACGTCGGCGTGCCCTGCCTCGGCTGCACCCCGAACGTGCTGCCCCAGGTGCTCGAGGGCATGCTCAAGGGCCGAAACTTGCGCGACGTCGCCGCCACGTACGACACCCGCAACCCGAAGCGGTGACGCCGGCAGGAGCGCCGACGCGGGGCGGGGCCGGCCCCTCTCGGCGCGGCTCGGGCTCGGCGCGGGCGCCCCGCCCGCTCGAGCTTGGCTCGCGACCGCGTGGCACCTCGCGTGCAAGCCCGCTCGCGCATGGAACTACGCCTCCCGCACCACGCCCCCTACCGACCGGCCGACGGCGCCGAGCGCGCCCCGGCCCCGACGAAGCCCGCCGCGGCGCCACGCAAAATGCCCCGCGACATCTGGCCCGAGAGCACCCTGGCGCTCCGGCTCGACCCGTACCGTTTCATCTCCGAGCGCTGCCAGCGCTTCGGCTCGGACGCCTTCCGCGCCCGCCTCTTGCTCCGTGAGACGATCTGCCTCAGCGGGCGCGCGGGGGCCGAGCTCTTCTACGACCGCGAGCGCTTCACCCGCCTCGGCGCCGCGCCCGAGCCGCTCGTGCGCACCCTCTTCGGCCGGGGCGGCGTGCAGATGCTCGAGGGCGAGGCGCACCGCCACCGCAAGCAGATGTTCCTGGCGATCGCGGCGCCCGAGCGCGTGCGGCGGCTCGGCGAGGTGACCGCCGGGGCCTTCCGCGCGGCCGCGGAGCGCTGGGCGTCGCAGGGCCGCGTCGTGCTCTACGACGAGCTGCGAGAGCTGCTCACCCGCGCGGCCTGCGACTGGGCGGGCGTGCCCCTGCCCGAGGCCGAGGTGGGCCGGCGCACGCGCGAGATCAGCGCCCTCTTCGACCAGGCGGGCTCGGCCGGGCCGGGGCACCTCTGGTCGCGCGTCGCCCGCCGCCACGCCGACGCGTGGGCCGCGCGCCTCGTCCGCGACGTGCGCGCGGGCCGGCTGAGCCCGCCCGCCGAGAGCGCCCTCCACGTCGTCGCCCACCACCGCGGCCTCGGCGGCAGGCCCTTGCGCCCCCGCGTCGCGGCCGTCGAGCTGCTCAACGTGCTGCGCCCCACGGTCGCCGTCTCGGTGTTCGTCACCTTCGCCGCGCACGCGCTGCACGAGCACCCCGAGTGCCGCGCGCTCTTGCAGAAAGAGGCCGGCGAGGGCGGCTACTCGGACCTGTTCGCGCAGGAGGTGCGGCGCTATTACCCCTTCTTCCCCGCCGTCATGGCCAAGGTGCGGCGCGACTTCGAGTGGCAGGGCTACCGCTTTCGCAAGGGCACGCGGGCCATGCTCGATCTGTACGGCATCAACCACGACCCCCGCATCTGGAGCCGCCCCGAAGAGTTTCACCCCGAGCGCTTTCACCTGCGCAACCAAGACCCCTTCGGCTTCGTGCCCCAGGGCGGGGGCGACGCCCGCACCCACCACCGCTGCCCGGGCGAGGGCATCGCGCTCGAGATCATCAAGGTGGCGCTCGGGTTTCTGTCGGGCGGCATCGCCTACGACGTGCCCGAGCAAGATCTGCGCATCGACTTCCGGCGGCTGCCGGCGCTACCCCGCAGCCGCTTCGTCATCGAGAACGTGCGACACCGCCCGGGCTGAAGCCTGGGCTGCGACCGAGCCGCGCGAACGATGCTGCAAGCCCGGCGCAGAGGCCGGGCTTGCTCGGCCGGCGGCGCCCCGCTCACCCCCCGGCGGGAGGCGGCCCCTCGGGCGTGAGCGTCACCGCGAGCGGCACCGTTTTGACGTGGCAGGCGTCGGACGTCACGACGACGTCTTCGAGCACGGCGGGCAAATACCCCGGCCTGGTGACGGTGATGTCGTAGATGCCGGCGCGCTCGAAGGGGCCGACCCAGGTGCACTGGCCGCTCGGCTCGTCGAGCACTTGCTCGAAGTCGCCGTCGCGCACCGTCACGCTCGCGTCGCAGACCGAATCGCCGAGCTCGTCGAAGACGTCGAGCGTGAAGGCGGTGATGGCGATGTCGGTGCAGCCGGCCGGCTCGGGCACGAGCTGCGCGTTGACCTTCGCCGGCACGACGTGGCAGCCGCTGGGCTCTTTGGCGACGACGACCGAGGGCATGACGATGGTCTCGTAGCCGGGCTTGCTGATGGTCACCTCGTAGGTGCCGGGCCGCTCGGTCGGGCCCACCCACGAGCAGGTGCCGTCGCCGGGGGTCGAGGGCCGCAGCGTCTCGGCGAAGGCGCCGTCGCGCACGGTCACGGCGGCGTCGCAGACCGGCGCCCCGTTCTCGTCGCGCAGATCGACCTGGAACGACATCAGGGCCGAGGCGTCGCACGCGGGCTCGACCGGCTTGAGCCGCGCCACGACCCCGCCCGGCCCGAGGCAGCTGCTCAAGCCGGCGCTGCGCACGCTGCGCGCGACGAAGGTCTGGTAGTCGTCGTGCTCGATCGTCACCTCGTAGGAGCCGACCCGAGGCGGCATCTCGAAGTGGTGGCAGGCGCCCGAGGTCGGGGTCAACGTCGACTCGAAGGCCCCGTCGCGCGCGACGACCCGGGCCCCGCAGAGCCCATCGCCGTCTTCGTCGAGTACGATGACGTCGGGGTTGGTGTTGCCGGTGTCGCCCGCGACGAGCCCGCAGCCCCGCTCGCTCGTCGACTCGCCGCCGACGATGATACAGCCGCTCGCGAGGGTGCCGAAACCGACCAGAGCAAGAAGAGGGGCCAGACGCATGCCACCGGCCTTTTTCAACTTTCGGGCCAGCCCCGCCGGCCCGCCAGCGACGCCGGCCCGGGTGCAGGGCCCCGCGGCGGGCATGGCCTCGGTGTCAGAGCCCGGACAGCCCGGCCCACCGCCTCGGGCCCGCCGAGGCGCGCGCCTCGACCGCGCCAGGCCCGAGCTCGGGCCTGGTACGGTCGGCGCTTTAGCGCGGGCTCGGCTTCGTCGGCCCGGGCGAATCGGCGTCGCGCGCGAGCACCCACGCGCGGGCCTCTTCGATCGACGTGAAGGCGCGACCGTGCTTCGGCGCCCACTCGGCCAGGAGCCTTCGCGCCTGCAGGCCCCGGACGGGGCTCGCGTCGAGCACGAACGCGACCCGACGGCCCCGGCGCTCCCAGGCGGAGAGGAAGGTGCCGAGCGACGTCTGGGTGCGGGGCCCGACGACGGGCGGCGCCTCTCGGTCGTCGAACAAGAGCGCCCTCGCGCTCTCGCGCGGCCCCGCCGCGAGCGTGAGCAGGGCCTTGGCGATCTCGTGCGCCCAGCGCGCCCCTTCGGCCCAATCGAGATCAGGGTTGCCCCAGACCCGGCAGGTTGCCACCCCGTCATCGAGCGTGATCGAGTAGAAAGGCCCCTCGGCGTAGGTCGATTTCATCCGGGCCGGTCGAGGGTTACGCCACCGGGCGCGCGGCGCAAGCGGCCTGCCCCCCGCGACCACCGCCCGCCCAGACGATGGGGCCGGTCGCCCCCCTCGGCGCGCCCGTCGGGCTCAGACCCCGGCGACGGGCACCTCGCCGCCGCCGTCCGGCCCCGCGCCGCCGCCGCCCGGCCCCGCGCCACCGCCGCCCGGCCCCGCGCCGCCGCCGCCCGGCTCGCCGTCCCGGCGCTTGCGCCGCGGGCTGCGCGCCGCCGCGTAGAGCGAAGGGTACGTCGCCTCGACGTCTTCGACCTCGTGGAACAAGAACTTACCCCGGAGGCAGTGCTTCTCGTACGCCCGCACCAGCAGCGTCGCGACGCGCTGCGCGAGCCGGGTCAGCCGCTTCGCCTCGTCTTCTTTGCTGACGCCGAGCGAGAGCATGATGGCCCGGGCGAGGCGGTGCGCGTCGTCCGGGTCGGTGGCGCGGTAGTTCTTGACGTCGCGCTCGATGACGGGCTTGACATCGTCGCGCAGGTAGAGCTCGCGCAGGGTCTGCAGATCGTTGGCGAGATCTTGGTGGCCCGCGCCCTCGCGCAGGTGCGCGAGGTCTTGGGCGATGTCGCGCCGGTCGCCGAGGTGGTAGTCGAGCACGAGCATCATGCGGCCTCGCAGCTCGTAGGCCGCGCGCACGTCGTCTTCGGGCAGCGCCGCCCCCGACGACGAACGGGCGAGCCGCTGCTGCTGGCGCCGCACGTGCCAGGCGCCCTCGGCCAGGGCCAGCAGGCGGTCGAGGTTGGTGATGTCATAGTAGCCGTCGCGGGCGAAGCGCTCGAAGGCCCCCCGCCGCTCGGGGGCCGAGTCGCGCAGCGCGATGGTCAGCCCGATGGCCGCCACGCGCTGCAGATCGACGCGCAGAGCGACGATCTCTTCGTCGCTGAGCGAGTCGAGCCACTCTTCGACCGACTCGAACGACCGCTGCGCCGCCGCGGGGTCGAACCCCGCCTCGGCCCCTTCGGCCGCCCCCTCCGCCTCGGCTCCGTCTGCGGCCCCCTTCATCGCGCCCCCTTCTGTCGCCCCCTTCGTCGCGCCCGCCTGCCCGACCCCTGCCCTGCCCTCGGCTTGCCCCGCCGACGTCGCACCCCCCTCCGCTCCCGACCGGGTCGGCTCGACGCCGCCCACCTCGGCCGCCCGGGTCGGCTCGATGCCGCCCGCCTCGACCACACCCGACGAACCCGCCACCACTTCTTCTCGCTGAGTCGACTGCTGTTCCATGGTCAGAACCCCCTTTCTTGGGGCCGTAGGCTGCTCCAACGCAGCGGCTACGAAGTGCCCCTCGGCCAGGCGCTCCCGCCGGTTGCTTGCCGTCGACCCTCGGCGGTCGATTTTTTTCTGGCCCCCGACGACGCCCCCGGGCCCGGCGGATCGCCCCTGGCCGTCGCGATCTCGTTGTGCCGGGGCCTCGGGCCCGCCGGGACATGACAGGTCGCCGTGGCAACATCGGTTGTGCCAGACGGGCATGTCGACATGCCTCGGTGGCAACATCGACTGTGCCAAGTGGGGGGGCCGACATGCCTCGGTGGCAACATCGACTGTGCCAAAAGCCATGGTGCCCACCCCAGTTGGCACCATCGATTGTGCCAAGAGGCAGGTCCCCCCCTCGGCGACGCAACCTCGCTCTTGGCTTGTGAGGTTCGCGAGCACGCCCGGGAGGGCCGGGGCCTTCGTTCCGGGGCCTCGAACGACCCCTCGACGAAGATTACCTGGTCAAAGCGCGATGGCTCCGGGGCGGCGCGCTTGGCCCGCCCGAAGCGCGCCGCCGGGGCGCCCCCCCCCGGGCCGTGGCCTCCGACGCGCTGGACCGTGCCTTATCGGCGGGTAAGGTGAGGCCCCAAGCCCCATGCACATCGTCGAAGTGTTCGTCACCGAAGGTATCGAGCCCCGGCGGTTTCCGATGGTGGCGGCCGTCGCCAACGAGCGAATCGTCGAGACGCTCTCGGGCTACGACGGTTTCGTCGAATTCGCGGTGTTCGTCGACGAGGGCGCCGGCACGTCGTTCGCGCACGTGACCTTCCGCGATGAGAGCGCGCACGCGGGGGCACGCAAGGCGCTCGATCAGCTATCGCGCGCCGTCGCCCTCGCGCTCGAGGCGCGCGAAGCCCGGCGCTACCGGTGCACGGTCGCGGCGCGCACGCGCGCGCCCTGAAGGGCCGCCGCGATGGGGCGCGCGCCCCGCTCGCAAGGGCCGGCACGGGCGGTCGAAGGCGCGCCCCGCGCGACGGCGTGGCCGTTGCGATAGCAGAGCGAGCCGCGCGAGGTACGGAGCGCGACAGGCGTCGCACCCTGCCGAGCATGATGGCCGGCGGCGAGCTCGACGCGCTCCGCGAGCGGTGGCGTTTGCTCTGCGCCGAGCCCGGCCGCCACGATCTCGCCGCCGCCCTCGCCGCCTTCTGCGCGAGCTCGACGAGGCGCAGAGCCTAGCGGCTGAGCTCGATGTCGAGCGCCTCGGCCGGCGTGCCCGCGCCGCTCGCCAGGCCGGGGCCCCCGCTCAGCGCTTCGGGGCGGGCCGAGGCCAAGGGCCCGGCGGGCCGCTTCGGCGCCGGGGCCCGAACCACCTTCGGGGCGGCGGGCGTGGGCGCGGCGTTCGCGGGGGGCGCGGCGGGCGGCTTCGCCGAGTCGGCGGGCGGAGCGGCCGCGGCCTGCGGGGCGGCGTCGGCGCGGGGCGCGGCGTCGGCCGCGGCGGGCGCGGGCGGCGCTACGGGCGCAGGGGCGGCGGGCGGGGCGTCGAGGGGCTCGAGAGCGGCGGCGCCCGGCGAGAGGGCGGCGGCGGACTCGAGGCGGGCCGGCGGCTGCGCGCCGCCGTGCAAGACGAGCGCGGTGAGGGCGCTGCCGGTGACGAAGCCGGCCGCGCCCCACACGCCGCGCAGCATGCGCTGCTTGCTGTGGTTGCGCCGCGAGCGCACGAAGCGGCTCGAGCCGCCGAAGTCGGGGGTGGTCGACTGCCGGAGCAGCCGCTCGGCCACGAGCGTCGTGGGCAGCGGCGCAGCCCCGGCCTTCTTGCCTGCCTTCGCGCTGGGCGCGGGGGTGGCGGCCGGGGTGGTCGCCTCGAGCTCGGCGCGACCATGCCCGGGGGCGAGCGGCGCGGGCTCGCCCGCCATGTAGCGTCCGGCAAAGAGCTCTCCTCGCTGGAGCATGGGCGGGTAGCTTATCGAACTCTTCGCCGAGGCCTAGCCCTAACGCCGCCGCTCGATCACCTTCGTGCGCCGCCCCGCCAGGGCTTGGGGGGGCCGGGCAGCCTGGCACGAACGCTGCATCGACCTGCGGCCCGGCCCTTCGACGGGCCCCCGGGCGCCGGGCGGGCTGCGGCTGACCTCGCGGTCGAGACCCGCGACCGCGCGTCACCCCTCGGACGCCCGATGGACGCGCCCGGTCGAGCCCCCCGCGCCGGGGTCGCCCTACTTGGTGCCGAAGAGCCGATCGCCGGCGTCGCCGAGGCCGGGCACGATGTAGCCGTGATCGTTGAGCCGCTGGTCGACCGAGGCGGTGATGACGGGCACGTCGGGGTGGCGCCCGTGAAAGGTGGCGAGGCCCTCGGGGCAGGCGAGCAGGCAGACGAAGCGCAGCGAGGCGGGGTTGCTCTTCTTGATGCGCTCGACCGCGGCGACGGCCGAGTTGCCCGTGGCGAGCATGGGGTCGCAGAGCAAGACGTCGCGGTCCTCGAGGCTGGCGGGCACTTTGAAGAAGTACTCGACGGGCTGCAGGGTCTGCGGGTCGCGGTAGATGCCGACGTGGCCGACGCGGGCCGAGGGCATGATCTGCAGCATGCCGTCGACGATGCCCTGACCGGCGCGCAAGATGGCGATGAGAACGAGCTTCTTGCCGTCGAGCATCGGCGCCTCGATGTCGGCGAGGGGCGTGGCGATGGGCTCGTCTTTGAGCTTGAGCTCGCGCGTCGCCTCGTAGGCGAGCAGCATCGAGATCTCGCGCAAGAGGGCGCGAAAGTTGGCGGTGCTCGTCCCGGCGCGTCGCATCAGGGTGAGCTTGTGCTTGACGAGGGGGTGGTCGACGACGGTCAAATTGGTGGTCATGTCGGTCGTTCTCGTGGCGGGGCCCGGCGTCAGAATACCGCGCCGTCGCTCTCGATGCGGATGGGGGGGTGGCCGCCCTGGCGGCGCTCTTCGGCCGCGCGCCGGCCGGCCGCCCAGGTGCCCCCTTCGAGCACGCCGGCGAGGGGGCTCGAGGCCCCGGTCGCGCCGAGGCGGGCGCGCACGAGGGGGGCCAGGCGGTCGAGCAGGGCGACGGTGAGCGCGCGCCACTCGACCACGAGGGGCGAGCCGGGCGCGTGGGCGCGGCCGAAGGCTTCGTCGGGGTCGCGCGGGACGAGGGCGCCGAGGTCGACGAGCAGGCCGCCGTTGCGGTACTCGGCGAGCGCGGTGAGCTCGTGCAACCCCGTCACCTCGAGCCCCCCCTCGCGCAGCGGCTCGACCAGCGAGTAGACGAGCCACTGCGCGAGCTTGTGGAAGGGCACGAGGTGCTCGCCGCGGGGGCCCGGGGGGCCGAGCGCGGGGTGCGGCCAGACGTCGCCGAGGCCCTGGCCGCCGAGGGCCGCGCCCGCGGGCCAGGCGCCCGCGAGGCCCTCGAGCACCAGGGCGAGCAGGGCCCCGGCGCGCACGCGCCCGGCCTCGGCCCGGGCCCGGAGCGCGTCGAAGAGGCCGCCGATGCGGGGCCGCTCGCCGAAGAGGTCGGGGCGGGCGGCGAGGGCGCGGCCGAGGCCGCGCAGCGAGGCGAGGCGGCCCCCGAGGCCGACGAGGGGGTTGCTCGCGTCGACTTGCAGGCCGCGGGCGAGGGCGCCGTCGTCGAAGGCCGCGAGGGCGGCGCCGTCGGCGCGCAGGGGCGCGCGCGCGGGGTCGGACGAGAAGGCGCCAGCGAGGAACATGCGGTAGGTGGCGACGGCGAGCCCCTCGCTGCGGGCGAAGGACGCGCCCGACTCGCGCTCGCGGTAGGCCCAGGCGGGCCCGGCGCCCGCGTCGAGCAGCACGCTCGGCACGACGAGATCGAGCTTGGTGCGCGCGCGCTCGTCGGGCGGCAGGCCGGCGAGCCGGGCGTCGAGCTCGGCGGCGCGGCCGACGCCGCCGGCGTCGAAGTGGCCGAAGCGGCCGTGCGCGCGCGCCGCGAGGGCGGGAAAGCGCTCGCGCGTCACGCGCGCGACGTACTCGGCGACCCGATCGAGCTCGGCGGGGCGCACCTCGAACGAGGGCAGCCCCCCCGCGAGCCCGAGCGCGAACAGCCGGCCGCAGCGCTCGCGCACGGCGGCGGGCGTGCGCAAAAAGGCGAGGGCGGCGGGGACGTCGGCGGGGGCGCCGGCCTCACGCATGCGCGTCGCGCCCCCCCGCGGCGAGGGCGGCCCCGCGCGGCTCCGGGCGGCGGGCGGGGCGGCTGCAGCCGGGGGCTAGGGGGTCGGCCATGGTTCGGTCGTCGGGCGCCCCCGGGGCGGGGGCCGGGCGCTGCTCGCGTCGCGCGGCGGCCTCGGGACGGCGAGCGGGGCCGGCCCTGCCGCGCCGGGCCCCGAGGCTCGCGTCACCCCCTCGGGGCGGCGTAAATCATAGGGCAAAAGCCGGAGACGCGCGAAAAAAGAAGCAGCCCCGGCCGGGCGGTCGCCGCCGCGCGTCATCGTCGCGGGTGCGCTAAGCCAGCCGAAATGGCGTCCCAGCCCGCGCCGCTCGACGGACGACGCCCGGGCCGCGGCCGGCGCCCGATCGGGGCCGGGTGTCGCGCCAGCCGCGCCGAGGGTACGATGGGCCCGCGCGATGAAGAGGTTGGGCGATCTGGTCGGCGATGGGCGGACGAGTCTCGAGAGGTTCCTCGCCCTTCATGCCGACCCGGTGCTCTTGCATGCCGAGCCGCTCGGCGGCGGCGACGAGCGCGAGTTTCGCACGCGGCTCGGCGGCGGGGCGCCCTCGCGCCTCGAGATGGCGCTCGAGCTCGCCCTGCGGCCCGACCTGCTCGTGACGCCCGTGCGCAAGGGGCCGGCGGGCGCCTTTCAGGGGCAGATCAGCGTGGGCCGGACGCGCGCGTCGGACCTGTCCTTTCCGTACGCGCGCCTCTCGAAGTTTCACGCGTACTTTACGTGGGCGGGCGAGCCGCGCGCGTACTCGTTGACCGACGCCGGCTCGACCAACGGCACCTTCGTCGACGGCCGCCGCCTCGAGCCGAAGGCGCCGGCGCCGGTGCCCGACGGGGCCTACGTCACGTTCGGGCATTATCACTTCTTGTTCTTGACCCCCCCGGGGCTCTACCGCGCCCTGAACCAGCTTTCCCCCGCGCCCTGACAGGGCCGGCCAGGGGGCCGCCGGCCGCCCTGCGCCTCGCATGGACGAGACCACCGAGCCCACCCTCGAAGTGCCCGGCCGCGGCGCCGAGGCCCCCGAGCCCGACGAGGCGCCCGCGACGCCCTCGCCGATCGGGCCGGGGTACGTGGTGGCGGGGCGCTACCGGGTCGAGCGGCCGCTGGGCGAGGGGGGCGCGGGGCGGGTGTGGCTGGCGCGCGACCTCGACGAGGGGGGCGAGGTGGCGCTCAAAGAGCTTTGGCGCCGGGCGGGCGGGGGCGAGGACGCGGGGCGGGCGGCGCTGCTCTTGCGGCGCGAGTTCTTCGCCATGCGGCGGCTCGAGCACCCGGGCACGGTCAAGGTGTTCGACGCGGGCGTGCTCGAGGGCGGGCACCGCTACCTGGTGATGGAGCGGGTGCGCGGCCGCCGCCTCGACGACGAGGTGGGGGGGCGCCCGGCGGGCGCGGCGCGGGCGTACGAGGTGCTGGCGCGGCTCGCCGAGGTGCTGGCGTTCATTCACGCCCGCGCGTTCGTGCACTGCGACGTCAAGGCCGGCAACGTGATGGTGACGGCCGAGGGGTCGCTCAAGCTGCTCGACTTCGGCCTCATGCACCCGCTCGGCGCCCGGCCCGCGGGGGCGGTGATGGGCACGCCCTCGTACCTGGCGCCCGAGTGGCAGCGGGGCGAGCCGATCGACGGGCGGGCCGACCTCTACGCGCTGGGGGTGCTGGGCTACTACGTGGCGGCGGGGCGGCTGCCCTTCGCGGGCCGGTCGGCGGCGCACCTGCTCGACGCGCACCTCTTGGCCGAGCCGCCGCCGCCCTCGCGCTTCGCCCCGGTCGGGGCGCCGCTCGAGCGCATCCTGCTGCGGTTGCTCGCCAAGCGGCCGGCCGACCGCTTCCTCGACGCCCCCGAGCTGCTCGCGGCGCTGGCCGAGGCGTCGGGGCGGCCGCCGCCCGCGGCGCCGCCCGCGGCGCGGGCGAGCTACCTGCGGCTGCCCCGGGCCGTCGGGCGCGAGGCCGAGGTGGCGCGCCTCGGCGCCCGCCTCGACGAGGCGATGGCGGGCCGATCGCGCGCGCTCTTCGTGACGGCGCCGGCGGGCGCCGGCAAGTCGCACCTCTTGCACGAGTTCGAGCTGCGGGCGCGCGCGCACGAGCTGCCCTTCGCGACGGGCCAGTGCCGGTCCGAGGGGCTCGCGCCGCTCGCCCCGCTGGCGCAGGCGCTGCGGGCGCTGGCGGCGGCGACGCCCGCGCCGCGGCTCGACCCGCACCGCGCGGCGCTGCAGGGGCTGCTGCGCCGCGACGACGAGGGGGCGGGCGCGCCGGCGGCCGGCGCCCCGGGCTCGGCGCTCGACGCGCTCGTCGCGTGGCTGCGCGCGCTCGGGCGCGAGCGGGCCTTCGTGCTGGCGTTCGAAGATCTGCACTGGGCCGACGCCGCCACGCTCGAGCACCTGAACGTGGTGGTGCGCGCGCTCGACCGCACGCGCGGCCTGGTGGTCGGCGCCTTCCGGGCCGACGAGGTCAGCCGCACGAGCCTCTTGCACCAGACCTTCGACGAGGGCCTGGCCGACCGGCTGGCGCTCGCCCCGCTCGGGCGCGAGCGGCTCGGCGAGCTGGTGGGCGAGGCGCTCGGGGGCCTCTCGGTGCCGCCCGAGCTCATCGACCGGCTCTGCGCGGTGACCGAGGGCAACGCCTTCTTCGCCATCGAGTGCCTGCGCCTGCTCATCGAGCGCGACGCGCTCTGCCTGGTCGCCGGCCGCTGGCAGGCGGCCGGCGACCTCGCCGCGCTGCCCCTGCCGGCCACGGTCGAGGGCGCGGTGCGCGCGCGCGCCTCGGCGCTGCCGCCCCCGCTGCTCGACTTCTTGCGCCGCCTCGCGCCGATCGGCGCGCAGCTCGAGCTGCCGCTGGTGCGGGCGGTGGCGGGCCTGCCCGAGGCCGAGCTCTTCGCCGCGCTCGACGAGGCGCGCGGGCGGCACTTTCTCGCGTACGCCCGGGGCCGCTACGCCTTCGCGCACGACACGCTGCAGCGCGCGCTCTACGACGACACGCCGCCGGGCGAGCGCGCCGCCCACCACCGCCGCATCGCCGAGGCGCTCGAGGCCGGCGGCGACGACGCCGCCCGGGCCGTCGGCTACCACTTCGCCCGCTCGGACGAGCCCTGGCGCGCCATCGCGCCGCTGGTGCTCGCCGGCCGGCGGGCGCGCGCGGCGAGGGCGCTGCTCGACGGCACGCTCTTGATCGCCGAGGCGGCCGAGCTGCTCGAGGCGCGCGCGGGCTACCCGGGCCGCGCGCGCCTCTTGCCCGCGCTCTGGGCCGAGCTCGTCGAGTCGGGGTACACGAGCGACCCGCCGACGTGCATCCGCTACGCCAAGCGGCTGCTCGGCGCCTGGGACGCCTCGGGGCTGGCCGAGCGGGGCAGGCGCGAGGCCTTCGCCGCGATCGAGGCGGCGCGCGCGGGCGGCCCGACGGGCTGGGGCGAGCGGCTCGCCGCCCTCTACCGCGTCGCCCCCGGCGCCGACGAGCTGAGCCCCCGCGAGACCTACGTCAAGATCGAAGAGTATCGCATGTACCAGTGCATCGTGCAGAGCATCCTCGGCCAGCTCGACGAGGCGGCCGCGCTGCTCGCGCGCGTCGAGGCCGAGCAGCCGACCGAGTCGCCCTTCCGGGCGGCGAGCGCGACGGCGCGCGCGGCGATGTCGGTGCACCGGGGGCGCTCGGGGGCGGTGCTCGGCGCCCAGCGGGCGGCGGTCGAGTGGCTGCTCTCGCTCAAGCGGCAGGCGGGCGAGCTGCCCCGCCCGGTCGCCTGGGGGCTCGGCATCTCGACCTACGTCTACAACGTCATGCTCGCGCTGCGGGGCGATCCCATCGACGCCGAGGCGCGCGAGGCGGGCGCCGAGGTCGCGGCGCGCTACGGCCTGCCCGAGATCGGGCTCTTCCACGTGCTCGCCGAGCTCGGGCGCGCCGCCTTCGCCGGCGACGGGCCCGCCTTCCGGCGCCTCTCGGCCGCGTTCGCCGAGCGCGCCTCGCGCCTCGGCAACCCGCGCCTGCCCGAGCGCAACGCCATCGTCTTCATGGCCCCCTACTACTTCGAGCGCGGCGAGGTCGAGGCCGCGGGCGAGCTCGTGACGACCGCCGAGCGCATGGAGACGCGCCTGCCGTCCGACCGCTGGCTGAGCTGTCACGTGCAGCTCTACCGCGGGTGCGCCGAGGCGATGCGCGGCGAGCGGGGCCCGGCGCTGCGGCGGGCGATCGAGGCGGCGAAGGAGAGCGAGTTCCGGTATTTGACCATGCTGCTCGCGTACGAGGCGCGCGCCGCGCTCGCGGGCGGCGACCGCGCGGGGGCCCGGGCGAGCGCCGAGGCCGCGCTCGCCCGGGCGACCGACCCCGCGCTCTCGAACCCCTTCGACGAGATCGTCGCCCGCCGCGCCCTCGCCGCCGCCCTCGGGGGCGAGGCCGCGCGCGAGCACCTCGGCCTCGCCGCCCGGCTCGCCACCGCCACCGACAACGTCCTGCAAGACGGGCTCGCGCACCTCGAGCTCGCCGAGTCCTGGGCCGAGAGTGGGGCGGTCGAGCGGGCGCGGGCGAACCTCGACCGGGCCGAGGCGTGCCTCGGCCGGGCGGGCGCGAGCGTGTGGCTCGCCCGGGCCGGGGCCTTGCGGCGGGGCGCGCTCGGGCCGCGCTGAGGGGCGCTCCGCGCGGCCGCGGCGGGCGCGCGAGCGCCTCGCCGCGGCCGCGCGAAGCGCCGGTGACGAGGGCACGGGCGGAGGGCACGGCGCCGGTGGAGCCGCCCCGCGCGTCTAGAGCGCCTTGGGCCCGCGCCCCCGGCCCCCGCCCGTGATGCCCTCGCGGACGGCGGCGAGCGGCGCCCGGTCGTCGAAGCGCACGCGCCCGCCCTCGGACCGCACCCCGAGCTCGCGCCAGAGCCGCGGCAGGTCGACCGGCGCCGGCCGCTCGGCCATGGCGTCGTAGAGCTCGCGCAAGACGGGCACGCCGACCGCCGCGTCGCCGGCCGCGAGCGCCTCGCCGATGCCCCAGCGCGCGCTCGCGTTGCCGCCCGCGCGCACGACGCCGCGCAGCGCGTCCTCGAGCGAGCGGGCGCCGCCCGTGCGCTTGCGGATCTCGACGTCGGCGAGCAAGCAAAAGATCGCCCCGCCCCAGTACGTACGCCCCCAGGTCGGGGTGCGGTCGAGGCCCCGATCGCCCGGGCGCGGCAGGCCCTGGGGCATCCGCTCGACGAATTCGCGCCAGATGTCTTCTTCGGCCACCAGCCCCGCCCGCAGGCGCACGAGCGGCTCGACGTACGTCGCCAGCCCCTCTTCGAGCCACCGGTGCCGCCCGGGCAGCCAGGGGAAGCCGAGGTGCACCATCTCGTGCACCATCACCCAGTCGCGCCTCAGATCGGCCTCGCGCAGCGACTCGCCCAGCAGCATGACGATGGCGGCGCCGCCGTTGCCCGAGGTCTTGCCGAAGGGCACGCCCCGGCCCCGCACCTGCGTCAGCACGACGAGCGCCCGCTCGACCGGAAAGCGCCCGTAGAACGCCGCGACCGCCGCCGCGCTCGAGGCCACGTACGCGGCGAGCCGCTCGTCGTCGAGCCCGAAGGCGCCGGGCGTGAAGGCCAGGTCGAGCCGCCCGCCCCCCTCGATCTCGATCGGGCGCACCCGGAAGCGGCCGAAGCCCGAGTAGGGCGCGTCGGCCAGATCGTCGACGCCGAAGACGAAGGGGCCCCCCTCCCCCTCGCGGCGCAGCCCCGTGATGAACTCGACCCCGGGCGGCGTCACGACGCGCAGCCGGACGCGCGCCGGCCCCGAGGCCGCGAGCGGGCGCAGCAGCCAGGTCGAGGGCGGCGCCAGGAACGCCTCGCCCCCGTACGCCTCGGCCTGGTCGAAGTTGTCGAGCGCCGCGGCCGCCTCGGCGAGCGAGAAGCGATAGCGCACGCGGCAGCCCCGGGCGGCGCACGCGGGCGCGAGCCACGCGTCGCCCCGGGGCGCGACGGGGGCCCAGGCGCCGCCCTGCTCGATCTCGACGCCCCGGACGAAGGGCTCGGCCCCCTCGCCGACGCCGAGCTCTTCGGGCACCCCGCGCGGCAAGTCGGCCTCGACCGCGAGCTCGCGGCCGCCCGGCCCCGCCTCGACCCGAACCTGCCACGCCGCCTCGGCCGCGGGGGCCTTCGCCGGGGCGGGCGGCCGGGCGCACGAGGGCGCCGCGCCGAGCGCGAGCGCGACGAGCGCGCCCGCCCAAGGGGCGCGCCTCTTCGGGGCGGCAGGCGCCATACCCAAGCTAAGATCGCCGCGCCCGCACGCGCAAGCCGCCGGCCCGCCCCGCGGCGTCGACGCCGGGTCGGCTCTCCGTTAGGCTCAAGCCGCCGTGGCCCCCGACCCCACCCCGCCGAGCGCCGACGACGAGCGCCACGCCCCGCCCGAGCCCGTGCGGCGCTTTCGCGAGGCGTACCGGGCCGAGTTCATCGGCCCGCGCTACTCGGGCCCCGCCCACTTCGCGTTCGTCACCCTCGCCGCCCTGTCGGGCATCGCCTACGCCCTCGGCGGCGTCCGGGCGCCGACGCCCGCCGAGCTCGCCACGGTGCCGCTCACCTTCGTCTTCGCCAACCTGGCCGAGTACGGCGGGCACCGCCACCCGATGCACCGGCCCTGGCGCGGCCTCGGGCTCGTCTACCGGCGCCACGCGCGCCAGCACCACCACTTTTACACCCACGACGCGATGGCGCTCGAGTCGTCGCGCGACGTGCAGATGGTGCTCTTTCCGCCCGTGTTGCTCGTCTTCTTCGCCCTCGCCTTCGTGCTGCCCGCGGGCACGCTCGTGTACCTGTTCGCCTCGCCGAACGCCGCGCGCCTCTTCGCCGCCACCGCCGTCGGCTACTATCTGCTCTACGAGTGGCTGCACCTCGCCTACCACCTGCCGCCCGGCTCGTTCGTCGCCCGCCTCTCGCTCGTGCGGGCCTTGCGCGCGCTGCACACCGCGCACCACGATCTCGGCCTGATGGGCAAGTACAACTTCAACATCACCTTCCCCATCGGCGACTGGCTCTTCGGCACACGCCACCGCGGCCGGGCCGCCTCGCCCGCCGCCGCGGCCTCCGCAGGCGCGCGGGCCGACGCCGAAGCGGCTCCCGAAGGCGCGCGGGCCGACGCCGCGCGGGCGCCTTGACCGGCCCCGCCCTCCCCCCGCCCCCTCGCCGCTGGCGGGCGCCCGGCGCGCGGCGCCTGGCCGCGCTCGCCCTCGCCCTCCTGCCGGCCGGGGCCTCGCCCGGGTGCAGCGTCGACAGCGACGGGAGGGGGCCGGCGACCGCGGCGCAATTCGTGACCCAGTACGAGTCGACGCTCTGCGACCTCGTCGCGGCCTGCTGCGACTCGCGCGCCCTGCCGCTCGACCGCGGGGCGTGCCGCGGGTCGGCGCGCGCGACCTTGCCCGAGGCCCTCTTCGACGAAGCCAAGTACGACTACGACCCGGGCAGCGCCGCGGCCTGCCTCCGCGCGCTCGCCTCGCCGCTCTCGCCCTGCGCGCCCTTCGGCGAAGGGTCGTTCGGCCCGGGGTCCGACTTCGAGCGGGCCTGCGGGCGGGTCTTTCGGCCGCGCGGCTCGGCCGGCCCGGGCGAGCTCTGCGCCGGCACCTGGCAGTGCGCCGCCCCGGCCGAGCCCGACGCCCTCGCCACCTGCACCATCAACGATCGCGCGGGCGGCTACGGCCGCACCTGCGAGGTGATCGCCTACGGCGGCGAGGCCGGGCCCTGCGACACGGGGGCGGCGCCGCGACCCGACGCGCGCCCCGGCGTCACCCGCGCCTGCCAGGCGGGCCTTTACTGCGCGGGCGACGGCACCTGCCAGGCGCCCTCGCCCGGCGCCGGGCAACCCTGCGAGCGAGGGGCCGAGGGCGCGTGCGGCGGCGGCACCTTTTGCAACGGGCAGTCGGCCTGCGAGGCGCCGCGCGCGCCGGGCTCGCCCTGCGACGACGCCCCCGACGCCTGCGACGGGGCGGGCTATTGCGACCTGGCCTCGAAGAGCTGCCTGCCGCGCCGCGCCGCGGGCGCGCCCTGTGCGCGCCAGGCCGAGTGCGAGGGCGCCTGCGCCGGGGGCGTGTGCTCGGCGCCCCTGCCCGACCGGCGCGACGACTACGGCGCCCTCTGCACGAGCCCCTTCGCGCCCTGACGCGCCGCCTTTCGGGGCGTACAAAGGCGAAATCCGGGTTCGACGTGAGGGGGGCCGGAGGGCCCGGTTCGTGAGCCCGAGGGGGCCGTAGCGTTTCGCCCCACCCGGGGCGTCTCACGCCCCTGCGGCGGGCGCGTCAGATCGACCGAGCGGCCATTTTTGGCCAATTCGTCGTTGGCCCGGCAGGCGCATGGGGCGGGGCGTCATGAGCCACCGAGACCTCGTTTATCACCTGCAACGCCTCGCCCAGCTCGACGTCGACGCCGCCGCTTCGTACGAGGCGGCCATCGACCGAGTCGACGTGCCCTCGGTCCGCCAGGAGCTCGACGGCTTCCGCGTCGAACACCTGCGCCACGTGCAAGACCTCAACGCCCTCCTCGTCGCCGCCGGCGGCGAGCCGGTCGAGCGAAAGCCCGACCTGAAGGGCGCGCTGCTCAAGGGCTTCACGGCCGCCACCAGCAGCGCCGGCGTCGAGGCCGCCCTGCTCGCCATGCTGGCGAACGAAGAGCTGACGAACCACGCGTACCATTCGGCGCTCGAGCGGCCCTTCACGCCCGAGCAGCGCAGCGTGATCGAAAAGAACTACGACGACGAGAAGCGCCACCTCGCGTGGGTCAAGCGCGCCCTGCGCGAGCGCCCCTGGAAGGCAGAGGGCGCCCCGCACGACGCCCGCACGTTAGGGCGCCGCCCGCCCCCGCGCGCGCCGGCCGGCGCTTGGCGGCGAGCGCCTTGCGCCGGCGCACGGACGCCCGCCCCCGCGCGCGCCGGCCGTCGAGGGGGCCCCGGCCGGCGCGGGGGGGGGCGCCTCGACGGACGCGCGCGCTTCCGCTACACGAAATGGGCATGGTCGCGCGCCCGCTCGCCCCCCTCGCCCTCTCGCTCGCGCTCTCCGGTTGCGGCGGCCAAAATCGCTCGATCGAGGGCCCGACGCACGAGCACGAGCACTGCCACGACAGGGCCGACGGCACCCAAGAGTGCCATACGCACCCGCACAACGACCGGCACAGGCACAACGACAGCACGTCGCCGGTGGGGTCGGCCGCGGTCCACCCCGCCCAGCCTGGCGTGGCGCACGAGCACGAGCATTGTCACGACAAGGCGGGCGGCAAAGAGTGCCACACCCACCCGCACGACGACGGCCACCACGAGGCGGCCCCCGCCGGCTCGGCGGCCCCCGCCGGCTCGGCGGCGAGATTAGTAGGCGGCGCGCCCGCGCCGAGGGGGGCCCCGCCCCCGGCCGGGAAGGCGCGGGCCAGGTGCGGGGTTAGGCGTCGCGGAGGCGAGCGGGCGTGGCAGGCATCGACAGCATCTTGAACATCGTCGTGCAACAGGGGGCCGACGAGCTGCGCCTCGGCACCGATCGGGCGCCGAAGATGCTGGCGCTCGGCGTGCCGAAGCGCCTCTCCATCCCGGCGACGTCCGAAGAGATGCTGCGGCACCTGCTGGGCCCGCTGCTCTCCGACGAGCGCGAGCGAAGCCTGCGGCTCGGCGAGCGCGTCGAGTTCTCGTACGAGCCCGCGGGCCTCGGCGCCTTCGCCGTCGTCTTGAGCGCGCGCGAGGGGGCGCCCGCCTTCGCCATCGACGCGGTCTTCGCCCGCAACGTGCGCCCGCCGCCGGCCGCCACGCCGCCCGCGCCGCCCGCCCGCGGCCGGGCCCCCTCCGGGGCCGGCCTGCCTGACGAAGCGCCCGCCGCGCGCCCGCTCGCCCCGCCCGCCGACGCGGCCGCGCCGAGGCCGCCCGCCGCCGCGCCGCCGTTCGTCGAGGCCGCCGCGCCGGCGGCGCCCGAGGCGGCGCCCGAAGCGGGGCCCCTGCTCGAGCAACTGCTCGATCGCGCCGTCGCGCTCGGGGCGAGCGATCTGCACCTGCTCTCGGGCGAGGCCCCGGTCTTGCGCGTCAACGGCCGCCTGCTGGCGCTGACCGACGAGCCTCCCGCCGACGCCGAGCGGGTGCTCGCCGGCTGCCTGACGCCCTCGGTGCGGCGGCGGCTGGCCGAGGGGCGCTCGGCCGACCTCGCCCTCGTGCTGCCGGGCGGCGCGCGCTTCCGCCTCAACGTTTACCGCGCCGCGGGCGGCCTCGCCGCGGCCGCGCGCGTGCTCTACCGCCAGGCGCCCGAGCTCTCCGAGCTCAAGCTGCCCGCCCCCCTCGACGAGCTCGTCGACCTGCCGCACGGGCTCGTCGTCGTGTGCGGCGCCACCGGCTCGGGCAAGAGCACGACGCTGGCGGCGCTCGCCCGCGAGGCGCTGCGCCGCCGCGGGCCCCTGCTCATCAGCCTCGAAGACCCCATCGAATACGAGCTGCGGGCCGAGGGCGGCCGCGGCCTGGTGCGCCAGCGCCAGATCGGCCGCGAGGTGCGCGACTTCGCGACGGGGCTGCGCGACGCGCTGCGCGAAGACCCCGACGTGCTGCTCATCGGCGAGATGCGCGACCCCGAGACCATCAGCCTCGCGCTGACGGCGGCCGAGACGGGCCACCTCGTGCTCACCAGCCTGCACAGCCGCTCGGCCGCCTCCGCCGTCGAGCGCATCGTCGACGCGTACCCCGCCGAGCGCCAGCAGCAGGTCCGCGCCCAGCTCGCCGACGCGCTGCGCGCGGTCGTCGCCCAGCGCCTGCTGCCCGACGCGCGCGGCGCCGGGCGCCTGCCCGCGCTCGAGGTGCTGCGGGGCACGCACAACGTCGCGAACATCATCCGCGAGGGGCGCACGGCGCAGCTCGCGACGGCGATGCAGTCGGGCGGCCGCGAGGGCATGCAGACCCTCGAGCGCTGCCTCGCCGACCTGGTGCGCGCCCAGCGCGTCTCGCTCGCCGCCGCCCGCGCCGCCGCCAACGACCCCGAGGCCCTGACGGCCTACGCGCGGGGCTGAGCGGGGCGCGAAAGGCTCGCTCGGGCCCGCCCCGCTTCGTACGATGGCGGCCGTGCCGCGCGCCCACCGCCTCCGCCCGCGCCTCGCCCTCGCCGCCCTCGCGCTCTCGGGCGCGTGCGCGACGGCCCCCGAGCGCCCCGCGCCCTCGGCGCCCGCCCCCGCCCCGAGCGCCGGGCGGCCCGAGGGCGACCCCGTCGTCGCGTCGCTGCCCGGCCCCGAGCGCTGGCGCGCCCACCTCGCGAACGAGCTCCTGCCCTTCTGGACGCGCCCCGAGGCCCTCGGCGAGCCCCTCGGCAACTTCCCGACCTTCCGCTGCCTCGACGGCCGGGCGTACCGGCCCGAAGCGCCCTGCCCCGGCTTCGAGGCGGCCCCGCCCTGGGTCGCGCGCGAGCTCGACGCCGAGTACACGCGCATGAAGTCGCGCCAGGCCTTCGCCTACGGCGTGGGCTTTCACGTGACGGGCGACCCCACCCTGCTCGCCTACGCGCGCGCCGGGGTCGATTACCTGCGTCGCCACGCCTACGAGCGCGACACCGGCAGCGCCGTGACCTACTGGCGCGCCGGGCGGCCGGGCCCGCCGCCGCCCCAGCGCACCGCCCAAGATCTCGCCTACGCCCAGCTCGGCCTCGCCTTTTATTACTACCTGACCCGCGACCCCGACGTGCTCGCCGATCTCGTGCGGCTCAAAGACCACGTCTTCGGCTCGTACTACGAGCCCTCGACCGGCCTCGTGCGCTGGGTGCTCGAGGCGGGCGAGGCGGGCCGGCCCGAGCAGCGAGAGCTCGTCGCGCTGCTCGACCAGATCAACGCCTACCTCTTGCTGGTCGCCCCCCTGCTCGACGAGCCGGCCCGCGGCCGCTGGCTCGGCGATCTCGGCCGCCTCGCCCGCGCCCTCGTCGACCGCTTCTACGCGCCCGAGCAAGGCCTCTTCTGGGGCGCCATTCACGAGCCCGAGCGCCGGCGCCTCGGCAGCAACAACACCGACTTCGGCCACTCGATCAAGGCCCTGTGGATGGTCCTCCTCGTCGGCGAGCTCGTCGGCGACGCCGCCCTCGTCGCCTTCGCGCGCGAGCACGCCCCGCGCCTGCTCGCGCGCGCCGCGCAGCCCTCGGGCTGCTGGGCCTCGGGCGTCGGCCCCTCGGGCGAGCTCGACCGCGGCTCGGTGTGGTGGGCCTCGGCCGAGCTCGACCAGGCGGCCGCCACGCTCGCCCTGCGCGATCGCGCGCTCGCGCGCTACCTGCCCGGGGCCTACGCTTGCTGGTTCGAGCGCTTCGTCGACCGCGAGGGCCACGAGGTCTGGCCCTTCGTGTCGGCCGAGTGGCCCAACGATCTCGGGCGGCCGCGGCGCGTGCCCAAGGCCTTCCACTGGAAGAACGGCTACCACTCGACCGAGCACGCGCTCGTCGCCCTGCTCACCACCGCGGGCCTGCAGCGGCGCCCCGTCGAGCTCCACTACGCCTTCCGGCGCGCGCCCGAGCGCGACCGCATTCGCCCCTACCTGTTTCGCGGCACCATCGCCGCCTCGTCGCCCGAGCCCCTGCCCGCCTCGCCCGAGTTCGCCGGCCTTTCGGGCCTGCGCGTCACCTTCCGCGATTTGCGCTGAGCGCGAGCAGGCGCATCGGCCGGCCCGCCCCGGGCGGCCCCCTCGGGCGGCCCCGGGCGCGAGCCGAAAACCGCTGCCGCACGGCCCGCGGCGGAAAGCGAGCCCAGGTTCCCACACAAGGTGCGAGTCGGCGGCTTTTGAAATTGCGCCCGGCCGGCCGTATCGTCATGTCGATGCGCCCGGTGAAGGGCGCGGCGTACCTCGGGCGCGGGGGGGTTCGATGGCAGCAGCGGGCGGCGGTTTTTTCGATGGCCTGGGCAGCTTCGGGGCACACTTGCTCGATCAGGCCGAGCTGCGCCGGCGCGTCGGGGCCTTTTACAAGAGCCACGAGGGCCTGCGCTCGTCGGGCAAGACGTCGGCGCAGTACGAAGAGCTCATCTTTCCGAACGACCGGCCGGCCTGGCGAAAGCGCGCGGCCGACGACATGTTCTCGTGCGCGCTGCGCTTCCTCGCGTGCTGCCGCCTGCTCGGCGTCTCGCACGCCGTGCTCGCCGAGCCCTACGAGCGGCGGGTCGGCCGGGCGGTGGCCGACGCCGAGGCGGTGGCCCGGGCCTTCGGCGCGATCGTCGAGGGCGAGGCGCTCGCCTCGTTCGAGCCGGCCCCCGGCGACGCGCTGCTGGCGGGCGCCGGCAACGCCGTCCACCTCTCGTGCGTCGTCGACGAGCTGACCGAGACGTCCGAAGGCGAGGCCTACCGGCGCCTCGAGTGCGTCGACGGCGGCCAGGGCCGCCGGGGCAACATGGCCATCGAGCGCAACCTGTACGTGCTCGAGCGCGGCCCGGGCGGCAAGGTGAGCCTGCGCAGCGTCGAGCCGCCGCGTCATTCGTACGCGCGCCCCGGCCCCCCGAAGCCCCTGCGCTGGTGCGTCGACCTCTGGGCGCTCACGCTCAACGCGGGGCTCATGAAATAACCTTCCCCGGGGCCGCGCCGCCCCCGCGACGCGCCCTGCCCGACCGGGGGGCGCAGAGGGCCCGGGCGGGCGCGCCGGCCGAGCGCGGCGCGGTTGACGACGGGCCCGGGCGGGCGCGTCGGCCGAGCGCGACGCGGTTGACGACGGGCCCGGGCGGCGTCAATCCCCGGGTCGCCGTGGCCGACCCCGCCGCCCCTCCCGCCCCCGGCTACCGCTACGTCGCGACCGAGGACGAGGTGCGCGACGCGCTCGCGCGGCTCGAGGCCGAGCTCCTGCTCGGCTTCGACACGGAGACCGACTGGGACGCGACGGGCAAGCGCCAGCGCCTCTCGCTCGTGCAGCTCACGGCGCCCTCGGGCGAGGCGCTCGTCGTCGACGCGCACGCGGTCGACCTCGCCCTCTTGCGCCCCTTCGTCGAGGCGCCGGCGAGGCGGCTCGTGGCGCACAACGCGCCCTTCGACGCGACGGTGCTCGCCGCCGTCGGCCTGCGCCCGCCCGGCCTCGTCGACACGCTGCGGCTCGCGCGCGAGGCGCTCGAGCTGCCCGCCTACGCCCTCGCCGACGTGGCGAACGCGCTCTTCGGCTCGGCGCCCGACAAGGCCCTGCAGCGCTCGGCCTGGCGCAAGCGCCCGCTCTCGGCCGAGCAGCTCGCCTACGCCGCCGCCGACGCCCGCTGGGTGCTGCGCGTGTACGAGGCGCTCAAGGCCCGCCTCGAGGCCGAGGGCCGCTGGGCCGAGGCCCTCGCCCGCGCCACGCTCGCGCCGAGGCCCGACGAGGCCTCCGCCCCCAAGCGCAAGCGCGCCGCGCCGCCCCCGATCGCGCCGCCGCTGACGCGCGACGAAAAGAAGGTCGTCGCCGGGCTGAAGGCCTGGCGCCGCGACTACTCGCAGGCGAACCGAACGCCCGTCTACCTCATCTGCCCCGACCGCACGCTCGAGGCGCTCGCCCGCGCCCGCCCGAAGAGCCTCGACGAGCTGCGCGCCATCTACGGCCTCGGCGAGGCGAAGGTGCAGCGCTTCGGCGCCGAGCTGCTCGCGGCGCTCGGGGCGAAGGGCGTGGGGCCCCCGCCCGGCGGGTCGGCGCCACCGGCCAAGTCGAGCCCGCCGGCCGGGTCGACGCCGCCCGCCGGGCCGGGAGCCCCGCCCGCCGGGTCGGCGCCGCCGGCCGCGTCGGGAGCCCCGCCCGACGGGTCGACGCCGCCCGCTGGCACGTAATGCGGGCACGCTACGCGACGGCCTTGGGCCCCGAGGCGGACGCGAAGCAGTCGAGCAGGAAGGGCCTCGCATGCGCGACGAACGCCTCGGGGTGGTCTTCGTGGGCGAAGAGCTTGCCCCCCGCGATCTCGCGGATCTCGGCGCCCCCGCCGAACTGCGGCAGCATCGCGCGCGCCTTCGCCAGGGGGAACCACGGGTCGTCGGCGCCCCAGACGAGCAGCGCCGGCGACCGCGTGCGCGCGTGCACCTCGGGCAGGCGCCCGACGACGCGGAAGTCGAGGTGGTTCAAGAGCTTGGACTGGCCCGCCATCACCGCCGGCGAGGTCAGCATGGGCCGAACGAAGAGGTCGCCGAACTCACCCTCGACCGACCAGGGGTCGGTGAAGCAGCCCCCGAAGCCGAGCACCGAGCGGCGCATGGGGCCGAGGTGCATCGACGAGCGCAAGAGCGAAGACCCCCCGGGCAGGCGCGCGGCGATCGCGTAGACCTTGAGCATCGGCGGCACATGCCCGGGTATCTCGGTGTTGCCGAGCACCTGCCCCACGACGCGCGCGTCGTCGGCCGCGACGAGCCGCGTGAAGACCCCGCCGCTGTCGTGGGCGACGAAGGCGTAGCGGGTGAGGCCGAGCGCGTCGACGGCCGCGCGCACGGTGTCGGCGTGCTCGCGGAGGCCGACGGGCGCGCCGGGCTTCGATTCGGTGCGGCCGACGAAGGGCAAGTCGATGAGGTGGCAGGTGAAGTCGCGGGCGAGCGCGGGCACGATGCGCCGGAAGGTCGCCGCGTGCAGCGGCCAGCCGTGCACGAACACGACGTCGGGGCCCCGGCCGAAGCGCCAGTAGGCGAGCTTGCTGTGGCCGACGTCGAGCCTGCGGTGGGGGCCCGCCGCCAGCGCGGCGAGCACGTCGCGCTCGGAGGGCGAGGCCGGCGAGCCGGCGGGGGTGCGGGGGGCGTCATCGGTGCGGAGCGTGGTCGCGTTCGTCATGCCACCAACGATACGCCCCGCGCCCGCGCCCGCCATTACCTGCCGAGGTAAGCAAAGGGGCCTCGCGCCATTACCTGCCGAACGTGGCGGCGACCCCGCCCGCCACGCCCCGGCGAAGGGGGCGGCGCCGCTCGGCCATTACCTGGCGAGGTAAGCGACGAGCCCGCCGCCATTACCCCGCGAGGTAAGCGACAGGCCCGCCGCGGCCGGCTAGAGTTCGCGCATGGTCGAGCGGCATGGGGCGGGCCTCTTTTCGGTGTTGCTCCGCCATTGGCGCACGCGCCGCGGCCTCAGCCAGCTCGATCTCGCGCTCGCCGCCGACGTGTCCTCGCGCCACGTGAGCTTTCTCGAGACCGGGCGCGCCAAGCCGAGCCGCGAGATGGTCTTGCGCCTCGGCGCCACCCTCGGCGTGCCCCTGCGCGACCAGAACGTGATGCTCGGCGCGGCCGGCTTCGGCGCCGAGTTCGACCAAGACGGCGAGGGCCCCGGCCTGCCCCCGGCGGTCGAGCAGGCCATCGGGCGCATGATGCGGCAGCAAGAGCCCTTCCCCCTCGTCGTGATGGACCGCGCCTACGACGTCGTCCGCTCGAACGAGGGCGCGACCCGCCTGCTCGCCGCCATGGTCGCCGACCCCGCGGCCCTCGCCCCGCCCGTCAACGCCTTCCGCATCGTCTTCGACCCGCGCCTCTGCCGCCCCTTCATCACCGACTGGGAGCGCACCGCCCGCCTGCTCGTCTCGCGCCTGCACCGCGAGGCCCTCGAGCGCCCCACCGACGAGGGCCTCGCCGCCCTCATCGGCTCGCTCTTCGAGTACCCGGGCGTGCCCCGCTCCTTTCGTCAGCCCGACTTCTCCGCCCCGAGCGAGCCGACCCTGACGGTGCGCATGCGCCGCGACGATCTCGAGCTCGCCTTTCTGACGACGCTCACCGTCTTCAACGCCCCGCAGAGCGTCGCCCTCGAAGACTTGCGCATCGAGAGCTACTTCCCCCTCGACGATGCGACCGAGCGAGCGTGCCGCGCCCTCGCCGCCGCGGCGTCGTAACGCTCGCGCGCGCGGCCGGCAGCGAAGCGCCCCGTTCGCCCCGGCCTCCGCCCTGAGCACCCGAGCGTCTCCTATCTGGCCCCGTCGACCGGCCTCTCGCCCGACGGCCCGTCGCCAGGCCCTCCGCCGCCGCCCTCGCCGCCCGGAGCGCGCTTGCGCCGCGGCGCCCGCACCGCCCCGACCAGCGAGGGGTACGTCGCTGCCACGTTCTCGCGCTGCCCGAAGAGAAACTGGGCGGTCGGCAGCGGGCGCCGACATCGCGCGCGTCGTACGATCGGGTGGCAGAGCGCCGGAGGTGCACCCGAGCGCTCGGCTGCAACGAAAAACTACGATTAGGGTCTCGCCCGCCCGGGGGCGTCTACTTTTCTCGGCAGACATGCGTCACATCGGCGGGCGCCGGTGCCCACCTCTTGGAGCGAGCGCGGCGGATCGGCGCTCGGTCGGGGCGAATGAACGTTGGTGCGGCGGTCCTCGTCGACCTCCCGCACCGAGCCGCAGAAGGTGGCAGCGCCCGCCCCTCGCCATCGTCCGCAACAGCAAAGGAGAAGACCGATGAGCCGAACGAACTTTGTATCCCTTTTCTCTGTCAGCTTGGCCATGGCGCTGAGCGCCTGCGGCGCCGCGGACGAGCCCGGCTCAGGGGCTACTGACCTCACCGGCGGTACGGTCGAAAGTGAGCTTCTGGCTCCCGAAGAAGCTGCTCGTAGCGGGGCGGATGCCGGCGAGTGGCCAGCGGCCGTCGCGAGGCCCGCCGGAGAAAAGGTTCCGAGCGATACGCCAGAGTCTGCCATCGCATCGGGTTGCTCGATCGTACAATACTGTAACCACCCTGACTCCGTATTGGGCACGACCTGCATAAAGCAAGGTTGCACCTTGTCGCAGGCGCAAGAGGAATGCTCTCGGGAGGCCCAAAACGTCTGCGGCACGATCCTCCAGAAATTCGTCATTTTTTATTTAGCCGGGCCGCCACGGCTGGCATGCCGCAGAAAATGCTGCTCGAGGCCCTGGCCGAGGGTGGCGAAATCGCGAAGGCGTGCGGTGCGTTCATGGGGCCCTTGGGGGTCGAGGCGACGGCGCAGCCGAGCGCCCCCCTCGAGCGAGGGCGGGGCGCAGGGCTTACCAGGCGGAATGCCCGGGCGGCTCGAGCGAGATCGCGCCCTGGTCGTACCCCTCGGGCCGCCGGCCGATGACCGGGCCTTTCGGCTCGAAGGGCCCCGCCGGCCTCCTTCGCACGCGAGGAAGTACCTACGCGGCGATTGACAAGGAGCGCATCTCTCGAGACCATGGCGCCCATGGTTGGGCTTGGGGCGGGGCCCTGACGTGGAGCGCCTCGTTGCTCTTCGCGAGGTTCGCCCCTCGAAGCGATGGCTCGAGCTTCTCGGTGCTCCACGCGATCAGCGCCCTTTTGACCGCCGCCGCGGCCGTCCTGGCCGTGCTCATGATTCGCTCGATCTCGTTGCGCGTCCGCGAGATCGGGCGACGGCGCTCGGTGCCGTTGCCGAAGACGCCCTTCTACGGCTGAACCCCTAACCGCACCGCCCCGAGGTGCACGAGGCGCGCCGTGCCGGCGGGTGTGTCGAAGGAGTGACGCGGGCCCTCCGCCGGCTTCGCCCCACCCCCTCATGCCCCTTCCGAGCTCCCCCCCGCCCCCTGCTGTCGACCGCCGCGCCTTCTTCGCCGCGACCGCCGCCCTCGCCGGGTGCGCGGGCGCGCGGCGCGAGCCGGGGGCAGCGGCCGCGCCGGCCCGCCCGCCGCCCCGGGCGGGGTGGGTGCCGAGCGAGGCCGTGCTCGCGGGCATTCCGCGGCTCTTGACGCTCACGGGCGTGCCCGGCGTTGCCTTGGCCGTCGTCGAGCGAGACGCGGTGATCTGGTCGCATGGCGCCGGGGTTCGGCGCCTCGGGCGGGCCGAACCGATCGCCCCCGAGACAGTCTTCGAAGGTGCCTCGCTCGGCAAGCCGGTCTTCGCCTGGGGGGTGCTCGGGCTGGTCGACGCCGGCGCGCTCGATCTCGACCGGCCCCTGAGCGAGTACCTGCCGCTGCCCGAGGTCAGCGAGCCCCGGGCGAAGGCGGTGACGGCGCGCCACGTGCTGTCGCACACGAGCGGCCTGCCGAACTGGCGTCGCGCGATCGGGCCGCTCGTGCCGAAGTTCGCCCCGGGCGAGCGCTTCTCGTACTCGGGCGAGGGCGTGTTTTATTTGCAGCGCGTCGTCGAACGCCTCGTCGGGCGCCCCTTCGGGGCGTGGGCGCGCGACGCGGTGCTGAGGCCGCTCGGCATGGGCGACTCGAGCTACGTTTGGCGCCCCGCCTACGAGGGGCGGCTGGCGGCCGGGCACCTGGGCGACGGCGAGGTGAGCGAGACGGTCGCGCCGGCGGGGCGCAAACTTCAGGCGCAGGCGGACGCGTCGGGCAAGCCGCTCGAAGACTGGACGTACGACGACGCGGTGCGCGGCGCCGCGGCATCCTTTCCGAAGCCGGGGCCGGCGCCCGAGTACGTCTTGCCCGTCTCCGCGCCCCCCGCGATGCTGCTGCCCAACGCCGCGGCGTCGCTCTACACGACCGTCGCCGACTACGCGCGCTTCATGGCGCACGTGCTCGGCGCGCCCGTCGGCGGCCCGGGCGCCGCGGGGGCGCTGCGCGAAAGCACCCGCCGCGCGATGCTGACGCCGCAGGTGCGCGTGAGCCCGGGGCTCAGTTGGGGCCTCGGCTGGGGGCTCGAGCACGACCACGTGGCGGCGCGAGGCGATCGCGCGCCGGGCTACGCGTGGCACTGGGGCAACAACCGCTCGGTGCAGAACTTCGTCTTGGCCGACCTCGCCGCGCGCCGCGCGATCGTGATCTTCACGAACGGCGAAAACGGCTTCAAGCTCTACGAGCGCCTCGCCACGAGCGCCGCCGGGCGCGAGGCGGCGTGCCTCTTGTCGCCCCTCGTGGGTTGAGCCGCCCCACCGGGGCTGGTGCCGAGCCGACGGACGGTGCGGCCGAGGCGCGCTACCCGGCCCGGCGATCGAGCACGCGGCCGGGGTTGCCGACGCACACGCCGAAGGGCGGCACGTCGCGCGTGACCACGCTGCCGGCGCCGACGATGGCGCCCTCGCCGACGGTCACCCCGGGCAGGATGACGGCGCCCCGGCCGACCCAGGCCTTGCGGCAGATGCGCACCGGCCGCACGTCGTCGGGGTCGACGGGCCGCCCGGCCGCCCGCGCCTCGGCGTCGAGCGGGTGCCCGCTGTTGTCGGCAATGAAGCAGCCCTGCGCGATGAGCACGTCGTCTTCGACCACCACGCTGCGGCCGATCGAGAACGTCACCCGGTGCCCGATGAAGACCCGGTTGCCGATTCGCAGCTCGGGCGCGTCGACCGCGCGGCCGCCCTTCACGCCCAGTACCCCGGAGAGCACCACGTCGTCGCCGAGGTGCATCTGGACGTTGCCCGACACCTCGGGTACCCGCGCGACGCGCAAGCGCGCGCCCGCCGACGCGCAGAGGCTGCGGCAGACGGGCCGCGCGTAGACGACCGCTCGCGCCTCGCTCACCGCCGCCTCGACCGCCCGCCCGGCCCGGTGCAGCGCCAAGACCGCCGGCCGCACCGACCCCGGCAGCGGCAGCTCGAGGGCCAGCGCCGCCTTGGCCGCGCTCTTGGCCAAGGCGTAGGGCGGGCTCTCGGCACGTTTGACCTTCAAAACCAACGTAGAAAGCATGGCTCGGACCCCCGGCACCGGCGCAAAGCACACCCCCGCCTCGCGCCCCCATCGCCGACCAGGGGCGCGCGCGCACGTCGCGACACCCGCGACGTAATTGGTTAACTATTCTGCGCAAGGCGCATTGCCGCGCGCAAGCACTTTTTCTTCGGCCGCGCGAGCATACCCTTGACGACAAGCGCCGAGCAGCGCCGACGGCGGCGCGGTGACATACCTCTCAAAACGATTCGCCCCGAGCAGCGCCGGCGGCGGACACGGTGTGACATACCTCTCAAAACGATTCGCCCCGAGCAGCGCCGCCCGCGACAGCGTGGCCGCCGGCGGCGCCCGCGACAGCGTGGCCGCCGGCAGCGCCCGCGCCGGGGCCGAGATCGACGGCGTGGTCGGCGATCGCGATGCGAGCTCGACCCCTGGACGGCGGGCGCCCTCGACCCCGGCGCCTCGACCGAGGTCAAACGCTTCGTCGCCCCCGGCGGCAACCACGGCCCGTTCTTCGACCAGCTCACCGAGACCGATCGCCAAGAGGCCTACCGTAGCCTCGGGGCCTGGCTCGGCATGACGCCCGCGACGGCGCCGCCGACGGCCCGGCGCCGGGCGCCGGCGGTGCCCTGGCAGCGGCGCTGGCTCGAAGAGGGGCGGCTCTAGCCGCCAAGGCCTCGGGCCGGCCGGGCCAGTGTCCGCGGGCGGCCGGCGGGTGGCCTCATGCGCGAAAGCGGAAAGTCGGCCGGCCCGAGACGGTCAGCCGCCGACCACGTTCGCCGCGCCCGGCGTCCGCAGGCCGACGCCGAAGTCGATGCTGTTGTTGTTGGCGTCGGCGCCGTCGGGCAGACGCGACAGGCTACCGGCCGCACTCGTCCCGAGGGGTTGGAGCGCGAAGGTGCCCTCGCCCAAGAAGATGTTGGGCGGGTTGAAGGCGCCGGTGGCGTCCGAATAGCCGAGGGCATCGACGGTCACCCCCGCCGGATCGACCAGCGTCAGGTTGTCGGGGCCGTTCTGCAAGTCGATGACGGGGTTGATGATGAAGGCCGCGCCCGGCGGCAGCACGACGTTCGCGTCTTGCGCCACGACGAAGTAGCCGTTTTCGTCGAAGGCGTGCTCGGCCGTGAACAAGATTTCGAAGATAAGGGCGCCGCCGTTGCCATTGATGGCGCGTAGCACGAAGCCCGCGAGCGAGGCGCTCGGGGTGCCCTTGAGCTCGGCAAAGCAGCCCACGTCGGTGCCGGGCGGGTTGAAGACGAGCTCGTTGATGACGGGCGCGACCGCGCCCCCGCCGCCTGCCCCGCCCCCGGCGCCGCCTGCGCCGCCCGCGCCCGCCTCCGCGCCGCCCGCACCGCCTGCGCCGGCCTCGCCGCCGCCCGCGCCG
>DASTPP010000145.1:0-3312 GCA_035762175.1 Polyangiaceae bacterium | reverse complement strand
GGGGCGGCGTTCGCAGGTCGACGACGGCCCCGTCAGCGTCCGTGAAGACGGCGAGCACCGTGGCGAGGGCGTCGCCGAAGCGGACGGCGACGCGCGGGGCGAAGCCCGCGCCCGACAGGCGCACGAAGGCGCCGCCGCTCGAGGGCCCGGAGGCCGCGGTGAGGCTCGACAGGGTGGGTACGGTCATGGCTTGGCTCCGGGGGCGACGCCCAAGGCGCCGGCGACGCGGCGCAGGAAGCGGGCCCCCGCGCCCTTGCGGAAGGCGTCGAAGGCGGGGCGCAGGAAGGGGCGCGGGGGGATGCGCACCACGACGACCCCGCCGCCCGCCCCGCCACGCGGCCTCTCTCCGGCGTGGCGCAGGAGCGCGAAGAGGAAGCGACGCATCCGGGGCGTGAGGGGCACGACCGTCGGGGCCGAGCCGAACTCGTGCACTTCGGCCAGGCGCACGAGCTCGGCGCCGCCCTTGCCGCGGGCACTCCGCGGCACCCCGATGAACACGGCGTCCCCTCGCACGACGACGGCGATGGAGTTGCGGAGGTCGCCCCGCACGACGAGCGACTTCGTCCCGCCGAAGCCCGTGAACTTTCTCGCCGCGAGCGTCCGCGGCGTGGGGGGCGCGAGCGCCTTGCCGCCGGGCGCTTGGCTCGTCAGCCCGTCCACGATGCCCTTGCGCAGGAGCTCGGCCTCCTGCCGCAGGCCCCGCTCGACCCCGGCCTTGAGGCGCGCCGGCGCCGCCGCGAGCAGCCGCCGCGCGAGCGCCCAGTCGCCCGTCCGCGCGACGCTCACGCCCCGCCCCCCGCCGCCCGCGCGCGCAGGTGCGGCGCGCGGGTCGAGAGCCACGAGAGCGCGACGCGCGTGGCCGGCACGAGCGCGGCGCCCTGCCGGACGGCGGGCTCCGAGAGCCGCAGCACCTTCTCGGCCACGACCACGTCCTCGGCCGAGCAGCCGTAGGCCCGCAGCTTCGCGGCGAGCTCGCGCGCCGAGAGCATCGCGCCCGTGCGCCAGAAGTGCAGCTCGAGGTGCGTGCGGTAGGCCTCGGTCTCGTAGCGGGCGCGCGTCGCCGTCCGCAGCAAGTACCCGCCCGTGAAGGCGAG
Organism: Polyangiaceae bacterium; assembly: GCA_035762175.1. Lineage (GTDB taxonomy): Bacteria > Myxococcota_A > Polyangia > Polyangiales > Polyangiaceae > DASTPP01. Next base: position 2,218 of record DASTPP010000145.1, on the reverse strand, counting down.
CCAGCCGTCGCGGTCGAGCTGCACCACGTGCTGGTGCTCGTGCACGGCAAGGACCATCTGGTGCCAGAGGTCTTGGCCCCGGCCGAGCTCGAACGGAATGTAGATGCGCCGACCGAGCGTCGTCGTGGAGCTCGCCAGAAAGCGGGCCTTGTCCATGACGCCGAGCCGGTCGAGGAAGGCGGCGACCAGGGCCATCTCGGCGGCGTCCGCCTTGTCGACGACGGTGGTGCCGTAGTGGGCCGTGAGGAACGCCCAGAAGGCGCGCACTTCCTCCGACGTGGGGTCGGCGCCGGCCTGACGGTCAGCGGCCACGGTTCGCCTCGCAGTCGACGGCCGGCAGGCACGTGACGTCGGGGCCCGCGGCCGGGTCGGCGACGCAGCAGACGAAGGGGCCGCCGTCCTCGGACGCGAGCTCGCCGCACGCGAGGAAGGGTGCCCAGCGCCCGCCCGCGTCGCAGATGTCGGCCGACGCACCACGGCAGCGGGTCGCCCCTTCGGTGCAGTCGTCGTCGTGCCCGCACGCCGGCAGGGCCAGCAGAAGGGCGAGGAGCCAAACGCGTGTCGTCGTCATGCGAGCCTCGGCACCGCCGGCGAGCGGTCGCCGAGCGTGAGCAAGAGCAGGTTGCGGGTCGGGCGCAGCGGGTCGAGGCCCCAGCCGACGGGGCGCGCCTCGGTGACGTAGAGCCCCGGCGGCGTTCGCACCGCCTGCACCAGGGCCCCCGCCTTGTCATAGATCGCGCCGAGCCGGTCGCCGACGCGAAGGCGCGCCTCGCCCGTCTGGGGGTCGACGAGCCCCTCGCGCTCGAGGTCGGCGAAGTGCACGACCAGTTTCAAGGCCGAGCGCGGGGCGTGCCCGCCCGCCGCCCGCGCGAGCGCCTCGTGCGTGTCGGCTTCGACCTGGCAGGGCACGCGCACGGGCGGAAGCTCCCGCCGGACGCGCTCCGAGAGCCCGTCGTCGTCCTGGTCGACGAGCACGCCCTCGCGAAAGTCGTCGTCGAAGGCGCGCTGGTCGGGCCCGGGGCCCGGGGTCGGCACGAAGGGCCCGCGGTCGAGCCGGTGGAGCTCGGCCAGAAAGGGGAAGAGGAGGAAGCCGCGAAGCATCAGGCCGCCCCCAGGCCCGAGGGCCGGCGGTAGGGGGCGAGCAGGCGATCGATCTCCGCGTCGCCCGTGGCGACGGGCCGCCCGCCGGTCTCGGGCGGGGCGAACTCGATCTCCTGGTCGCGCGTCTTGACGCGCACGACGCGCCCTCGGGCTTCGGGGTCGTCGAGCGCGCCCGCGAGCCCGAGCGGCGTCAGGCGCCGCACGACGAGCAGCAGGGTCGCGCGCTTGATGGCGGCGGGCGTGCGGCCGAGGGGCGTGCCGTCGGCCTCGGTGTAGCCCCAGAGGCCCTCGGCGAGCACGTTGCCGTCGCCCCTCGGGAAGCGCCGCCCGCCGCGGAGGGTGAGGCGGGGCGCGGTGAAGCCGGGGTCGACGGGGGCGCCGACGACGGCGAGCTCTCGGGGGTCGAGCGGCAGGGGCTCGGGGGCGCCCCCGCCGGGCGGGTCGAGGGCGAGCCGGTCGAGTCGCAGGGGCGGCACGGGCGGCTCGAGCGAGGGGGTGCCGCGGCCGTCGAGGCGAAACGAGCGCGGGCGCGGCTCGAACCACCAGCCCAAGAGGGCGTCGAGCGTGCGGGCCGCGTCCTCGAGCAGGGCGAGAAGGCGGGCGTCGTCGGCCTGGGCGGGCGTGATGCCCTCGGCGCGCGCGTCGGCCACCGTGGCGTACATGGCAGCTTACCCCCGGCCCCGCTTCGACTCGGCGCCCTCGGGCTTCGCGTCCGCCTTTGGCTCGGGTCCCTTCGGGGGACTGCCCTTCGGAAGGTCGCCCGACGCGAGGGCGCCGGCGTCGCGCGCCCGCACGAAGGGCACGGGGTCGTCCGAGGTGACGCGGCGACGCGACCCGGCCTCATCCTCCGCGTCGAGCCGGCGCGCCTCCTCCTCGGTGCACACGTCGAAGGCGGCCGGCGCGTGCGGGTCGTCGGGGGCCTGGCGCACGCCGCGCAGGTACGCGGCCACGTCCGCCTCGACGCGGCACCAGCCCCGGTCCTCAGCGAACACGATGCCCCGGTAGGTGTAGCGCCGCAGCGTCTGCCGGCGGCGCGGGTCGAAGGGCCGGAGTCGGACGAAGAGCGTTTCCATCGCGTCACACCGCCACGTTGATGGCCATGACCACGCCGTTCTCG
>DASTPP010000144.1:0-44689 GCA_035762175.1 Polyangiaceae bacterium | reverse complement strand
GCTCCGTCGCCCGCTCGCGGCGCCGCGGGCGCTCCGTCGCCCGCTCGCGGCGCCGCGGGCGCTCCGCCGCCCGCCCGCGCTACGGCTCACCTCGCGCTCGGCGGGCGCGCCCTGGGACGCCGCGTGACCGCGGCGTCGGCGGCCGCCCCGCGGGCGCGCGACGAAGATCTCTTGGGGCCAGCGCAACGGTGCTATGCAAGGGCCTGCGCCCCGGCCGTCGGGGGCGCCGCCGCGCCAACTTCGCTTGTCGCCCCGCGCCCGACGGGCCGGCCCCGGGCCGCGTTCGGCGGCGCCGCTTCGGTTGTGCTAGCACCTGCCCGCTTCGCCCCGAGCGCCCATGCCCGACCCCGCGAACTACGAAGGCGACCGCCCCGCAGCACCCGGCCGGGGGCCGGGGCCCGGCGGCGACGAGCCCCTTTCACCCCTCGAGCGCGTCCTGCGCCTCGTCACCGACGTGCGCGCCGGCGAGGGCGCCGCCGTGGTGGCCCTGACGGCCTCGCTCTTCGTGCTGCTCACGGCCTACTACATGGTCAAGAGCGCGCGCGAGCCGCTGATTCTCGAGCTGAAGTCGGGCGCGAACGTCAAGTCGTACGCCGCGGTGGGGCAGGCGCTGCTGCTCATCGTCGTCAACCTGGTGTACTCGGCCGTCGCCTCGAAGATCGACCGGCTCCTGCTCGTCACCGGGGCCCTCGCCTTCTTTCTCGTCAACCTCGTCGTCTTCGCCGCCGTCACCGGCCTCGGCCTGCGCGTCGGCGTGCCCTTCTTTCTCTGGGTCGGCGTCTTCAATTACATGTCGATCGCCCAGATCTGGAGCCTCGCGGCCGACCTGTACACCGAAGAGCAAGGCAAGCGACTCTTCCCCATGGTGGGCATGGGCAGCGCGGTCGGCGCGGTGGTCGGCGCCCTGGTCGCCAACGCCTTCTTCGAGCCGCCCTTCGGCCTGCCCCCGGCGAGCCCCGCGGTCCTGATGTGGCTCTCGGCCGCCCTACTCGGCGTCACGGTCGTGCTGGTGCGCCTCGCCTACCGCCTCAAGGTCGAGCGCGACCCCAAGCCGGACGCGCCCGAAGGCGGCGGGCCCGCCGCGGCCGACCCGAAGGCGCGCGACGAGGCATCGCCCTCGAAGGCCGGGGGCTTCGGGCTGGTGGCCGGCGACCGGTACCTGCTGCTGCTCGCCGCGCTCACCCTGCTGCTCAACTGGGTCAACTCCAGCGGCGAGTACATCTTCGACCGCACCCTGCTCGCCGCGGCCGCCGACGAGGCCGCCCGGCGCGGCGTGCCCGTCGATTCGATCGTCAAGCCCTTCGTCGGCGGCGCCCGCTCGGCCTTCTTCGCGTGGGTGAACGCGCTCGGCATCGTGCTGCAGGCGTTCTTCGTCTCGCGCTTTTTCAAGCGCTTCGGCGTGCGCAAGGCCATCTTCGTCATGCCCTTCTTCTCGCTCGCGGGGGCCTTCGGCGTGCTCGCCGCCCCGGTGCTGGCGACCATCCGGACGGCCAAGCTGGCCGAGAACTCGCTCGACTACTCGCTGCAGAACACCGCCCGCCAGGCGCTCTACCTGCCCGTCTCGCGCGAGGCGAAGTACAAGGCGAAGGCCGTCATCGACACCCTCTGCGTCCGGCTGGGCGACGTCCTCACGGCCCTCGTCGTGTTCGTCGGGGCCAAGTACGCCTTCGGCGTCCGCACCTTCGCCGCCGTCAACGTCGTGCTCGTGAGCGCCTGGCTCTTCGTCGCCTTCCTCCTCGCCCGCGAGCACCGCAAGCGCAGCGCCGAGGCCTGATCCGACCCCCCGCCCCCATGCGCCGCCCCCTCGCCCTCGCGGCCCTCGCCCTCGCGCTCGCCGCCGCCCGCCCCGCCCCCGCGCAGGTGCCGCCGCCCGGCTCCCGCCCCATCCCGCCGACCGCCCCCGGGCCCGGCCCCAACCCCCCCGCCCCGCCCGGCGCCCGGGGCGAGCCGGCCCGGCCCGGCGGCACCGGCGACCCGGCGCGCTCGCAGAACGACCGCTCGGGCTCGCCCCTCTCGAACGACGCCCAGCCCTCGACCCCCCAACCGTCCGCCCCCGAGGGCGGCCCCCGCGAGAAGCCCGCCCCCGTGCCCGAGGGCCGCGAGCCCATCGACTACGACGGGCGGCCCGACCCCGGCGCGAGCCCGGGCGAGGTCGCGCTCTGGGTGCCGCGCGTCGTGCTCTTTCCGCTCTACCTGGTCAGCGAGTTCGTCGTCCGCAGGCCCATCGGCGCCCTCGCCGTCGCCGCCGAGCGCGGCAAGTGGGTGCCCGCCGTCGTCGACTTCTTCACCTTCGGCCCCGAGAAGAAGGCCGCGTTCGTCCCCACCGGCTTGCTCGACTTCGGCCTGCGCCCGAGCGTCGGCCTCTACTTTTTCGCCGACGACGCCTTCGTCAAGAAGAACGATCTGCGCCTCTACGGCGCGACCGGCGGCCTCGAGTTCTTGCACTTCACCGTCACCGACCGGGTCCGGCTCGGCGAGAAGGGCGGCTCGACCCTCGCCGTGCGCGGCGACTTTCTGCGCCGCTCCGACTTCGTCTACCACGGCCTCGGCCCCCGCTCGCTGCACGAGGACCGCACCCGCTACGCCGTCGAGCGCGTCGAGGGCGGCCTCTCGTACGACGTGCGCGTGTCCGGCAACGCGCGCTACCGCGCCTACGTCGGCCTGCGCGAGGTCGACTTCCGCCGCGGCTGCTGCTTCGGCCGCCGCCTCAAGCCCCTCGTCGAGTCGGGCGCGGTGGCGCCGCCGCCCGGCTACCCCGAGGGCTACACCAACCTCTTCCAGCGCGCCGAGCTCGTCTTCGACTCGCGCCCCGAGAACGAGCCCTTCTTCGACGGCGTCCGCCTCGCCCTCGAGGGCGAGCACGGCTCCGACCTGCGCCGCGAGGGCGACGGGCCCAGCCGCTGGGTGCGCTACGGCGGCACCCTCGGCGGCTTCGTCGACGTCACCGGCAAGGACCGCGTCCTGAGCCTCTCGGTCACCGCCCTGCTCGCCGACCGGCTCTCGGGCGCGCCCATCCCCTTCACCGAGCAGATCGTGCTCGGCGGCGACCTGATGCCCGCCTACCTGCCCGGGCGCCTCGTCGGCCGGAGCGCCTTCATCGGCACGCTGCAGTACACCTGGCCGGTCTGGGCCGCCATCCAAGGCTACACCCAGGTCGCCGTCGGCAACGTCTTCGGCCGCCACTTCGAAGACGCCCGGCCCGACCTCTTGCGCGGCAACGTCGGCCTCGGCCTGCGCTCGACCAGCTCGCGCGACCACGCCCTCGAGGTCCTCTTCGCCGCCGGCACCGAGACCTTCGCCGACGGCTTCCGGGTCAACTCCTTCCGCCTTCGCATCGGAGGTACGAGTGGCTTCTGAACGACGCGCCCCCCTCGCGCTCGCCTGCCTCGCCCTCATCGCGGCGGCGCCCGGCTGCGGCGCCGGGTCGCTCCGGCGCTTCCCGCTGCGCGACCCGGTCTGGGTCGACCCCGACCTCAACCCCGTCTCGGTGCCCTGCCGCACCGAGACCGACGACGAGGGCAAGCCCCAGCAGGTCTGCCGCCCCGCCGAGTACGAGTCGCCCCTCGCCTGGGACCTCGCCGACAACCTGCTCTTCCGCAACCTTTCTGAATACGCCTCGCTCGATCAGGCCGGCGAGTCGCTCAACGTCAACAGCTTCGACGAGGTGCCCGACTCGAGCTGGTTCACCAACCGCATCGGGATGCGCCCCTTCTCGCCCGACGACGTGGCGCGCGGCGCCTGCGAGGGCACCGTGCTCGACCCGAACGCCGAGGCGGGCGTCACCTGGCTCATCGACGCGGGCAAGCCGAACGGCGCCAACCCCGGCTTCCGCGTCCGCGCCCCCGACAAGACCAAGTTCATGCTCAAGGCCGACCTGGCCGAGGGCCCCGAGCGCGCGACGGGCGCCGCCGCCATCGCCACCCGCCTCTACTACGCCGCGGGCTGGTACAGCGCCTGCGACTCGGTCGTCTACTTTCCCCGCTCGCGCATCAAGCTCAAGCCGGGGCTGACCTACACCGACAACTCGACCATCACCCGCCCCTTCGACGAGGCCGCCCTCACCAAGGTGCTCGAGAACGCCGCCCACCGCGGCGAGCTCGTCCGCATGTCCGCCTCGCGCTGGCTGCCCGGCCGCACCATCGGCCCCTTCCGCTACATCGGCACCAAAGAAGACGACCCGAACGACCGCGTGCCCCACGAGCGCCGGCGCGACCTGCGCGGCGCCCGCCTGATGGCCGCGTGGCTCAACCACTACGACTCGCGCGAGCAGAACTCGATGAACTCGTGGATCTCCTCGGACCCCGAGAACAAAGAGGGCTCGCCCGGCTTCGTGCGCCATTACTACATCGACCTCGGCGACTGCTTCGGCTCCGACTGGGACTGGGTGCCCATGGCCAAGCGCCTCGGCCACTCGTACTACTTCGACTTCGGCGACGTCGGCTACGACTTCATCACCCTCGGCCTCGACGAGCGCCCCTGGGACAAGGCGTACATTCACCCGCGGGGCAAGCTGTTCCCCTACTTTTTGCCGGGCAATTTCGACCCCGAAGCCTGGAAGGGCAACTACCCGAACCCCGCCTTCCAGCGCATGCAAGAGGGCGACGGCGCCTGGTTCGCCCGCATCCTCGCGCACTTTACGCCCGAGCACATCGAGGCCGCCGTGCGCGCCGGCGACTTCTCGAACCCGATGCATACGGCCTACCTCGTCGAGACGCTCGTCGCGCGCCAGAGCACCATCTTGCGCCGCTACTTCGCCAAGCTCTCGCCCCTCGCCAACCCGCGCCTGCGCGGCGCCGAGCTCTGCGCGACCGACCTCGCCCGCCGCTCGAACCTCTTCGACGCCCGCGCCTTCCGCTACCGCGCCACGGTCTCGCGCGGCGACCCGCCCGGCAAGGCCCAGGCCCTCGCGCCCCGCCCCGACCCGCGCGGCGAGGTCTGCCTGACCCTCGAGCACAAGGCCCCCGACGGCGGCCCCCCCGACGGCGCCGCCGAGCGCTACGTCGTCGTCGAGCTCGCCAACGGGCAGGCCGAAAACCCCCTGCTCGTTCACCTCTACGACCTCGGCCCGCAGAAGGGCTTCCGCCTCGTCGGCCTCGAGCGGCCCGACTGAGCGCCCCGGCCGCCCGCGCCGCCCGCGAGGCGTGCCGAGGTAAGCCCCGCCGGCCCGGGCCTGCCCGCCGCGCTGCGACGCGGGCGCAAGCGGGGCTGAGGGCTTCCGCCCGGGCTTCGGCGCGCCCGGCCTTTCGACCGGGCCGGCCTTTCGCTACGCTCGCGCGAATGGCCGGCCAAGCCCCGCCCCCCGACATCGCCGAGGTCTGCCGGCGCGCCAAGCGCGCCTCGCGCCCCCTCGCCGCGCTCACCCCCTCGGCCAAGGCCGACACGCTCCTCGCCCTGGCCCGCGCGCTGCGCGAGGGCGCCCCGGCCGTCGACGAGGCCAACCGCCGCGACGTCGCGCGGGCCCGCGAGGCCGGGGTCTCGGCCGCCCTCGTCGACCGGCTCACGCTCGGCCCCGCGCGCCTCGAGGCGCTCGCGAAGAGCGTCGAGGCCATCGCCGCGCAGCCCGACCCGGTCGGGCAGGTGACGGCGCTCGAGCGGCGGCCGAACGGGCTGCTCGCCGGGCAGATGCGGGTGCCGCTCGGCGTCGTCGCCATGATCTACGAGGCGCGCCCGAACGTCACCATCGAGGCGGCCGCGCTCGCGTTCAAGGCGGGCAACGCGTGCATCCTGCGCGGCGGCTCCGACGCCGCGGCCTCGAACGAGGCGCTCGGGCGCGTGCTCGCGGGGGCGCTCGCCGCGCGCGGGGTCTCGCCCGACGCCGCCTGGGTGCTGCCGCCGCTCGACCGCGAGGCGACCAAGGTCTTGCTCGCGCAGTCCGGGCTCGTCGACCTCGTCATCCCGCGCGGGGGCGAGGGGCTCATTCGCTTCGTCACCGAGCACGCGCGCGTGCCGGTCATTCAGCACTTCAAGGGCGTCTGCCACCTCTACGCCGACGAGGGCTGCGACCACGCGATGGCGCTCCGGCTGCTCGAGAACGGCAAGGCGCAGCGGCCGGGCACCTGCAACGCGACCGAGTGCCTGCTCGTGCACCGGGCCGAGGCGGGCGCCCTCTTGCCGCGGGCGGGCGAGCGGCTCGCCGCGCTCGGGGTCGAGGTGCGGGGCTGCCCCCGCACGCTCGCGCTCGTGCCCTCGGCCCGCCCCGCGGCCGACGACGACTGGGGCCGCGAGTACCTCGATCTGGTGCTCGCCGTGCGCGTCGTCGACTCGTTCGACGAGGCGCTCGAGCATGTCGCCCGCTACGGCTCGGGGCACACCGAGGCGCTCTGCACCGCGTCCTACGAGCGGGCCCAGCGCTGGACGCGCGAGGTCGACGCGAGCTGCGTCGTCGTCAACGCCTCGACCCGCTTCAACGACGGGGGCGAGCTCGGGCTCGGCGCCGAGGTGGGCATCTCGACCTCGAAGCTGCACGCCTACGGGCCCATGGGGGCCGAGCACCTGACGACCCGCAAGTGGGTTCTTTACGGCGAAGGCCAGATTCGGGGCTGATTTTAGGGCGGGGGCCCGATTCGGGGCTAAACTGGGGCTTGTCCGCCGGCCGCCGGGGCCGGCCCCCCCCGAATTGGAGGCTCGTTGGCAACGACACGCACCCGCGAAGGCGTCAAGCGCAGCAGCACCAAGGCGGCGCCCAAGGGCGAGGCCGCCCCGAAGGCCCGTACGGCCCGCAAGCCGGCCGAGGGGGCCCGCCCCAAGCTCGGCTCCTCGCACACGACGCGAACCACCAAGGCCCGCGCCGCCGGCGGGGCACGCCCGGCCCCCGCCCGCGGCGCCTCCGGCCGCCCCGCCTCGCGCGCCGCCGTCGTCACCGACGCCACCCCCGCGCCCAAGCGCGGCCCGGGCGCCCTCGCCCCGAAGCGCGGCCAGGCCGCCCCCGCCGCCCGGCCCCCCGCCGAAGAGGGCCCGACCAAAGAGGCGCGCGAGCGCGCCCTCACCGTCGCCGCCGCCGGCCTCGACAAGAAGGCCCTCAACGTCGAGATCATCGACGTGGTCGGCCGCGCCGACTACGCCGACTACCTCGTCCTGATGACCGGCAACTCCGACCGGCACGTCGCCAGCATCGTGCAGGCCATCGAAGAAGACGCGCGCAAGCGCGGCTCGCGCGCCCTCTCGGTCGAGGGCATGCCGGCCGCCAACTGGGTGCTCATCGACCTCGCCGACGTCGTCGTCCACGTCTTCCAAGAAGAGGCCCGCGGCCTCTACGACATCGACGGCCTGTGGATGGACGCCAAGCGCGTCCCGCCCCCCTCCGACGCCCAAGGGCCGAACGGCCGGGCGCGCTGAAACCCCCGCCGGCGCCCCGGGGTAGGGCGCCAGAGCACGCCGCAAGGCCGTCGATACCTTCCGGGCAGGGCGCCGTGGCTTCGAGCCACGGCGGCAGATCACCGAGGGCTCGCAGGCATGGCTTCGAGCCATGCGGCGAGGTCATCGGCGCTCTCGGGGCATGGCTCCGAGCCATGCGGCGAGGTCATCGGCGCTCTCCCGGCATGGCTCCGAGCCATGACCGTGGGTGATTGACGCTCCTGACGCATGGCCTCGAACCATCGCGGCAAGGCCTCGAACCATCGCGGCAAGGCCTCGAACTGACTCTGCCCTGCTTCTGTCGCCCGTCGCGGTGCGCTGTCATCGCGGGCGCACCTCGCGCGGCACGCGCAGCCGCGGCGCGACGTCTCGGGCGGCCGCCGGCACGCGCGGGCGCAACCTGGGGCGCGGCGCTCACGCCCGGGGGCGAAAGTTTTCGAAACTTTGCTCGGCCCGCCGCGTAGTGCCCTGCGCGAGCGGGCGGGCGGGGCACGCGGTTGTGTCCCTTTGCCGCCGCCGACACCGATCCCCGAAGGGAGATTGCCGTGACCAAACTCGTTTGCCGCTTCTTCGTCGCGTTGCTGCCGCTGGCGGCGTCACTCGGTGCGTGCGCCGACGAGGGCAGCGGCGCCGGCGCCGGCCCCGCGACCGGCTCGGACGAGCAAGAAGCGACGTCCAGCAGCAACTGCCTCGACGTCGACGTGCCCTACGTTTGCTACGGCGCCGCCGTCGCGCCGCGGCTGCCCAAGGCCGTGCCCGCGAACGCCCCCGCCGCTATTTTGAATGTGACGACGCCGAGCGGCAATACGTGGAACCTGGCGACCGGCCAGCCCCCGCCCGGCGTCACGAACAAGCCCGGGTTCAAGGCGTTCGCGAAGGTGACGGCGGCGTTCCGCACGACGAACACGCCCGCGCAGGTGCTCGCGTTCGCGGGGGCGAGCCCGGCGACGGCGCCCGTCGAGCAGCCCGGGGCGCCCGCGGCGCAGGTCTACCAGTGCCGCGCCGGCAGCGGCTGGACGTTCCTCCGGCCCGAGGCCGGGCTCGAGCCGATTCTGTCGTCGCCGCTGCCGCCGGACATTCAGAGCATCGGCGTCACGTTCGACCACTTCCGCTTCCCGGGCGGCTTGGCGTACCCGCGGTTTTTCGACAATCAACCCCAAAGCGACGTCACGCCCCCGGCGGGGCCGGCGTGGCGGGTCAACGTGCCGGGGGCGACGAATCAACAGTCGCTCTTCATCGCCTCGCAACCGGCGGAGGTGTCCGTGCCGAAGGCGGGCACGATCCCCGAGCTGCGCTTGCGGCGGGCGACCAACCTCCCCCTTCGCAGCGCGGAGCACTTCTACGCGGGCTTCTTCAACGGCCAATACATGCTGCGCCTGAATACGCAGGGCGGCGCGGCGCCGACCAAGGCGTGCAACGCGAGCAACGACGGCGCGATCGAGCGCGTGCCGTACTCGACCGATTACTACGCCGTCGACCTGCTCGAGTACGACAGCCAGCAGAGCGGCTGAGTGGCGTCGGCCGCGGGCCGGCGGGCGTGCCGCCCCGCGCCGCGTCAGCGCGTTCGCCCGGCGGCGCGCCGCCCCGCGGCCTCGCCCGCGTCCGCGCGTTCGCCCGGCGCGCCGCCCCGCCGCCCCGCCCGCGGCGGCGCTCGGCGCGCCGGCGCGGCCGCGCGCAGGTTCACGAGGTCGGGCGTCGCGAAGAGCTCGACGAGAAAGTCGACGAAGGCGCGCACCTTCTGGGCGACCAGCCGCCGCTCGGGGTAGACGGCGTAGATCGGCGTGGGCGGCGGCTCGTAGGCCTCGAGCACGATCTCGAGCTCGCCCGCGCGCACCTCGGGCGCGACCGTGAATTCGAAGAGCGAGACGAGGCCCACGCCCGCGAGCGCGGCGCGGCGGAGCGCGGGGCCGCTGTTGGTGTTCCACCTGCCGTGGGGCACGAAGGTGGCCTCGCCGCCCTCGGCGCGGAAGCGCCAGGGCAGGGGGCGCCCCTGGCTCAGGTAGCCCAGGCAGCGGTGCTCGCGCAGGTCGGCCGGCGTGCGCGGGCGGCCGCGCTCGGCGAAGTAGGCGGGCGAGGCGACGGTCAGGGTGCGGCAGCCGCCGAGCCGGCGCGACACCAAGCCCGACTCTTTGAGCTCGGCCATGCGCACGAGCACGTCGACGCCCTCGGCGATGGGGTCGATGAAGTGATCGCGTAGGCTCAGATCGATCGCGAGCGCCCCGTGGCGCGCCAAAAACTCGGGGACGGCCGGGGCGAGCACGGTCTGGCCGAAGTCGACGGGGGCGTCGACGCGCAGCCGCCCGCGGGGCTCGCTGCGGTGGCGTTGCACGTCGCGCTCGGCGTCGTCGAGCGCCTCGAGGATCGCCACGCAACGCTCGTGGTACGAGGCGCCCTCGTCGGTCAGGCGGAGGTGGTGCGTCGTGCGGTGCAAAAGGCGCACGCCGAGGCGCTCTTCGAGGCGGGCGACGGCGCGGCTGACGGCCGAGGGGCTCAGCCCCAGTCGCTTGCCCGCTGCGGTGAAGCTCTTCGCCTCGGCGACCCGGACGAACGCGGCGATCGCCGAAAGCGCCTCGACCCCCGTCGTGTTCACGTCGTCACCCCGACCGCCTTTGCGTCTGGCGCAAAACCGTTTGCCGACCCTAGCAGCGCCGGCGCGGCCCGACGAGCCCATAGTGGGCGCATGAACGACGGCGACGCGCCCCGCATGAAGGTTCTTCTGGTCTACGCCCACCCCGAGCCCGGCTCGCTCAACGGCGCGCTCCGCGACGCGGCCGTCTCGGCCCTGCGCGCGGCCGGGCACGAGGTGCGCGTCTCGGACCTGTACGCCATGGGCTGGAAGGCCGTCGCCGACGGCGCGGACTTCCCGGCGCGCCCGGCGGGCGAGCGCCTCTTCTACGCCGACGCCTCGCGGCGGGCCTTCGCCGGCGGGGCCCAGGCGCCCGACGTCGCGGCGGAGCAGGAGAAGCTCTTGTGGTGCGACACGCTGCTCGTGCAGTTCCCGCTCTGGTGGTTCTCGATGCCGGCGATCTTGAAGGGGTGGGTCGACCGCGTGTTCGCCTACGGCCTGGCGTACGGCGTCGGCCCGCACGGCGGCAAGCGGTGGGGCGACCGCTACGGCGAGGGCAAGCTCTCGGGGCGCCGCGCCATGCTGATCGTGACCGCCGGCGGCCGGGAGCCGCACTACGGGCCCCGCGGCGTGAACGGGCCGATCGACGACCTGCTCTTCCCCATCCACCACGGCATTCTCTTTTACCCCGGCATGGCGGTGCTGCCGCCCTTCGTCGTCTACCAGGCCGACCGCCTCGCCGAGCGCGACTTCCCGCCGCTGCGGGCCGCGCTCGAGGCGAGGCTGGCCGCGCTCGCGACGACCGCGCCCATCCCCTATCGCACGCAGAACGGCGGCGACTACGACGACCAGCAGGTGCTCGCGGCGGAGCACGCCCCCGGCGCCCGCGGGTTCGCGATCCACCTCGCGCCCGAGCCGCCCGCCCCGCCGCGGCGGCCCTGGCCGCCGGGGCCGCCCGGCGCCGCCCGCCCCGACCCCTAACCCGAAAGGACCATTCCATCATGGCAACCGTACGCGTCATCCGATTCGAACAACTGGGCGGCCCCGAGGTGCTCACGCTCCGGCAGGAGCCGCGGGCCGAGCCCGGCGAGGGCCAGGTGCGCCTCGCGATCGAGGCCGTGGGCGTCAGCCAGGCCGACGCGCTCTTCCGCCAGGGGCGCTACCTCGAGGCGCCCGAGCTGCCCGCCCGCCTCGGCGCCGAGGCGGCCGGGGTCGTCGAGGCGGTGGGCCCGGGCGTGACCGCGCTGCGGCCCGGCGACCGCGCCGTGACGCTGCCGGGCTTCAGCGTCAGCCGCCACGGCGTCTACGCCGAGAGCGCCGTGCTGCCGGCCTCGGCCCTGACGGGCTACCCCGAGGGGCTCTCGGCGACGCAGGTCGTGGCGAGCTGGGTGCCCTACCTGACGGCGTACGGCGCGCTGGTCGAGTACGGGCAGGCGGCGCGCGGCGACGCGGTCGTGCTCACGGCCGCGGCCAGCAGCGTCGGCCTGGCGGCGCTCCAGCTCGTGCGCGCGGCGGGGGCCCGCGCGATCGTGACCACGCGCGACCCGTCCAAGTCGCGCGCGCTGCTCGACGCGGGCGCCGACGAGGTGATCGTGACGCAGGGCGAGGGCGTGGCGGCCCGCGTCCGCGAGGCGACCGGCGGCGCCGGCGCGCGCCTGCTCTTCGACGCCGTCTCGGGCCCCATGCTCGGCGAGCTCGTCGAGGCCGCGGCCCAGGGCGGCACCATCTTCGAGTACGGCGCGCTCGCGGGCGCCTCGGCGCCGCCGCTGCCGGTCTGGCCGCTGATGGTCAAGGAGGTCAACGTCCGCGGGTATTCGGTCTACGAAGTGTTCAAGCACCCCGGGCGGCTCGAGCGGGCCAAGCGGGCGCTCTTCGCGGGGCTCGCGTCGGGCGCGTTCCGGCCCACGGTCGCGCGCGCCTTCCCCCTCGAGCAGGCGGCCGAGGCGCACCGGCTGCTGGCGTCGGGCCAGCACGTCGGCAAGATCGTGCTCGAGACGTGACCGGCCGCGCTCGGCCGCGGGCGCCGGGCGCCCGGGCGGGCCCGGGCCGACTGCGGCCATCGGCCACGCGCAAAAGGGCTTGCGGTCGCGACCGGCTCGTGGCGTAACTCGCGCGAGAGCGGGCGCGGGCGTTGCCGCCGACCTCCGGGCCATCCGCTGAACCGGCGCGCGCGACGTCTCAACCGTGAGGGCCGTTGGTTGGTGCAGCCCGGCGAGGTCCAAACGCGGCTTTCTCGGCTCGGCGAGCCGGCCATGGTGCTGGCGAACTTCTTCGCCTTCTCGCCCCTGCCCCTGCAAGTCTACGCCCCCGACGGGCGCAGCCTGCTGGTCAACGACGCCTTCCGCGCGCTCTTCGGCGCCGAGCCCCCGCCGGCCTACAGCGTCTTCCGCGACGAGGGCGCCGAGCGGGCCGGGGCGGTCGACGCGCTCCGCCGGGCGTTCGCGGGCGAGACCGTGCACCTGCCGCCCGCCTGGTACGACCCGCGCGAGGCGGGCCACGTCGAGGGGGCGGGCGGCCGCCGGGTCGCCGTCGAGGCGAACTTCGTCCCCCTCTTCGGCGCGGGCGGCGGCGTCGCGTTCGTCGTCATCCTCTTTCATGATCGCACCGAAGAGATGCGCTACCGCGGCGAGCTCGAGCGCGAGCGAGAGCGGCTGCGGCTCGCCCTCAAGGCCGGCGCGCTCGGCGTCTGGGACTGGCACGCGGGCTCGCCCACCGTCTTCTGGAACGAGCGCATGAAGCGCCTCTTCGGCCTCGAGGGCGGCGACGGCGACGTCGACACCGCCGCCTTCCTCGCCGGCGTGCACCCCGACGACCGGGCCGCCGTGTACGAGGCGAACGTGCGCGCGGTCGACCCCGCGCGCCCCGAGCCCTACGCGTACGAGTACCGGGTGCTGCGGCCCGACGGCACCACGCGCTGGCTGCGCGCCGAGGGGCAGGCGGCCTTCTCGGGCGAGGGGCGCCTCGAGCGGTTCACGGGCGTCGCGCTCGACGTGACCGAGCGCCGCCGGCTCGAAGAGCTGACGCGGCGGGTGCGCGAGAGCGAAGAGCGCTTCCGCCACCTCGTCGAGGTGATCCCCGTCGGCATCGCGCTCTTCGACCGCGCGCTGCGCTACGTCGAGATCAACCGCGCGCTGACCGACGACAACGGCCTGCCGCGCGAGGCGCACCTCGGGCGCACGCTGGCCGAGCTCTTCCCGGCGCACCCGAACAACGACGCCATCACCGAGCGGCTGCGGTCGGTGCTCGCGTCGGGCGAGCCCGTCGCCAACGTCGAGGTGGCCTGGGTGACGCCCGGGCCCGCGCGCCAAGAGCGGTACTCGCTCGCCAGCTACTTCCCCCTCCGGGAAGGCGGCGAGGTGGCCGGCGTCGGCGTCACCGTCGTCGACATCAGCGCCCGGCGGCGCGCCGAGCGGCAGCTCGAGGTGCTGGTGGGCCGCCTCGCGCGCCTGCAGGCCTTCACCGCGCGGCTCGCCGCGGCCCAGGGCAGCGACGAGATCGCGCGGGCCGTCTTGAGCGAGGGCCGCGAGGCCTTCGGCGCGCCCCGGCTCTTCGTCGCGCTCCGCGCCGAGGGCGACGACGCGCTCAAGGTCGCCCGGTCCGACGGGGGGGCCCCGGGGGCGGTCGCGTGGGAGCGCCTGCCCGCTGCCGAGGGCGGCCCCCTCTGGGGCGCGGCCGCCGACGGCGCGCTCCGCTATTACCCCGACGCGCGCGCGCTCGCCGAGGCCTACCCGCGGCTCGCGGCGAAGCGGCCGCCGGGGGCCGAGGCCCTGCTGGCGATGCCGCTGCCGCTCGGCGGGCGGGTCATCGGCGCGCTCGCGCTCTCGTTCGACGCCCCCTTCGACCTCACCGAAGACCGGCGGAGCGACCTCGAGGCCTTCGCGCGCCTCTGCGCGCAGGCGTTCGGGCGGGCGCTGCTCTTCGACCTGGCCCAGGCCGAGCGGCACCGCGCCGAGGAGGCCACCCGCGCCAAAGACGAGTTCCTCGCCGTCGTGTCGCACGAGCTGCGCACCCCCCTCAACGCCATGCTCGGCTGGCTGCAGATGCTGCGCGAGGGCGGGCTCTCGGGCGAGGGGGCGGCGAAGGCGCTCGAGACCGTCGAGCGCAACGCGCGGGTGCAGGCCCGGCTCGTCGACGATCTGCTCGACGTCTCGCGCGTCATCGCGGGCAAGCTCAGGCTCGAGCCGACCGAGGTCGATCTCGCCGACGTCGTGCGGGCCGCGCTCGACGCCGTGACCCCCGCCGCGAGCGCCCGCGGGGTGCACCTAGAGGCCGTGCTCGACCCGGGCCTCGGGCCCCTGCGCGGCGACCCCGGCCGACTGCAACAGGTCGCGTGGAACTTGCTCTCGAACGCCGTCAAGTTCACCCCCAAGGGCGGGCGGGTGCAGATCGTGCTTCGGCGCGCCGAGTCGGTCGCCGAGCTCGCCGTCGCCGACACCGGCCGGGGCATCGACCCGGCTTTTCTGCCCCACGTCTTCGAGCCCTTCCGCCAAGCCGAGGCGGCCGGCACCAAGGGCGGCCTCGGCCTGGGCCTGGCCATCGTCAAGCACCTGGTCGAGATGCACGGCGGCACCATCGAGGCGAGCAGCGAGGGCCCGGCCCGCGGGGCGACCTTCGTCGTGCGCCTGCCCCTCGCCCCGCCGCGCGCGCCGGGCCCGCCCGCCGGACGCCCCGGCGCCGGGCCGCCGGGCCTGGCGTGCCCCCCCGAGCTCGACGGCTTGCGCGTGCTGGTCGTCGACGACGACGATACGACGCGTGCGCTCTTGCGCTCGGTGTTCGAGAGCTGCAAGGCCCGCGTCGACGAGGCGCCGAGCGCCGCCGAGGCGCTCCGCCTGCTGCGCGAACGCCGGCCCGACGTGCTCGTTAGCGATCTCGGCATGCCGGGCGAAGACGGCTACGCGCTCCTCGAGCGCGTGCGGCGCCTGCCGCCCGACGAGGGCGGCCGCACGCCGGCCGCCGCCCTGACCGCCTTCGCCCGCGCCGAAGACCGCACCCGCGCCCTGGTGGCCGGCTTCGACCTGCACCTCCCCAAGCCGGTCGACCCCGCCGAGCTCGTCGCGGTCGTGGCGAGCCTCGCGCGTCGCGGGCGCTGAGCCGCGCAGTCGCTCGAGAAGGTGGCGGCGAGCGCGATGAGATCGTTGGCCGTGTCGGCGTTGCCCGAGCCCGCGCGGATCTCGGCGACGCGCGCCCCGTCGACGAGCCCGAGCGCGGCGAGCATCTCGGCCACGGTCAGCAGGCGCTGGCGCAAGGGCGCGGCCTCGGCCACGAGCTCGCGCACCCGGCCTTCGCTCGCCGCCTGCGTGCCGAAGCTTTGCAGGTACGCGTAGTGCGCCGCGAGCGCGTAGTCGGGCATCCGCTCCAGGCTCTTGAGCGGCGGCTGGACGAGCTCGGCGACCATCGCGGGCCGCAGCTCGGCGAGCTTGACCGAGGCCCCGAGCACGATCGAGACCGCCGTCGCGATCTCGACGGTCACCGTGCCGACGCGCTCGGCCGGCACCGCGTCGAGCTCGGCGGCGACGCGCTCGTAGGCCGCGGCGGCGCTGTCGGGCGAAGGGGGCGGGCGGGGGCGGCCTTGGGCGTCGCGAGCTTTGTCCTAAGCGGCGATTGAACCTATCCGGCGTCTGGCATGTCAAGCGCGGGCTTTGCCGCCTTCCACGCCCGGGGCGCGCGGGCCCTCGGGCTCGCCTTTGAATCGACGGGGCCGACGGCGTGGCGGTGCGCTCGCGGCCGAAGGCCTCGCCGGCGGAGGCGCCGCGCGAGGAGCTCACGGCGGCGGGCCCGGTCGAGGGCTTCGTGGTCGTGGCGGCGTCGACCGCGTCGCCCGATCGGCCGCGCCGGCCGTGCTACGCTTCGGGGGCCATGGCGCAGCCCGCCCCCTCGCCCCTCGCCGCGTGCGACGACGGCGCGCCCCCGCCCCCGGGCTGGGCGCTCGACGAGACCCCTGTGCCCGAATCGACCCTGCACGACCAGATCTTGCTGCTGGTGCGCCTGCTGTGGCTGGCGTGGCTGGTCCGCGAGGAGCGCGCGGCCTACGTCGCGCACAACCTGGCGCTGCGCTTTTGGGCCGCGCGGCCCGAGGTGGGGCTCGACCCCGACCTGGCGCTCTACGAGCCGCCGCCGCCGCGGGTGGCCAAGCTGCGCAGCGTGCGCACCTGGCGGCCGGGGCACGCGCCGCCGAAGGTGGCGCTCGAGGTGGTGAGCAAGAACCACCCGACCAAAGACTACCGCCTGGCGCCGGCCAAGTACGACGCCAGCGGTACGGGCGAGCTGTGGGTGTTCGACCCGCTGCTCGCCGGGCCGCGCGAAGGCGGCGGCCCGTACCGGTTGCAGCTGTGGGCGCGGGGGCCGGGCGGTCGGCTCGAGCGGCTGTACGCGGGGGAGGGGCCGGTGCGCTCGCCCTTCTTCGGGGCGTGGCTGGTGGTGGTCGACGAGGAGGAGGGGGGGCTGCGGCTGCGGCTGAGCGACGACCCGAAGGGGCGGCGGCGGTGGCCGACGCCCGAAGAGGCCGAGCGACAGGCCAAGGAGGCCGAGCGGCGGGCGAAGGCCGAGGCCGAGGCGCGGGCCGAGGCCGAGCGGGCGGCGAAAGAGGCCGAGCGGCGGGCGAAAGAGGCGGCCGAGCAGAAGGCCGAGGCCGAGCAGAGGGCCAAGGACGAGGCGCTGGCCGAGCTCGCGCGCTTGCGCGAAGAGGTCGCGCGGCTGCGCGAGGGCAAGGCAGGTTGAGGGGCGAGGCGTCGGCGCCGGGGGGCTGAGGGCGCCTGGGGCGACGCACGCGCCCGTCGCCTCGGCCTCGCGGTGCGCGTCCGGCGGTGCCGATCGCACCACGATTGGCACGCACGCGAGCTTCGCGCCGCTGCTCGGCGCGGAACGAGCGGCCCGCACATCGTAGCGCGGGCGCTCAGTCGGCCGGTCGGGGCATGGCCGCCAAGGCCGCGACGGTGGCCAGCAGGTCGGCGGGCTCGACGGGCTTGGCGACGTGCATCTGAAAGCCCGCCGCGAGCGCCGCCCGCCGGTCGGTCGCGCTCGCGTAGGCCGTCAGCGCCGCCGCCGGCGTCGCCCCGCCCTCGCCCGGGGGCAGCGCGCGCAGGCGGCGGACGAAGGCGTAGCCATCTTCGCCCGGCATGCCGACGTCGCTCACGACCACGTCGGGGCGCTCGCGCCGCACTTCGGCGAGCGCGTCGGCGGCCGAGGCGGCCGTGCGCACCGCCGCCCCGCACCCCGCGAGCACGGAGGCGGCCAGCGCGCGCGCGTCGGCGTCGTCGTCGACCACGAGCACGCGCAGGCCCGCGAGCCCGGGCGGAGAGCTCGGCAGGGGAGCCGCCGCGGGCGCCCGTGCCGCGGCGCCGGGCCCCGCCGCCAGCGGCAGCTCGACCGTGAAGGCCGCGCCCTTGCCCTCGCCCTCGCTCTCGGCCCACACGCGGCCGCCGTGCAGCTCGACCAGGTGCTTGACGATCGCCAGCCCCAGGCCCAAGCCCCCGTGCCGGCGCGTCGTCGAGCCGTCTCGCTGGCGGAAGCGCTCGAAGACGTGCGGCAAGAAGGCGGCCGGGATGCCCTCGCCCGTGTCCTCGACGCGCAGCTCGACGTGCCCGCCGCGGCGCGCGACGCGCGCGCGCACGCGCCCGCCGCGGGGGGTGAACTTGACGGCGTTCGAGAGCAAGTTCCACGCGATCTGCTGCAGGCGCACGGCGTCGCCGGCGACCGGCCCGGCGGACGGATCGAGGTCGGCCTCGAAGCGCAGCGCCTTGGCCTCGGCGGCGGGCCGCACGGCCTCGGCGGCCGCCCCGACGGCGGCGGCGACGTCGATCGGCCGCGGCTCGAGGCGCAGCTTGCCCGCGATGATGCCGCTGACGTCGAGCAGGTCGTCGATGAGCTGCGCCTGGGCGGCGGCGTTGCGCTCGATGACCTCGAGCGCCTTCGCCTGCTGGTCGGCCGGCAGCGACCCGGCCTGGAGCAGCCGCGCCCAGCCGAGCACGGCGTTCAGCGGCGTGCGCAGCTCGTGCGACACCACCCCGAGGAACTCATCTTTCGCCCGGCCCGCCTCTTCGGCCCGCTCGCGCGCCGCGCGCTCGCGCTCGAGCAGATCGACCCGGTCGGTCACGTCGATGGCGACGCCGAGCACGCCGACGATCTCGCCGCCCGGCCCGCGGTAGGGCGCCCACGTCCCGTCGAAGTAGCGCGCGGACGGCTCGCCCGCCCCGTCCCAATCGAGGCGGATGGGCTGGCGCTCGACCCGCACCACCTCGCCGCGGTACGCGGCGTCGAGCCGAGCGACGTCGGCGTCGGCGATGTCGGGGAGCGCTTCGCGCACGGGCTTGCCGAGCACGTCGCGCCCCCCCATGACCGTGCGGGAGGCGGCGTTGTTGAGCTCGTAAACGTGGTCCGGGCCGCGCAAGAGCGAGACGGGCATCGGCGCCTGCTCGAGCAGCTCGCGGAGCTGGCGCGCGCGCGCCTCGGCTTCGTCCGCCGAGGCCCGTCGTTCGGCGATCGCGACGTGCAGCCGCTCGGTCAAGATGATGACCGCCGCGCACTCGGCGAGGAACGCGCCCGTCTGCCCGAGCGCGCCCCAGGACGGCGACGGCGCGCCGTGCGGGGGTAGAAAGAAGACGTTGCCCGCGAGGGCGGCGAGCAGCGAGGCGGACGCGCCGGCCGGCCAGCGCCCCACGAGCGAGGCGGCCAGCACGGCCCCGTAGTAGAGGAGGAAGGGCAGGCGTTGGCCAACGGGCGGCACGGCGAGCTTGAGCGCGGTGACGGCGGCGACCGCGGCCGCGGCCCCGACGAGCGCCCTCAGCGACCATGTCTTGGTGGGCACCCGCTGTTTATAGCCACAGTCGCCAGGCTCTTCGAGGGCCGCGCCCCTGCCCGGGGCCGATCGCGCGCTCGGCCGCTTGGCCTCGGCCCGTCGCGCGAGGCCGGGCGGGCGTGGCCCGAGGTCGCCCCGTCGCCTCGCGCGGCCTCTCAGTAGACCTTCACGCCCGCCACCCGCACCGACGCGCCCGCGGGCGGCTTGCACTCGGCGGCCGCCGCCTCGCCCGGGCGGCAGAAGCTCTCGAGCGTCGCGCGCACGACGAAGGAGTGCTCGACCGGCGTCTTGACCGCGCCCTCGTCGCCGGCCTGTGACCAGGTCACCCAGAACCTGTAGAGCCCGGCGCCGGCGGGCGTCGGCGGGGTGGCCCCGTGCGCCGAGACGCGAGGGACGATGTTCGGGCGGGGCGTCGAGGCGATCGCCTCGACGGTGGGGCGCGAGCTCGCCTCGACCTCCACCTCAAAGGTGGGCGTCGCGCGGTCGGCCGGCACGGTCGCGGTCAAGGGCTCGGAGTCGGCCGAGAGTGTCCAAGGGCCGACGATGTCGGCGCCGACGACCCGTAGGTGCGCCCCGGGCGGCGGGTCGCAGTCGGTGCAGACGCCCGCGTTGGTGCAGGTGCTCTCGAGGTCGATCGCGGCGATCTGCCAGCCGGGCGGGGCGTAGTAGTCGCCGCGCCCGGCCCAGGGGCGCTCGTCGACCGGCGCGAGCGTGCGGGGCTCCATGCCCCGCGTCGCGTAGACGTGCGGCTCGATGCTCGCTTCGATGCGCAGCAGCACCCCGCGCTCGGGCGGCGCCTGCACACTCGGCGAGGGGGCCGTCAGGCGCCAGCGCGGGGGCGACGTGGCCACCGACGCCCCCGCCGCCAGCGCGACGGCGAGCCCCTTGCGCCAGGTGCTCGCCCGGGCGGCCCCGGCGGGCGGCGCGTTCGCGCTCGTGGCGCCGACGGGCGGCGCGTTCGCGCTCGCGGCGCCGTCGCGCGGCGCGCTCGCGGCACCGTCGCGCGACGCGTTCGCGCTCGCGGCGCCGACGGGCGGCGCGTTCGCGCTCGCGGCGCCGTCGCGCCTCGCTCGCGGCCCGCGTGGCCTCGCCGCGCCGTCGCGCCTCGCTCGCGGCCCGCGTGGCTTCGCCGCCTTCATGCGCCGGTCAGCCCGCGAATCGGGGGCTGAGCTCTGACCGCTCGGACCATGCCCTCACCTCGTCGTCGGGGCGTCTCGCGGCGCTTTGGGCGCGCGCTCGTCGCGGCCGACTCTACCACGGCCGCTTCGGCGGCTCGGGGGGGCACATCGGGTCGGTGCATCCGTCCGGCGGGGGAGGGCGAATACGAGGGCAAGCAAGCGAGGGCCCCCGCCCCGACGAACTCGACGAACGCCGGCCGGCGCCCTTTCGCGCCCGGCCCGGGCGAGATGCGGGGGCCCGGCTTCGTTCAACCATCATTCGGGAGTGAACGCCATGAAACGTGCGGTTAGCTTGTTCCGGTTCGGTTTCGGCCTCGGCCTCGTGCCCATGGTGATCGCGGGCGCGTCGCTCGGCCTCATCGCGTGCGGCGACGACGACGACGACAACCCGGTCGGCGTGCAGGGCAGGGGGGGCAGCGGCGGCAGCGGTGGCAGCGGCACGGGCGGCACGGGCGGCACGAGCGGCACGGGCGGCGCGGGCGGCGGGGCGGGCGCGGGCGGCGGCGGCGGGCAGGGCGGCGTGGCGGGCGAGAAGAACATCGTCGAGATCGCGTCGGCGAACGCCGACTTCTCGACGCTCGTCGACCTGGTGGGCGCCGCCGGGCTCGCGGGCGCGCTGCAAGGGGCGGGGCCCTTCACCGTGTTCGCGCCGAACAACGCGGCCTTCGGGGCGCTGCTCGGGGTGCTGACCGACGGCGCGGCCTGCGTCGACTTTCTGAAGAGCGACCCGGGCAAGCCGGTGCTCGAGCAGATCTTGCGCTACCACGTCGCGGGCGCCGAGCTGCCCTCGTCGGCCATCGTGAGCCAGCTCGGTCAGCAGTCCGCGGGCCTGCAGGTCGACACGCTGCTCGAGGGGGGCGGCGCGAAGGCGCAGATCGCGGTGACGGCGGAGAGCGCCGGGGGGCAGGCGACGGTGCTCTTGAACGGCGGCCAGGGCCGGCTCGGGGGCGCCGACGTCATCGCCACCGACGTCCAGGCGAGCAACGGGGTGATTCACGTCATCGACCGGGTGATCTTGTCGGACGCGCTGCGCGCCACGCTCAACGCCCTGCCCGAGGGCGACGCCTGCCGGCCCAAGTCGATCGTCGATCTCGCGGTGGGCAACCCGGCGCTCTCGACGCTGGTCGATCTGGTGACGAGCGCCGGCCTCGTCGACACGTTGAAGGGGGCGGGGCCCTTCACGGTGTTCGCGCCCGACGATACGGCTTTTGCGGGGCTGCTCGGCAAGGTCAACGACGGGCCCGCGTGCGTCGCCTTCTTGAAGGGCGACGGCAAGCCGGTGCTGACGCAGATTCTGACGTACCACGCGGCGACGACCGAGCTCAGCGCCCGGCGCGTGGTCGCCTCGACCGACGGCATCGCCACCATCTTGCAGGAGGGCACGCCCCCCGTGCCGGCCGAGATCGCGGTGGCCCTCGAAGGCGCGGCCGTCACCCTCAACGGCGGCAACGATACGCTCGGCGGGGCGAACGTGAAGGCGGCCGACGTGACGGCCGGCAACGGCATCGTGCACGTCATCGACGGCGTGCTGCTCTCGGGGGGCCTGGCCCAAGTCTTGACGGGCCTGCCGGCCAACGCCCCCTGCCGGCCGAAGCCGGCCCCCTGAGCGCGGCGCCCCCCGCGAGGCCGCCGGAGAGAGCCCCATGCCCGCCCCGCGCGCCCTCGCGTCGATTGGGTGCATCCGATCGGCCGGCCCCGGCGAAGGCAAGGGGGTGCCCGACCGACCCGAGCCCGTCGCCAACGTGATCGCCTTGCGGCCGGGGCGCCGGGGCGTGCTAGCGTCGCCGCCCGCCGTGCCGCCCCCGTCGCTGCTCGCCCGCGTGGCCGCGCACGACGCGGCCGCGGCCCGCGCCTGCGTCGAGCGCTACGGGGCGCTCGTCTGGTCGCTGGCCCGCAGGGCCTGCCCCGACCCCGACGAGGCCGAGGACGCCGTCCAAGAGATCTTCGTCGACGTCTGGAAGAGCGCCGGGCGCTACGACCCGGCGAGCGGCTCGGAGACCACCTTCGTCGCCACCATCGCCCGGCGCCGGCTCATCGACCGGCGCCGGCGCGAGCGCCGCCGGCCGCGCGAGCCGCTGTCCGAGGCGCTCGCCGAGCCCGGCGCCGCCGAGCGGCCCGAGCTGTCGGCCGAGGCGGCGCTCGCCTCGCGCGCGGTCGCCGGGCTGCGGCCCGAGCAGCGGCGCGCGCTCTTGCTCGCCACCTGCGAAGGCCTCTCGCACAGCGAGATCGCCGACGAGCTTTCGCTGCCCCTCGGCACGGTCAAGGCGCACGTGCGCCGGGGGCTCTTGCACGTCAAACGCGCCCTCTTCGGCGAAGGGGCCGAGGGGGGTGAGGGCCCCCGGGGAGAGGACGGCCGATGAACCAGCGCGAACGTATCGAAGCCCTGCTCGCCGAGCGGGTGACCGAGGGCCTGTCGCCCGCCCACGAAGCCGAGCTCGAGCGGCTGCTCGGCGGTCCGGTCGACGCCTCGCCCGAGGCCGCCCGCTGGGAGGCGGCGGCGGCCGCGGTGGCCGTGGCGTCGGTCTCCGCCGACAAAGGGGGGCTGCCGCCGGCGCTCGCGCGCGCCCTGCTCGACGACGCCGAGCTCTTCGTCGCCGCGGCGAAGCGCGAGGAGCGCAAGCGCGCCCGGGTGATGACGACGGGGGCGGCGTCGGCGGCCGAGCTGGGCCCGGACGAGGGCGCGCGCCCGGCGCCGGCCGCGGGCGGCTGGCTCTCGTCGCGCTGGGGCTGGGTCGCGGCGGCGGCGGCCTGCGCGCTCTTCGCCGCCCAGACCTTGCGCCTCGAGGCGGCGAGGGGGGCGGCGGGCGGGGGGGCGTCGGCCTCGTCGACCCTGCACGTGACCTGCAGCGTCGAGGGCGGGGGGGGCGAGCCGGCCGGCGAGCTCCTCTGGAACGCCCGCGAGCGCCAGGGCGTTCTCGTCTTCGATCGCTCGCCGGGGGCCGCCCCGAGCGCCTCGGGCCATGTCGTCTACCGCTGCGCTCCCGTCGCGCCTTGAGCCGGGCCCGAGCTTGACGCTCCCGCCGTCACCGACAACGCTCTCGCCCGCCCCGGCATCGTCGCCGGGCGTGTGGGTGAGCGACCTGATGGCCGAGGGCGCGGACAACGAGGGCAAGGGCGCGCCGAAGGGGGCGCCGCGGGTCGGGGCGAAGTACGCGCTCGGCGACGAGCTGGGGCGGGGGGGCATGGGGGTGGTGTACGCGGGCGAGCACCGCCTGCTCGGGCAGCGGGTCGCGATCAAGGTGTTGCGGCCCGAGCTGGCCGCCAAGCCC
Source organism: Polyangiaceae bacterium (assembly GCA_035762175.1). Lineage (GTDB taxonomy): Bacteria > Myxococcota_A > Polyangia > Polyangiales > Polyangiaceae > DASTPP01. The sequence continues at coordinate 21,529 of DASTPP010000144.1, read as the reverse complement.
GAGGCCCTCGCCCGCTTCCTGCGCGAGGCGCGCGCGGCCGCGAGCCTGCGCGGCCCGCACGTGGTGCGCATCTACGACGTCGATCGGGCCGAAGACGGCACGCCCTACCTCGTGATGGAGCTCCTCGAGGGCGAGCCGCTCGACGCGCTGCTCGACCGGCGCAAGCGCCTGCCCGTGGCCGAGGCGGTCGACTACGTGCTCGAGGCGTGCGAGGCGGTGGCCGAGGCGCACGCGGCGGGCATCGTGCACCGCGACCTCAAGCCGCAGAACCTCTTTCTGACCGAGGGGCCCGACGGCGCGCGCCACGTCAAGGTGCTCGACTTCGGCATCTCCAAGTCGATGGCCGCCCCCGACTCGGCGCGGGGCGCTTCGCTGACGGGGCCCGACGTGTCGCTCGGCTCGCCCGAGTACATGTCGCCCGAGCAGGTGCGCGACGCCGGGCGGGTCGACGCCCGGACCGACCTCTGGTCGCTCGGCGTCATTCTTTACGAGCTTTTGACCGGGCGCGTGCCCTTCGAGGGCCAGTCGGTGCCTCACATCTTGGCGCTCGTGCTGACGGCGACGCCGCCGCCCTTGCGCGCCGCCCGCGCCGACGTGCCCGAGGGGCTCGAGGCGGCGGTCGCGCGCTGCCTCGAGCGCGAGGCCGGCGGCCGGCCGGCCGACGTCGCCGAGGTGGCCTCGCTGCTGGCGCCCTTCGGCGGGCCCGGGGCCGCGGCCTCGGCGGCGCGCACGCGGGCGGCGCTCGTCGCGGGCCCCCGCTCGGCCCCGGGCCGCCTCGTGCTCGCCAGCCCGCCCGACCCGAACCTCGAGGCCACCGAGATCGCCCCGGCCGGCCCCGAGGCGTCGCCGGCGCCCGCCGCTCGCCGGCCCCGCGCGCTCGGCCCCTGGCTCGCGGCCGCGGCCTTGCTGATCGGGGGGGGCTTCCTCGGCTGGCGTTCGGGGCGCTCGCCGGCACCCGTCGCGACCGCCCCCGCGGCCGGGCCCCCTTCGGCCCCGTCGGTCGATGGGGCCGCCGCGCCGGCCGCGGCCCGCGAGCCCGTCCCGCTCGGGCCCTCGACCGCTCTGTCGGGCGCGAGCGCCGCGTCGCCCGCGTCGACGGGCGCCGGCGGTCTGCCCGGGCCGGCCCGGCCGCCGCCCCGCGCTTCGGCGCGCCCCGCGCCCCGCGCTTCGGCGCGCCCTGCGCAGCCTGCCCCGGCGGCGGGCCCGGCCTCCGCGCGGCCCCGCAGCCTCGACGACCTGGGGCTTTTGCCATGAGGGCCGCGCGCGCGTTCGCCGCCCTCGCCCTCGCCGCCTCGCTCGCGGCCCCGGCACGCTCGCTGGCGCAGGCCCCGGGCGGGGCGGCGCCTTCGCGCGTCCGCGACACGCTCTCGGGCGAGGCCCGCGACGCCTTCGACCGCGGCGGCACCCTCTTCGCCCGGGGGCGCTACGCCGAGGCGCGCTCCGAGTTCGAGCGCGCCTTCGAGCTCGGCGGCGACGCGCGGGTGCTCTACAACGTGGCCGTCTGCGAAAAAGAGCTGGGCCGCTACGCCCGCGCGGCCGCCCGCCTGCGCGAGAGCCTCGCGACCACGGTGCCGCTGCCGCCCGACTACGTCGAGCGGGCGCGGGCGGCGCTCGAGCTCTTGGCCCCCTACGTCGGCTCCCTCAGTGTCGAGGCGAGCGAGCCGGGCGCGACGGTCTTCGTCGACAGCGAAGAGGTGGGCGTCTCGCCCCTGCGCGGTCCGCTCGAGGTCGACGTCGGGCGCCACGTCGTGGCCGCCACGCGCGAGGGCTTTTACGACGTCTCGCAGGGCGTCGACGTGCCCCGCGAGGGGCGCGTGGTGCGCCTGACGCTCAGCCCGCGGCCGGCCCCGGCCCCGCCGGCGGCGCCCGCGCGGCCGCCCGCGACCGGGCTCTTGCAGATCACGACCGGAGACCCCCGCGCCGTCATCTACGTCGACGGGCGCCCCCAGGGCATGGGCGAGCACGCCGCGCGGCTCGAGCCCGGCTCGCACCGCGTGCGCGTCGTCGGCGAGGGGGGCGAGCTCTACGCGGCCGAGGTGCTCGTGCGCGAGGGCGAAACGCGCACCGTGAGCATCCAACCGGCCCGCCGCGGCGAAGTGCCGACGTGGCTCTGGGTGGCCGGCGGCGTCGTGCTCGCCGGGGCCGGCACGGCGACCGTGCTGCTCTTGACCCGGAGGGTCGAGTACCAGGGCCGCGACGGCGCGGGGTCGGGCGGGCCGCTCGGCACCGCCGTCGCATCCCAGCCGACCTGGAGCTTCTGATGAACCGCCCCGCCGCCCTGCTCGCGCCCCTGTTCGCCGCCCTCGTCGCCTCGTGCGTCGTCACCGACCGGACGACCCAGATCACGCTCGCGTTCACCTCCGAGGCCAAGCCCGTCGACGAGTTCGACGCGCTCTCGGTGCGCGTCTTCGGCGGCGACGGCGCCGTCGCCTACGACGTCACGTACCCGGCCGAGGGGCAGGGCTTCCTGCCCGCCACGTTCGACATCGTTCCGAAGGGCGAAGAGTCGTTCGAGCGGCCGCTGCGCGTCGAGGTGCGCGCCGAGAAGGGTGGCGAGCTCATCGTCGAGCGGCGTGCCGTCATCTCGTACGTCAAGGGCCGCTCCCTGCTGTTGCCGATGCCCCTGCGCATGGCCTGCTTCGCCATGACCTGCGGCGGCGACCCCTCGAAGACCTGCGTCGGCGGCGTCTGCCGCGACCTCGCGGTCGACACCGACGCGCTGCCCGAGTTCGACGCGCGCTACGTCATCCCCGAGCGGGCGGTCGGCGAGTGCTTCGACGAGGGCGCCTGCCTCGCCGGCTCGCGCCGGGTGGCGGTCGCCATCGACGACTGCACCTTCCCGCTGCCGCCCGGCCTCGACGTCAACGTCTCGATCCGCTGGGAGGCCGCCCCCTCCCGCGTCATCGTGCTCGACGGCGACGACCCGGGCGAGGGCTGGGAGCGCGTCGACGACGCCACCGGCCGGCTGAGCCCGGGCGTCTGCACGGCGGTCTTGCAGCCGTTCGGCGGCCCCGACGCCGAGGTCTTCGACAAGGCCCTCGACGTCTGGGTCTCGACCGCGTGCCCGGCCAAGCGCGCCCTGCAGGCCTTCTGCCGCGCCTCGCCCGCCGAGGCGGTGGGCGTCGGCGCCGAGCTCGACCCCGGCGCCCTGCCCGCCGAGTAGGGCGGCCGGGCGGCGGCCCCGGGCGCGCCGAGACCCCCCGGGCGCGCCGGCGACGCCCGCGCCGGGGCGCCCGGCCCACCTTTCTTCGCCCCCCGGCCCTCGTGGTATAGCCTTCCGCCGTGACCGCCCCCCGCCGCTTCCCGCACCGCTTCTTCGCCCTGACCTCGCTCGGCGCCGCCCTCGCCCTCCTCGGCGCATGCGGCGGCGACAAGGGCGCGCCGGCCGGCGCCGACACGAGCGGCGCGACGTCGGCGCAGGCCGCGCCGCTCGTCATCCCGAAGGCGGGCAGCCTGCCCGCGGGCCTGCCCGCCGTCGCCCAGCCGGCCGAGAACCCCACGTCGGACGCGAAGGTGAAGCTGGGCCACCAGCTCTTCTTCGACCCGCGCCTGAGCGTCGACGGCTCGCGCTCGTGCTACTCGTGCCACCAGAACGAAGACGGCAACGGCGGCCACGACCCCGTCGCCATCGGCGCGGGCAACAAGAAGCTCACCCGCCACAGCCCCGTCATTTGGAACGTGGCCTACTACCCCGCCTTCTACTGGGACGGCCGCTCGCCCAACCTCGAAGAGCAGGCGAAGGCGGCCTGGGCGGGCGGCAACATGGGCGTCGGCAAAGAGAACCTCGACAAGAAGGCGGCCGAGATCGCCAAGGTGCCCGAGTACAAGAAGCAGTTCGAGGCGGCCTTCGGCAAAGACGGCGTCACCCCCGACACCATCGTCAAGGCGCTCTCGGCCTACGAGCGCACGCTCGTCTGCGACGGCACCGCCTACGACAAGTACGCGAAGGGCGACGCCTCGGCCCTGACCGACCAGCAGCAGAAGGGCCTCGCGCTCTTCCTGGGCAAGGGCCAGTGCGCGCTCTGCCACGCGCCGCCCTTCTTCGCCGCCGGCATGGGCGCGGCGCAGGCGGTCTATCACAACGTCGGCGTCGGCACGAACAAGCCCGAGCCCGACCTCGGGCGGCAGGCGGCCACCAAGAACGAGGCCGACTTCGGCGCCTTCAAGGTGCCCTCGCTGCGCAACGTCGCGAAGAGCCCGCCCTACTTTCACGACGGCTCGGTCGCCACGCTCGACGAGGCCGTGCGCCTGATGGCCAAGGGCGGCATTGCCAACAAGAACCTGAGCCCCCTGATGAAAGACCGGGGCCTTACCGACGACGAGATCCGCCAGATCGTGGCGTTCCTCGGCGCGCTCGACTGCCCGAAGGGGCTCGAGCAGCCGAAGCTGCCCTGACCCGGGCGGCGGGTGACGGCGGCCCCGGACCGGAAGCCCGGGGCCGCTCAGCCCCCGCCCTTGGGGTTCAAGTTGTGCTTGCGCAGGTACATGCGCACGTGCGCCCGCTCGAGGCCGGAGCGGCGGGCGATCTCGGAGATGTTGCCGCCCGTGTCGTCGACCATGGCCGAGAAGTAGCTGCGCTCGAAGAGCGAGAGGGCGGTCTGCTTGGCCTCTTTGAAGCGGGTGTTTTTGTGGTTGAGGTCGCCGGGCACGGCGGCCGGCGGCGGGGGCGTCATCGAGGTGCGGCCGACGTCGGCGAGCGTGCCGAGGTGCGAGACGATGTCGAGCGGGCCGTCGTCGGCGAGGGCGAGGGCGACCGAGACGGCGTTCTTGAGCTCGCGGACGTTGCCGGGCCAGTCGTAGCGCATCAGCCGCTGCATCTGCTCGGGCGAGATGCGCTCGTAGGCCTCGGGCGCGTCGACCTCGGCGAGCATGTGGCGAATGAGCACGGGCACGTCGTCGAGGCGGGCGCGCAGCGGCGGCAGGTCGATGCGGACCTGCGCGATGCGGAAGAACAAGTCGCTCCGGAAGCGGCCCTCGTTGACCTCGCGGGTCAGGTCGCGGCGCGTCGCGGCGAGCACGCGGACGTTGACGGGCAGGTACTTGGTGCCGCCGACCGACTTGATGCGCCGCTCGGCGAGCACGCGCAAAAGCTTCGGCTGCAGGTCGAGCGGCAGCTCGCCGAGCTCGTCGAGGAAGATGGTGCCGCCGTCGGCCTCGACGAAGGGCGAGACGCGCCGGTCGGTGGCGCCGGTGAAGGCGCCCTTCTCGTGGCCGAAGAGCGTCGCCTCGGCCAAGCTGCCGGGGATGCTGCCGCAGTCGACGACGACGAAGGGCTTGGCCGCGCGGGGGCTGTTCGAGTGAATCGCCTGGGCGACCACCTCTTTGCCGCAGCCGGTCTCGCCGCCGATGAGCACCGTCAGGTCGGTCGCGGCGATCTTCTCGAGGCGGCTGAAGAGCGCGCGCATCAGCGCGTTCTCGCCGGCGAGCGGCCCGAAGCTCGATTGCTCGGCGACCGAGACCCACTCGGGGCGGCTCGGCTCGAAGACGATCTGCGTCTTGCCCACCTGGAAGACGGTGCGCGAGGTCAGAAAGCCCTCGCCGAGCCGCACCCCGCCGAGGAAGGTGCCGTTGCGGCTGCCGAGATCGCGCAGGCGCACGCCCCGCTCGGTGGCGACCATCTCGGCGTGCACGGCCGAGACGTGCGGGTCGTCGAGCATCATCTGGCACGCCGCGTCACGGCCGAGCAAGACGGCGTCGGTGCCGACGTAAACGAGGGCGCTCGGGTTGTCGGCGGGGTACACGGAGCCGCCGCGGTACTCCATGTTGGACAGGCCCGCGACGGTGGCTTCGAGGGATGATTCGAAGGGGGGCAATGGTGGACTCATCGTGGGCGGGGGGACCGATGGTAGCCGTTCGGCGGCCTCGCGTCGCGGGTCGAGTGGGGCGCGGGCGCCCCACCGGGCCGGCCCCGGCCCCGTTGACCCGTGCGGGATACCATTGCACTGCCCCTCGGAACAAGGGAGGCTACCATACGACACGTCGGCCAGGCCGACGATTGGCAGGCTTATGCGAGGCCCCTTGACGTACCTTCGCCTTCCGGCGGCGCTCGCCGCCTTCGGCGCCCTGGGGCTCGTTGCGCCGCCGGCGGGGGCCTTCTGCCGCTCGACCACCTGCCAGGGCGCCTGCGCCCTCGACGGGCAGGGCTGCAAGGCAAGCGGCGTGCCCCTCTTCTGGCCCGGCCGCTGCGTCGGGGTCAGCATCCAAGAGCGGGGGTCGGCGAACGTCGAGTTTTCGGCCATCGAGGCGGCGGTCGAGGGGGCGCTGGCGTCGTGGTCGGGGCTCTTCTGCCAAGGCGAGGGCGAGGCGACGCTCTTGACGACCCGCCTGCCCGATGTCCGCTGCGACCTGACCGAGTTCGATTTCGGGGGGCCGAACGCCAACACCGTAATTTTTCGCGACACGTACTGGGACCACGAGGGCGTCGAGAACGTGCTCGCCTACACGACCGTGTCGTTCAGCCGTACGACGGGCGAGATCCGCGGCGCCGACATCGACGTGAACACGGCGTACAATATTTTCACGACCGGCGAGGCGCGGGTCGACAAAGACTTGCAATCGATCTTGGTGCACGAAGTCGGCCACCTGCTGGGCCTGGCCCACTCCGACGACACGTCGGCGGTGATGGACGCGCAGTACGCGCCGGGCACCCTCTTGCGCGAGCTGCAGCCCGACGATCTGGCGGCGCTCTGCGCGGCCTACCCGCCGACGCGGCAGGCGGTGTGCGACCCGGCGCCCTGGGGCGGCTTCAGCGCCGACTGCTCGGCCAACCTCGCCCGCCAGCGGCAGCGGGCCCGCGAGGCGGCCGCCGGCTCCTGCTCGGTCGGCGCGCCCGGCGCCCCCGTCACCCCCCGCGGCGCCCCCCCCGGCGGCGCGCTTTGCGTGAGCGCTTCTCTTGCCCTCGGCGGCGCCCTCGGGCGGCGCCGAGGCTCCCCACGGCGAGCTTCATGACGCGAGACGTACTCCGATGCCTCTTCGCGGCCGCGCTCCTCGGCGCGGCCTGCGCCACGGGCGCGCCCGCCGACGGCGAGCGGCTCTGCGTGCCGAACGCCTTCGTCTACTGCCTCTGCGCCAACGGCGGCGAGGGCACCAAGCAGTGCAACGCCCAGGGCGACGGCTTCGGCGAGTGCAGCGGCGCCTGCCAGTCGAGCAGCCTGGTCTGCCAGGCCGGCATCGACACGCAGCTCTGCTTCTGCCGCGACGGCGTCTCGCAGGGCACGCAGATCTGCAACCTCGAGGGCACGGGCTACGAGCCGTTCTGCGTCGGTTGCCTCGACGGCACGGGCGGCACGGGCGGCACGGGCGGCACCGGGGGCGAGGCGGGCAACGGGGGCGCGGCCGGCACGGGCGGCGAGGCCGGGCGCGGCGGCGCGGGCGGCGACGGCGGCGCGGGCGGCCCGGGCGGGGGCGGCTCGGGCGGGACGGGCGGTGGCCTGCCGGCGCCCTGCGGCGACGGCGTGGTCGTGCCCGGCGAGCAGTGCGACGACGGCAACCAGGCCGATGGCGACTTCTGCTCCTCGCAGTGCCGGACCACGGTGCCGGCTGGGGCCTTGGCCACCGGCTGCGGCAACTCCGTGCCGGGCGGGGGTGTGCCCGTGCATGTGTTCCCCCAGCAGACGGTCAGCGTCAGCGCCGACACGACGGCCGCCGGCCCGCACGCCGCGGGAGAGGGCGCGGACTGCAGCCCCGTGCAGACCAATGCGGCGCCCGACATCATCTTCGCCGTCACGGTCCACAAGTCGGGCACCCTGCGAGCCTTCGTGAACGCGCAGTTCGACTCGGTTCTCTACGCCCGCGAGCGGTGCGACGGGGCCCAGCTGGTGTGCGAAGACAATTTTTCGCCGGTGACGGGTGAGATCTTGCGCGAGGTCGTGAATACGGGCGAGACGGTTTGGGTCGTCGTCGACGGCTTCGGCGTCGGCAACGACGGGCCCTTCACCTTGGAGCTCTCCATCGAGGAGTGAACGCGGCCCCGGGCCGGGGCCGGGGCGCCTTCGCGCCCGGGCGCTCGATTGGGTGAGGGGCCCGCGCTCGCGGGGCCGGCGTCGCGCGGCCGCCGAGAACTTGGCCCCGGGCGCCGGAGGGGCGTACGCACCCGCCACGGTGCGCCCCCGCCCGCTCGCCCTCGCCCTCGCCTCGCTGGGGCTCTTCGGCCTCGCGCGCCCGCTCGCCGCGGCGCCGGCGCCGGACATGCGCCGCGTGCGCGTCGACCGCGGCGAGGTGACGGCGCCGCTGCCCGGGGGGCGGGGCCCGGCGCGCCTCCTGCTCGACCCGCGGCTGCAGCGCGAGGCCGAGCGGCTGCTCGCCGCCTCGCGCGCGCACGAGGGCGCCGTCGTCATGGCCGACGTGCGCTCGGGGCGGCTGCTCGCGTGGGCGAGCCTGGGCGGGCGCGACATGGTCTCGAGCGCGGTCGCGCCGAGCGCGAGCCTCTTCAAGACGGTGACGGCGGCGGCGCTGCTCGAGAGCGGGCGGGTCGGCCCCGCGACGCGGCAGTGCTTTCACGGCGGCGAGCGCGCCATCGGCGAGGGCGATCTCGACGACGATCCGGCGCGCGACGACCGCTGCACGACCTTCGGCGAGGCGCTCGGCCACAGCTACAACCTCGTCTTCGCCCGCCTCGCCCTGAAGCACCTCAGGCCCGAGGCGCTGCACTCGATGGCCAACGAGCTCGGCATCGGCAGCGAGGTGCCGACCGACGTCGAGGTGCCCGCCGGCGAGGTGCGCGTCCCCTCCGACCGGCTGGGCCTGGCGCGCGCGTCCGCCGGCTTCTGGAACGCGCGCCTCTCGCCGCTCGGCGCCCTCTACATGATGCTCACCGTCGCCAACCGCGGCGAGCGCATCCGGCTCAGCTTGCTCGACGAGGGCCTGCCGCCGGAGCGGCGCTCGCGGGGGCGGGCGATGCGCCCTTCGAACGCCGACCACCTGGCGCGCATGCTCGCGGTGACGGTGCGGCGGGGCACGAGCGCGAAGGCGTTCCGGGGGGGCGACGACGAGCTCTCGCCCGACGACGGGCTCTGGCGCCGCGTCGCCGGCAAGACCGGCACGCTCGTCGGCGGCCGGCCCCGGCGCATGTACTCGTGGTTCGCCGGCTTCGCGCCGACGGGCCGCCCCGAGGTGGCGATCGCCGTCCTGCTCGCGAACGACGAGCGCTGGTGGACGAAGGCGAACGTCGTCGCGCGCGACGCGCTCCGGGCGTACTTCCGCGAAGAGTGACGGCGGCGCCCGCGGGGCCCGCCGCGCCCCCGCGCACGCCGAGGGCAGCGTCGCCCTCGCTCACGCCGACGGCAGCGTCGCCGTCAGGCGGCCGCGGCGGAAGACCCAGAGCGTGCCGGGCTTGCCCTCCGTCCACCGTTCGTCGCGGGTGAGCGGGGCGGTGGCGACGACGGCGACGCGGTCGGTGGGGGTCGTGACCTTGGAGAAGTCGATCGAGACGTCTTCGTCGGCGAGCGTGGCCTTGCAGAAGGGCGCCTGCCGCACGAGGTAGTGCAGGCGCGTGGCGCAGCGGGCGTAGAGCCGGTCGCCGTCGCCGAGCAAGAAGTTGAAGGTGCCGTGGCGGCCGAGGTAGCCGCCGACGTCGGCGACGGCGCGGGCGAGGTCGGTGCTCGAGCGCGGGTAGGCCGAGAAGCTCGACTCGAGGTGGTGCAAGAGGGCGCAGAAGGCGTGCTCGCTGTCGGTGTTGCCGATCGGCTTGAAGTGGCCGGTGGGCAGGGCGCGCACGCCGCGCACGGTGCCGTTGTGGGCGAAGACGAAGTGCCGGCCCCAGAGCTCGCGGGCGAAGGGGTGGGTGTTCTCGAGCGAGCGGGGCCCCCGGGTGCGCTTGCGGACGTGGGCGATGGCGAGCAGCGTCTTGATGGGGTTCTTGCGCACGAAGTCGGCGAGCGGCGAGCGGGCGGCCGACTCGGGCTCGAGGAAGACGCGGGCGGCGCGGCCCTCGTAGAGGGCGAGGCCCCAGCCGTCGCCGTGCGGGCCCTTGAGCCCGCCGCGCAGCGAGAGCGCGGTGAACGAGAAGACGATGTCGGTCGGGACGTTGCACTCCATGCCGAGCAGTTCGCACATCGTTCGATCGGGGCGGCCGGCCGGGGCGCCCGGGCCGCGCGCGGGCGTTGCAGACGTTGCGGGCGTTGCGGGCGTTGCGGGCGCCGCGGGCGTCGGGGCACGTCGGGCGTCGGGGCGCGCCGCGGGCCGGCGGGCGGTGGGGGTCGGCGCTCTAGCGGCCGTGGAAGTGGGCGGGGCGCTTGGCGAGGAAGGCGGACATGCCCTCGCGCTGGTCGTCGCTGCCGAAGAGGGCGGCGAAGGCCTGGGCCTCGAGCTCGTTGGCGGTGGGCAGGGGCACGTCGGCGCCGGCGCGCATGACGCGCTTGGCGGCGGTGATGGCGAGCGGGCCCTTCTGGGCGATGACGGCGGCGGTCTCGCGCACCTTGGCGAGCAGCTCGGCGGGCGGGTAGACCTCGCAGACGAGGCCGACGCGCTTGGCCTCGGCGGCGTCGATGGTGGCGCCGGTGAGCACCATCTCGCGGGCCTTCTGGGGGCCGACGGCGCGGGGCAGGCGCTGGGTGCCGCCAAACCCGGGAATGACGCCGAGGTTGACCTCGGGCTGGCCGAACTTGGCCTTCTCGGAGGCGTAGACGAGGTCGCAGGCGAGGGCGAGCTCGCAGCCGCCGCCGAGGGCGAAGCCGTTGACGGCGGCGAGCACGGCGAAGGGGGCCGCCTCGATGGCCTCGCCGAGGCGGTGGCCGGCGGCGGCGAAGGCGCGGGCGGCGGGGGCGCCGAGGTTGGCCATGGCGGCGATGTCGGCGCCGGCGGCGAAGGCCTTCTCGCCGGCGCCGGTGAGCACGAGGGCGCGCGGGGGCGAGGCCTCGGCCGAGAGCGAGGCGAAGGCGTCGGTGAGCTCGCCGATGAGCGTGGCGTTCAGGGCGTTGAGCTTGTCGGGGCGGTTGAGCGTGAGGGTGACGAGGGCGCCGTCGCGCTCGACGAGCACGAATTCGTAGTCTTTTCGCATCGGTCGGCTCGGAGGGGTCGGGGGAAGGGGAGGCGGGCCCCGCCGGCGGGCGCGCGGCCCGGGGGGCGGACGTTGCGGGCGGGGCCGGGGGCAGGGTGCGGGCGCGCGGCCGGGGGGCGGACGGTGTGGGCGGGGCCGGGGGCGGGGTGCGAGCGGGCGGCCCGGGGGGCGGACGGTGCGGGCAGGGCCGGGGGTGGGGGGCGCGCGGGCGGGGCCTGGGCTCAGGGCTCGAAGGCGCGGCCGAGGCGCTGGCCGCGCTCGTCATAGACGTAGAAGCCGCGGCCGGTCTTCTTGCCACACCAGCCGGCGGCGACGAGGTTCCGGAGCAGGGTGGCGGGCCGGTATTTGTCGTCGCCGAACTCGCGGTGCAAGACCTCGGCGATCGAGAGCAGGGTGTCGAGGCCGATGAGGTCGGCGAGCTCGAAGGGGCCCATCGGGTGGTTTAGGCCGAGGCGGGCGCCCTGGTCGATGTCTTCCATCGTGCTGAGGCCCTCTTGGAGGGCGAAGCAGGCCTCGTTCAAGAAGGGCACGAGCATGCGGTTGACGACGAAGCCGGGGCGGTCTTTCGAGGTGATGACCGTCTTGCCCATGCGCAGGCTGAGGTCGCGCATGGTCTCGTAGGTGTCGGCCGAGGTCTGCACGCCGCGCACGATCTCGACGAGCTTCATCAGCGGCACGGGGTTCATGAAGTGCAGGCCGATGACCTGCTCGGGCCGCTTGGTGGCGGCGGCGAGCTTGGTGATCGAGATGCTCGAGGTGTTCGAGGCGAGCAGGGCCTCGTCGCGCGTGGCCGAGTCGGCGTCCTTGAAGAGCTTGACCTTCAGGTCGAAGGCCTCGGTGGCGGCCTCGACGACGACGTCGGCGTCGTGCAGGTCGCCGATGTCGCCGGCGGGCCGGATGCGCTCGAGGGTCGAGGTGCGCTCGGCGGCCTGCAGCTTGCCCTTGTCGACGAGCTTGGCGAGCACCTGGCCGATGCGGTCTTTGCCCTTCTGGGCGAGGTCGCGCCGGTGGTCGACGAGCACGACCTGCAGGCCCGTCGCGGCCGCGACCTGCGCGATGCCCGAGCCCATCTGCCCCGCCCCGATGACGCCGACCGTTCGAATGTCCGTAGCCTTCATGCCGCCTCGCTCGCCTCCGTCGGGGCGCGGGCCCCATAATCTGCCGGGCGCCGGGGCGCCGGCCCGGCGGCCGCCCGCGCGCGCCCGGGCCCGCGTCCGGGGGCGCCAGGGTCGTCGAACGGGCCGCAAAAGTCTACGGCCGCGATGGCCGAGGGAGGGCGGGGCGTGCTATGCCGGGGGTGGTTTCGCCATGAAAGCCTCCGAGATTCGCCGCTCCTTTCTCGAGTTTTTCGCCGCCGAGGGCCACAGCGTGTGCCCGAGCGGGCCGATCGTGCCGAACGACCCGACGCTGATGTTCGCCAACGCGGGCATGGTGCCGTTCAAAGACGTCTTCACGGGCAAAGAGTCGAAGCCCTTCCGGCGCGCCGCCTCGAGCCAGAAGTGCGTGCGCATCTCGGGCAAGCACAACGACCTCGAGAACGTGGGGCGCACCGCCCGGCACCACACCTTCTTCGAGATGCTCGGCAACTTCTCGTTCGGCGACTACTTCAAAGAAGAGGCCATCGCGATGGCCTGGCGCCTGGTGACGCGCGTCTTCGAGCTGCCCGAAGAGCGGCTCGTCGTCACGGTCTTCGGGGGCGAAGAGGGGCTGCCGCCCGACGACGAGGCGCGCGCCCTGTGGAAGAAGGTGGCGGGCCTGCCCGACGGGCGCATCCTCGGCCTCGGCAAGGCCGACAACTTCTGGCAGATGGGCGAGACGGGGCCCTGCGGGCCCTGCAGCGAGCTGCACTTCTGGCTCGGCCCGGTGCCGCCCGGGGGCGTGCCCTACGGGCGCTTCGGCGAAGAGCCGACGGCCGAGGGCCACGGCTGGTTCGAATTTTGGAACCTGGTGTTCATGCAGTACGAGCGGCTCGCCCGCGGCGACGGCAGCTTCGAGCTGCGGCCGCTGCCGGCGCCGAGCATCGACACGGGCATGGGCCTCGAGCGCGTGGCGAGCCTGCTGCAGGGGGTCACGTCGAACTACGACACCGACCTCCTGCGCCCGCTGGTCGAGCGGGCGGCCGCGCTCTCGGGCAAGCGCTACGGCGCGACGATGGGCGACGACGACGTGAGCATGCGGGTCATCGCCGACCACGCGCGCATGGCCGCCTTCGTGCTGGCCGAGGGCGTCACGCCCGACCGGGCGGGGCGGGGCTACGTGCTCCGGCGGGTGATGCGCCGGGCGGTGCGCCACGGCCACCGGCTCGGCGTCGCGAAGCCCTTCTTCCACGAGGTGGCCGGGCAGGTCATCGACCTGATGGGCGACGACTACGCCGAGCTCCGGGCGCGGCGCGAGTTCATCGTGTCGCAGTGCGAGCAAGAAGAGGTGCAGTTCCGGCGCACGCTCGACCGGGGGCTCGGGCTGCTCGACGAGCAGTTCGGGCGCCTGCGGGCGCGGGGCGAGAGGGTCCTCGCCGGCGCGGCGGCCTTCGAGCTCTACGACACCTACGGGTTCCCGCCCGACTTGACGCAAATCATCGCCGAAGAGCGGGGCTTCGGGGTCGACCTCGGCGGCTTCGACGACGAGCTCGCGCGCGCCAAAGAGCGCAGCCGCGGCAGCAAGCTGCACGACGAGGGCGGCGTCGGCGCCGCCTACTACCAGGCGCTCGCGAAGGTGCCGGGCGGGGCGGTCTCGTTCACCGGCTACGACGAAGAAGAGGGCGAGGGCCGGGTCGTCGCGCTGCTCGTCGACGGCGCCTTCGTCGACGAGGTGGCGTGGCTCGGCGGCACGGGCCCGCTGCCCGAGGTCGAGGTCGTGACCGACCGGACGCCCTTCTACGGGCGCGGCGGCGGGCAGGTGGGCGACGAGGGCGAGCTGCGGGCGCTCGAGGGCACGGGCCGCGTCATCGTGCGCGACACCCTCAAGCCGACGGCGGGGCTGGTCGTGCACCAGGGCTTTCTGGCGCAGGGGCGGCTCAAGGTGGGCGACCCGGTCCGGCTCGAGGTCGACCACGACAAGCGCTCGGCGACGCGGCGCAACCACTCGGCGACGCACCTCCTGCACTGGGCGCTCGGCGCCGTGCTCGGCCACCACGTCGAGCAGAAGGGCTCGCTCGTCGCGCCCGACGCCCTGCGCTTCGACTTCAGCCACCCGCGGCCGATGACGCCGGGCGAGATCGAGCGCGTCGAAGACCTCGTCAACGAGAAGATCTTGCGCAACGACCCCGTGCTGACCGAGGTCTTGCCGATCGACGAGGCGCGCAAGAAGGGCGCCAAGGCGATCTTCGAAGAGAAGTACGGCGACGTCGTGCGCGTCCTGACCATGACGAGCGACTCGGTCGAGCTCTGCGGCGGCACCCACGCCCGCTCGCTCGGCGACATCGGCTTCTTCAAGATCGTGAGCGAGGCGGGCGTCGCCGCCGGCGTCCGGCGCGTCGAGGCGGTCACCGGCCTGAACGCGCTCGCCTACGTGCGCGAGCAAGAGCGCCTCTTGCGCGACATCGCCCAGGCCGCCAAGTCGCCCGGGGGCCGCCCCCGCGTCGAGGTCATCGCGGCGCTCGCCGACAAGGTGCGCGAGCTCGAGAAGGCCAAGGCCGAGCTGACGCGCAAGCTCGCCCTCGGCGGCGGCGGCGCGGCCGCGGCCGGGCCGGGCGGCGGCCTCGAGGCCATGCTGGCGTCGGCCCGCGAGGTGGGCGGCGTCAAGGCGCTCGCGGTCGAGAGCGAGGTCGGCGACGCGGCGACGCTGCGCGAGCTGGCCGACCGGCTGCGCGACAAGCTCGGCGACGCCGTCGTCCTCGTCGGCTCGAAGGCCGGGGGCAAGGCGTCGCTGGTGCTCACCGTGTCGAAGTCGCTGACGGGCCGCTTCAAGGCCGGCGAGCTCATCGCCCCCATCGCCGCCCGCGTCGGCGGCAAGGGCGGCGGGCGCCCCGACATGGCGCAGGCCGGCGGCCCCGACGCCGCGAAGCTCGCCGAGGCCCTGCCGCTGCTCTACGAGCGGCTCGCCGCCTCGGCCGAGGCCGCCGCCCCGCCCGCGCCCTGAGCGGCCCGCACGCCATGGCCGCCGCCCCGCCCCCCTGGCGCGTCGCCGACCTCGTCGACGCGCTCGAGGCGATCGCGCCCCCGCGCTTCGCCGAGCCCTGGGACAACGTCGGCCTGCTCGTCGGCGACCCCGCCGCGCCGCTCGCCCGCGCCCTGCTCTGCGTCGATCTGACGCGCGCGGTGCTCGCCGAGGCGCGCGCGTCGGGCTGCGAGGCCGTGGTCGCCTACCACCCGCCGATCTTCAAGGCGGTCAAGCGCCTGACGGCCGGCTCGATCGCCTACGAGCTCGTGCGCGCGGGCGTCGCCGTCTACAGCCCCCACACCGCCCTGGACATGGCCCCCGGCGGCACCAACGACGTGCTCGCCGAGGCGCTCGGGCTCTTCGAGTGCCGCGCGCTGCGCAAGGGGCAGGCCCCGGGCGAGTGGCCCGCGGGCTTCGGCTTCGGGCGCGTCGGGCGGGCCCGGCCGCGGCCGCGCGCCGAGTTCGTCGAGCACGCCAAGCGCGCGCTCGGCCTCGGCGAGGTGCTGGTCGCCGGGCCCCTCGAGGGCGAGGCCGCGACGGTGGCCGTGGGGGCGGGGGCCTGCGGCGATCTCATCGACGACGCGCTCGCGGCGCGCGCCGACGTCTACGTCACGGGCGAGGTGCGCCACCACGACGCGCTGCGCGCGGCCGACGCGGGCCTGACGCTCGTCTGCACGCTGCACTCGAACAGCGAGCGGGGCGCGCTCGGCCGGCTCGGCGAGGGGCTCGCCCGGCGGCTGCCGGGGCTCGCCTGGGCGCTCAGCGGCGCCGACGCCGACCCCTTTCGGGTGCGCTAGACGACGCGGCGCAGGGCCGGGCGCCGTCGGGCGCGCAGGCTGGCGCCGCGCTGGGCGATGGTCTCGCGCACGAAGGGGGGCATCGCGACGCGCTCGAGATCGAGGCGGGCGAGGCCGAGGGCGAGGGTGGCGACGCGCTCGGCGGGCGACTCGGACGGGTCGACGAAGAGGGTGAGCACGCCGCGCAGGCGGCAGAGCCCGCCGCGGCGCGGCAGGTCTTGGAAGAGCGCCCGATCGAAGGACTCGTGGCGCACGACGACCCCGGCTCGGGCGGCCACGCGGAGCAGGGCGGCTTCGAGCGCAGAGAGATACACGACCGTATTGTAGCCTACGTAGGGGCTCGCGAAAAGGGGCATTCGGCGCCGGCCCCGGCGCGGCGCGGCGCGGGCCCGTTGCCCGCGGCGCGATCGCGGCGGGCGGCGCGCCGGCCTCGGGGGGGGCGGGCCCGAGGGTCGTTTCTGATGGGCGGGCCTTCGGGGGCGTGGTAGGGGCTCGGGCAATATGGCGTCGGTCGACGGCCCCTGCGCGAAGCGCGTTGCCGTCCCCGCCCGCCCCGGGGGCGCTCGCAACGAGGCGAGCGAAGGCCCTGGCGGGGCTGCGTGCGGGCCGACGCTGTCTCCCGAGGCGAGCGAGCCTCGGGCCCCGCCGGCCGCGGGCCGGCCCGGAGGCGAACGAAGATGACGTTTACCGAAGCAGCGGCCGAGGTGCTCCGACTTGTCGGAAAGCCGCTTCACTACAAAGACATCACCGAGCTGGCGATTGAAAAGAACCTCTTGTCGCACGTCGGCAAGAGCCCCGAAGTGACCATGGGCTCGCGCCTGGCGGCCCTCCTGAAGAAGGGCCCGAAAGAGAACCCGCTGGTGCGCATCAAGCCCGGGGTCTTCGCCCTGCGCGCCTGGGAAGAGACCGGCCCGCCCGGCCCGGCGCCCGAGCTCAAGGCGGCGCCGGCGCGCGCCGCGGCGGCCGACGAGGCGCCGGCGAAGGGCGCGCGGGCGAAAGAGACGGCCAAAGAGGCGGCCGCGCGGGCGAAGACGCCGCCCGAGGGGCTGCCGGCCGCGGCGCCGGTCGAAGCGCCGGCCCAGGCGCGCCCGGCGGGCGACGACGAGCCGCCCGCCGCGCCGATCCTGAGCGGGGTGGCCTCGCCCGCGCGCGGCGACGCGGGCGACGAGCTCGCGGCCGCGCGCGCCGCCGAGGTCTTCGATCTCGGCGTCGTGACGCCGCGGCGCGAGGCGAGCCCGCTCGGGGGCGAGGCGTTCGAACTCGGCGCCTCGTCCGAGGGCTCGGTGATGGGCGCGCGCCCGACCTTGACCTCGATCGACGAGGTGGCGGGCGGCGCGCCCCCGGCCTTCGAGGTGACCGAGGTGCGGGCGGGGGGCCCGGGCTCGCTGCTCGACGCGGCGCCCGAGTCCGAGCCCGGCGATCCGGAGGTGACCGTCGACGCGTTGCCGCGCAAGCTCGATCGGGGCGAGGCGAAGCCGGCCCTCGACGAGGTGCAGCCGCCTCGGTCCGAGGTGCGGCCGCCCGGCGACGAGGCGAGGGCGCTGCGCGACGAGGCGAGGGCGCTGCGCGACGAGGGCAGGCCCGCCCGCGGCGACGAGGCGAGGCCCGGCCGCGACGAGGCGAGGCCGCCGCGAGACGAGGCGAGGCCGCCGCGAGACGACGCGAGGTCCATCCGCGACGAGGCGAGGCCTGGCCGCGACGAGGCGAGGGCGCCGCGCGACGAGGCGAGGCCTGGTCGCGACGAGGCGAGGCCCGGCCGCGAGGACGCGAGGCCGCCGCGCGACGAGGCGAGGGGGCCGCGCGACGAGGCGAGGCCGGGCCGTACGCCGTCGGCGGCGAAGGGGCCGACGCCGCCCGACGAGGCGTTCCGGGCCAACCTGATGGAGGCCGCGAAGGAGCTCTTCGACGAAGAAGAGGACGACGACAAGCCCATCTTCGGGCCCGACGCCGACGCGGCCGACGCGAGCTCCCGTCGCCGTCGCCGTCGGCGGCGTGGGCGCGGGGCCGAGGGGGCCGAGGCGGCGCCGGCCGAGCCGGGGCTGCCGGGGTACACGGTCTCGCCGGCCTACGGCGACGCGCCGGCCGAGGCGGCGCGCGAGGCGGAGGCGCCGGTCAGCGTGCGCACCCCGCCGCGCGAGGTCCCGCGCGAGCCGGGGCGCGAGGCGAGGCGCGACGAGCGGCGCGACGAGCGGCGTGACGAGCGGGGGCCGCGGTCGGTCGTCGAGGGGGTCGAGGGGGGCGAGGCCGACGAGCTGTCGGGGCGCGATCTCGCCGATCTCGTCGCGACGCTCCTGGCGGGCTTCGACCGCGGCGGCGGCCCGGTGCCGCTGCGGGCGCTGGTCGAGCAGGCGCAGCGGCGCGGCAAGCTCGCGGGCGAGCCCTCGCTCTTGCAGGCGCAGGTGGCGGCGGCGGTGCGCGCCGACGGCCTGCGGCGGGCGGCGACGGGGCAGCGGCCGCGCTTCCGGCTGCTCTCGGGCGGGCGCGTGGCGCCGGTCGACTGGTCGCTCGGGCTCGAGCTGGTGCGGCTCGAGGCCGAGATGCTCGTGGCGGTCGAGCGCTACCGCGAGGCGTCGCGGCGGCTCTTCGGGCGCAAGCTGTCCGAGCTGCCGCCGCACGGCTTCGTCGAGCTCTGCCTGACGGTGCTCGAGCGGCTCGGGGTCGCGGGGCTCAGGCCGGTGCGCCGGCCGGCGTCGGCGGGCGCCGAGTCGCACTTCGCGGGGGTGCTGCGCGGCCCGGCGGGCGAGACGCGCCTCGCCGTGGTGATGCGGCGCGACGGGCGCGAGGTCGGGCGCGAGCGCGTCGCCGACCTGCGCGGGTCGCTGCACCACTACGGGCCGGCGGCGGCCGGCTGGGTCTTCACGGCGGGCCCGGTGCTCTCGGGCGCGCGCGAAGAGGTGGCCGTCGCGGGCGCCGCCCCGGTCGCGCTCTTCGACGCGGCGGCGCTCGCGCGCGTGTGCGAAGAGCACGAGATCGCGGTGGCGCGCACCTCGGTGCCGCTGCTCGTGCCCGACTTCGACACCCTCGAGGGGCTGCGCGGGGGCGAGCGTTGACCCTTCGCCCCGTCGCGCGCCCGGCGGCCCTCGCCGCCGCGCTGCTGGCCGCGGGCTGCGGCACGCCGCCGCCGCCCTCGCAGTTCCCCTCGGCCGACGCGGCGCTCGGGCGCATGCGGGCGACGTACGCCTGCGCGCGGGGCGCGCGGGGCGAGGCGAAGCTCGACCGGCTCTCGGGCCAGCAGGGGCGGCTGCGGGGCACGGTGTTCTTCCTCGCCGTCTCGCCCGAGCGCGTGCGCTTCGACGCCGTCAGCCCCTTCGGCGCGACGGTGGCGACGCTGACGAGCGACGGGCGCGACTTCTCCTTCCTCGACCTGCGCGAGAAGACCTTCACCCGCGGCCCCGCCTCGGCCTGCAACCTCGCGCGCCTGACGCAGGTGCCGGTGCCCGGCCACGCCCTCGTCTCGCTCTTGCGCGGCGAGGCCCCGGTGCTCGCGCACGCGCCGGGGGCGGGCACCATCCGCTGGGACGGCGGCGGCTACTACGTGCTCGACGTGCCGGGCAACCGCGAGGCGCGCGAGACGCTGCGCCTCGCCCCCTCGCCGGCCGACTTTCAGAAGCCCTGGGGCGAGCAGCGCGTGCGCGTGCTCGACGTGCGCGTCGAGCAGCAGGGCCACGAGCTCTACCACGCCGAGCTCGACGGGCACGCGCCGGCCTCGACCGCGCCGCCGCTCGTCGACGAAGACGGGGTCGAGCCGCCCGTGCCCCCGAGCGGGCCGGCCTGCACGGTCGAGGTGCCCCGGCGCATCCACGTCACCGTGGCCTCGAGCGACGACGACGTGCTCCTCAGCTACAAGAAGGTCGAGCTCAACCCGCCGCTGCCCGAGGGGTCGTTCCGGCAGCCGGTGCCGGGCGGCGTGCGCCAGCAGACCGTGGGCCCCTGCGACCACTGAGGGGCCCGGGGGCGTGATCGCCGTCCGCCGCCTGGTCAAGACCTACCGGGTGCCCGAGCGCCCGCCGGGCCTCGGCGCCGCGTTCGCCTCGCTCTTCCGGCGGCGGTACACCACGGTGCGCGCCGTCGACGACGTCTCGTTCGACATCGCGCCGGGCGAGCGGGTCGGCTTCCTCGGGCCGAACGGCGCGGGCAAGACGACGACGCTCAAGGTGCTCTCGGGCCTCCTGCACCCGACCTCGGGCGAGGTGCGGGTCGGCGGCCACGTGCCCGCGCGCCGCGACGACGCGTTCCTGCGCAGCATCATGCTGGTGACGGGCCAGAAGCAGCAGCTCTTGTGGGACCTGCCCGCCGCCGACACCTTCGAGCTGAACCGCGCGCTCTACGAGGTGCCGCGGGCCGAGTTCGACGCGACGCTGCGCGAGCTGACCGAGCTGCTCGAGCTCGCCCCGCTCGTGAAGAAGCCCGTGCGCCAGCTCTCGCTCGGCGAGCGCATGAAGTGCGAGCTCGCCGCGGCGCTCGTGCACCGGCCGCGCGTGCTCTTCCTCGACGAGCCGACCATCGGCCTCGACGTGACGGCGCGGGCCGCGGTGCGCTCGTTCATCAAGCGCTACAACGAGGAGCACGGCGCGACCCTCCTGCTGACGAGCCACGACATGGACGACGTGACGGCGCTCTGCCCGCGCATCGTCATCATCGACCGCGGCCGCCTCGCCTTCGACGGGCCGCAGGCCGAGCTCGTGCTGCGCGCCCGGCCGCAGAAGCGCGTCGTGCTCGAGCTCGCGTCGCCCGCCCCCGCCGAGGCGCTCGCCGGGCTCGGCGCCGAGGTGGTCGAGTCGGGCCCCGCGCGCGTCGTCCTGCTCGCGCCGACGAGCGAGATCAGCCGCGTCGTCGGCCTCGCCCTCGCGCGCCTGCCGGTGCGCGATCTGACGATCGAGGCGGCCGAGCTCGAGGAGGTGCTCGGCGAGATGTTCGCGCGCGGCCGGCCGGCCGGGCCGAAGACGGAGGGCGAATGAACCCGCCCCTCACGAAGCCCGTCGAGCCCCGTGCGCTTCTCGCGGCCGGCGGGGTCAGCCCGGCCAGCGCTTCGTCTGCTTGAGCGCCCGTCGCAGCGCCTCGAGCTCGCCCCCCCCCATCGCCCCGAGCGCGGCGCGCTGCGCCTCGGTCGGCTCGATGCCGAACGCCTCGCACAGGTCGAGCACCGCCACCCGAAGCCCCTCGGCCTTGCCCTCGGCCTTGCCCTCGGCCTTGCCCTCGGCCTTGCCCTCGGCCTTGCCCTCGGCCTTGCCCTTCGCCTCGCCTTCGCGCAGCCCCTCTTGCTTGCCCTCCCGGTAGAACGGGCTGATCGCCTTGACCTTTTCGTAGTCCATCATCGCCTCCAGGGCTCGCCGTGCTGCTTCACCCAGCGAAGCCCAGATGATCTGCTGGAGCATAGCACCCTCGTCGCCGCCCAGCCGCTCCGCCGCCCCGAGCGCCGCCAGCACGACCTCGTGGCCGCCGGGGTCGTTGCCGTGGGCCAGCGCCGAGAGCGTGGCCAGGTGCGGGTCGGCGCCCGCGTCGCGCACGAAGGGCACCGCCCCCGCGCCCAGCACCAGCGGCACGAAGGGCGAGTGCGGCTGGCCGGTGTCGATGGGCTCGGCGCACCAGCGCGCCAGCGCCGGCTCGAGCGCCAGCACGCAGAGCGTCGCCGGGCAGC
>DASTPP010000143.1:0-35106 GCA_035762175.1 Polyangiaceae bacterium | reverse complement strand
GGGCCGGGCCGCGACGAAGCGCAGCGCCAGGTTGTGCGCGACGTAGGCCGAGCGGCCCTGGCGCGCCAGCCACGCCAGCCACAGCAGGCGGGCCAGCAGCAAGACTTGGTCGTGAAGCGTCGACTCGGGCACGGGCGTCTCGTCGAGCGCCCAGCCCGGCGGCGGGGGCGCGCCGTCGTCGCACGCGACGAGGGGCGAGGGGGCGGGCTGCGCCATGGCCCCCGAAGCGTAGCACGGGCGCGCCGGCCTATCGGGCGACGCGGTCGACCGCGCCGTCGCCCGCGCTCGTGTCCACGTCGGGCGTGGTATCGACCGTGCCGACGTCGGCGAAGTAGACGTAGCTGTCGTCCACGACGACATACGCCGCCCCGAAGGGGTCGGGGAACGTCGTCGAGGCCCGTTCGGCGGGCCCACCGAGCTCTCGCCTTCGGATTCCAAGATGGCTTCTCGGAGCCGGGCCCGGCCCCCCGTGCCCCACGGCGGCAGAGTGGAGCACACGCCGGGTGCCCGTTCCGGCCGCCCTGGGCTTTGAGCCTGGCTGATTTTTTCAGGTTCGGGGGTCAACACCCGAAGGTTCGGCCAGGCAGTGGCGACCCCTTTTCTACCATGACGAAGGCACTTTCCTCCCTGCGTCCGATGTTTTTGGTGGGTCTGGGCCTGGCGGGCTTCACGAGCCTCACGCCGGGCTGCAGCAGCGACGAGGACGGGGTCGAATACCCCTACGCGACGAACTCGGCCCGGCTGGTCGAGAAGGACGCCGCCGAGGTGGTGGTCGAAGCCGAGCCGAACACCTGCATTGCTCACAAGCGTAACACCTGCATCAAGACCGCCGAGCACTGCCCGAGCGGCTTCACGGCGGTCGATCTGCACCTCGACGCCGACGGCAACGTGCTCGCGGCGGTCTGCTACCCGACCGACGTGTACACGGTCGAGAGCGTCGACACCATCGACGGCAGCGAGCTGACGATCGACAACAACGAGGTCGTCGCGCTCGACGCGGCCGACGACGGCGCCGACATCGAGGGCGGCCTGGTGGCCGAGGGCAACAACGCGGTCATCTACGGCCACGGCGCCGACATCGCGGTCATCCGCGGCGACGTCGACCTGCGGGGCAACAACATCATCTTGCGCGGGCTGCGGGTCGAGGGCTCGGTCGAGCTGCACCTGAACAACGGCTCGCTCTCGAACTGCGTCATCACGGGCGACCTCGTCATCAGCGGCAACAACGAGCTGGTCGCCGGCTGCGACGTGTTCGGCAAGGTCACGATTCGGGGCAACAACAGCTACCTCGTCAACAACGACATTCAGGGCGGCGTCGAGACGACGGGCAACAACACTCGGTGCGTCGGCAACGCCGCCTTCAGCGACGCCAACCAGAACGGCCTGCTCGACGCGGGCGAGCGCGGCGCGGCGATCGCCTGCGGCGGCGGCGAGGGCGGCGACGGCGACGGCGACGGCGGCGACGGCGAGAAAGAAGACTGAGCCCGGCCCGGGGGCGCGGGGCGAGCGAGGGCTCGGCGGCTCGCCCCCTTCGAGGGCCGGGCGGGGCCGTGCATCGCGTGCCTCGCCGCCAAGCCCGGGCAGATCCCGTCGGTGCAGTTGCCCGAGCAGCAGTCGGCCGCGGCGGTGCAGGCGCCGCCCTCGGGCACGCAGCTCGAGACGCACTTGAAGACGCCCTGCGCGTCGGGCACGCAGATGCCGCCGCAGCAGTCGTCGGGCGTCGCGCAGGTGTCGCCGTCGGGCACGCAGTCGCTCGCGCCCTCGCACTTGTTGCCGTTGCACGCGCCGCCGCAGCACTCGGCCGCCTGCTCGCAGAACGCCCCGTTCGGCTTGCAGATCGCGCAGCGCAGCACGCCGAAGACGGTGGGCTGGCAGAAGTCCTTGCCGATCGGCACGCCGGGGCAGCACTCGTTCGAGTTCGGCTCGCACAGCTCGCCCGCCGGCGCGCACCCGCCCGGGTTCTGGCAGCGGCCGACGCCCTCGGCCGGGTCGATGATCACGCAGACGCCGGGGCCGCCGTTGACCGCGTTGTTGCAGCAGTCGGTGTCCTTCGTGCAGAGCTCGCCGAAGGGCCGGCAGCCGCCGATGAACTGACACGACAGGTAGCCCGTGCCGTCGTCGGCGCACACCCGCGAGCAGCACTCTTCGCTCGACTCGCAGGCCTCGCCCGACGGGTCGCACTCTTGCAAGACGGCGCAGCGGCCGTCCTCGCCGCACTGGCCGTTGCAGCAGTCGGGGCCCTCGGTGCAGACTTCGCCCTCGCTCCGGCACTTGCCGCCGAACTTGCAGCGCCCCTTCTCTTCGTCGCACTGCTTCGAGCAGCACTCGCCGTCCGGCGCGCAGGTCTCGCCGAAGGGCCGGCACTGCCCGGCGAGCTGGCAGGTGCCGTTGCACCGGTTCGAGCAGCAGGCGGCGTTGTCGGCGCACGCTTCGCCCTCGATCTTGCACGTCGCCGAGGCCGAGCACGTGCCGCCGACGCAGCCGAGCGAGCAGCAGTCGGCCGCGACCGCGCAGCTCGAGCCCTCGCCGAGGCAGGCGGCGGCCGACGTACAAACCTTGCCGTCGGGCGTCGTCTCGCACGAGCCGCTACAGCACTCGCTCGAGACCACGCACGCTTGCACGTTGGTCGTACAGACGCCGTCGCCCCCCCCCGAGCCCGCGCTGCCCCCGTTGCCCGCGCCACTATTGCCCGCACCGCCCGGCAACCCGCCGCCCGAGCCGCCCGTGCCCGGGCCGCCCGAACCGCCGTTGGACGCCTGCACGGCTGCGCGTGCGAGAGCGGCGAGCTGCCAAGCTGCGAGGCGGCGGGCGACTCGTGCAACGTCAAGGGCTCGGACTTCGAGAAACAAAGCGCCTCGTGCATCGCCTGCCTCGCCGCCGAGTTCGAAGCCGACGAGCGCAAAGACGGGGCGAAAGACTGCGAGGGCGACGGCGAAGAATTCGCCACGTGCCTGGAGGGGTGCGGCTCGCCTCGCGTTCGCCGGCCGAGGCGGCCTACCCCTCTTCGCGCTTTCGCCCTTCTTTCTCGCGCTCGCGCTGCCGCTCGCGCTCTTTCTCGAGCTCTTTCAGGCGATCTTTCTCGCGCTCGTACTGCCGCTCGCGCTCTTTCTCGAGCTCCCTTCGACGCTCCCGGCTGACGCTCGGGGGCCGCGCCCCGGGCGGGGGGCTGCCGTACGGGGCCCCGGCCGCACCGGGGCTCGCCCAGGGCGGAGCGCCCGCCGAGCCCGGGTCGGGTAGCGAAGGGTCGGCGGTCGCACTCGAAGAATCACCGCCGAATAGCCACAGGCCCCCGAAGAGCAAGACCAGCAAGGTGAGGGCACCGATCGCGATCAGGTAGGGGGTGCGTTGGTCGGTACCACCCTTGCCCGCGCGGGCGGCCCGACCGCGGGCCGAGTCGGCATCGGCCAGGGGTGGTACGACGGCAAAGGCGGCCCCCGGCGCCGACGTCGTGCGTGGGCCCGTCGGCCCAGGGGCGTGCCCTCGGCTGGGGGCGCCGTTCGTCGGCTGCCCTGCGAACGTCGCCGGGTAGGCCCCGGCAGCCCCCCAGGGCCCGGTCTTTGGCGGCGAGGCGCCCGGCACGCTCGCAGCCGGGCGCGAGGCTTGGGGCCGCTCGGCGACGGTGACCTGTGACCGGGCAAGCGAGGCAGGCACGGTGCCGGGCGCGTTCGGCGCCGCAGAAGGGCCCGCGGCGCCATGCGTCGGGAGGTGTCCCGCGGCGGCCGCCAGGCCCGTCGGCGGGTACCCCGCCGCGGCCCGTGCGGGAGCGATGCCGGTCGGCGCGTAGCCCAGCGAGGCGTGTGCGATGGGCACGCCCGTCGGTGCGTAGCCCGGGGGCGCTGGCGCCGTGGCAACGCCCGTCGGCGTATAGCCCGGGGGCGCTGGCGCCGTGGCAACGCCCGTCGGCGTATAGCCCGGAGGCGCGGGCGCCGGGGCGACGCCCGTCGGCGTATAGCCCGCGGGCGCGGGTGCCGTGGCGACGCGGGTCGGCAGGTGCCCTGCGTGCGCTGGCGCCGGGGCGACGCCGGTCGGCGTGTAGCCGCCTTGCGCGGGGGCGACGCCGGTCGGCGTGTAGCCACCTTGCGCGGGTGCTTGGGCGGGGGCGACGCCGGTCGGCGTGTACCCGATCGGCGCCTGCGCCGGAGTGCCGCCCGTCGCGCGCCCCGGGCCGACCGTCGGGCTCGCCCCCCCGGCGAACGCCGCGCCCGCCGCGGGCTTCGCGGAGACCGAGGCGCCGGCGGCCGTGGGCGCGACGCGCGCCGGCGGCTGCGTCGAGGCGAAGGGAGGGGCCTCGCCGCGGCGCAGAGCCTGCACGTCGGCCTGCATCGTGCGCGCGTCGGGGTAGCGGTCGTCGGGCCGCAGCGCGAGCGCCCGATCGACCACGAGCCCGACCGCCGTGGACACCTGGGGCGCGACCGAGCAGAGCGGCGGCGCGGGCTCGGACAGCACCTTCATCAAGAGGGGCGTGCCGGGCTGTACCTGGCGCGCGTGGCGCCCGGCGACGAGGCGGAAGAGCGTGGCGCCGACGGCGTAGAGGTCGGCCCGGTGGTCGACGCCGCTGCCGAGCACCTGCTCGGGCGGCATGTACTGCGGCGTGCCCATCGGCAAGCCCAAGGCGGTGCGCGCCGCGCGCGGCGAGCCCTCGCGCATGCGCGCGATGCCGAAGTCGAGCACCTTGAGCCGGCCCTCGCGCGTAAGAAAGAGGTTGTCGGGCTTGATGTCGCGGTGAATGATGCCCGCGGCGTGCGCGGCCACGAGCACGTCGAGCAGCTCGTCGGCGTAGCGCAGCGCGTCGCCGAGCGGCACGGGCTCGCGCTGCAGGCGCGCGCCGAGCGACTCGCCCTCGAGTAGCTCCATCACGAGAAAGGGCTCGCCGTCTTCGGTCACGTCGTGGTCGCGTACCTCGACGGCGCCCGGGTGCTTGAGGCGGTTGACCGCGTGCGCCTCCTGCTCGAAGCGCTCGACCAGCTCGCGCGAGTCGGCGATCTCGGCGTGCAAGATCTTGATGGCCTCGCGCCGCCCGATCTTGTGCGTGGCGGCGTAGACGGCGGCCATGCCGCCGACGCCGAGCAGGCGGTCGAGCACCCACTTGCCCCGCAGCGTGCTGCCCACGCGCCGGCGGAACGCCTCGTCGTCGCTCATGCGCAGCGAGCCACCATGCGGGGCCGCCCACCTACCTGTCAAGCCGCCCCCGGATCACGCCGGTCATCGCTCGCCGCGCCCACGACGTTACCCACATCACCGCTGAACCTCACACGCCAACGGAGGCTCCGTTGTCCGGCGTTCGAGCGCGCGGGCCCGTATACTCGGGCGAATGAGCCCGCCCCCCCCCCGCGACCAAACCTCCCGCCCGCCGCGCCGCCCGCAGCTCGTCGTCGTGCTCGTCGCCTCGTTGCTCGCGCTCTTCGCGCCGAGCTGCGGCGACGATGATGACGACAACGACGGCGACGGCAACCCGGCCGAGGTCGGCAATTACTGCGAGCGCGACGAAGACTGCCTGACGGGCGAGTGCTACCTCGGCCCGGGCGGCGGCTACTGCACCACGCCCTGCACCGACGAGGGCAGCCTGTCGCAGTGCCCCGAAGACACCGTGTGCAAGCCCATTCAGGGCGGCCCGCGCCGCTGCCTGCTCATCTGCGGCAGCGCCTCGGCATGCAACCGGTTCGACGACGACGACGACGACGACGACGACGACGACGACTGCGACGACGACTTCTGCCCGAGCGGCAGCTCGTGCGTGGACGTGAGCATGGTCGACCGCAAGGCGTGCGAGCCCAACCCCGGTTGAGTGGCGCCGAGGCCTCGCCCCCCGCACGCGGCTTCGGAGGCCGAAACGTCGGCCCTCGCGTCGGTCGGCGATCGACGCGAGGGCCCGGGCCTCACCGGCGGCGCGGCCGGCGGCCGCTCGCGGGCGGGCTACCGCCGACGCCCGCGCCGAGCCGGGCCCTTCGCGCGCGAGGGCGGGCCCGCCCCGATCGCTACTTGTACTTCCACTTCCACTTCTTCTTGCCTTTACCCTTGCCCTTGCCGTGCACCACGATCACGGGCGGCTTCTGCACGACCACCACGTCGACGTCCCAGACCACGTTGGCCAAGATGACGATGACCGGGGCGCCCGGGCCGACCACGATCACCGAGCCGGGCGGGTGGTTGCAGACGGCGACGACGGTCTCGCCGTGGTAGGTGACGGCGATCGTGATCTTGATCGGGTTGGCGATCAGGGTCAGCTTGCCGAACAAGAACTGGCCGCTGGGGTCGGGCCCGAGCACGACGGTCTCTGACCCCTTCTCGCTCACGAGGCCGAGCTTGATCGTGCGCGACCCGACCTTGACCGGCTTGAGGTTCGAGTCGAGCACGTAGGCGCGCACGGTGCCGCTCTTCTGCCCCGCGACGACCTCGATGACGTCGTCGCCCACGACCTGCACGACGCCGCCGTTCGGCCCCCGCGTGCCGGGGGCGATCTTGGCCTTCGCGGCCGTCTTGGCGTTCTCTTCGAGCTCTTTCGTGCCGCCGGCCGGCACGTGCATCGTGCCGTTGAGCGGCCGGCCGTTGACGCTCAGGTCGTATCTGACCTCGGTCAGATCGTCGGTGAGCTCGGGCAGCGCCGCGGTCAAGACCTTGGTCTTCGGGTCGGGCGCGAGCGGCACCCGGGTCGCCGGCGCCTTCGGGCCTTCGCCCTTGACCGTCAGCGTGCCCGTGACGCCCTCGACCGGCTTGCCGTCGGCCCCCTTGACGCTCAACTTGGCCTTGCCGCCCCGATCGACGGCCAGGGCGAGGCGCGTCGCGCCGTTCTGCTCGACGATCGCCTCGCGGCTGTCGAAGATCTCTTCGGCCTCGGTCTTGCTGCTGCCGCAGCCGACGAGCGCGAGGGCGACGACGACGAGCGAAAAAAGAATCGAGCGACAGAGCCGGGTCAATCGCATAGAGGTTGCTCCCGAAAACGGCACGCATCGTAGCCCATCGACCCGCGCTTGTCTGCGCACGTCGTTGCGGGCACGACCCCGCCGCTACGACGCACCTACTACGGCCGATGCGCCACACATCGGCGCACCCCACCCGGGCCGGGGCTAGACCTGCTTTCGGCTCACCGACCAGATGAAGCCATCGTACCAGAAGTGCATCACGGCGACGACCTGCGTGAGGCACCAGAGCGAGCGCAGGTCAGGCTCGACGATCTCGGCGAGGGCGCCGTACGCGAGCACGGGGCCGAGAAAGGCGAAGACGGCGACGAGCGTGCCCGCCGCCCGGGGCCCGACCCGGAGGCGGCGTTTGAGGTGCTTGCCCTCGGACCACCACACGAGGCCAAGGTACTGCACCGCGTGGAAGAAGTTCATGATGAAGAACGCCTCGCCGAAGGCGTTGAACCCCCACGTGTAGATCGAGCAAACCCCGGTCGAGGCGAGCAAGTACACCTTGAGCCACGAGACGCGGTAGCCCCGCCGGTAGAGCCGTACATAGCCGAGCACGTAGGCGACGAGAAACGCCGTGCCGAGGGCGAGCACCGCCAGGGTGAGGCCGCGCTGGTGTTCGGCCAGAAAGGGCGGCACGGACGCGAGGGGCGTCCAACCGAGCTCGTCGAGCATCTCGAGCTTCTCGGCGTGCGCGAGCATGACGGCGCCGCCAAGGATGGGGCCGGCGTACAAGAGGTGGTTGAGCCAGAAGTCGAGCCGGCGCCCGGCGGCGGGGTCGTTGCCCGCGTTGCGGTCGTAGATGCGGGCGAAGCCGAAGGTCTGCAGCCCCGAGTGGTAGACGTCCCAGTAGACGACGACGACGGTGA
Source organism: Polyangiaceae bacterium (assembly GCA_035762175.1). Lineage (GTDB taxonomy): Bacteria > Myxococcota_A > Polyangia > Polyangiales > Polyangiaceae > DASTPP01. Next base: position 27,332 of record DASTPP010000143.1, on the reverse strand, counting down.
CGACGATCAACACCGGCATCGACCACCGCATCGCGGCGAACAAGAGCAGCGGCGCCGCGATGAAGCGGACGGGGTGGCGCTGGAAGACGGCCGGGTTCAAGTGGCTGCGAAAGAACACGGCGACGAGGTGCGCGTGCGTCAGCGACCCGATGAAGAGCGTCGCCCAGGTGGTGCGGTGGTCCCCGAGCCAGAATTTGCGCGTGCTCAACGAGGTGCCCGAGAGCAGCGCCCCGAGGCCGAGCGCCACGAGCGGCGGCAGCAAGAAGAAGGCCCAGTCGTAGGCGCGCCCGGCGATGTAGGGCGACCTCGCGGCCGGCGCCCTGGGCGGCGCCTCGCCCGGCACCGAAGCGATCGTCATGGCGTCGACCCCGAAGGCCCGAGCGGCTCGGCCGAGGGCACCGGTCGCTCGACGTCGCGCGCCTCGGCGAGGCCGCCCGCCGAGCCCGTCACGAAGCGGACGCGGTAGCCCCGGGCGTCGAGGTAGCGCAGCAACGAAAGGAGAAACAAGCTCACGCCGACGAGCTCCATCGATTCTTCGACCCAGTCGATAGCAGCGTAAACGAAGTTGTCGCTCCCCTCCCGCTCGGTCCAATACCCGAGCGGCAGCTCGAGCAAGACCGCCCCCCCGACGTACATCGCCCCCGCCACGAGGAACTCGACCCGCGTCGGCCTGGGCAGGTGCGCCAAGAAGCGCAAAAAGGTGAGCCCGAGGCCGACGACGAGCAACCCCGCGGGGATCACCCAGCCGAAGAAGAAGACCCCCCCGAGATGAAAGAATTGGCTCGCCCCCTCGTGAATACCCACCGTCTCGTCGAGGGAGATGTAGAGAAACCCACCCGCGAGCAGCCCCCAGTGGCGGACGTAGCCCGCCCGGGCCCGCCGGGCGCCGAGCGCGATCAGCGCGAGAAGCAGCGCGCATGACAGGAGCAGGGCGGACGCGTACCACGTGGGGACGTTCTGCTCGTAGCTGAGCGAGAACAAGGGGACGACGCCGCTGCGGCTCCGGAGCCCGAGGGCCGGCCTCAGCGCCTCGACGAGCAGGCCCGCAAAGGCCACGAGCGCGGTGGCGACGGACAGGCCGCGCCGGATCGCGGCTCTCGAGAGGGTGATGTCCATGCGCTTCGCCTCCGCCGGCACGTCTGCGCTCGGCGGCCCGCCCACGATAGCCCCATTCAAGGGCCGCAGGCGGCGCCGGCTGGCGGCGACCGCTACCTCCGTCGGCGGCCCCCCCGAATCTGGCGCCGTCGGCGGCACCTCGCTGCCCGAGCTTCCTGAGGACTTCGCTCGGCGGCGCCCGACTTCGAGTCCGGGGCCGCCGGGCGCGCAAGGTTACTCGTCGCCTGGATCAGGACTTCAGATGGGTCGGTCACCGACCCGGGATGAGTCCTCAGGACTTCGGATGGGTCGATCACCAACCCGGGAAAGGTCCTCAGGACTTCGCCCGGGTCGGTGACCGACCCCGAGGGCAGTTCTCAGAACTTCGTTCGGGTCGATCACCGCCCCAAAACCAGTCCCGAGGACTTCGCCCGGGTCGATCACCGCCCCAAAACAAGTCCCGAGGACTTCGCCCGGGTCGATCACCCCCTTGGGGGGGTTCCTCAGGACTTCGGATGGGTCGATCACCGCCCGGGATGAGTCCCCAGGACTTCGCCCGGGTCGATCACCGCCCGGGATGAGTCCTCAGGACTTCGCCCGGGTCGATCACCGCCCGGAATGAGTCCTCAGGACTTCGCCGGGGGCGGTCGCCGACCTGGAGCGGGCGCCGGGGCTGGGCCCTCGCGGCGGTGGCGTACCGGTGGTAACGAGGCGGCGTGTCGACGCCCTGCCCCTGGGACGGTTACGCGCCCGGGACGGTGCAGTTTTGCGAAGCGCGCCTCTGCGCCGCGAGCGCGGGCGCGCTCACGCCGGGCCCCGCGCTTTCGGACGGCCGCGCCGCCGCGGCGCCCTGAGGCGTCTTCTTCAGGGCCTGGACGGCGCGCCTGGTCCACTCTTGGGCGGGCAAGAGCACGCCCTCGACGAGCTCTCGGGCCCGGCCGTCGAGGCGCCCGAGGCGGTCGCGGTAGTCGCGCAGCCTTCGGTCTTCGCCCCGCGCGAGGGCGTCGGCCGCGCGCTCGCCGCGCAGGGCGCGGGCGCCGTGCTCGAACCAGCGGGCGACGGCGCGAAGGGCCCCCGAGCCGTAGGTGGGCGTGCCGCCCAGGCGCACGATGGCGACGCGCAGGCACTCGACCCGGTGCGCGTGCGAGCGAGCGCACGCGTGCAAGGTGGCCCGCGCGCCGGGCGCCTTCACCCGGCGCAAGGCCCGGTGGTAGGTACCAACCGCCACGATCTCGGAGCGGAGGAACGCGTTGAGCTGAGCAATGGCGGGCGAGGCGAGGTCGGACACGAGGGTGAGGCCGCCTTACAAGAAGCGCGCCCGCCCGCGTCGAAGTCGGCGCGTCGCGGGGGCGGCGGTTCTTCCGGGCAAGGGCGCTCTCCCGCGGCACGACGCTCGCTGCATGTTCGCCACGATGAGCGTGAGGTTGAGCGAGCCGGGCCGCGCGCCGTCGGCGTGCGGCGCGGGCGCCCCGGCCCTAGCCCCAGCGGCTCGCCAGGGCGCCGAGGGCGCCGGCGAGCAGCACGGCGAGGGCCGGGTTCACCCATTTCTTGTAGACCACGACGGCCACGGCGAGGGCGAGGGCGGCCTGTAGCCAGTGCGCGAGCGTGGTCCGGGCGACGAGGAGGACGCCGGCGGCCATCAGCCCGAAGCCGACCGGCAGCAGGCCTCGTCGCAGGCGCCCGAGCCAGGGGTTCGACCCGAGCGTCGCCCACGCCCGGCCGCAGAGCGCCGCCAGGGCGGCCCCCGGCAGCACGACGGCGGCGAGCGCGATCAGGCCGCCGGCGACGCCCGCGATCTTGTAGCCGTAGAACGCGACGGAGAGCATGTTGGGGCCGGGCACGAGCTGGCCGATGGCGTAGCCTTCGGCGAACTCTTGCGGCGAGAGCCAGCCCCGGGCATCGACGAGCTCGCGGTGCATCTCGGGAATGACGGCGAGGCCGCCGCCGAAGCTTACGACGCCGAGCCAGAGAAAGGTGAGCCCGACCGGGGGCAAGGGCGAGCGCATCAGGGGGCCCTCTCGCGGTTGACGGCCGACGCCAGGGGGACGAGCGCGGCGAGGACGACGAGCAGGTTGAGCCGCAGCGCGGCGACGGCGACGAGCGCGGCGGCGGCGAGGGCGAGGCCGCCCCGCGCCCGGGCGGCGGGCTTGGCCGAGTGGGCCAGCAGCGAGGCCATGACCCCGACGGCGCCCGCCGTGAGGCCCTCGACGCCGCCCCGAAGCGAGGGGCGCGACGAAGCGGCGGCGAGCGGCGCGTAGATCGCGGCCAAGAGCAACACCGCGGCGAGCCCCGGGGCCACGACGCCGAGGACGGCGACGGCGGCCCCGCGGTAGCCCGCGAGCATCGCGCCGAGGAACGCCGCGAGGTTCGTCACGTTGGGCCCGGGCAGGCTGCGCCCGACGGTCACGGCCTCGAGAAAGCGGCCCTCGTCGACCCACTTCTTGCGGCCGACGACGGCGGCGTGAAGGTGCGCGACGGCGCCTCCGCCGAAGGAGGTCGCCCCGACGAGCAAGAAGGCCAAGAAGATCGCCCCGAGCGGGGGCGGGGCGCCTTCGCGCGGGCCGGGCCCGTCGTCGCTCGCTTGCGCCGTCACGAGGTCACCGAGGGCGCCCGCGGGCCGCCGCCGGCCGCCCCGCGCTACCGAAGCCGGTGCCGCCCCCCCCGAAGAGATCGCCAAGCGTACGCCGCGCGGCGCGATGGGCCTGGCAGCCGATCGAGAGCGAGAGTCGGGGGCCCGAGCTCAGCATGGGCGCAGCTTGCCTGCTCGGGCCCGCGACGTCGATGGCGCGCCGGCGGGGGCCGCGCTCGGCCCGAGGCGGCGTTACCATCTCGCCTCAGTGTCCCCACCTGCCGCGGGCCTCGTGCTCGGCCGGTGGGGCGCGAGCGGCCTCCGGCGTGGGCTCGAACGCGGCCATCCGGCCCGAGGGTATGGTGCTTGCAATCCCCACCTCTTTCGCCATGAGAGCGACGAGAGCTCGCGCGACAGGCCCTGCCCACGCCTTCGAGGCCGCTCGATGAAGCGCTCCCTTCCGTCGCGCCGGCCCACCGCAGCGAGGCCCTTGCTGCGAGGGGCCCGGCTCGCCCTGGGCCCGGCCCTCTTGCTTGCGTCCTTGGGCGGGTGCGACTCAGCCCTGGGCATCGACGATCTCAAAGAAGCGCCCGACCGCAACGGGCCGGACGCGGGCAGCGCGGGGTCGGGGGGCGCGGGCGGCGGGGGGCCGAGCGTTGACGACGAAGAAGGCCGCGCGGGCGCCCCGGGCACGGGCGGCTCGCAGGCCACGCCTCCGTCCGAAGAGCAGGGCGGCGCCGATGGCACCGGCGGGCGCTCGGGGTCTGGGGGCAGCGCGGGTACCGGCGGCAAGGCGGGCGGCCCGCCGGGCAGCAGCGGCTCGGGCCAAGGCGGGGGGGGCAACGCGGGCAGCGGCGGCGCGCCGGGCAGCGGAGGCGGCGTCGGCTCGGGCGGTAGCGGCACGGGCGGCAGCGGCGGCAACGACGGCTCGGGCGGTAGCGGCGGCACGGGCGGCAGTGGCGGCACGGGCGGCAGTGGCGGCTCGGGCGGCAGCGGCGGCACGGGCGGCGGCGGCACGGGCGGCAGTGGCGGCAAGAGCGGCACGGGCGGCACGGGCGGCACGGGCGGCGGGGGCGGGTCGGGCGGCGGTGGTGGGCCGGCGTGCACCTCGAAGGACGCGTTCGAGCCCAACGACAAGGCGGCGGGGGCGAAGCCGCTCGCCGACCGCACGACGTGCAGCCCGGCCGCGTCGGTCGTCTTGACGATGGACGGCAGCGACGATTGGTTCGCGTTCACCGGCACCCGCGATCTGCTCGGCGGCATTCTCTGCAACGCGATCGAGGCGCGGGCCTCGGTGCAGGCGACGTCGCCCGTGCGCGTTTGCTACTATCTGAAGCCCGGCGGCGAGGTCGCCTGCCCGGTCGGCACCGAGTTCGGCGGCGACCCGGTGCCGCCCGGCTACGTCGGCTGCTGCGGCAGCAACGCGACGGCCGTCAGCTTCGGCGGGGACGACGCCGAGGTGCTCGTCAAGGTGGCGTACGAGGCGGGCGGCGACGCCTGCTTCGCGTACACGCTGACGTATCAGTATTGAATGGCCGGCCCCCGCGCGGGCCCGGGGGGCAGCGCGGTCGACCCCGGCGGCGGCGCGGGCGGGCTCGCGCCCGCCAGCTTGCGCAGCCGCGACGGCTCGGACATCAGCGCGTCGGCCTCGGCGAGCAGCGCCTCGCGCGGGCGCGGCCGGAGCGGGTCGTCGGCGCCCCCCGCGCGATGGCGGCGCGCGCCCGCGCGAGCTCGGCCGCCGACCGCTCGGCCTCGTCGGCCCGGGCCTTCCCCTCGCCCAGCGCGCGCCGCAGCTCGACCTCGGTCATGACCGAGGCGGCGAGCTCTGCGCTCCGGGCGGCGCCGGGCGGGTCGCCCTCCGCGCTCGTGCGGGGGGGCTCATCCGGGCGGATCGCGGAGTCCGAAGCCATCGGGCGTGCCGAACGGGCTACGGCAAGGCCCGAGGGGCGGGGTAGCCCCCACGGCCCCCGAGGGGCGGGTTAGCCCCTACGAGGCGCGGGTTACCCCCGACGGCCCCCGAGGCGCGGGTTAGCCCCGACGGCCCCCGAGGCGCGGCCCGCGCGGCCCGCTCGTCGTGCCCGCCGGGCTCACGCCGCCGGCCCCTCGGCCCCGTTCTTGCCAAGTCGTTCGGCATGGTGAGCGCCCGCGAGTCGGCCGCGGGCCTCTGGCTCTGCATTGATAAAACCAACGGCGGCAGGCGTTCTACTTGGTCGACCCCCTCGCTCTTCCGGGCCCGTACGATGAGCGGCCCCAGGCACATCATCTTTGTCGCCGAAGAGCGGATTGAACTCCGCACGCTCTTGGCGCTGGCCTGCGAGCGCGAGGGGTTCGACGTCGTCGAGGCGACCAGCGGCCGCGAGCTCGTCGAGCTGATGCGGCTCTATCGCGATTCGGGTTGGCTTGCGGACGTCGTCCTCATCGTCAGCGACGTCACCCTGCCAGAGCTGGACGGGTTCGGCGCGTACGAGGCGCTGGCGGGCGAGGGGTTCGAAACCCCTTTCGTCTTCGTCAGTGCCTCGGACGACCCCGCCGCGCAGGCGCGGGCGCTGCCTCTGCGCTCGCTCGGCTTCTTGACCCAACCCTTCGACCCCGAGGCCCTCCGGCGCTTGCTGCGGGCCTACTTTCGGCAGCCGCCCGATTGAGGCGTTGTGACCCGTCGCGGCGCGGCTCCGGCCCGGGCGCCCCACGAAGCCCGGGGCCGCGCGCGCCGCCGGCGGGCGCAAGGCACACGGTCGGCGGCCGTGCGGGCCCGACCGGCGCCCCGACCGAGCGACTCGACGCTGTTGCCGCCGTGGCCGTCGTGCACGTACGAGTGCTGCATGCGAAAGACGGCGCTGGGGTACGTGCTCTCGTCGGTGGCGACGTAGATCGAGTGCTTCCGGTCGCCGTAGCCGCAGCGGGCGACCTCGACGTAGTCGAGCGTCAGCGAGCCCGAGGCGGCGCCACCCCGGCGATTTGGCCGGGCGCGGCCGCCGTGCAAACCCTGGTCGGGCGCCCGCGTGGGCCCGAAAGAATCGGCCCCGGGGCGCGGCGTGGACGTGGGGGTAAGAAAGCTCGGGCGGGGCGCCCCCCGGGCGCACGTCGGCCCCGGGGCGCTCGTTTCGTCGTGCACGGGGCGATGTGTCGAATCGCCTGGCCGGGGCGCGGTAGGACCACACGCCGGCCGGAGGCGACCCTGCGGCCCGTGGGGTGCCGACGAGCCCGGTTTCGCCCCGGGCCCGACCCAGCGTATCGACTTCGGGATAGTCAGATAAGGTGCCCGCCGCCACAGTACGGCCCCGAGCGCGGCTTCGCCTCATCGGCGGGCCGCCCGCGACCGTCGCCCCGCGGAAGTGGGAGCCATGACGCGAGCGGCCACGGTGGTGCGCCTCGCGTCAGGTGTGGCGCTATTGATACACACCTCGCCGGGTCGAGATCACTTTTTTTGCCCCCGACCCCGAAGGCTCATCCGTATAGGCGCCTCGGGGGGCCACCGAAATTTTCGGTTTATCTACCAAGTCACCCGAGCCAAACCCCTCGTTTCTTGGAGAATGGCCCCCTCGCCCGGCCCGTTCACCCGAACCCGCGCCGCTTGCGTCGGACCTCAGCAGAATGCGTAAAAAAAGACGCATCGTTGTTCTGCCCCCCCCGTCGAGCCCGCGCCCGCGCTTTCTGTCAGCTCGGCCGCGAAGAATGCGCGAACGAGGGCGCGCCCGTCGAGCGACGCGACCTCGACCTCGACGCGAGAGGGGGCCGGTCTCTTGGTCAGCGGGGCCTCGGAGGGCGTCCGCGACGGCGGGCGCTCTTCGTCGGGGCCTTCACCCACCTCCGCCCCCTTTGTCGGCACTGCCGAGATGAGCTCGACGCATGAAGCTCCCTCTGGTTGCCCGCGCCCGTGGTCCTCTCTCGAAGTCGGGGTCACGGGGGGGACGCACCCCAGCCCCCCCCTTCGGGGGCTCGAACCGACGTGCGGCGAGACCGCGCCGCCGCCCCGGCGTGGGCGCGGCGCGATCTTCATTCGGGTCCATGAAGCCCGCATAACCCCCCGCCCGCAGGGTGCAACAGATAATGTAGCGGGTAGAAGGGTATCCAGGCTTGCGGCGCCCGTCGGCTTCGCGGTACTAGAATGGTATGGTCGACTCAGGCAACCACGTCGGCCCCGTCCTGCAGGCCGGCGTGGCCGCCGACGCGGTCGTCGCCGCAATTCGCGAGCTGAACGAGGGCGTGCAGGTCACGCATCGCGGCAGCTACCTGCGGGTGCTGGTCCCGGGCCGCTGCACGGTCACGCGGCGCGCCATCGAGGCGCACCGGGGGCAGCCCTTCCGGCTCCCGGGCGATCTCGAGCAGATCATGCCCTCGTTCCGGGGCCGGCTCGCGCTGAGCGAAGACGAGGCGAGCTGGCACGCGCCGCCCGCGGGCGGCGGGCCCGCGGCGCGATGAGCGCGGGGGGCAGGCCGGGGGGCCCGGCGCGGCGCACCTACTCGCATCTGGCCGGCGGCCGGCGAATGCCCTCCGACTACGAGCTCGTCTCGACGGGCCTGCACTACTACACGCGTAGCGGCTTCGAGGTGCGGGTGCCCCTCGCGCGCTGGTACGAAGAGCGCGTCGCGGGCTCGCCCCTCGCCTGCCGCGACTGGGAGGCCTTCCGCGACCCGCGCGAGACGACGTACGCGACGTACACGCGCCTGCAAAAGCAGCGCGAAGAGTTCGTCGACGGCGTGCTGCGCTCGATCGACGAGCGGGGCTACGACGCGCGGCTCGACCCGGCCTGGCGCGAGGCGCTCGAGCGGGTGCTCGCCCCGGCGCGCTACCCCTTCCACGGGCTGCAGATGGCCGCCGCCTACGTCGGCCAGATGGCGCCCGCGGGGCGCGTCACGATCGCGTGCGCGTTCCAGGCGGCCGACGAGATGCGGCGGGTGCAGCGCTTCGCCTACCGCATGGCGCAGCTCGGGCAGACCTACCCCGGCTTCGGCGAGGGCGGCCGGCGGGCGTGGCAGTCCGAGCCGGCGTGGCAGCCGCTGCGCGAGGCGATCGAGCGGCTGCTCGTCGCCTACGACTGGGGCGAGGCGCTCGTGGCGCTCACCCTCATACTCAAGCCCGCGGTCGACGGCTTCTTCACGGCGGGCCTCGCGGCCGAGGCCGGGCGGGCGGGCGACCCGCTCTTCGCCGAGGTGCTCTTCTCGCTCGAAGAAGACTGCCGGTGGCACCGCGCGTGGTCGCTCTCGCTCTTGCGGCACGCCGCCGCCGAGCGGCCCGAGAACCGCGCGGCGATGCAGGCCTTCGTCGATCAATGGCACCCGCTGGCGCGCCGCGCGATCGGGGCGCTCGCGCCGCTGCTGCCGGGGGGCGCCGCGCTCGCGGGCGCCGCCGACCCGTGCGCCGAGGGCGTCGCGGCGCTCGGCCTGCGGCTGCCGGGGGGGGGCGGGCCGTGAGCGCGCTGGCGGCGCCGCCGGGCGGGGCAGACTTCGCGCTGCGGCTGCTCGAAGCCACGCTCGACGCGGTGGCGGCCTTCGACCGCGAGCTCCGCTTCACCTTTTGGAACGCGGCGATGGCCGAGATCTACGGCCTGCGGGGCGACGAGGTGGTGGGGCGCCCCGCGGCCGAGGTCTTGCCCTTCCTGGCCGAGAGCGGCGAGCTCGACTGCCTGCGGCGGGCCCTCGCCGGCGAGCGGGTCTCGTCGCGCGACCGCCGCTACGCGGTGCCCGAGACGGGCCGCGCGGGCTTCGTCGAGTCGACCTACAGCCCGCTGCGCGACGAGCGGGGCGAGGTGGTGGGCGGCATCGTCGTCGCGCGCGACGTGACCGAGCGGCGGCGCGCCGAAGACAGCACGAAGGAGACCGAGTCGCGCTTCCGCCGCATGGCCGACTCGTCGCCCGTCCTTTTGTGGATGTCGGGCACCGACGCGCTCTGCAACTTCTTCAACCAGACCTGGCTGAGCTTCACCGGCCGCACGCTCGAGCAGGAGGCGGGCGTCGGCTGGGCCGAGGGGGTGCACCCGCTCGACTTCCAGCACTGCGTCGACACGTACGTCGAGGCCTTCAACGCGCGCCGCCCCTTCGAGATGGAGTACCGCCTGCGCCGGCACGACGGCGAGTTCCGCTGGGTGCTCGACCGGGGCGCGCCCCGCTTCAACCCCGACGGCAGCTTCGCCGGGTTCATCGGCTCGTGCACCGACATCACCGACCGCAAGGCGCTCGAGGGGGCCCTGCAAGAGGCCCTGGTGCGGGCCGAGGGGGCGAGCCGGCTGAAGAGCGAGTTCCTGGCGAACGTGTCGCACGAGCTCCGGACCCCGCTCAACGCGCTCATCAACGTGCCGCTCTCGACGCTGCGCGACTTCCCCACGTACGCGGTCTGGGAGTGCCCGGGCTGCGGGGGCGCGTTCCGGCGCACGGCCGAGGGGGCCGAGGCGGGGGGCGACGGGGCGGGCGACGGGGGGGGCGCGGCGAGCGCGGCGGGCGCGGCGAGCGCGGCGGGCGCGGCGGGCGCGGCGGGCGCGGCGGGCGCGGCGGGCGCGGCGAGCGCGGGGGGCGCGGCAGGCGCGGCGGGCGCGGCGGACGAGGGCGACGTCGCCTCGACCGACTCGTGCCCCGAGTGCCGGGCGACGATGGCGCTGACGCGGCGGCCCTTCTACGTCGGCGACTCGCGCAAGACGGTGCACTTTCTCGAGCGCATGGTGCAGTCGAGCCGGCACCTGCTCAAGGTGGTCAACGACATCCTCGATTTTGCGAAGATCGACGCCGGGCGCGTGCGACTCTTCTTGTCGGAGGTGAGCGTGGCCGAGGTGCTGCGCGAGGTGCAGCAGACGATGACCTCGTTCGCCGAAGAGAAGGGCATCGCGGTCAGCTACCCGGCGCTGCCCGCGGCGCTCACGCTGACGGCCGACGGGGTGAAGGTCGCGCAGATCTTGCTGAACCTGCTCGGCAACGCCATCAAGTTCACGCCCGCGGGCGGGGCGGTGTCGGTCGAGGTCCGCGAAGAGGGGGGGCCGGGGGGCGACGCGGCGTCGCTGCACTTCGTCGTGCGCGACACCGGCGTCGGGGTGCCGGCCGACAAGCTCTCGGCCATCTTCGAGAGCTTCCGCCAGGCCGACGGCGGCCACACGCGCGCGCACCACGGCACCGGCCTCGGGCTCGCCATCACCAAGCAGCTGGTCGAGCTGCACGGCGGCAGCATCTGGGTCGAGAGCGCGGTGGGCGAGGGCAGCGCCTTCCACTTCGTGCTGCCGCGGGGGGCGGCGTGCGACGCGCGGCCGGCGCCCTCCGAGCCGGCGGGGCGGCGGGGCCGGGTGCTGGTCGTCGACGACGACCCGGCCGACCTCGAGCTGACGCGCATGGTGCTCGAGCGCGAGGGCTTCGAGGTCACGCTCGCCGACCGCGCCGAGGCGGCGCTCGAGTTCGTGCGGTCCGAGCGGCCCGAGTGCATCGTGCTCGACGTGGTGATGCCCGACCTGAGCGGCCTGACGCTCTTGCGGAGGCTCAAGGAGAGCGACGAGACGAGCCCGATCGGCGTCTTGGTCACCACGGCCTTCCACAACAACCGCGACGTGGTGGGCCGGCTCGGCGGCGTCTGGGTGCCCAAGCCCTGGGGCGCGCAAGATCTCGTCGCCAAGGTCCGCGAGCACGTCGCGCGCGAGCAGCGGCGGCGCGCCGCCCAAGAAGGGGTCGCCCGGTTACGCCATGGCCTTTTCACGCTTCAAGCCGCCGCGCCGCCGCCCCCCCACCCCGCCAGACCTCGACCACCGCCCGCGGGTGCTCTACGTCGAAGACGAAGACATCAACTGGGAGATCGCCCAGCACGAGCTCGAGGGGCGCTTCGACATCATGCGCGCGTCGACGCCGCGCGAGGCGTTCTGGCTGCTCTCGCGCATCGGCTTCCACCTCATTTTGCTCGACATCCAGCTCTCGGGCTCCGACCTCGACGGCGTGACGATCGCGCGCCTGCTCAAGGGCCGCCACCGGGGGCCCGCGCCCGAGTACGCGGCCGGCGTGCGGGCCGAGGCGACGCCGATCATCTTCGTCACGGCGTACACCGCGCTCTACCCCCGCGAGAAGGTCATCGAGGCGGGCGGCGAGGACGTCATCGCCAAGCCGGTCGACTTCACCCGCCTCTCGCTCGCCATCGCCCGCGTCTGGGCGCGGGGCGTGCCGCAGGACGCGTGAGGCCGGCCGCCCCCCCCGCGGCACCGAAGAGAGAACCGCCCCCATGCTCAAGCGCGACCAGTGGCTGGACCTCGCCCGCAAGCTCGACTGGGACTTCAGCTACGTGCCCGAGCGCGAGGCCTTCCCCGAGCTCCTGAGCGGCGGGCCGTGGCTGCCGCGCGAGGCGTGGGCGGGCTGGGACGAGCCCTTCCGCACGTCGTACGCCGAGTACGTCTCGGCCCAGAGCGAGAAGCACGCGGCGGTGTTCGCCGTGCGCGACGCGGTCGGCCGGCTCGACGACTTCGCCCGGCTCGACCCGGCGTGGGTGAACGGGCTGAAGCTGCACGCCGCGACGCTGCCGCTCGCCGAGTTCGCCGCCGTCGTCGGCAACCTGCGCGGCGCCCGCTTCGGCCGCGACGCCGCCTGGCGCACGATGTCGGCGCTCGGCGCGCTCGACGAGCTCAGGCACACCGAGATACCCCTGCAGATCATGCACGAGCTGGTGCGCTGGGAGCCCCAGTTCGACTGGACGCACAAGTTCTACCACACCAACAACTGGGTCGCCGTCGCCGGCAAGCACCTCGTCGACGAGATGCTGCTCGGCTCGAACGCGATCGAGTTCGCCGTCGCGACCCACTTCGTGTTCGAGACGGGCTTCACCAACCTGCAGTTCGTGGCCCTCGCGTCGGTCGCGCGCGACGCGGGCGACCGCATGTTCGAGAAGATGCTGGCGAGCATCCAGACCGACGAGGCGCGCCACGCCCAGATCGGCCGCGCCGTCGTCGAGGTCGTCGCCCGCCACGACCGCGAGTACGTGCAATTCTTGCTCGACAAGTGGTTCTGGCGCAGCTTTCTGTTCTTCGCCGTCGTGACCGGCTTCACGATGGATTACCTGACCCCGGTCAAGCAGCGCGCCCGCTCGTTCAAAGAGTTCATGAACGAGTGGCTGGTCGACCAGTACCTGCGCTCGGTCGACGAGCTCGGCCTCGCCCGGCCCTGGTACTGGGACACCTTCGTCGAGGCGCTCGACACCTACCATCACATGGTCTACGCCAGCGCGTACACCTACCGCGCGACCACGTGGTTCAACTTCGCGATGCCGGGCCCCGAAGAGCGCGCCTGGCTGCGGCGCAAGTACCCCCGGCACTGGCCCGCCTTCGACGCCGTCTGGGCCCAGATCGCGGCCCGCTGGCGCGAGGCCGACGTCGGCAACGAGTGGGCCGTGCACGGCACCGTCATGGTCTCGCTCTGCGACACCTGCCAGCTCGTGCTCTGCGGCGGCACGCCCGGCCGCAACACCGCCAACGTCCTCGAGGCCGGGGGCCGGCGCTACGTGTTCTGCTCCGAGCCCTGCCGCTGGATCTTCGAGCGCGAGCGGGAGCGCTACGGCGACCACAAGAACATCGTCAGCCGCATCCTCGCGGGCGAGGCGCCGGCGAACCTCATCGCGCTCTTGCAGCGCTACTTCGACCTCTGGCCCGACACCTGGGGCAAGGACGTGTTCGGCGGCGACTACCCCTGGCTCGAGCGCCCGCCGAAGCCGGGCCCGGCCCGCTGAGGGGGCGCGCGCGATGACGATACCGCTGCACGGCTTTCTGCAAGGCGACACCATCGGCCTGCTCATCTTGGCCGAAGCGAACGACACCGTGCGGGGCCTGGCGAGCCGGCTGCAGCGCGCCGCGAGCGTGCGCGTCGCGCCCCGGCCCGACGACCGGGCGCGGGTGCTCTACCGGGGCAAGCCCCTCGACCCCGACCTCACGCTCGCCCACGCCGGCATCGAGCCGCTCGACCGCTTCGACGTCATCTTCGAGAGCGAGTGATGGCCTACCGCCTCGCCGCGCGCCTCGACGACCTATGGAGCGGCGAGATGGTCGGCGTCTCGGTGGGGGGCCGGCGCCTCGTGCTCGTCAACCTCGAGGGCGAGGTGCACGCCTACGAAGACCGCTGCGCCCACCTCGGTGTGGCGCTCAGCGGGGGCCGCCTCGCGGGCGGCATGCTCACCTGCCCCGCGCACGAGTGGTGCTACGACGCGCGCTCGGGCCGCGGCATCAACCCGAAGACCGCCTCGCTCAGGCGGGTGGCGGTGCGCGTCGAGGGCGACGAGATCTGGGTCGACGTCGACGCGCCGGCGGGCGCGGGCGGCTGAGTAGGCGCCCCCCGGGCCTCGCGGGTGGCCGATACGCTAGCCGGGGGCACGAGCGGCCGGTACGCCAACCGGGGCGAGGGGCGAATGCAGGGCGGTCGAACGCTTGCCCGCGGGCGGTGACCCCCTCGATCGAAGCGCTCGACCGCTTTCCTCGGGTGCTCACCACCATCCATTGAATACGGAAGGCCGCCCTCCCCTACCCTTTGGCCCGTTTCGCCGCTGGCGGGCGCTCGCGTCGGCGCCCGGCGAGGGGCGCGGGGGAGAAAACGCCTGGGGGGGCTGGCGGGGCGAAGGCAGAGAGGTCTCGACCGCGCCGCCAGGCGGGCCTAAGAGTCGTCCAGCGCGCCGGCCGCGGGGCCGGCGCCGGGCGCGATCGGGCCGAGGGCGTGGTCGAGAGTACGGGCGAGGGTCAGGCGGGCGTCGTGCGGGTGCTGCGGGTGCCCTTCGACACGCGCGCGGCCCTGCTCGCCTGGCTCGAGCAGCACGGCATCGGGCACCTCGCCCGCCTGAACTTCGAGGCGCTCGCCCCGCTCGTCGAGCCCGCGCTGCGGGCGCAGCTACGCGCCATCGGCGGGCGCCGCCGCCTCACCGATCTGGCGAGCCTCGACACGCTGGCGCGGTCGCTCGAGTGGCTGCCGCCGTCGCGCCTGCGCGACCTCTTGCCGCCCCTGGCGTGGCGCTTTCTCGAAGACGAGTGCCGGGCCGCCGAGCGGGCGCGCGCCGCGGCGCCCGAGCTCTTGCGGCCCCCCGACGAGCCCCGGGCGGCCGCCGCGCACGCCGCGCTCGCGGCGCTGCGTGCGCGCCTGCCCGACTCGGTGGCCCCGCGCCCGGTCGAGGCCCTGCGCGAGGGCACGCTGCGCGTCGACCCCGAGCTGCCCGGCTTTCGCTACGAAGACCCGCTGCCCTTCGAGCCGCTGCCCCACTCGGCGTCGCGCTTCATCAAGCCCGAGGCCCGGCTGACGCTCGCCGCGGGCTCGCCCCGGGCCGAGTGCACCTGCGGCGCGAGCGCGTGCGTCCACGTGCTCGCGGCCATCGACGCGGCGCTGCTCTGGCTGCGGCAGCCCCCGAGCGAGGCCTTCGCGGCGACGCTCGAGGGCCTGGCCCGCCCGCCCTGGGAGCGCACGCTGCGCGAGTTCGACCGGCTGCTCGAGCAGGGCCCGGCGACGCCGGCCGCGGCCGACTTCGAGCTCCACTTCCGGCTCCGGGTCGTCGACGACGCGGGCGTCGAGGTCACGCCCTGGGTGCAGCGGCTGGGCAAGCGGGGCCAGCGCGGCGCGGCGCTGCGGCTCACCAAGCGGCGCCTGCTCTTCGAGCACGGCGCCAGGCTCTCGCCCGACGACGCCCGCGTCGCGACCTTGCTGCCCGACGTCGACGGGTTCGCGTCGCGGGCGCTGCTCGAGGCGCTCGTCGACCACCCGCGCGCGGTGCTCGCCGCCGACCCCGAGCGGGCGCTGCGGGTCGACCGGGCGACGGTCGGCCTGGTGGCCGAAGAGCGGCCGGGCGCGGTGCGGGTGAGCGCGGGCGTCGACGGCGCGGCGCTGCCGGCGAGCCTGGTCGAGCGCGTGCGCCGGGCCCGGCCCGACGAGGCGCTCTTTCTCTGGGACGGCCAGCGCCTCACCCTGCTCGACGTCAAGCCCGAGCTCAAAGAGCTGCTCGGGGTGCTGGCGCGCGAGGGGGGCGGCCTCTTCCCGCCCGAGAGCCACGTCGAGCTCTTGCAGTCGCTCGCGAAGTGGGCGGGGCGCCTCCCCGTCGCGATGCCCCGCGGCGTGATGGGCGAGTCGGTGCCGCCGCTGCAGCTGCCGGTGCTGCGGCTCGAGGCGCAGGCCGACGGCTCGGTCGAGGTCGAGCTGCGCGTCCGGCCCCTGGTCGACAGCGCGTCGTTCGTGCCGGGCCAGGGCGTGCGCGACGTGCACGTGCGGCGGGGCGCGAAGGCGGCGCACGCGCTGCGCGATCTGCGCGCCGAGGCGGCCGCCGCCCGCGCGCTCGAGGCCGAGCTGCGGCTCGCCGAGGCCGAAGCGCTCGAGGGGCCCTTTCGCTACCGCCTCGCCGACGCGCGCGACGCGTTCGCCCTGCTCGAGGCCTGCTCGCGGCGAGACCCCGCCCCCGAGCTCGAGTGGCTGGGCCCGCCGCTGCGTACACTGGGCCGGCGCGGCCCGCGCGCGCTCAAGGTCGTCGTCGAGCGGCAGCACGAGTGGTTCGGCGTCCTCGGCGAGCTGAGCGTCGAGGGCGAGCGGGTCGAGCTCGCCCGCCTGCTCGACGCCGCGCGGCGCAAAGACCGGTACGTGCGCATCGCCCCCGGCTCGTACGTCGAGCTGAGCGACGCGCTGCTGCGCCACCTCGAGGCCCTCTCCGAGCACGCCCGCCCCTCCCGGCAGGGGCTCGAGGTGGGGCCCTCGGGCGTCGAGGCGCTGCGGGCCCTCGAGGGCGCGGGCGCCGCGCTCGAGGCCGACGACGCGTGGCGGCAGCTCGCCCGGCGCACCGAGGCCGCCCTCGCCCTCTCGCCGGCCGCGCCCGCCGCGCTGCGGGCCGAGCTGCGCCCCTACCAGCTCGAGGGCTTTCGCTGGCTCGTGCGCCTGGCCGCGCGGGGGGCGGGCGGCGTGCTCGCCGACGACATGGGCCTCGGCAAGACCGTCCAGGCCCTCGCCCTCTTGCTCGAGCGCGCCGGGGCCGGCCCCGCGCTCGTCGTCGCGCCCACCTCGGTCGCCTTCAACTGGCGCGACGAGGCCCGGCGCTTCGCCCCCTCGCTGCGCCTCGCCCTCTACGCCGACGCGCCCGACCGCGACCGCGCCCTCGCCGAGCTCGGCCCCGGCGACGTGCTCGTGCTCAGCTACGGCCTGCTCGCCCGCGACGCCGAGCGGCTCTCCGCCCGGCGCTTCGCCACCCTCGTCTTCGACGAGGCTCAGCACCTGAAGAACGCGACCACGCGGCGCTTCCGGGCCGCGCGGGCGCTCGAGGCCGACGTCCGCGTCGCGCTCTCGGGCACGCCGATCGAGAACCACCTCGGCGAGCTTTGGGCCCTCTTCGCCCTGACCTTCCCCGCGCTGCTCGGCGGCTGGGAGGCCTTCCGGCGCCGGTACGCCGCGCCGATCGAAAAGCGGAACGACCCCGCCGCCGCGCCCGCCCTCGCCCGGGCCATCGCCCCCTTCCTCTTGCGGCGGACCAAGGCGCAGGTCGAGGCCGAGCTGCCGCCGCGCACCGAGGTGCGGGTGCCGGTCGTGCTCTCCGGCGCCGAGTGGCAACTCTACGAGGACGCGCGCCTCTCCGCGCTCTCCGACCTCGAGACGCGCAAGGCGAAGATGCGCGAGCAGGAGCGCCGCGTCGAGGTGCTGGCCGCCCTCACCCGCCTGCGCCTGCTCGCCTCGCACCCGCGCCTCTACGACCCGCGGTCCGAGCTCGCGTCGTCGAAGCTCGTGCGCCTCACCGAGCTCGTCGGCGAGCTCACCGCCGCGGGGCAGCGCGCGCTCGTCTTCAGCCAGTTCACCTCGCACCTCGCCCTGGTGCGCGAGGCGCTCGGGGCGCGCGGCGTCGCGCACGTCTACCTCGACGGCCGGACGCCGGCCGCCGAGCGGGGCGAGCGGGTGCGCGCCTTCCAGGAGGGCGACGCGCCGCTCTTTCTCATCTCGCTCAAGGCCGGCGGCGTCGGCCTCAACCTGACGGCCGCCAGCAACGTCATCTTGCTCGACCCCTGGTGGAACCCCGCCGTCGAAGACCAGGCCTCCGACCGGGCCCACCGCCCCGGCCAGCGGCGCCCGGTCACCGTCTACCGCCTGGTCACGATGGGCACCATCGAAGAGAAGATGCTCTCTCTGCACGAGCGCAAGCGCTCGCTCTTCGCCCGCGTCCTCGACGGCAACGACGAGGCGGGACGGCTCTCGACCGACGACCTGGTCGGGCTGCTCGCGGGCCGCGCCCCGCGGGCCCCCAAGCGCTACTAAAGCCGAACCAGCGGCCTGACGTCCTGGCCGGCGGCGGGCGACGCCGCGAGGGCCCGGGCGAGGGTCGCGCGCCAACGCCTGCGATCTAGGGCCGCAACGGAGACACGTCGCGAGGCGCCGCTCGGTTCGGGGCGGCGCTCGCGCCGGGGGCGTGTCCGGCCCGCTTGCTCGCGCCCTTCGCGGGCGCGGCCGACGCCTTGGGGCGAGGCGCGGCGTGGTCGGCGGCGCGCCTCGCCCCTGGCCCTTCGGGGGGCGGCGGCGCCGGGGCGGGGGCGACGGGCTCGGGGGCGCGGGGCGCGGGGTCGGCCGCGAGATCGTGCGCGCCGGCGGGGTGCGTCGCCTCGACGGGCGCCCCCGCGCCGGAGGCCAGATCGACCCCGGCCTCGCCCCGGCGCGCGGGCATGGCGCCGAGCGTAAAGAGCGCCACCGACGCGACGACCCCGAGCAGGCCGAACGCGATCATCGCCAGGTCGGCGCGCCCCCAGGAGCGCTGCGGCAGGGCCGGGCTCATGCCCCCGCCCCGCCGCTCGAGGACCGCCGGCACCGTGCGCGGGGCCGTAAAGACCGTCACCGCGCCCGAGGCGGCCGCCTCGGCCAGCGCGAAGGGCGCGAGCGCCTGGACGAGCTGGGCGATCGAGGCGAAGCGCCGCGAGGGCCGCTTGTTGAGCGCCCGCGCGACCGCCGCCTCGAGCCCGGGCGGCGCCTCGGGGCAGCGCCCGCGCAGGGGCCGGGGCGCCCTCGCGTCGATCGCTTGCAGGGTCTCGGCCGCCGTCCGGGCGCGGAAGGGCGTCGTGCCGGCGAGCAGCTCGAAGAGCACCACGCCGAGCGACCAGATGTCGGCGCGCTCGTCGGCCGAGCGGGCCGAGCGCAGCTGCTCGGGCGAGATGTACTCGAGCGTGCCGAGGCCCAACCCCGTCTGGGTGACCGCGCTCGCCCGCCCGTCGCGCAGCTTCGAGATGCCGAAGTCGAGCACCTTGACCGTGCGCCGGCCGCCCTCGTTGCAAAGAAACAAGTTCGCCGGCTTGATGTCGCGGTGCACGATGCCGTGCGCGTGCGCCTCGGCCAGGCCCTCGCAGGCCTGCAGCACGTACGCGACCGCCTCGCCGACGGGCAGCGGGCCCCGCGCGGCCAGCTCGACGTCGAGGCCGTGGCCCTCGAGGTACTCCATCACCATGAAGGGCAGGCCCTGGGCCGTCACGCCGACGTCGAGCAGGCGCACCACGTGCGGGTTCTGCAGCTGCGCCGCCGCCCTCGCCTCGCGCTCGAAGCGCGCGACGAGCGAGCGCGCCGCCGAGACCTGGGGCCGCAGCATCTTGACGGCCACGCGGCGGCCGAGCCGCACGTCGCGCGCCTCCATCACCACGCCCATGCCCCCCTTGCCGATGACGCGCACGAGCTCGTACTTGCCGGCGAGCTTGGAGCCCGGTGCGGGGAGCCCAGGGGTCATCATGGCGAGCTAGGTAACGAAGCGGGGGCGGGGGCCCCTTCTCAAGACTACCAGGCCTCGGCCGTCCGGCCCATAGCCGAACGCACCTGTCTGCTCGCGCTTTTGGAAAAATGCGCTCTCGCGGACACGACGTCCTTACCAAATATTCGCCCCACTCGTCGGCCCTGCCGGCACCGGCCAGGCCCCGGGGGCGCGGGCTCGCGGCGGTGACGTGGCTGCTCGCGGCGCTGCCCCCCGCGTCCGTCTGCCGCGCCGCGACATAAACCGAGGTCGAGAGGCGCACCGACCCGCCCCGCGCCCGCCAGGCGCGCCGCCGCGAGCCTTTGACAAAAAGGCCCGTTCGCGCGAGGCTGGCCGCATGCGTATACGCTTTGCTTTCGCGGCGTTGATCGTCCCGGCCCTCGCTTCGTTTCCGCGCAGCGTGCGTGCGCAAAGCGCGGCGCCGGCGACCGCCCCGGCCGCCCAGCCGGCCGCCCCCCCGGCCCAGCCGGCCGCCCCCGCCGCCCCACCGGCCGATTCTCCGGCCCAACCGGCCGCCGCGAGCGGCCCCGCCCCCGCCGCGCCCGAGCCCGCGCCGGCCGAGCAAAACCTCGGTCGCACGGCGAACAACGCCGTCTTCGTCGAGCTGCTCGGCAACGGCGGCGTCTATTCGGTCAACTACGAGCGCTTCATCGACAACTTCGGCATCCGCGCCGGCTTCAGCTACCTTTCGATCGGGGCCGCCTCGGACACGTCGAGCGCCAAGGTGTCGTTCGTGACCTTCCCCGTCGTGGCGAGCTACTACCTCGGCAGCGCCAACCACAAGCTGCAGCTCGGCGCGGGCGCGACCGTGGTCTACCTCTCGGGCGAGTCCGAGACCGAGCTCGCCTCGGCCAGCGCCTCGGGCCTCGGCGTCGGGGCCACGGGCGTCGTCGGGTATCGCTACATGCCGCGCACGGGCGGCTTCAATTTCGGCGTCGGGTTCACGCCGATCATCGGCGCCGGCGGCTTCTTGCCCTGGGGCGGCATCTCCTTCGGCGCCGTGTTCTGAGCGGCGCCCAGACCGGCGCCTTTTTCTACCGGCGCCCCAGCCGGCGCCGTGTACCGAGCGGCGCCCGGCCGACGGGGCCTCGCCCTCGCCGCGGCCGAGGCGCCCGGGGGTAGTCTTTTGCCCGCACCCGGGGGTAGAACGCGAGCCCATGGGCGAACCCTACGACGCGATCGTGGTCGGGGCCGGGGCCACCGGGGTCTGGGCGGCGAAAGAGCTCACCGCGGCCGGCGCGCGCGTGCTCTTGCTCGACGCGGGCGACCGGCACGACGCCCCGCCGGGCGCCCCGCCTGACGAGGCGTCGGCCGCGCGGCCCGGGGCCGGGGGCGCCCCGGCGGCCGCGTCCGCCGAGCGGCAGCCGATCCAGTCGCGCAGCCCCGGGTTCTCGCCCGCGACGGCGAAGTACTTCGTCGACGACGTCGACAACCCTTACGTGGCGCCGCCCGACAAGCCCTTCGAGTGGTTCCGCATCCGGGGCGTCGGCGGGCGCACGCTGGTGGGCGGGCGCGCGCTGCTACGATTTTCGGACTACGAGTTCAAGGCGGCGAGCCGCGACGGCTTCGGCGCCGACTGGCCGCTCTCGTACCGAGACCTCGAGCCCTTCTACGACCGGGTCGAGGCCGAGCTCGGGGTCGTCGGCTCGCGCGAGGGGCTCGCGCACCTGCCCGACGGCCATTATCGCGCCCTCGTCGAGCTCGGGCCCACGGCGCTGCACCTCAAGCGCGCCCTCGAGGCCGAGTGGCCCGAGCGGCGGGTCATCCCCGGGCGCGTGCTCGTCGGCGAGTACCGGGCGGTGCTCGCCGCGGCCGAGCAGACCGGGCGGCTCGCCGTGCGCCCGGGCGCGGTGGTGCGCCGGGTGCTGGTCGAGCCCGACGGCGCCCGCGCCGCGGGGGTCGCCTTCGTCGACCGGCACACGCGCGAGGAGGTCGAGGCCAGCGCCCGCGTCGTGGTGCTCTGCGCCTCGACCATCGAGTCGACCCGCATCTTGCTCAACTCGGCGACGCGGCAGCACCCCGCGGGGCTCGCGAACTCGTCGGGCGTTCTGGGCCGCTACCTCAGCGACCACCTCGTCGCGAGCCCCGCCCTCGTTCTCGGCGCCGTCGAGGGCCACTACGAAGAGCGGCCCCGCCCGCACCCCGTCATCATCCCGAACTTTCGCAACCTCGGCGGCGGCCCGGCGGGCTTTCTGCGCGGCTACTTCTTTCAATGCATTGGCTTCGACGGCGGCCCCGAGCCCGCCCAGCCCTTCAGCATTCAAGCCTTCGGCGAGGTGCTGCCGCGCTTCGAGAACCGCGTCACGGTCGACCCCGACCGCGTCGACGCCTGGGGGGTGCCCGTCGCTTGCATCGACTTCGCCTACGGCGACAACGAGCGGCGCATGGCCGAAGACCAGCGCGAAACGATCGCCGAGATGCTGCGCGGCGTGGGCATCGACACCTTCGAGGTCAACTCGGAGGCCGCCCCGCCCGGCTACTCGCTGCACGAGGTCGGCACCGCGCGCATGGGCGACGACCCCGCGACCTCGGTCGTCGACCCCTTCTGTCAAGCCTGGGACGTGCCGAACCTCTTCGTCACCGACGGCTCGTGCTTCGTCACCGCCGGGCACCAGAACCCGACGCTCACCATGATGGCCCTCACGGCGCGCGCCTGCACCCGCATCGTCGAGCGCCTGCGCGACCCGGGCGCGGCCCTGCCCCGCCGCTGAGGCGGCCGAACCGGGCGGGGGGTGGCCGCGGCGCAGTCACCAACGCCGCGCCGCGGCGTACGGGTGGCGCCCCCCGGGCCGGGCCCTCAGCGCGCCCGCAGCCGATTGCGCAGCGAGTAGACGGCCCAGCCCCCGAGGCCGAGAAAGACCAGCACGTCGAGCAAGATGGGTACGCGGTACGGGTCGTCGATCACGACGGGCGGCGGCATGACGGGGCCCTCGTCGGCGCTCGGCGAGAAGAAGAGATCGTCGGTGCCGGGGCGGGGCGAAGAGGTGTCGCGAAAGGCCGTCAGCCAGGCCCCCGCCGGCACGGCGACGGGCAGCGGGAGGGCGGCGAGGCGCCCGGGGTCGACGGCGTCGGCCCAGCGCGTCTCGCCGGGCCAGGGGGCACCGCCGCCGATGGCGCCGCCGACGCGCGACGGCCCCAAGAAGAAGACGTGCAGCGACCGATCGCGCTCGCCCGCCGGCAGCGCCGCGTGCACCGTCGTGCGCTGATCGGCAGGCTCACGATAGGGAAAGAAGGGTCGGTCGGTCGCGAACGTCATGCGCACGGCCGAGGCGTCGACCCGCCCGGCGCCGGCCGGCGCGCCGGCGCCGCGCGGGGCCATCCGGAAGGCGGTGATCTTCCAGCGGGCCTTGACGTAGGGGGCGAGCCACTCGGTGAGGTCGGGGCGCGGCGCGTAGCGGTGCTCCTCGAGCCACTTGGCCAGGGCCGGCGCGTCGTCCGCCTCGAGCACCACGGCGTCGTAGCCGGCGACGCGCTGCGAGGCGAGCACGCGCACGGAGGCCTCCAGGCGGGCGTCGTCCATCGACCGCGAGCCGAGCGTCAAGAAGCAGATGCCACTCGGCTCGAAGCCGTCGAAGCGCGGGCGGAGAATGACCTTGGGCTTTACGAGATCTTCGAGCGCGACGAAGACCGCGTCGTCTACCTCGCCGAGGGCGGGCACGGCCGGGGTCGGCACGAGAAAGCCGAAGTCGTCGGCGGCCGTACGGAAGGTGGCGCGGCGAATGAAGTGCTCGGTACGGCTCGGCTCGTCCCACACGATGATGGCCGACTCGTCGGCGATCTGCACGGGCACCTCGACCGGGTGCGCCGCCGCGCAAGCGGGGGCGTGGCGAGGCCAAGCGAGGGCGGCCAAGGCGGCCAAGGCGGCGCGGGCGCGGGTCACCGTCCCACGATAGAGGCGACGCCGGCGCGGGTCACCGCCCCCCGACCCACACCTCCGGCGGACATAGGCTGGCCACCGCCCCGAGGCCCAAACGGGCCGCAGTCGGGGGCCAAGCAACGGCTCAGGCGGGCGAGCTAGGCCACTTGTGCGGCACGCGAGTAGAACCGGGCTAGAATGCGACGCGAACCGCGCGGTTTGCTTGGCGGCTAGACAGAGGGTTCTCCTACCATGACGTACGTGACGCGACCCCGCACCTTGACGCGACGGCCAAACGGCCGAACTTGTGCTCCCCTTCTGCTGGCCGCGGCCCTGGCCGCCTGCGGCGACGACGACGGGGGCGCGGGCGACGCCGGCGCGGGCGGGCAGGGCGGCCAAGGCGGCGAGGGCGGCGTAGTTACGATCGAGCGGCCGAACCGCTTCCGCGTGCGCCTCGACGACGACGCCGCGCCCTCGGTCGTGCTCAAGCTCGATAAGGCGAAGGCGCTCGAGGTCTTCGGCGAGTCGGGCGCGAAGAAGATCACGATTCTCGAGGTCGACACGACCCCACTGCTAAAAAACGCGATCGCGCAGATTCAAGACGCCTGCGGCACCGGCTGGCGCCTCAACGCGGCGAACCCGAACCACAACTGTGAGCAGGGCAACGACCTCGGCAAGAGCTTCGGGCCCAACTGGCGCACCACGCCCGAGTTCGCCCTCGTCCGGCTGCTCACGATGACGCCCGCGAACGCCAACGTCACGGGCACGTCGCTCGCCGACTTCAAGAAGCTCATCGACGGCAACCCTGGCACCTTCGCCTTCACCTTCGCCGAGGTGCTCGCCGAGAGCATGGACATCGGGCTGACCGACCCCTTCGTGCCGACCGACCAGCTCATCGCGGCGCTGCAGCGGCAGCTCTTCGCGGGCCACCCCGCCATCAGCGACCCGACGGGGGTGCGCATGGCCGTCAGCCTCTACGACGCGCTCAACGATCTGACGCCGCTCGCCACCAAGCTCGGCCCCGTCGGCGCAAAGCCCTGGGCCGGGGCCGGCGAGCACCCCGGCGTGCTCGTGCCCGACGACGCGACCTTCACGACGAAGAGCAACGTCATGCTGCCCGAGTTCGAGATGCGCGTCGTCGCCGAGTCGGGCCTGCGCCGCGTCGCCGGCGTCGACCTCTCGAAGGGCGGCGGCGACATGTACGTGCGCACCGCCGACGCCCCGCTGCGCTTCGACTTCAACGACCCCGAGAAGCTGCAGATCAGCGGGCTCGCGCCGACCCCGACGATCGACATGCGGTTCGCGATGCGCGAGTTTCAAAGCGTTGTGCCCTCGTGCACCGACGTGCCGGCGTGCAAGTCGAACTACCCGCCGCCCATGGGCACCCCCGTCGGCACCAACACCGTGTGGACACTGCGCCCCTTCTTGCTCGAGCAGGTCGTCGCCCGGGCCGCGATGATCACCTACGGCGAGCGCGCCTTCACGAAGTGTTATTTTCAATTCGACGGGTGCCAGACCAGCGTCAACATCGGCCAGGGCACCGACCCGCCCGGCTGGGCGGTGTTTTATAACAACATCAGCTTCGGCGGCCAGCCCCCGCTCGCGGTGCCCGCGCCCCAGTTCCTGTGGGAGCTTTTGACCGAGGTCGCCCAGGTCGCCGTCCATGACCCCGCGGGCGACGGCAGCGGGGCCGGGGCCCCGGCCGCCAACAACATCGCCGAGGGCGCCGCCGAGCCGGTCTACGCCCTGCGCGGCGTCGGCATCGGCCTGACGGCCGACCAAATTCTCGCCGACCTGCGGCCGACCTTGCAGGGCCAGGCGGGCGACATCGCCGACATCATTCTCGGGCGCTACTGGCGCAACAACGACGCGCTCGACTTCTACTACGCCCGCGAGGCGCCCGGGGCCGAGCCCTACCTCTACTTCGTCGCCGAAGACGATCTGCGCCCGGCCGACCAGGCGTCCGACGAGCCCCGGCCCTACCGCTACCAGAGACCCGGCTTCTTCAGCGACCCGGGGCTCGGCGACGGGGCGAAGGTCTCGACGAAGATGGCCTCGGGCGTCGCTGACATCGCCCACGAGAAGTACCGGCTGCCCCGCGGCCCGAGCACCCTCTACATGCAAGACGACGACGGCGCGACCTACCGGGTCGACTTCTACGTGCCCGAAGACGGAGACCCGGTCGAAATCTCGGCCGAGGTGACGAGGCTTTGACGATGAAGGCACGAACGAAGGGCTGGCCCGCCGCCGCGCTCTGGGCCGCGATCGCCGCGCCCGCCTGCATCGAGCCGGTGACGGTCGACGAGGCGCCCGCGCCGGGCGAGCTCGCGGTCGGCGAGGCGCGCGCGGTCGAGCTGCAGTTTCTGCGCTTCGACGCGAAGAACTTCGCCAAGACGCTCACGCTCGACGATCTGAAGGCGATCCCCAGGCCGACGCTCGAAGAGACCTGGCTGCTCGACCTCGATCTGACGGCGCTGATCACGAACTCGCTGCTGCGGCTCACGTACCTGCCGCCGGCCGAGGTCGACGCGCTGCCCCGCGCCGAGCAGAACCTCGTCTCGCTGCTCGGCATGACGGCCGAGAGCGCGAACCTCGAGGGCACGAAGCTCGCGAACCTGCTCGGGGTGGGCAACGCCGTCGGGCTGCCGCCCTCGAAGATCTTGGCCGAGCTCGCGCAGGTCGGCCCGAACGATCTGCTCATCTCGGCCGAGATCGCGGGCGAGGCGGTGCTGGCGAACCTCGTCACGACGCACCCGAACACCAAGTTTCGCACCGGGCCCCCGACGCCCGAGCACCCCGACGGGGTCTACCCGGTGGCGCCGCGCGCGATCCCCGTCACGCTCTACGACGTCGTGACCGACTTCGCGGGCCTCGCCGAGCGCTACGGCCCCGCGCCGCTCGACCCCGCGCAGCCGAACGGCCCGAAGCACCCGGGGTTCATCAAGCGCGCCTCGCCGGTCAAGGCGGCCGGCGAGGGCTTCGCCATGACGGTGCAGGTCAACGTCAACGCCCTGCCCTACAAGGGCGTCGACGCCACGAGCGGCAGCGCCGCGTCGGTCAACAGCATCTTGGGGCAGGTCGAAGAGATGTTCGACTTCACCAACCCCGACTGGCTGACGCTGCAAGGGCTCTCGAGCGGCCTGACGATCGGCGAGCTGACGATGGCGATGCCCGAGAACCCGGCCTTCTTGCCCGGCGGCACGAGCCGGGCGCCCGAGCCGCTCGGCGACTCGCCCGTCTGGGCCACCCCCACCTGGGAGTTCGAGCACATCCTGGCCGACGCGGGCCGCCGCAGGGGCGCGCAGATCGCCGCGCACTGCACGAACTACGCCCCCCAGGGCACCGGCGAGCCCTTCAACGCGGTCGAGGTCTGCATCGACGAGAAGGGCTGGGTCGAGATCAAGCTCGACCCGAGCGTCGTGCTCGACGAGCCGCCCCCGCCGCCCTCCTACTTCTGGGACGTGCTGGTCGAGGTCGCCCAGAAGCGTCTGCACGACGGCGGCCTCTTCGAGGGCGAGGCCGACCTCGAGCTCACCATTCGCGACGTGCCGGTGGGCATCGAGACGGCCGACCTGGTGGCGAGCATCAAGGCGAACCTGGCGAACGACCCGAAGCTGCTCAAGAGCATGGCCGTCGAGCTCAACGACAACGCCGCGGGCGACGCCGACTTCTATTACTACCAGCCGAGCACCCCGAGCGGCGTCGCCGGGCGCGACGACTACCTCTACTTCGTCGCGCCCGAAGACGTCCGCAAAGACGAGGCGGGCAACCGCGTCCGCCCCTACAACTACCAAAACCCCGGGTTTTACGCCGACCAGGCGCTCTCCACCAAGGTCTCGACGCGAGAGCTCATCGACGGCGACGACGTGCACGAAAAGGTGAAGCTCGAGCCGGGCAAGCCGCTCTTCATCGAAGACGACGCCGGGCGCCGCTTCGAACTCAAGGCCGGCCCGAAGCCGAGCCCCCACCGCGTCGCCCTCACCGTCACCCGCGTCCAGTAGTCAGGCCCTTACCGCGAGACTTCCATGTCAGGTGCCCCCCCGACCGCGCCGCCCCGCGCGCGCCGCGCCCGCGCCGCGCTCTCGTCCGCCCGCCGCGCCCCCGCCGCGCCCGCCCGCCGCGCCCCCGCCGCGCCCGCCCGCCGCG